>DWZD01000053.1 GCA_019118345.1 Candidatus Desulfovibrio intestinavium | reverse complement strand
GGTGCGGATCATGGCCGCGCCCTCGGCAATGCGGCGCAGGGCTTCGCCCAGATTGCGGCAACCGCAGACAAAGGGCACGGTAAAGTCGCGCTTGTTGATATGGTATTTGTCGTCAGCCGGGGTCAGGACTTCGCTTTCGTCGATATAGTCCACGCCCAGCGCCTCAAGGATGCGCGCCTCCACAAAGTGGCCGATGCGCGCCTTGGCCATGACGGGAATGCTCACGGCCTTCATGATGCGTTCCACGATGGTGGGATCGGCCATCCGGGCGACACCCCCGGCGGCGCGAATATCCGCAGGTACACGTTCCAAAGCCATGACGGCGCACGCGCCGGCATCCTGAGCGATTTTCGCCTGTTCGGGCGTGGTGACGTCCATGATCACGCCGCCCTTGAGCATCTCCGCGAGGCCCGTCTTGAGGCGAAGGGTACCTTGTTCCATCAATGATTCTCCTTTGCTGAACCGGAATTCCGGGTAAGAGGGAAATGACGTGCCGCAACAGCGCGACACGGAAGGGACATTGTAGAAAATTTTGTCTGCTCAGCAAGATTTTCCTTGCGCAACACGCATGAAATTTTGACAGGAGGACATTTTTCCACCTTGAGCGTTCCGCTTTTGGCCCCGGGGCGGGCTGTGACGGGGCCAAAAGCCGTTATTCCCCGCGCGAGGGAGGCCTGCGGGGCGGCTTTTCTTTTTCGCCAGTTATGGTATCGGAAGGGGGGCATAACCAAGAGAGCATACATGAACGATCCGATCGTGCGCCTGCCCGCGCTGCGCGGGCCTGTTGCCGGGGAAGATGCGCCCCCCGGGCTTGCCGGTCTGCCGCGCCTGTGGCCCGGATTGCCGCAAACGGAAGCCGGATGCCCGGCGCATGCGGGGCATTGCCCGCCGCCGCAGGGGCCGTGGTTTTTTCCAGACAATTTCCCTCTGACGCCGCCTGAGGCCCTTGCCTGCCTGCGGGATTTGCAGGCCATGACCGAGGCCGCCCTGTCCGGCGTGCCCGTGCGCGCCTGGCAGAGCCGTCAGGGCGCCGCCCTGCGCGAACAGGCGGAAAGCGCCGCGCGAAGGGCCTTTGCCGGCGGTCAGGGCGACGAGGCCGCTGCCCTTGCCGTGGCGGCGCAGGCCGAGGCGCGGGAGCGCCTTTGCCGGGCGCAGCGTCTGCTGCTGCTCAGCTGGCTGCAGGAGGAGCGCCTTGCCGAAATGGCTGAACTGAGCAATCGCTACGCTGACGGGCGGGCGCGTCTGGATGCCGCATTCAGCGCGGGAGCGGGGCCGGCGGAGCTGCGCGAGGCCATGTCCGCCCTGCCCGAAACCTTGCACCCCGGCATGAACGGACGGCAGGAAACCGCCTCCCTTGAGGGGCTGCTGCCGCCCTGGGATCGGATGCTGGAAGCGGCGTGCAACTTCCTGCCCGACGGGACGATCATTGTGGCCGAGGCGGGTTTGCGGGCGGCCCTGCTGGAGCGGGAGGATCTCGGCCCCTGTGCCGGAGCGGGGCAGGCGAGCCTTGCCGGGCCGGACGGCCCGCGCCTGACGGGCCTGCGCGCGCCGCTCTGGCGTCTGTTGCAGCGGCCTCGCCCGCCGCGCTGCTGTCCGACATGGGAACGGGAATTTACCTTGCTGACCTGGGAGGAGGCATGAGGCGGGAGATCGCGGGCAAGCTGTTTCCGCAGGGCATCGGCGGCGTCATCTTTGACTGCGACGGGGTGATCATCGACTCGCGCACGACGAATGGCATCTATTATAACAGGATACTTGAGCATTTCGGCCTGCCGCCCATGACGCCCGAGCAGGAGCGGTACTCCTTCATGGCCACCGCCCGGCAGGCGCTGGAATATATCCTGCCGCCCGAGCTGCACGCGCAGATAGATTACGTTACCTCAGAGGTCGTCGTGTACCGGCGGGACATTTTGCCCCTGCTGCGCCTGTGCGACGGCTTCCGGGACGTGGTGGAATGGCTGCACGCCCACGGCGTGCGCATGGCCATTGACACCAACCGTACCGGCGTGGGCATGCAAACGGTTCTGGACATTTTTGGCCTGCCTCCCTATTTTAATCCTGTGGTTGCCGCGGATACGCCCGGCATTGCCCCCAAGCCCAGCCCGCAGGGAGCCGAGTTCATTCTTGCGGCCTGGGGTCTGCCGCCGCAGCGTGTGCTCTTTGTGGGCGACAGTTCCCATGACGGCAATGCGGCGGCCGGGGCGGGCATTCCCTTTGCCGCCTTTGGCAACGAGGAGCTGCCGGGCGATATTGTGGCCTTGAACTATGCCGCCCTGCGGGCGGCCATTGCCGAAAGCGTGGAGCAACAAACGTGTTCGTGATTCAAAACATTCTGCTGGCCGTGGGGAACGTGCTCGGCGCGCTGCTCAACCTGTATTTCTGGATTGTCGTCATTGCGGCGGTCATCTCTTGGGTGCGCCCGGATCCCTTCAATCCCATCGTGCGTGCCCTGCGCGTACTGACGGAGCCGGTATTCTACTATGTCCGCAAATGGATGCCCTTCACCTACCGTTCGGGACTGGATTTCTCCCCGGTGGTGGTGCTTTTGGCCATCCAGCTGGTGAAGCAAATCGTGGTGGCGTCCCTCATCGAGCTTGCCGCCAGATTGTAAACCCTTTGCAAACGTTCTTCGCCCTGACGGGCTTCAACCCCTAACACTGGAGATTTCTTATGGATCAGCATGAAATTGAACTGCTTGAAAAGATGGCCCCCACTGATCCGGAGCTGAAATCCCTCTGGGAAGATCATGTGCTCTACGAAAAGCAGGTGGAAAAGCTGGAAGCCAAGGTCTACCGCACGCCCACCGAAGAGCAGACCCTCAAGCAGCTGAAGAAGCAGAAATTGGAAGGCAAGACCAAGTTGATGGAATTGTTGGATAAATATCGCGCCGAAGGCAAATAACGGCGCAGGAGCCGCAGTATCATGGAACTCACAGGTGCACAGATTCTCCTTGAATCATTGAAGAAGGAAGGCGTGGACGTGCTGTTCGGCTATCCGGGCGGCGCTGTCCTCGATATTTATGATGAATTGCCGCGCCATCCCGATCTGAAACATATTCTGGTGCGGCATGAACAAGGGGCTGTGCACGCGGCCGACGGCTATGCCCGTGCGTCCGGCAAGGTGGGCGTCTGTCTGGTGACTTCCGGGCCGGGCGCCACCAATACGGTCACGGGCATAGCCACGGCCTATTGCGACTCCATCCCGCTGGTGGTTTTCACCGGTCAGGTGCCCACCAAGCTCATCGGCAACGATGCCTTCCAGGAAGTGGACATCGTGGGCATCACCCGCCCCTGCACCAAGCACAACTTCCTGGTCAAGGACATCCGCAAACTGGCCAAGACCATCCGGCAGGCCTTCTATCTGGCCCGCTCCGGGCGTCCCGGGCCGGTGCTCGTGGATTTGCCCAAGGACGTGATGCAGGCTCATGCGGAATTTGTCTGGCCCGAAGACATCTACATGCGCAGCTACAACCCCACCTACAAGCCCAATCTCAACCAGTTGCGGCGCGCGGTGGAGGTGCTGGCCCAGGCCCGTCGGCCCATGATTCTTGCCGGGGGCGGCGTCATCATGTCCGATGCCGCCGACAGCCTGCGCGAACTGGCCCACGCCCTGCATCTGCCCGTGTCCTGCACGCTCATGGGGTTGGGAGCCTTCCCGGCCACGGACGACCTCTGGCTGGGCATGGTGGGCATGCACGGCTCCTATGCGGCCAACATGGCCATCAACAATGCCGACGTGCTCGTATGCGTGGGCGCGCGCTTCGATGACCGCGTGACCGGCAAGATTTCCGCCTTTGCCTCGCATGCCCGCATCATCCACATCGACATCGACCCCACCTCCATCCGCAAGAATGTGGAAGTGGATGTGCCGGTGGTGGGCGACTGCAAGCTGGCGCTGTCCGGCATGCTGGACATCGCCAACAGCAAGATGGCCCATGTGGACTGGAAGGGCGATCACGAATCCTGGCTGGAAACCGTGGCCCAGTGGAAGCAGAGCAAACCGTTCGGCTACATCCGCAACGATCACATCAAGCCGCAGCACGTCATCGAGGAGCTTTATGCCCTCACCGGGGGCGAGGCCATCATCACCACCGAAGTGGGGCAGAATCAGATGTGGGCCGCGCAGTTCTATTCCTTCACCAGACCGCGCACCCTGCTCACCAGCGGCGGTTTGGGCACGATGGGCTACGGTTTCCCGGCCTCCATCGGGGCGCAGTGCGCCTTCCCGGATCGCAAGGTCATTGCCGTGGCCGGCGACGGCTCCATCCAGATGAACATTCAGGAGCTGGCCACCGTGGTGCAGTACAAGCTGCCCATCAAGGTCATCATCCTCAACAATCGTCATCTGGGCATGGTGCGGCAGTGGCAGGAACTGTTCTACGACCGCAACTACAGCTTCACCAACATGGAGGCCCAGCCCGACTTCGTGAAGCTGGCCGAGGCCTACGGGGCCGAAGGCTACCGCATTTCCCAGCCCGGGGAACTGCGCCCGGTGCTCGAGGCCGCGCTCTCCTCGCCTCATCCGGCCTTTGTGGACGTGACCGTGGAGCGCGAGGAAAACGTCTATCCCATGGTGCCCGCCGGGGCGGCCCTGGATGAGATGCTCTTGGTGTAGGAGGGGCGGCATGGAACGACATGTGCTTTCTGTTCTGGTGGAAAACGAACCCGGTGTGCTCTCCCGCGTGGCGGGGCTGTTCAGCGGGCGCGGTTTCAATATTGATTCGCTCAATGTGGCGCCGACCCTTGAGGAGGGCGTTTCGCACATGACCATCACCACGTACGGCGACAGCCAGATCCTGGAGCAGATCATGAAACAGCTCCACAAGATCGTGTCTGTCATCAAGGTGGTGGACTTTGCCGACATTCCTGCCGTGGAGCGGGAGATGATGTTCGTCAAGGTGCAGGCCGAAGGGGCCATGCGCGGCGAAATTCTGCGCACGGTGGAAATTTTCCGCTGCAAGGTCGTGGACGTCAGCGCCTCGGAAATGACCATCGAGGCCACCGGCGATCATGGCAAGCTGGAGGCCATCATCAGCCTGCTGCACCGTTTCGGCATCAAGGAGCTGGCCCGCACCGGCTCAGTGGCCATGCGGCGCTCCAAAAAGCAGGCGGACTAGGCCCCGCCGGGGCTTGACTTTTTCCCCGAAGCGGCACAACAATTTTCCTCCCGCCCCGCGGGAGGATTTTTGCAGCAAAACGACAGAAGGATGCGACTATGAAAGTGTACTATGATCAGGATGCCGATCTCAATGCGCTCAAGGGCAAGACCGTTGCCATCATCGGCTACGGCAGCCAGGGCCATGCCCATGCCCAGAACCTCCGTGACTCCGGGGTGAATGTCGTCGTGGGCCAGCGCCCCGGCGGCGCCAACTACGAACTGGCCCGGGAACACGGCTTCAGCCCGGTCAGCGCCGCCGAGGCGGCCGCCCAGGCTGACCTGATCATGATCCTGCTGCCCGACGAAGTGCAGGCCGCCGTCTACGAAAACGACATCAAGCCCAACCTCAAGGCGGGCAAGGCCCTGCTTTTCGCTCACGGCTTCAACATCCATTTCAATCAGATCATCCCGCCCAAGGATGTGGATGTGTACCTCATCGCGCCCAAGGGGCCTGGTCACCTCGTGCGCCGCACCTTCACCGAGGGCGGCGGCGTGCCCTGCCTCGTGGCCATTCATCAGGATGCCTCCGGCAATGCCCTGAAAAATGCCCTGGCCTATGCCAAGGGCATCGGCGGCGCGCGCTCCGGCGTCATCGAAACCACCTTCCGTGAAGAGACCGAAACCGACCTCTTCGGCGAACAGGCCGTGCTCTGCGGCGGCATTTCCGCCCTTATCAAGGCCGGTTTTGAAACCCTGGTGGAAGCCGGTTACCAGCCCGAAATGGCCTATTTCGAGTGCATGCACGAAATGAAGCTCATCGTTGACCTCATGTACGAAGGCGGCCTTTCCCGCATGCGCTATTCCATCAGCAATACCGCCGAATACGGCGACTATGTGACCGGGCCGCGCCTGATCACCGAAGAAACCAAGAAGGAAATGAAAAACGTGCTCAAGGATATCCAGAGCGGCAAGTTCGCCCGCGACTTCATCCTTGAAGCCCGCGCCAAGTATCCCATGTTCCTGGCCACCCGCCGCAATGAGGCCAACCATCAGATCGAAAAGGTGGGCAGCGAACTGCGCGGCATGATGAGCTGGCTCAAGAAGGACAAGAAGGCCTAGTTCGGGCCATTGCCGAAATGCCTTTGCCGGGGGGCGAGGGGAACCTTTCCGCGGAAGGGTTGCCCTCGCCCCTCTTGCGTTCTCGCGTGAGCGGGGAGGGACGTCCGGCACGGGTCTGCCCTTGCCGCATGCCCTTCCGCCGCCGCAGGATTGCGCAGGTTGCGGCGGTTGCCGACGGCAATGGCGTTCGGGCAGCGCCTGCAGGCGCGGTCATTGCCGGCTGAGGGCCGGCCTGGTGCGGGCAGGGGCTGTCGTCACACAGGGGGGAGGCTCAGCCCGGCGGCGGGTCAGCGCAGGGGGGTACGGGCCAGCACCAGCATGTCCACGCGGGCCGCTCCGGCAGCCAGCAGGGCATGGCAGGCGGCACGCGCCGTGCTGCCGGTGGTCAGCACATCATCCACAAGCCAGCAGCGCGCTCCGGCAAGTCCGGCAGGCAGGGCCGCAAAGCTGTCCCGGACATTGGCCTGCCGCTGGGCGGCGTCCAGCCCGGCCTGCGGCAGCACACGCCTGACGCGGCGCAGAAGACGCCGCGTCAGGGGCAGGCGCAGCTCCCGGCAAAGCGCCGCCGCCAGCTCATGGGCCTGGTTGTAGCCGCGTTCCCGCAAGTGGGCCGGATGCTGCGGCACGGCCAGCACCACGTCCGGCGGGATCAGATTGGGCCGCAGCTCTTGCAGGCGGCGGGCCATGAGGCTGCCCAGCGGCCCGGCCAGCCAGAGTTCGCCGGAAAACTTGAGGCGCAGCAGGCAGTCGCGCAGTGCGCCCGTGTACAGGCCGTAGGACAGAAAATCCGTCCACGGCGGCGGCGCTTCCCCACAGCGCCCGCAAGGCACGGAAGGCGCGTCTGCCGCATCGCCGGGCGGAACCGGCAGGCCGCAGCGGGGACAGGCCGCGCCCGTGTACGGGGCCAGTTGCGGCTGGCAGGCAGGGCAAAAGGCTTCGTCCCGTCGGGCCTCAAAGGGCGCCAGACAATGGGCGCAACGGCGTTCGAGCAGCCCCAGGCACTGCGCCATGCGCCGCAGCCCCATCATGGCGCGCCCGGTGGCCCGGGCAGGGAGGGCGCGACGGTCAGGCGGGCAGCCCACTGCCTCCCCCAGTCGCGCATGGCCGCAGCCTGCTCCAGCGAAATGTCCGCCGGCGATTCGATGCCGCGCAGTCCCCGACATTCTGTCAGCTGACGGCCCAGCGCCTGGGCGAAGTAGGAAAGGCAGAGTTCGCTGCCCGCGAACAGGCGTTCGCCGCGCGGGCGGCCCGCCGTCAGCAGGGCCAGCGTGGGCCGGACGGCGGCCCGTGCGGCCTCATCCTGCGGCCGTGCCCAACGGCTCTGGGCGCGATCGATCAGGCATTTGAGCTGTCCGGGCAGGGCATAGAAGTGGATGGGAGCCGCCACAAGCAGGAGCGATGCGCCTTCCAGCGCACGCAGGACGGCTTCGGCGTCATCCTCTGCCGCAAGGGCGCAGGCATGCGGCGTCCGTTCGCAGACGCCGCAATGCGTACAGGGCAGGGTGCGCTTTTCCCGCAGGCAGATCGTTTCCCCCGGCAGGCCGCCTTCTTCCGCCCCGGCCATGAAATGCCGGGCAAGACTTTCGCTGCTGCCGCGGGGCCGGGGGCTGCCCAGCAGGACAAGGGCCTTCGTCAGCACAAATCCCCGCAAAAGGCGTTCTGACGGCGTTCATCGCCCAGGGTGGTGGCGCCGCCGTGACCGGGGTAGACGCTGGTTTCCTCGGGCAGGGTAAAGAGCTTTTCCCGGATGGAGCGCAGCAGGAGGGCCTGATCGCCGCCGGGAAAGTCCGTCCGGCCAATGGAGCGGAAAAAGAGGGCGTCGCCGGTAAATACGGCATTTTCAGCGGGATAGTAGAGGGAGATGCCGCCGGGGGTGTGGCCGGGCGTCTCCAGAATGGTGAAATGGAGCTTGCCGAAGTCCCGCTCGCCTGCCGGAATGTCCTCGCAGGTATAGGGCGGCACGGGCGGCAGGCCCCAGATGCCGCCGCGCACGGACTCGGTGTCATCGAGGCAGGCATCGTGCCGCGAGGCATAAACAGGCGCGCCGGTGCCCGCTGCCAGTTCGGCCACGCCGTAGGTGTGGTCAAAATGCTTGTGCGTCAGGCAAATGGCCAGCAGGTTCAGGCCGCGTTCCGCAAGATACTGCCGGATGGGCGCGGGATCGCCGCCCACGTCGATGACAATGGCTTCTTCATTGTTATTGACCACATAACAATTGGTTTCCAGCGGGCCGAGAGCAAATTTGGCAATGGGCATAGGGATTCCTCTGCGAGATGTTTTTGACAGGATACGTTGCCCGGCGCGGAACGGCAAGCAAAGAGGCGGGCTGCTGCCCGATTTGTGCGGACAGGGGCACCTGTCCGGCGGTCGCGCGTCCGGCGCAAAGTCAAGAATTTCTCTAGACATGTGGCGGTTCCCCGGCATAAACTGGAAAGATGAATGCAGAACTCGCCACTTCCTCCCTGACCCGGGGCGACCTCATGGAGATGGATGCGCAGCTTTTTGCCCTGCTGCGGCGCTTCATCTCCTGCACCGGCTGCGCCCTCTATTTCCCGACGGAAAATCCCGCCCGCCAGCCCGAGTTGCTGGCTGCGGAACGGCGTCTGCTCCTGCCGCTCTGGCGGGGCGAGAGCCTGCTTGCCGTGGCCATGCTGCATGGCGTGCGCGTGCGGGAAACGCGGCAGGCCCTGCCGCTCCTGCCCGCCGTGGCGGACACCTGTCTGGATTTGCTGGAACGTGCCCGGGCCGGGCGCATGGATGCGGTTACCGGCCTGGCGACGGAAAATGTCCTGTATGCCCGCATGGAGGAAGAGGCGGCCCGCGTGCGCAATCAGCTGGCGGATCCCGCTGCCGGGGGGGCGCAGGGGGCCTCCCTGCACCGGCTCTGCATGGGCCTTGTGCTCCTGCGCATGAGCAACGGCAAGGAACTCGCCGAAACCTACGGCTACGCCTTCACGGACAGCCTGTTGCACCGGGTGGCCGAGGCCCTGCGGGCGGAATTGCCGGCCACGGTCATGGCGGCCCGGGTGGGGCGTTTCGGCATGGCCCTGCTCATGCCGAGCAGCAGCGGGCGCAAGGCCTGCCACAAGCTGGCCCAGAGCGTTCTGAAGCGCATGGCCGCCGTGGAGCAGGTATGCCGCGTCACGCGCCGCACGGTGCGGCCCCGTCTCTGTGCCGGCCATGCCCTCTATCCGCAGGACATGGAAGGGCCGGAATTTGCGCTCTCCATGTACGAGCAGGCGCGCCGCTTCATGGAGCGCGCCCGTCTGGCGGCGCGAGAGGCCGCGCGCAGCGGCCTGCCGCAATGCATCATGCCCTTTGCCCGCATCCTGCAGGAAGGGGGCGTCATTCTGGAAAATCTCGGCATGGGACGGGTGCGGGTCAGCCTCGGTTTGCGCGCCAAGGCCCGCGAGGGTCAGCGTTTTGCCGTCTGGGAAGATGAGGCGACGGGCGCGCGCCGTCTGCGGGGCGAAATCGTGCTCCTGCAGGTGCGGGAACAGGAATCCGTGGCCGAAATCCTGCAATTGACCGATGCCGCGCGACCGCTGGCCGCGGGACAGCGGCTGGCCCTGCTGGAGGAGCAACGGGACGGGAACGAAGAGGGCATTTTGCGCGAGGAAGGCCGTGTGCCCCGCGAGAATGCGGCTATGGAGCGTCCTGACGCCCCGAGCGCGTCGGGCGGGGAAGCGCCGGCCTCAGGGACGGCGTCGGGAAGCGCCGTGACCGCCTGTCCGAGCCTGCACGGCTTCCACGGGCACGGGGACTTCATGCGTCTGCTGCGGCAGCGTTCAGATCAGGCGAATCAGTTTGTGCTGGCGCTCCTGCGCCTGGAACAGGGCGGGGCCGAATCCCCGGAAGCCGCCGGGCGGCCCGTCCCGGACTGTGCGGTGCTGGAGCAGGCGGCCGGGAAGTGGCGGAAGGCCTTTGGCGATGCCGCCTCCGACGGCGCCTCAGGGGAGATCCTGTGCGGCCTTTACGGCGGCAACAGCCTCATGTTCTTTCATGCCGCCCAGGAGGGCGAGGGCCTCTTGCCGCGCTATGCGGAGCTTTGCCGCGAACTGGACGGGCAGGGTTTGCGCGCGGCCTGCGGTCTGGCGAGCTATCCCTTCCTGCGGTTCCGCAAGGGGGAAATGCTCGAATGTGCGCTGAAGGCCCTGGAATACGCCATGCTGCTGCCCGGGCCGCGCGCGGGTCTCTGCAATTCGCTGGCCCTCAACATCAGTGCGGACAGGCGCTACAGCCTCGGCGACATTTTCGGCGCGGTGGACGAGTACAAGCTGGCCCTGCTGGCCGATGACGGCAATGTGCTGGCCCGCAACTCCCTCGGGGTCTGCATGGCCGCCCTGGGCCGCTACCATGAGGCGCAGCGTCATTTCCACGAAGCCCTGCGGCGTTGCGCCGATAGCGGGCAGACGGCCCAGACCCGCTACAATCTGGGCACGGTCTGCCTCCAGCTGGGCGAGCGCCGCGCGGCGGCCCGCTCTTTCCGGCAATGCCTGGAAGCGGATCCCGATCACCTCTTTGCCCATTTGCGTCTGGGCCAGATCTGCGAGGATGGCGGACGCCGCAACGAGGCCCGCCGCTATTACGAGCAGGCCGCCGCCCTCGAGGATCGTTTGCGCGAGGCCGGGCAGGATTCCGGCCCCAGCCTCGCCCGCCGGGCGCTGGCGCGGGTGGCGGCGCGGCAGCGGCGGGGCGGCGAAGCGCGCGAACTGCTGCACGAAGCCCTGCTGCGCGATCCCCATGACGCCGCGTCCATGCTGCTCATGGCCAAGCTCTATCTGGACGGCAACGAGGATCCCGGCGTGGCCGAACTGCTGGCCCGCAAGAGCGTACGCCTGCAGGATACGGCCGAGGGCTGGCAGGTGCTGGCCCGTGCCCTGCGCGCCCAGAATCGCGAGGAGGAAGCCCGTCTGGCGGATGCGCGCACCTTTCCGGCCTGAGGACGGACGGCGGGCAGACGTTTTTGCAACAATTTGTCATCATGCCGTAACATGATGTTCACACGGGCGGCGTCCGGCTGTGCCATACTGGCCGGCAGGCAGGACAGGCGCGCCTGCGCGGCGGCGGTCGCCGCCCCGGATCGCAAACAGTCACAAGGCGGAACTGGCATCATGGAACATTTGGGCTTTCCCACGGAAACAGTCGTCATTTTTGCGGTGACCGTGGCGTTGTCGCTCTTTCTCGATCTCTTCGCGCACAAACGTGATGCCGATGTGACGTTGAAAAGCGCCTCTCTCTGGACGATTTTCTGGATTGCCGTCTCCATTGCCTTCGGCATCTATCTCTATTTCCATCACGGCAGCGACATGGCCAGCCTCTTTTTCACCGGCTATGTGCTGGAAAAGGTGCTGTCCGTGGACAACCTTTTCGTGATTATGGCCATTTTTTCCTGGTTTTCCATCCCCGAGGCCTTCCGCCACAGGGTGCTGTACTGGGGCGTGCTGGGGGCCATTGTCTTCCGGGCCGTGTTTGTGGCCATCGGTACGGGTCTGCTGGCCTTCGGGCCGGTGGTGGAGCTGATCTTTGCGGGCATGGTGGGCTATACGGGCCTTGTCATGCTCAGAAAGCGCAAGCAGGAAGAGGAATTGGCGGATTATTCCAACCATATCGCCTTCCGGGGCGTGCGACGCTTCTTCCCCGTGTGGCCCCGCTTGCATGGGCATGACTTCTTCCTCACCCGCAAGCGTGCGGCGGAAGAGTCCGCCCGCCTTGGTCTGAAGGTGGAAGGCCTGGGGCGCAAGGCCCCCTTTGTGGCCACGCCGCTCTTCCTCTGTCTGGTCATCATCGAGGTCAGCGACGTCATGTTCGCCTTTGACTCGGTGCCGGCGGTCATTGCCGTGAGCCGGGAGCCGCTGATCATCTATTCGGCCATGATTTTCGCCATTCTCGGCCTGCGGAGCCTGTATTTCGTGCTGGAATCCCTGGGCCGCTACCTCATTCATCTGGAAAAGGCCGTGGTCGTCCTCCTGTTCTTCATTGCCGCCAAGCTGCTGCTCTCGGCCCTGAAGCACGCCCTCGGCATCGGTTTTGAACTGTCGCCCCACGTGTCGCTGGTGGTGGTGCTGACGGTGCTGGCCGTGGGAGTGATTGCCTCCCTTGTGGGCGCGGCACGGCGAAAGGGAGTCTGACGGTTCGCACGGGCGTCCGCGACCGTTTCCCGTTCGGGTGGTTCCGGTTTTTCGGTGGGGGGTGTCCCTGCCGTACAAGCGGGAAGGGGGCATTCCTCCGCCCCCTTTTTTCGTGGTCGCAACGCGCAATGCGCGGCAAAGAAGGCCTCCTCGCGCGGCGAGGAGGCCTTCTTTGCCGGCAGCGCCTCTTCTTCGGGAGACGCCTTACAGACTGTGTTCTTCCAGTGCGGCCTCGCCGTCCGCCTTGCGGGCGCTCGGCGGTTCCGTGACCTGCTGCAGTCCCGGCACCGAATCCTGCACCGGCGTGGCCGGCGTGGCCGGGTCGTTGCCTTCGCCGTGCAGGGCAAGCGCCTTGTTGACGTACATGGTGCAGGCCAGTCCGTAACATTCGTACAGAGCGGCCACCGAGGCCTTGAGCGGCTGGCCCGCACGGGCCGGCGGCGGGATAAGGATGTAATAGGTGCGCACGCGCGAACCGCGCAGCGGCTCCACCCGGCAGGCGGCCAGCCATTCGTCCGTGCCGTCGTCGTCCCAGTCCAGTACGCCCAGCATGGACAGGGTGACGGTCTGCGTGGGATGACGCAGCGTAAAGCCGTTTTCCCGGAGGCTGACCCGGCTGGTCGGGGTGCGCGTGGCCCGGAAGGTTTCGCCGAAATACACATGCCCGCCCGTATCATCAAAGAGAAAGTCCGGCGAAAGCGTCGCAAAGAGAATGTCCCCATACGGTCTGGACTCGAAGTCCAGGCGGCTCAGATAGTCGCCGTCCTTGGTGAGCAGCTTGCGGGCACGCATTTCCTCGGGCATGCGGCGGCTCATTTCCGCAAAGCCCTTGTCGTCGATGACGGCAACCGTGCGGGCGCCGCAGCCGGCCAGCAGGCACAGGCAGATCAGCAGCGCGGCGGATCGGAAAAACATCAGGTGGACTCCCTCCCCCCAAAAAAATTTGCCCGGGCAGGCCCGGGAAGGCTTCTTGTAAGCGGCCTTGTGCCTGTTGTAAAGTGTCCCTGCCGGCACGGCGAAGCCCCACTCTGCGAATCCGCCGAGCCTCTGCGAAGTTTCATCAGAGATGACGGGAGGTTGCATGTCAGAACCCATGTATCTTGAAATGCCGTCGGGCGAAGCCCCCAAGGAGCCGCCGCGCTCCGGTCTGAGCGGCAGGGACGGCCTGGCACGTTACAAAAAATGGTTGCGCTGGCTGCCGCTGGGCGTGGTGCTGCTCGCCCTTGTGCTGGTGCTGGCGCTCTGGTGGCTGTCCAGCGGCGGCCGGGAAAGCCGCTGGGCCGTGCTGGATGCCCGGTTGGTGCCGGTCAGCTCGGAATTCAGCGCGCCCGTGCAGCAGGTCATGCCGCAGCAGGGCATGCATGTGGATGCCAGTCAGGTTGTGGCTCGGCTGGACGTGAGCGCCTACGCCCGCCAGCTTGCCCGCGCCGAGCGGGAAATGGCCGGTCTCGCGCCGGGTATGGAAGAGGCCGCCCAGCGCCTGGCAGAGGCGCAGGCCGCCGAGCTGGATATGGTGACCCGCCTTGCCACGGCCCGCAACGAGGAAGCCGTGAGCCTGCAATTGCGCGACCGCAGCGTCACCGAGCATGTGCAGGCCCAACTGGTTTTGCGCGGCATCCAGCCCCAGCAGGGCAAGGCCGCCTGGGAAAAGGCCAGACAGGCCGAAGCCGCCGCCCGCACCCGCATGGAACAGGCCCGCGACAATTACGAAAAGGCCAGCCGTTCGCGAGCCGCCCTTGATCAGGAACTGCAGCAGATCCGCAATGAAGTGCAGCAGGCCCGCGCACGACAGGGCCAGACGCAGGCGCGTCCCCGGCAGGCAAACCCCCTGCCGCCGCCGGACGCCAATCTGTACGCGCCGGTCAGCGGCACCGTGGCTCGCGTGCTGCTTGCCGCGGGACAGACCGCACAGCCCGGCAGCCCTGTCCTGCTCATCGCGCCCGATGAGACGGACGCCTGGTGGGTCATGGCCTACTATCTCGCCGAAAATGCCGAAGGCATCGCCGCAGGGCAGGAAGCCCGCATCATCCCGCTGCAAGGCCCCTCGGCGGTCGCTCCCTCCACGGTTCCCGCCGGAACCGTCTGGACGGGCAGGGTGGAAGAGGTGCTGCCGCCGCAAAACATGACCCTGCCCGCCGGAAGCGGCCCGGATATCCAAAGCCCTGTCTCGCTCGTGGCCGTGCGCATTGCCCTGACGGATGGCGCATCCCTCGCCCGGGCCATTCCTCCCGGCGGGCAGCTGGCCTGCGAAATCCGTACCCGCAGTCTCTGGGGCTTCAGTGGGCTGTAGCCCTGCCGCTGCTGGCCGCAACGCCGGGGAGGGCGGAAGTTCCTCCCCCGCGTCGCGCGCCACGGCAAGGGGGCGGCCTTTGTTGTGCGGCGCATTGACCTCGCGGGCAGCTGCCGCTATGTTGAAATGCAGTTCCGCGACGGGCCGGAAGGCCGTCGTCCTTTTTCACCACGGCACGCGAGGTTGCCGCGCCCATGTCCGATGACGCTACCATTCCGCCGTCAGCCGCGGCGGGAGAACCTGACAATGCCTTTCCCGTTCAGGCCGTGGAGAGCGGCCAGAAGCTGCTGCAGCTGCTGCAGCGCCGTCTGGGCCTGCCGCAGAGTCTGCTGCATCGCTGGATACGCACCGGGCAGGTGCGTTTGAACGGCGGACGGGCCAAGCCCTTTACCGTGGTGGCCGTGGGGGATCAGATTCGCCTGCCTCCCTTTGCCCGCAATATGGCCGAGCGCAAGCGGGCTGAGGAGGCGCCGGCGGCGCAGGATGTGCCGTTGCCGCCGCTGGTGGGCAGGAGCGGCGACATCTGGGCGTTCAACAAGCCCTCCGGTCTGCCGACCCAGCCGGGTACCGGTCATGAGGACAGTCTTGCCGGACGTCTGGCGGCCCGCTATGCCGGACAACCCTACATTCCCACGCCCATCCATCGTCTGGACAAGGACACGTCCGGCGTCCTGCTGGTGGCAGGCAGCTTTGCCGCGCTCAGCGCCATGACGACGGCCTTGCGGCAGCATGAGCTGTGCAAGGAGTACCTGGCCTGGGTGCGGGGCAGCTGGCCCTTTGCCGAGGCCCGCCGCCTGACGCACTGGCTGCGCAAGGAAGGACGCGACGGTTTTGAACGGGTGCGGGTGAGCGATCAACCCGGCGACGGGCGGGAGGCTGTCCTGACTGCGGTGCCGCTGGAGCGCGGCGCGGAGCGGAGCCTGCTGCTGCTGCGCCTGCACACCGGGCGCACGCATCAGATCCGTGCCCAGCTGGCCCATGTGGGCCATGCGGTGCTGGGTGACATCAAATATGGCACGCCGGACGCGGCCCCGCATCTCATGTTGCACGCCCTGCGGGTCATCCTGCCCGACGGGGAAATCTTTGCCTGCCTGCCGGAGTGGGAAAAGCCCTTTGCCGTGCGTTCCCTGCCTGCCGCGCCGGATATGCCCCTGTCCACCTGACGGGCTGACGGGCCGGGCATGCGCCGCTCGTCGGTGCCGCGCGGCACGCAACACCTGTTTGTTGCATGCAAGAAAGCGGAAGAGCGAGGCAGAACGCTCTTCCGCTTCATGCGTCGTCGGCCTGAACGGTAGAAAGGGGAGGGAGTTACGCGCTCAGGCTGGCCGTCAGAGCGGAAATTTCCGACTCCAGAGCGGCCAGCTGGCTATATGCCGCCGAATCGCCGCCGGAAATAGCCGAACTTAGCATGCTGACGCGGGCACGCAGGGAAGAAATTTGCTGACGGATGCTTTCGTCATCACTGTCGTCATCGTCGTTTTCGCCGCTCTGACCGCCGCCGCCCTGACCGCCGCCCTGCGCACCGGCGCTATCCGCGTTCTCGGAAGCGGGGGCTACGGCCTCTTGAGGCTGCGCAACGGCAGGCTGAACGTCCGCGGACGGGGTTCCGGCATCGGCCATCTGTTCCGTGCCGCTCTTCAGCGTGTAGCTCTGGGCCACGCTCTGCAGCAGCCCCTCTTCGGCATCGGACGTCACGGATGATGCGGTCAAGCCGTTATATTGTCCATAGGACTGGGCAAAGAGCTGACGTGCCTGATCGGAAATGGAAATGCTGTCGCCGGAAGAACCTGTCTCCACAGCGCTTCCCTTGCCGTAATTGGTCACCAGACTGTTGGGAGAGGCGATGTTGACAAGAGAAAACATCTCGTTCTGCTGCAATGCGGTGATAGCCATAACTGCTCCTGGGAATATTTTTCCTCGTCCCGTTGTTTGCGTTGATTAGTTGCAAGATGAGTGCCAACCAGAAGGCGACCCGTTCTCCCGCTTTACAGCCGCAACCGGCTCTGGCAGCATGAGCGCATGTTGCCCGTCATGCTGCTGCCCTTGAAAGGGAAAAATGTCCCTTCCGGCGCTCCGTGTCCTGTCCGTCTGGAACGGGAGACCTGCCGTTCTGGCGGCATAGCGGCGGAAGTGGTGGTTTTTTCCCTTGCTGACGGCACGGTGCTGCGCGCCGGCGTGCGGCGCTCAGCGCGGGCGCGCCGCTTTGTCCTGCGGCTGAGTGAGGAAGGGGAGCTGTGCCTCGGCGCGCCGGCGGGGCTGGCCTTGAGCGGGCAGACGACACGGCTGGCGAGCCTGCTGCCCGGGCTGGAAAGGGCCTGGCGGGCATATTGCGCGCGGCGTGAGGCAAGTGCGGCTTCGCGGGTGCTGCCCGAGCGGCTTTCCCTGCCCGTCCTCGGGCGCGAATGCCGTGTGCGTCACGGCGGGGACTGGCAGCGGGGGTGCGCGGCGGTCGCGTGCGGTGCGCAGCCGCCGATACGCGTAGAGGACAAGGCCCGGCGGCTGCTGCTGCTGGAAAGCGGGGATGCCCTGACCCTCTATGGCGATACGGAAACGGATCTGGCCGCCACGGCGCTCCGCCTCTGGTGCCGCCGCCAGGCGGAAGGACGCCTGCCAGAGCTGGTGCGGCAACAGGCGCAGCGCTGCGGTGTTGCCGTCAGCCGTGTGGGCGTGCGGGATCAGCGCTCGCGCTGGGGCAGCTGCACCCGGGACAGGGAGGGGGCGGGGCGCATCAGCCTCAACTGGCGGGCCATCCTGCTGCCGGAAGAGGACGCCATTTTCCTCTGCCTGCATGAGCTTTGCCACATCCGGCAGATGAACCATTCCCCCGCCTTTCGGCAGGAGCTGGCCCGTTACGCGGCGGACTGGCCGTTGCGCGAACGCCGTCTGCATGACTTCTGGCGGGCGCTCCCCTGGTGGGCGCGGCCGTCGGCCGGTCGATGAGCCTTGTGCCGCGTCCGTGATCGGTCTCCCGACCTCCTGTTCCGTTTTTTCCGGGCGCCCCCTCAGGGGTGGATCTTGCCCATGCTGGCCGAACGCCCGGCAATGACCAGCCTGTCGCCCCGATGCAGGGTGGTGCGGGCAGGCGGCACGAAGATGAAGGCATCCTTGCCCACGGGCCGGATGCCCAGCACCATGACCGCATGTTCCTGCATGAGGTTGAGTTCCACCAGCGTCTTGCCGTCCCAGTTGTCCACTTCCAGTTCCTGAATGGCAATGCCGCCGTATTTGGGGATGAGATCCAGCATGCCCGGATGGGTGAGCTGATGGGCCGCCATGACCGCGGCTTCCATTTCCGGCACGATGGCCCGATCCACATGCAGGCGTTCCAGAATCTTGCGGTGTTCCTCGTTGGAAGCCTTGACCCAGATGCGCGGCCCGTTCAGCTCCTGCACATTGAGGGTGATGCTCAGGGACTGTTCCACGCCGGCCCCCACGCTGATGACCACCCAGTCCAGATCCTGCACATGCAATGAACGCAGGACGCTCAGATTGGTGGCGTCGGCCTTGTAGACGGCCTCAAGGTGTTCCTCGGCCAGCTGCACCCGGACTTCCGACAAATCGATGCCCACCACCGTATGGCCCAGTTCCACAAGGGTTTTGGCCATGCGCAGGCCGAATTTCCCCAGACCGATAATGCCGATTTCCAGCGACTTTCTGGCAACCATGTCGTCCTCGTCGTTCGTGTCATGTCTGTTGCGCGGAGCGCGGCAGGACGGCTTCGCGCCTGTCCGCTCCGGTGAAAAAATGTCCGCTAGCCGATGGGCACCTGCGTCTCGGCAAAGGCGTAGCTCGTGCGCTGGCGCAGGCTGCGAACGGCCAGCAGCAGGCTGAGCAGGCCGACTCGTCCGGCGAACATGTTGAAAATGATGATGAGCTTGCCTTCCACGGTCAGCTGCGGGGTGACGTTGACGCTCAGGCCCACGGTGCCCAGCGCGGACACCACTTCAAAAAGCAGGTGGACAAAGGGCAGATCGCTGCCCGCGTCGCTGCGGTGCAGGATGCCGGTCTCGGTGATGGTCAGCAAAAAGAGCGATCCCACGATGGTCAGGCAGTAAAGAAAGAACAGGGTCAGCGCCTGCTTGACGTTTTCGTGCGGCACGCCGCGACCGCCCAGCACAATCTGGTCGTTGCCCCGGAACTGGGCCAGAAAATAGCCCACCAGCACGCGAAAGGTTCCCAGTTTGATGCCCCCGGCGCAGGATCCGGGGCCGCCGCCGATGAACATGAGAAGCATGAGCACCAGCAGGCTGGCAAGGCTCAGATGGGCCATGTCCACGGTGTTGAAGCCCGCCGTGCGCGCGGAAACCGAATGAAAGAAGGCGGTCAGCAGCAGGCTGAAGCCGTCGCCCAGCAGATGTTCGTTGCCGGGCCGTCGCCATTCGGTGACATAGATGAGCAGGCAGCCTGTGACGAGAAGAAAGAGGGTGGTGCGCAGCACAAGGCGGCTGAAACGCGAGAGCCGGGTGACCGGCGCGCCCAGACGGCCCCGGGTCAGCAGACCCAGCAGTTCGCGCAGCACGCCGAAGCCGAGACCGCCCAGAATGACGCACAAGCAGATGATGACGTTGACCGGCACATCGTCCTTGTAGGCCATGAGGTTGTCGGTCTTGAGGGCAAAGCCCGCGTTGCAGAAGGCCGAAGCCGCATGAAAGAAGGCCCGGAACGGCGTGAAGAAGGCGGGATCGCGCAGATGGAGCGCCAGAGCGGCCAGCAGCTCCACGCCGAGGACAATGCCTGCCACCTGCCGCAGAAAGGCTTTCAGATCAAAGGAACCGCCCAACAGGGCCTGACTCACGGCCTCGCGGCTGGTGAAGGGCACCTGCCGCCGCCAGAGCAGGAAGGCAAGGCTCGTATAGGTCATGACGCCAAGCCCTCCCACCTGAATGAGCAGCAGCAGGATGCCCTGCCCGACAGGGGACAGGACGGCGCTCACGTCCACCGTGCTCAGGCCGGTCACGCAGACCGCTGAGGTCGCCACGAAAAGGGCGTCGATGACGGCAAGGCGGGCGCCATCGGCATGGCTGAAGGGCAGGGCCAGCCCCAGCGTGCCCAGCAGTATGGCCGCCAGAAAGGATATGACCGGCCAGGTGACGGGGGAGAGGAGACGGCGTCGCATGGCACATGCCTAGCCCATCGCGTGCCGGATGACAAGCCGGCAAGAAAGGCCTTTACAGCGGCCCATCTTTCCGCTAGAAATAAACGAATCAAGCTAGGGGAGCCGCGCACGGCAGATGACGCGGCTGAGAGTGGGCATGTCCCAGACCCTGTGAACCTGACGCAGTTCGCACTGCCGGAGGGAAGCTCTGTATCGCGCCGCTTTCCCGCTGGTGCGATTTTTTTATCCCTGCCCTGCGTCGCAACCCGCGAGGCTTACACATGGCATCTTCGCTTCTTTCGCTCAACAGCACCCTGCGTGACCTTCTCGACGCCCATCTGGCCCGGATTGCCGCCGAGGAGGGACTTGATCCCCAGACCATCACCGACGCCATCAATGCCGGGACGATGGTTCTGCTGGGCAACCCCGCCCACAAGGGCCTGAAGCCCATCATCGTGGGCCAGCCCTCCCGCATCAAGGTCAATGCCAACATCGGCACCTCGCCGCTCTGCAACTGCCTCAATACCGAGGAACGCAAGCTCAAGGCCGCCCTCGAGGCGGGCGCGGACACCGTGATGGATCTTTCCATCGCCGGCGATCTGGACGCCATCCGGCTGGGCATGCTGGCCGCCAGCCCCGCGCCGCTGGGCACCGTGCCCATGTATGCCGTGGGCCAGCAGATTCTGGATGCCGACCGCGACATCGCCAGCATGAAGGCCGACGATCTCTTCAATGAAATCGAAAAGCAGGCCAGACAGGGCGTGGACTTCATGACCGTGCACTGCGGTCTGTCCCTCAAGGGCGCGCAGTACGGCGTGGAAGCCGACCGCGTCATGGGCGTGGTCTCGCGCGGCGGCTCCATGCTGTCCCGCTGGATGCTGGAAAACCAGCGCGAAAATCCCCTGCTCGAATATTTTGACCGCCTTATCGACGTCTGCCGCCAGTACAACGTCACCCTGTCCCTGGGCGACGGCCTGCGCCCCGGCGCGGGCGTGGACGCGGGCGACGCGGCCCAGTGGGAAGAAGTCATCAATCTCGGCCGTCTGGCCAAGTACGCGCTGGAACGCGGCGTGCAGTGCATGATCGAAGGGCCCGGCCATGTGCCCATGCATCAGGTGCGCACCCAGATTCAGGGCATCAAGCGTCTGACCAACAACGCGCCGCTCTATGTGCTCGGGCCGCTGTGCTGCGACAGCGCGCCGGGCTATGACCACATTGCCGGGGCCATCGGCGGGGCCATCGGCGTGGAAGCCGGGGTGGACTTCCTCTGCTATCTGACCCCGGCCGAACACCTCACCCTGCCCGATGAAGCCGACGTGCGCGCGGGCGTCATGGCCTCCCGCGTGGCCGCGCAGGTGGGCGAAGTGGCCCTGGGCACCAAGCGCGCCGTGGCCCGCGAAGCCCTGATGAACGAAGGCCGCAAGACGCTGGATTGGGACAAGATGCGCGCCGCCGCCCTTGATCCCGAACAGCTCGACAAGCGCCGCGAAGAACACAAGAACGAGGAAGTTTGCGCCATGTGCGGCAAGTTCTGTGCCGTGAAGATGCTGCGCGATCGCAAGACCGAACAGGCCTAGCCGGCCGTGCCCTGACCGCCGGAACGGCGGGCGGGCTTGCGACCTCCCGGGGGCGCTCACGTTGTCGTGGGCGCCCTTTTTGGCGGCGGTGGCTTTTTCCCCGGCTGCGGGTCAGCCGGAAGGCCGCCGTCCGCTCAGGCGGCGTTGCCTCGCGGGGACGCCGCCTATTTGTTGTGCTTGTCCCACATGACGAAGAAGACGGAACCCACGATGAGCACGCAGGTCAGCAGGATGCGCCAGGTCACGGCCTCGCCGCCGATGTGCCAACCCAGAAACACCCCGATGACCGGCACCACATATTCATAGGAAACGGCCGTGGCGATGGAGGCGTGGGACAACAGCCAGAAATAGGCATAGTAGGCGATGATGGAGCCGCCCACGGTGAGCCAGCCGAAGGCGAACAGCTCAGCCGCGCCGATCTCCCCGGGCTGGAGAAGGGCCGCCTCGCCCGCGCAGGCCGCCACGAGCAGGGATTCCAGACCGCCGCAGATGAGCAGGAGCGCGCAGGACTGCATGCCGGAGAGGCCGGAAGCATGGGGAAAGCGGCGAGAGACGAGGGTTCCGGCCACCCAGCCCCAGGTCGCGGCAAAGACCCAGATCATGCCGGCAACGGAATCCCCTTGCGCGGGCAGTGTGCCGGCTTGCGTTTCCGCCCTGCCCAGCGCCAGCAGGATCAGGCCCGCGCCGCCGCCCAGCAGGCCGACGCACTGCATGAGGGTGGGCCGCTTTTCCCCGGCAAAAAGCCACCCCGCCAGCAGCATGCTGATGGGGGTGGAGGCGGTAATGATGGCTGCCGTGGACGAGCTGATGCCCTGCTGCCCCCTGGCCAGAAAACCGCTGGCCATGAGCACCATGAACACGGCCAGCCAGGCGGCATGCCGCCAGTCCGCGCCGCGCGGCTGCCGCCAGCGGCCCGAAAGCGCCAGCAGCACGGCCAGCAGCAGCCCGCCGCACAGCATGCGCACCCCGCAGAGGGTGAAGGGGCCACAGGCATGCATGCAGAGTTTCAGACAGATGTAGGTCGAACCCCACGAAATGTAGAGCAGAAAAAGATTGAAAAGGATCCGCAGACCCCGGGAGGATACTTGCATGGCCGGCCCTCGCGTCACATGCCGGCTTCTGCCGGTGCGGCTGACCCTAGCCCTTCCCCTGTCGCCGGTCAAGGCGGCAGGCAAAGATCGCTTGGCAGAAAGCGCTGTCCATGCTAGAAAACGACTATCAGGGGTAGGTCAACAGCTATGGACAATACAGCTTTTCACAATGCCTTTCAGGAGTTTATCTGCCGCAAGGGGATGAACGCCACGGCACAGCGGCGCATCATCGCCGAAGTCTTTTTCCGCTTTCCCGGCCACCATTCGCTGGAAGAATTTTATCAGCGCGTCCAGCAGCAGGATGCCAGCATCGGGCAGACCACAGTCTACCGAACGCTGAAATTGCTCTGCGAGGCCGGGCTGGCCATGGAAATTCATTTCAGCGACGGCATTGCCCGCTATGAATTGGCCGCGTCGGACAGCCACCACGATCACATGGTCTGTGTCACCTGCGGCAAGATCATTGAAATCTATGATCCCCGCATCGAGAAGATTCAGCATGAACTGGCCCGCAAATACGACTTTTTGCTGCGGGGCCATGTACACAATCTGTACGGCGTTTGCGCCGACTGTGCGGCGCGGGAGCAAACCGGCAGCGGAAAGGGGGAAGCTGCGGCAGGCGGGGCCGTTGCGGATGAATAGATTTTGACATTCGTTTTCATTTGTGACATATTCCTGCCATCAGCCCGGAGGCAGAAATATGGATACTCTTCTTGTCGGCATCATCATTGCGGGCGCCGCAGCATTTCTGGCGCGCAAGTTTTACAAGGCCGTTGCCGCTCGCGGCAAGGGCAGCTGCGGTTGCGGTTCCTGCCAGTGCGGCAGCGCGCCGCAACGCATGGGCACGTCCTGCCGGGGAAATGAATCCGCCCCTCCCTGCTGCCGCAAACCGTAGCGGGATCTGTTCACATCACTGTTTCCGTGGAAGGGGAGCTGTCGTCACAGCTTCCCTTCCTGTTTTTGCGGGCGACGCATGCGGGGACGGGCGGGCGGCGGTCGCCCCTGCTGTGCGGGAGCGCGGAACACGCGGCAAAAAAAGGAGAAAGGGCGCTGAGGCGTCAGGGGCTGAAGGCGGCGTACTGCCCCATTCCGCCGGGGAGGAGCGGCGGGCGCACGGGAAAGCCCGCGTGGCGCGGCAGCGTATCATGTCCCTGACAAGGCGCGTTCGGGGGGGATGGGGTTCCCTCCCCCTCGCCCACACACTTCTTCACTCATGCACATGCGGCTCATTGCCCAGGGGATGGGCGTGGCGGTGGGTATGGGCGAGGCTGGGGGCGTCGTCGATGAGGCGGGCGTCGCGGATGGTCAGAAAGCGGGAGCTGACGCCGCAGAGGAAATCCCAGTCATGCGAGACGGTGATGCGGGCGGTGGGCAGATCGTTGAGGATGTCCAGCAGGCGCTGCCGCGCGTCCATGTCCAGCGTGTTGGTGGGTTCGTCGAGAAGGAGGGCCTGCGGCTGCATGGCAAGGACGCCCGCGAGCGAGACCAGTTTTTTTTCGCCGCCGGAAAGGGCGTGGGTGAGCCTGTCCGCAAAGCCGTGCAGGCCGAGGCGGTCAAGGGTGGCGAGTGCGCGTTCACGGGCGTCGTCGGGCGCAAGGCCCAGATTGAGGGGGCCGAAGGCCACGTCTTCCAGCACGGTGGGGAAGAAGAGCTGATCCTCGGCATTCTGGAGAACAAAGCCCACGGCGCAGCGCAAGGGGTGGAAATCCGCATCCTTGTGCAGCTCCCTGCCCTGAAAGCGCACGACGCCCCGCGTGGGACGGTGCAGGCCGACAATGCAGCGCAGGAGCGTGGTCTTGCCGCAGCCGTTGGGGCCGTAGAGACCGATGCG
Source organism: Candidatus Desulfovibrio intestinavium (assembly GCA_019118345.1). GTDB lineage: Bacteria > Desulfobacterota > Desulfovibrionia > Desulfovibrionales > Desulfovibrionaceae > Desulfovibrio > Desulfovibrio intestinavium. The sequence goes on along the minus strand of DWZD01000053.1, from coordinate 207,302 downwards.
TTCCCCGGGGTGGAGGGCAAAATTCACCTCGCGCAGCACGGGGGCCGAGGGATCGTGGGCAAGGGTCACCTGTTCCAGGGAAAAGAGGGGAGAGGCGGCGGTCATCGGAACTCCAGCCAGACAAGGGCGGCCATGCCCAGCGTCAGGGCAAGGGCGAAGATGGCATCATGCGGACGGGCATGAAAGGGGGTCACACAGGCGAATCGCTGCCGGAAGCCGCGCAGGAGCATGGCTTCGTGAACGCGGTGGGCGCGCTCGTAACCGCGCAGCAGAAGCAGGCCCAGCAGCGAGGCAAGGGTGCGGTAGGTGTGGGCATTGGTGCGTGCCCGGAAGCCGCGCAGGCGGGCGGCGGTCAGCATGGTCTGCCATTCTTCGGCCACGTCATGGATGTAGCGTCCGGCAAAGAGGAGCAGAAAGACGAGCTTGGCCGGACAGTGCAGGCGTTGCAGGGCATAACCTGTGGTGGGGACGGGAATGCTGGCGACCAGCGCCAGAAAGAAGAGCGCAAGGGCATTGGATTTGAGCCAGATGAGCAGGGAAAAGTGGAAGCCCTCCCATGTGGCGGGCAAAGGCCCCAGATGGAAGGCGGCGACGCCGGCCACGCTGAAGGGCGTCAGCAGGCAGAGAAAGAGCAGAAAGGCATTGATCGCCAGCAGCCGGCGGACAATCACCCGCCACGGCGGGCAGGAAAGCAGCAGCAGGATCGCGCCCATGCCCAGTCCGGCCACGGCGGCCTCTCGCGTGTGCAGTAGGGCCAGACAGACGGCGCTGCCCGTCGCCGTCACAAGGCGCACGCGGGGGTCAATGCGGTGCAGGAGGCTGTGTCCGCAGGCAAGGGGCTGATCAAGCATGGCGCGACACCGGGGGGTCAGCCGCGCGCGGGCAGGGCAAAGGGCAGGATGCCCGGACGCACGCGGACGAGAAAATTGAAGGTGAACAGGGTGATGCAGCCTTCGGCCAGCATGATGGGCAGATGGGCCAGCAGCACCAGCCGGGCCGCCGTGCCAAAGGCCTCGCCGGAGAGGGCAAGGGCTGCCGCGGTGAGCAGGCCGGCCACGAGCACGCCAGAGGCGCCGCCCACAAAGCCGCCGATGAGCGGCCCGCCATGCGGCAGGCGGCAGCAGGCGCGGCAGAGATAGTGGGCCAGCACGCCGCCGATGCTCATGGTGGCCACGTTGACGCCCAGAACCGTGAGTCCGCCGAACTGGAAGAGCAGGGCCTGCAGGAGCAGGGCAATGAGCAGGGCCGGAAAGACGGCCCAGCCCAGCAGCACGCCCAGGAGGCCATTGAGCAGCAGGTGGGCGCTGCCGAAGCCCACGGGCACATGTACCAGCGAGCCGACAAAGAAGACGGCGCTCAGAATGGCCACCTGCATCAAGCGGTCATACTCCACCCGGCGCAAGCCGACGCAGGTTCCGGCCACGGCCAGTGCGGCGCCGCCCGCCAGCACGGCGGGGGAAAGCACCCCTTCGGAAATATGCATGACGACCTCCCGTGTTGCGTTTCCGCCGTTGCGGCTGCCCTTGGGCGAATGCCGGCGCTGTGGCGGATACGCCCTCATGCGTAGCACGAAATTTCAAAAGGTGGCAAGTGATTTTCCAGAGGGCCACGGCGGCAAGGCCACGGCGCTCATGCCGCGCGGTCAGGGCAGGACAAGGCCGGGATAGCGTTCGCTTTTTACGGCGGATCTGACCATGTTCAGGGCGTCGCGGTCGTCGCCCGACAGGGAATAGACGATAAAGATGCCCTGGCTTTCGGTCATCCAGAGCCGGCCGGACACGCCGTCCCGGGCAAAGGGCACGGTATGGAGGTTGCCCTGCTGTGCCGGCGGCTCCTGGGCCTGAAACAGCTGGGCGAACATGGCGGCAATCATGTCCATGCGGGTGCCGCGGGTCGGCCCGGATACAATGCTGACCGAAGCTCGTCTGTCGGTACGGGCCACCACCAGGCTCACGGTCTCGCCCTCTCGGGTGGGGGGCGTGATCACGTCCCAGCCCTTGGGCAGATCAAGGGTGAAGTAGCCGGCATCCAGCGTTTGGGCGCAGACGGGCTGATGGAGCAGCAGGAGCAGGGCGAGGGCGAGGGCGAGGGGAAGGGCGAGGCAGGGATGTTTCATGGGCTTTCCTTGGCTGGAATGCGTCAGCTTACGTTGAGCAGTGCCCGTTGGCAAGAGGCCAACGGCTTGCATTGGCGACAGGGAGGGGCTAGAAGGAGAAGATGATTTTTGTCAGGGAGAAGAAGCCGATGTCGGATGCGTGCTGCTACTGGTTTACCGGCCTGTCGGGCGCGGGCAAGTCCACCATTGCCGGAGAGTTGTTTCCGTTGCTGCGTGAGCGGGGGCAGCAGCCCTTCATTCTGGACGGAGACATTATCCGGCAGGGGCTGTGCAGGGATCTTGGCTTTTCCGAAGCCGACCGCGCGGAAAATCAGCGCCGGGTGGCCGAGGTTGCCGCCATTCTCCTGCAGGCCGGGGTGTCGCCCATTGTGGCCTTCATCTCGCCGCTGGCCGCCGCGCGCGCGGAAGCCCGGCGCATCGTGGGGGCGGAGCGCTTTTTCGAGATCTATATCAATACGCCGCTGGAGGTGGCCGAAGCGCGCGATCCCAAGGGATTGTACAAGAAGGTGCGCGCCGGACTGATTCAGGAATTTACCGGCATATCCTCTCCCTTTGAAGCGCCGGAAAAGCCGGATTGCGTGGTTCCCACCGTGGGCAGGACGCCCCGGGAATGCGCGCGCCAGATCGTGGATGAGCTTTTGCAAACCGAAAAGGAGTGAACAGCACATGCAAGCCGAAATCATTGCCGTGGGCACGGAACTTCTGCTGGGCCATACCATCAACTCCGATGCGGCTCATGTGGGGCGGGAACTTTCCGCCCTGGGCATTGACGTCTTCCACAGCTGCGTGGTGGGCGACAATCCGCAGCGGCTGGAAGAGGCTCTGCGGGAGGGGCTGTCCCGCAGCGATCTCATCATCACCACCGGCGGCCTTGGCCCCACGGAGGACGATCTGACCAAGGAAACCATCGCTTCGGTGCTGGAAATGCCGCTGGAGGAGGATGCCGACAGCCTTGTGTGCCTGAAGGAATATTTCGGCGAGCGGCGCATGGGCCCCAATCAGTACAAGCAGGTGCTCCTGCCGCGCGGTTCGCAGGCCCTGCCCAACCGCATCGGCACCGCCCCGGGCTGCTATGCCTGTCGCTCCGACGGCAAGGCCGTGGCCATGCTGCCCGGCCCGCCGCGCGAGCTGCTGCCCATGCTGCGCGAACAGCTGGTGCCCATTCTGGCCGCCCGCACGCAGGCCTGCATCCGTTCCTACATGGTGCGCACCTTTGCCCAGGGCGAAGGCGACGCCGCCCTGCGGCTGGCCGAACTGACCGGTCTGGCCAATCCGTCCACGGCCACCTATGCCACGGATGGGGAAATGTTCGTGCGCGTGACGGCCAAGGCCGAGACGGTGGAAGCCGCCGAGGCGCTGGCCGCGCCGACGCTGCGGCGCGTGCATGAGCTGCTGGGGGATGTGGTCTACGGCGTGGATGTGGACAATCTGGAAAGCGTGGTCGTGCCGGAACTGGCCCGACACGGGCAGACCGTGGCCACGGCGGAATCCTGTACCGGCGGCCTGTTGGCTTCGGCCATTACGGATGTGCCCGGTTCGTCCGCCGTGTTCGGCACCGGCGTGGTCACCTATGCCAACGAGAGCAAGATGCGCCTTTTGGGCATTGATGAAGCCCTGCTGGCCCGGGTGGGCGCGGTGAGCGAGGAGGTGGCCCGCCAGATGGCCACCGCCGTGCGCGAGCGCAGCGGCAGCGACTGGGGCATCGGCATCACCGGCATTGCCGGGCCGGACGGCGGCACGGAGGAAAAGCCCGTGGGCCTTGTCTACATCGCCCTTGCTGACGCCCATCGCACCTGGCTGCGGGTCATGCGGCCGCAGGGCCGCTACATGGGGCGGCAGTGGACGCGCCGCCGGGCCGTGGGCCACGGGCTGGACATGCTGCGGCGGGCGCTGGCCGGACTGGAAGTGGAATTGCAGGCTTCGGAGCGGGGCCGCTTCTAAGGTCTGTCAATGCAAATTTGCAAATAATTTCAACAGATAATGCAAGCAAGCCGTACGCGCTCCGCTTGCCTTGGGAGGCTGGATTGCCTCGTGCCCAGTCTCTTCCCCGGCAAAAGCGCGCTGGGGAAGGGATGGGGGGCTTGGAGACTGGTAACAGGCCCTAGAACATTCCCCGTTTGAAACGTTTTGTTTTCAAACCATACGGCCTGGCGTTTCGCGGAAAAAGCGCGGTTTTTCCGCTTACTTTGGGCCGGGCGGCGCTGTGCCGCCGCCTCGCGTTTTTCCTTTTTCAAAGGCAAAACGCTCTGGGCGCGGGCCGGGCGGCAGGCGTTGCGGCCTCCTCAGCCCGCGCGGCAGGCGACAACGAAAAAAGGCCCCCGGCGTGCCGGGGGCCTTTGGCGCATGAGGGGCCGGAAGGCTCTCCGGCTCAAAATTCCGTATACTGCCCCAGATCGTCGCGATCGCCCAGGGTGGAAAGCACCTGTTCGAGCAGGATGCCTTCGGTGTTGACGGTATGCTGGGTCTGGGTGACCCGGATGCCGTGCGTCACGAAGCGCACCGCGCGTTCCACGGCCACGGGCAGGCTGTCGCCCTGCAAAAGCGCTCCCACCAGCACGCTGGCGAAAACGTCGCCCGTGCCGGGATAGAAGGCGTCAATCCAGCGGCTGCGCACCATCCAGAAGCGGTTTTCGTCGCGGTCATAGGCCACGGAGGCGCAATAGCCGTCCTGATAGGCGGGCGCGCTGGTGATGACCACCCGGCGCGGCCCCATGTCCGCCAGCCGGACAAGCTGCCGCCGCAGGTCGTCCGGCCCGATGTCCTGCCGGTAGGGTTCATCCAGCAGCAGGGCGGCCTCGGTCAGATTGGGCGTGACGATATGGGCCAGGCTGACCAGTCGCCGCATGGCCCGCACCATATCCATGGTCTGGGTGGGCAGCAGTACGCCGTTGTCGGCCAGCACCGGATCGACAAGGGCGAAACCGTCGGGCTTGAGAAAGTCCCGGATGCAGCGGGCGGCAATGCCCACCTGTTCCAGATTGCCGAGGAAGCCCGAATACACGCAGTCAAAGGCCAGCTGCAGCTTCTGCCAGTGGTCGAGAATCGGGTTCATTTCGCCGGTCAGATCATGGAAGGTGAAGCCCGTCATGCCGCCGGTCTGGGTGGACAGCACCGCCGTGGGCAGGGGGCAGGTCTGGATGCCCATATTGTTGAGGATGGGAATGGCCGCCGTGAGGGATACCCGGCCGAAGCCGGACAGGTCGTGAATGGCGGCGACGCGGCGAAGGGGTGTTGCGTACATGGACAGTCCTTGGAGGCCTGTGCAGGCCAATGGCGGTGACAGAAACGACGGGGCCCCGGCTCAGCGCGTCTCCCCGTGCGGGAGTGTCTCGCGCACCTCGCGCCAGAAGGGGGCGGCCCTGTCCTTGTCGGAAAGCAGGATTTCCGGGGATTCCGGCCAGATGATGCCGATATCGGGGTCATTCCAGCGAATGGCGCCCTCGTCTTCGGGGTGATAGTATTCCGTGCACTTGTAATGGAAGTGCGCCACCTCGCTGAGCACGAGGAAGCCGTGCGCCAGACCCGGCGGCACCCAGAGCTGATGCTGATTGTCCCCGCTGAGCATGGCGCCGTACCATTGGCCGAAGCTGGGCGAGTCCGGGCGGATGTCCACCACCACATCAAAGACGCTGCCCAGGGAGACGGAGACCAGCTTGCCCTGCGGGAAACGGCGCTGGAAATGCAGGCCGCGCAGGGTGCCGCCGCGTGAACGGGAGTGATTGTCCTGCACAAAGGGCAGACGGATGCCCGCTGCGGCGTAGCGCTCCTGCTGCCAGGTTTCCACAAAGAAGCCGCGCTGATCGCCCCAGATTTTGGGCCGGATATGCAGCACATCCGCAATAGTCGTTTTTTCCACGTCCATGAGGAATGACTCGCAGGGTTACAGGTCGGGAACGGGCGGCAGGGGCGCACCGTTCAGGATGAGCCGGGCCGCCGCCGCCAGATCGGGAGCGTGCAACAGGGGGGGGGAATCGCCTGCGGCGGGAGCCGTGCCGATCAGGATGGGGCGACAGCCCGCCGCCCTGCCCGCCGCCGCATCGCTCATCTTGTCGCCGATCATCCACGATTGGTCAAGCGCGATGGAAAGCTCCGCCGCCGCGCGCAGCAGCAGGCCCGGCGCGGGCTTGCGGCAGGCGCACGGCCCGCCGATGTCGGGATGGTGCGGGCAGTAATAAAAGGCGTCAAGCTGCGCCCCCAGCGGGCGCAATTGCGCATTCATCCAGGCGTGCAGCGCATCCACGGCCTTGTGATCAAAATAGCCCCGGGCGATGCCGGATTGATTGCTGACCACCACGAGGAGCCAGCCCGCCCGCCGCAGTGCGGCCAGGGCGCGCGGCACGCCGGGCAGCCAGCGCACAGCCTCGGGGCGGCCCACATAGCCCGAATCCTCGTTGAGTACGCCGTCCCTGTCCAGAAAAACAGCCGGACGCCCGTGCCCTCGTGCGGCGTTCATGCTCCATGTCTCCCGCTCGGGCCTGTTGCCACGATGCGCTGCGTGCTTTGGGGGGAAGGGGCCACCCTCGCTCTGCTGTCAATGCCCGTAAGGCTCCTGCGTCGTCCAACGGGCACGGCCCTTGCGGGCCGCCTTTCGGTCGCTGCCGGCGCTGGAGGGGTTCCCCTTCCCCCCAAGCCCCCCATCCCTTCCCCAGCGCGCTTTTACCGGGGAAGGGGCAGGGACACGAGACAACCCTGCCTCCCAAGGCAAGCGGAGCGTGTACGGCCTGTTTGCATTATCTTTTGAAATTGTTTGTAAAATTTGTGCTAACAGCCCCTAGCCGCGCACGGCATCCACCAGTTCCAGCAGATATTGCCCGTAGCCGGACTTGCAAAGCGGACGCGCCAGATCCCGCAGCTGATCCGCGTCAATGAAGCCCTTGCGCCAGGCAATTTCCTCGGGCGAGGCCACCTTGAGGCCCTGCCGGCTCTGCACGGCCTGCACGAAATTGGCCGCCGCCAGCAGGGAGTCGTGGGTTCCCGTGTCCAGCCAGGCAATGCCCCGGCCCATGCGGGCCACATGCAGCCTGCCTTCGGCAAGATAGGTGTTGTTGACGTCCGTGATTTCCAGCTCGCCCCGGGCCGAGGGTTTGACGGTGCGGGCCACGTCAACGATGCGGTTGTCGTAGAAATAGAGACCGGTGACGGCATAGTTGGAACGCGGTTCCGCCGGTTTTTCCTCAATGCTCAGGGCGCGGCCCTGTTCGTCGAAGTCCACGACCCCGTAGCGGGAGGGATCGCTCACATGGTAGGCAAAGACCGTGGCCCCGTCTTCCCGGCGCATGGCGGCATCCAGCAGGCCGTCCAGCCCCTGGCCGAAAAAGATGTTGTCGCCCAGGATGAGGCAGGCCGGCGCGCCGTCCAGAAAGTCCTCGGCCAGCAGGAAGGCCTGGGCCAGACCGTCGGGATGGGGCTGGACAATATAGGAGAAGGCGCAGCCCCACTGGCTGCCGTCGCCCAGCATGGCCTGAAAGAGCGGCAGGTGCTGCGGCGTGGAAATAATGGCGATGTCCCGCAGGCCAGCCAGCATGAGCACGCTGAGCGGATAATAGATCAGCGGCTTGTCGTAGACGGGCATGAGCTGCTTGCTCACGCCCAGCGTAATGGGATGCAGGCGCGTGCCCGAGCCGCCCGCCAGAATGATGCCCTTGCGTCGCATGTCAGCGCCTCGCGTAATTGGTTTCCAGCCACTGGCGGTAGGCCCCGCTCTGCACGGCCTCCAGCCAGTCGGCGTTATCGAGATACCAGCGCACGGTTTCGCGCAGGCCGGAAGCAAAGCTGTGTCGCGCCCGCCAGCCCAGTTCCGTTTCGATGCGTTCGCAGTTCATGGCATAGCGCCAGTCATGGCCCGGGCGATCCGCCACGAAGGTGATAAGATCGGCATACGGCCCGGCGGCATGGGGGCGTTCCTCATCCAGCAGGGCGCAGACGGCGCGGGCCACCTCCAGATTGCCGCGTTCGGCCCGCCCGCCGATATTGTAGGAGCGGCCCGGCCTGCCGGCTTCCAGCACGCGGGCGATGGCCGCGCAGTGATCGTCCACATGCAGCCAGTCCCGCACATTCTCCCCGGTGCCGTAGATGGGCAGGGGCGCGCGGGCCAGGGCATTGCGGATGAGCAGGGGGATGAGCTTTTCCGGGAACTGGCGCGGCCCGTAGTTGTTGGAACAGTTGGTGATCAGCACGGGCAGGCCGTAGGTTTCGTGAAAGGCCCGCACCAGATGATCGCTGGCCGCCTTGGAGGCCGCATAGGGACTGTTGGGGGCGTAAGGGGTCTGCTCGGTGAAGGCGGGATCGTCCGGCCCCAGACTGCCGAAAACTTCGTCGGTGGACACATGCAGGAAACGGAAATCCCGCTGTTCCGACGGATTCAGAGATTGCCAGTAGGCCAGCGCGCAGCGCAACAGGCTGGTGGTGCCCAGCACATTGGTGCGGATGAAGGCTTCGGGATCGAGAATGGAGCGATCCACATGGCTTTCCGCCGCAAAGTTGATGATGGCCGACGGGCGGTGCGTGCGCAGCAGGTGGCTGACCAGCTCGGCATTGCCGATGTCGCCCTGCACGAAGACATGTCCGGGGTCGTCGCGCAGACTGTCCAGATTGGCAAGGTTGCCGGAATAGGTGAGCTTGTCCAGCGTCAGGACAGGGATGCCCGCGGCGCGCGTTTGCAGCACATGGCAGGAACCGATGAAACCGGCGCCGCCGGTGATCAGATGGCAGGGAGTCATGGGGTATCCTCGCTGATGGTATGGCCGCATGGTAGTCCAGGGACGCCCGCACGGCAAGGAAAAAGGCCGTCATGTCTGCCGGGGCAACCCCGCGTCAGGCCGGGACGGCACGTCCGGCGGCCATGCCGCTGGCCCAGGCCCAATGCAGATTGTAGCCGCCCAGCAGGCCCGTCACATCCAGCATTTCCCCGACGAGATACAGGCCGGGCACGAGGCGGCTTTCCATGCGGCGGGGATCCACCTCGCGCGCGTCCACGCCGCCGCCGCAGACCTCGGCCTTGCGGAAGTCCGCCCGTCCGGCGGGCCGGAAGCGGCGGGCATGCACGGCGGCGCAGAGCCTTTCGCGCGCCGCGCGGGAAAGCTCAGCCGTGCGGCGCTGGGCCAGATCCGGCGGCAGCAGGCGTTCCGCCAGACGCTGCGGCATGTGCTGCCGCAGCAGGGAAAAGGGCGTGCGGCGTCCGGCGTCCGGCGCGTCGAGCATGTCCCGGAAGGCGACATCCGGCAGAAAGTCCACCTCAAGGGGGCTGCCATCTTCCCAGAAGAGCGAGGCCTTGAGGGCGGCCGGGCCGCTGAGTCCCTCGTGGGTGAAAAGCAGATCGTCCTTCCAGAGCGGATCGCGGGCCAGCGCCGGTGCAAGGTCGGCCTCCGGCAGGCTTATGCGCACCGGCAGGCTGATGCCCGCCAGCGTTTCGCCGTCGTGGGGGCGGGCCTCGATAATGTCGGCACGGGGCATCCGTCGCATGGGTTCCGGCGGGCTTCCGGCAGGGCGGGCGGCGGGCGGCAGGCGGCGCGAACCGCCGACACGCCGGGCGGCGTCCGGCCCGGAAGGCCCGGGGGCGCTGGTCGGCGCGGGCGCGGCAAGGCTCTCCGGCGGCAGGAGCAGGGGCGTCAGGGCCGGAAAGGGCGGCACAAGGCTGTGTCCGAGGGCCTGCGCCAGACGGAAACCCGCGTTCGAGCCGCCGGCCTGCGGCCAGGCGGGGGAACCGGCGGCCAGCACCACGGCCCGGGCGAGAACGGGGCCGTTGTCCGTTGCCACGTCGAAGCCGTCCGCCGTGCGACGCACGGCCAGCACCCGCTGCCGCAGGCGGAGTTCGCCGCCGCGCGCCCGCAGGTCGTCCAGCAAACAATGCAGAAGATTGCGGGCCGGAACCGTCAGAAAGAGCTGTTCGTGCGCGCGCTCCTCGGTGGGCAGGCCCCAGGCCGCCACCAGCCGTTCCATGACCGCCGGAGAAAAGGCTTTCAGGGCCGGGGCGCAGAAGGCCGGATCGCCGCAGCGGTAGTGCAGGGGGGAAATCCGGCGATTGCTGAAATTGGCCTTGCCGCCGCCGCTGACGGCCAGCTTGCGGCCCGGCAGGGGGGACTGTTCCAGCACAAGGACGCGCAGGCCGCGCCCGGCGGCCTCGCGGGCGCACATGAGACCGGCCGGCCCGGCCCCCGCCACGAGCACATCCGTGCGCAGCGGAGCGGGGGAGGGGACGGCGTTTGACACGTTTTTGCCCCCGGGACTAGAAAAATGGGCAGAACACATGCCGCAAGCATACATGAAGGGGGTGTGCCGTGCCAATACTTGCCTCGACCTATTGCCCGCCCGTCTGGGCGCGTCCGGCCCATGTCAATACCATCTGGGCCGCCAAGTGCCGCCGCGTGCGCTATCCCGACGCGGCGCAGGCGGCGCGCGTGCGGCGGCTGCGGCTGGAGACGCCGGACGGCGACTTTCTGGACGTGGACGAGCATCCGCCCCTTGCGGACAGTCTTGCGCCCGGCGCGCCGGAACGGGGTGTGGCCGTCATTTCCCACGGGCTGGAGGGGCACAGCCGCCGGCGCTATGTCCTGGGCCTGACCCATTGCCTCGTGCGGCGGGGCTTCCGGGTGCTGGCCTGGAACATGCGTTCCTGCTCCGGCGAGAGCAATCGCACGCCCCGCCTCTACCACATGGGCGAGACGGACGATCTGGCCTGCGTGATCCGCCATGCCGAAGGCTTTGGGCTGCCCGTCCTGCTGGCCGGCTTCAGCATGGGCGGCAACCAGATTTGCCGTCATCTGGCCGAGGCCCGCCGCTCGTCGCACATCCGGGCCGCGGCCGTGGTCTCCGTACCCTGCGATCTGCCGGCGGCGGCGCGGGTCATGGCCGGGCCGGGCTGCCGCCTCTACATGCGCTATTTCCTGCATACCCTGCGGCAAAAGATGCGCGAGAAGGCGGCCCGCTTCCCTGACTTTCCCCCGCTGGACGGCATGGAGGCCTTCCGTACCTTCAATGAGTTCGACGAGCGCTTTACCGCGCCCCTGCACGGCTTTGCCGATGCCGTGACCTACTGGCGGGAATGCAGCGCCCTGCCCGTTCTGCCCCGCATCGACGTGCCGACCTACCTGCTGCTGGCCGCCGATGATCCCTTCTGCGCGCCGTCCTGCTATCCGTGGGACGCGGCGCGGGCCAATGCGCGCCTTTTTCTGGAGGTGGCCCCGCACGGCGGGCATGTGGGCTTCGTGAGCCGGGGCGCGGTCTATTACAGCGAAAGGCGGGTGACGGAATTTCTTGCCGCCCATGTTGACGAGGCATAGCGGCCGGCGGCGTGTGGGCGCTGGCCGCCTGCCGCGCCGCCTACCACCAGTAGAGCGGATAGCGCCGCGAAGCCGGAAGATTGTTCACCACAAGGGCAATGGCCAGCATGAGGCAGGCCCCGGTCAGACAGGGCATGAGGGCATAGAGATAGCCAAGCTGCCGGATGCCCTCGCCGCCGGTGACGGCAATGAGCGCCGTGGCCCCGCCGGGCGGGTGCAGGGTTTTGCTCAGGTGCATGACGGCAATGGCCGTGGAGACGGCAAGGGCCGCCGACAGCCACAGCGGATCCGGCAGGAGGAGGCCGCAACTGACGCCGGTGAGGGCAGAGAGCACATGCCCGCCCACCAGATTGCGGGGTTGGGCCAGCGGGCTTTGCGGCGCACCGAAGGCCAGCACCGCCGAGGCCCCGAAGGAACCGATGAGCAGGGGAAAGCCCGTATTGCCCGTGGCATGACGCTCCAGCAGGGCAATGATCCCGATGGCCAGACAGCTCCCCAGCCAGGAATGCAGAATTTCGCGCCAGCCGGCGCGCGCGGGCGAACGTCCCCCGCCATGCATCTTTTGCCAGAGCTTGCCCATGTGTCTTCCCTTTTGCCGCGTGGCGTGCGGCGCGCCTTTTTTTGCGCGCGGGCGTCCGGCCCGCATCGTTTCCCGGGGCCAAAGCTAACGCCGCCGGCTGTCCGGGACAGTGCGCCGGCGCACGGCGCCGCACATTTTTTCAGCCGGTTTTTGCCGGCAGACCGGGCCGACGGGCTGTTCCCGGCGTCGCGGCTTGCAAGGTTGCGGCGTTTCGCTATAGTCATGGAGGGCAGCCGGGCAATGCCCCGCATGAGGCAAAGCGCCGCAGCCTGACGGCGTTTTCGTCCGGCAACAAGGAGCGTCGTTCATGGCGGAATGGGAAGACAAGCAAGAAAATCAGCGGAGTAGCCTCATCGGCGACAGACTGGTGGGCCTTGTTCTGCTGCTGGCCTGCTGCGTTCTCATCTGGTGGCAGGAAAGCCGCCTCCCCGACAGGCGGCCTGCGACGGGGGATGTTCCGCCCGTGCATGAAGTGGCGACCGCCACGCCCGTATCCCTCCCGGCCAATGAGCTGGTACACATGAGCGGCCCTCTGGAGACGCAGGCCCTGTTGACGGATTCCCTGACCGGCACCAGCGTGCGCTCCCCGGGTATCCGGCGTGAGGTTGAGTATTTTCAATGGGTTGAGGTCAAGCGCGCCGCCAGCGGTGAGGCGGCAGGGGAGCCGGCCGCCTATGCCTATCATCAGCGTTGGGTTTCCCGCCCGGTGGATTCCGCCGCCTTTCATTCGGAGGCGGCCCGCCGCCGTCATGCCAATATGGTGCTGGCCGACATTCCTGACGAAAGCCGCGTTGCCGGTGACGTGACCCTGTGCGGCTATCGTCTGCCGCCGGCCCTGGTGGCGACCCTGCCCGCTGACGAACCGCTGGAGGTGGTGGTGCCCGAGGCCTTGCGGGAGCGGTTGAACCGGGAGGCGGCACAGGCCCATCGCAGTGCCGCGCGCGGCCCGCTCATGGTTTCCAACGTGGTGCATGCTCAGGGCGGGATCATCTACATCGGCGCTGGCGGCACGCCCCGAAACGGCGATGTGCGCATCGTCTTCAGCAGGGTGGAGCCGGAACAGGTCAGTCTGCTTGGCGCCGTGAGCGGTACGGATGTGGTGCCCTGCCGTCTGTCCGACGGTCGCGAGATCTGCCGCCTGCTGCCCGGCAGGCACAGTTCGCGGGACATGCTGGAATCCCTGTCCCTGCCCGGCGGCGACAGCGGCCGTTCTGTCTGGCCGCTGCGTCTGGCGGCGGCGCTGGGCGGCATCTGCGGCCTCTACCTGCTCGTGCGGCCCTCGCGCCGGGACAGCGCCGCCTAGTCCTGCCCTCAGGGGGAGAGGCGGTCATCCGGGGCGTGCCGGCAATCATTGTGCACATGATTTCATGAGAGGCATTATCTGCACACACTCAGCGTGCCTTCGGGTGAGCAGGGCGTGGCCCTTGGCGCTTTCCCCGGCAACAGCGCGCTGCGCATCGTCGTGCCAAGCTCCAGGGTCTATTGGCTCAGATTGTACAAATAATTTCAAAAAAATGGTACAAATAGGCCGTACACGCGCCGCTTGCCTTGGGAGGCAGGCTTGCCTCGTGTCCCTGTCTCTTCCCAGGTAAACGCGCGCTGGGGAAGGGATGGGGGGCTTGGGGGGAAGTGTTGACAGGCCCTAATCGGTATCGAACCAGCGGGCGACGGCATCCCGTTGCGGCCTCTCGCCGGCGGGCGTGAGGTTCAGGGCCAGCAGCAGCTTGAGGCGGGCCTTGGCGGCGGAGAGTTCCCCGCCCATGATGACGCCGAGGCGGCGTTGCTGCACCATGCCGCCGTCATAGGCATAGACATCCAGCACGCGCCCGCCGGTGCGGGTGGCGTTGACGATGATGACGCCCCGGTCAATGGCGCGTCGCAGGGCGGGCATGACCGTGGGCGGCACGTTGCCGCGACCGAAACTCTCGATGACCAGGCCGTCCGTTCCGTGCGAAAGGGCAAAGTCGATGAGGCTGCCGTCGTCGCCGGTGACGATCTTGATCAGATCCGCGCGCCGTTCCAGACGGGACGGCCAGAGGGTCTGGCGGTGCAGGGGCGCACGGCGAAAGATGATGCGGTCGTCGTCCACGGTGCCGATGGGCCCCCACCACGGCGATTGAAAGGTGGCCACATTGGCCGCGTGGGTTTTGGCGGCCTCGCGGGCGGCGTGCAATTGATCGTTCATGACCACCAGCGCGCCCATGCCGCGCGCCTGCGGCGAGGCGGCCACGCGCACGGCGCTCATGAGGTTGCGCGGGCCGTCGGGGCCGAGTTCGTCCTCGGCGTGCATGGCGGCGGTCAGGCAGACGGGTTTGGGACTGTCCACGGTCAGATCGAGAAAGTAGGCGGTTTCCTCCAGCGTGTCCGTGCCGTGGGTGATGACCACGCCCGCGATGGCCTCCTCCTCGAGGCGGCGGCGTACCAGCGCGGCCAGATCGTACATGTGCCGGGGCGTCATGGCCGGGCTGGGCAGATTGGCGAACTCGTGGACTTCCAACGGACAGACCCGCTCCAGACCGCGCACGCCGTCCACCAGCTCGTTGCCGTTGCGGGCCGGGGCCGCGCCGCCGCCCGCCGCATCATGCAGCATGGCGATGGTGCCGCCGGTGGTGATGACAAGCACTTTGCCGGACATGGCGTTCCTTCTCTTTCCCTGCTCCATGCCTGCCGGGGCAGGCCGGGCCTCAGCTGCGCCTCTCGCCGGGGAATGGCCCAGCGTCCTTTCCATGATGGGGCGTGATGGCGAGGCGGGACGGCGGCCATTCGTCCCTGACGCGTTGACACGTTTGCGGACAGGAGGGCCTAGGCCAGTTGCCGCACGCGACAGGCCCGGCGCAGGATGTCGGCATCCAGCCGGCTCATGGCGTCATGCAGCCGCACGCGGTAGGAGCCGGTGCCTTCATCGGCGGTCAGGCGCTGATGAGCCAGCTCGCCGCTGATGCCCATGCAGACCATGCCGCAGAGGGCGGCGCGGAGCGGCTCGCCGGGGTGCGCGCCGCAGTGGCAGGCGATGACGCCTGCGGACATGCAGCCTGTGCCGGACAGGCGGGCCATCATGGGGTGGCCGTTATCCACGGCCCAGGCGCTGTCGCCGTCGGCAACGAGATCGATGGGGCCGCTGATGACAATGACGGCTCCCGTGGCGGCATGCAGGCGGCGGGCCACGCTGAGCGCCTCGGCCAGATTGGCTTCATTGACAAGCTCGGTCGGGCAGGCGCCCACACCCTTGGCCGAGCCGACGCCTTCGGCCAGAAAGCGGATCTCTGAGATGTTGCCCTTGATGACCGTGGGCCTGACATGGCGCAGAATATCAAGGGCCACGCTGTTGCGAAAGGCCGAAGCCCCCGCGCCCACGGGATCGAAGACGACAGGGTGCCCGAGGCGGTTGGCCTCCTGCCCGGCGGCAAGCATGGCATCGCGGGTGCGGGCGCAGGGCGTGCCCATGTTGAGGACAAGGGCGGCGCAGAGGCGGGTGATGTCCTCGCTTTCGGCGGGGTCATCGGCCATGATGGGCGAACCGCCCGCAGCGATGGTGATATTGGCGCAGTCGTTGACGGTGACGTAATTGGTGATGAAATGCACTAGCGGCGCGCTGCGGCGGGTGACGGGCAGCAGATCGGCAAGGTCGTGCATGGCGTTTCTCCGGTCAGATGACAGGGCGAGGCTCCGCGTCTAGGACGGGGACGGGCCGAATTCCGAGCGGGCATCGTCCGTCAGCTTTTGCCGGAATTCCTCCACGGGCAGGGGCCGGGAAAGGAGGTACCCCTGTATTTCATGGCAGCCCATCTGGGAGAGAATATCCAGCTGGCGTTGCCGTTCCACGCCTTCCGCCACGGTGGTGATGTGCAGGCTGCGGCTGGTGGCAATAAGCATCTTCAGAATTTCCAGCAGCTTGGGATTGCTTTCCAGCGAATCCACCAAGCGCTTGTCCAGCTTGAGAACATTGAAATCCACTTCGGCCAAGGTGGCAAGATTGGCATGGGCCACGCCAAAGTCGTCAATGGCGAGGCTGAAGCCATGCTCGTGCAGCTTGCGGGCCATGGCCAGGAAGGCTTCATGATCCGCCGCGTCCACGGTTTCGGTGATTTCCACCTGCAGGAGGGAGAGCGGGATGTCGTAGCGGGTGCGGATGGCCTCAAGCCTTTCCAGAAAGTCCGGCATGACGAAGGTATGGCGGGAAAAGTTGCTGGAGATGGGCACCACGGGCAGGCCGTCGTCCAGCCAGCTGCGCAGGAAACGGCAGGTTTCCTCAAAGACGTGGAAGTCGAGAAGATAGGTGCGGTGCAGGGCTTCCAGCAGGGGAATGAACTGCCCCGGCCCGATGATGTCGCCATTGTCCCGCAGGCGGACAAGCACTTCTGCGCCGGAAATGTGGCCGTTCTCCACGCTGAACTTGGGTTGCCAGTAGGTGATGAACTTGCCGGTTTCCAGCAGCTGTTCCAGCTTGCCCGGCTGGGCCAGATGGAGCATGTCGTCCATTTCGGCCCGGTAGCGGCTGGTGCCCTGCCGGCGGTAATGCTCCTTCTTGTGCTGGTACAGGAGTTCCTCGGCCCGGATGTAGGCTTCATGGGGGGTCTCGCCCTCAGTCTGCCAATGGCCGCCCACAGCGGCGGAAAAGCCGAGGGTTCCGGAAAAGAAGGGAGCAACGCGCTCCATGACGGCATGGAAGTCCGCCTCGCTGATGGCAGGCCAGAGAAGGGCGAATTCGCCGCCGCCCAGGCGGAAGGGAGTCCCCTCGCCGGCAAGATTGCGCAATATGTCGGCAATGCGGATGAGCAATTCGTCGCCGTGCCGCATGCCGCACGTTTCATTGATTTTTTTGAGGCCGTTGACTTCCAGGAGCAGGATGGCCGCGCCGGAGCCGGACAGATGGTGCATCTGCTCCAGAAAGAAGTGGCGATTGCCGAGGCCCGTCAGCGCGTCATGATTGGTAAAGTGGGCCAGGGTGCTCATGAGCCGCAGCCGCTCGATGGCCGAACTCATGACCTGACTGATGGAGGTCAGCATGATCCGGGCCACGCGCACCTTGTCCGGCGCGGGATTGTCCACGCAGAGAAAGCCGAACAGCGCGGAGGAAACCACAAGCGGCTCCACGAGCAGGGAGCGGATGCCCTGCGAGCTGAGAAAGGCGTGTTCATCCGGCGATGTGGCCGCCAGCGCCTCCACGTCGGCGATATGGACGCCGTTGCCCTGACGCAGCGATTCGCACCAGCCGGCATAGACGTTTTCGGGCATTTCCCGCCGGTTGTTCCGGGGGGAATCGTCACGCTGCCGGATCCACTCTCGGGTGCTTTTGGCCTCATGCTCGTGAAATTCGAACAGGCGGCAGCGATCCGCCTCCAGAAAGCGACCGACCTCCTCCAGCACGATATTGAAGTTGTCGTTCCCGCTGTCGGTGGATTCATGGAGCAGGCGAACGCAATGCGAAAGCAGGCGCTCGATATCGTCGTGATAGCCGGGCAGGGAACCGCCGGCCTCGGCCTGCGTGCCGGCGTCATAGGCAATTTCCATCCGCGCCTTGCGCCCGTCGAATTCGATGAGCGAATCGTACAAATCAAAGCGGCGCTGCAGCAGATGATTGTAGCAGCTCCAAGTCCAGCGCCCGTACTTCAGCAATTGTTTGTTGGTGCAGAATTCGCAGGGCTGGGCAAATCCCTGGATCGTTTCATAACATTTCAGACCACGCACATCGTCAATATGGAAACTCTTGCGGCAGGCTTCATTGGCGTAAAGCAGATCATAGGTTTCCAGATCAACAATATAAACAAGATCCTTGATGCCATCAAATGTGTTGGTCAGCATGAAATCGCTCCAGCATTTCCTGAAGAAGGAAACGCCTAAAAAAAAAACGGCGCGGCCGCCGGGAGGGCGGCGGGAGTCATCGGTATGCGAATAGCGAACCTTACCTTCCCCCTTGCGGGATGACAAGGAAAAATTGCTGGTTTCTCCGGGCGGTTCCGCCCGTATCCGGCAGGAGCGGGAGAAAGGCCTTTTCCTTTGGCGGGAAATGGAGTAGCCTTGAGAAAAATGAAAAAAAGCGCGTGCCCTGAACTGTCGTGCCCGTTCCTTCTTGCCGGTGCGGGCGTCCCGTCGCGGGGAAGGCTGGTCGGCACGCGCGGCAGGACACGATGCGGATCAGACTGCCGCTTTCCGCGTCTGTCCGTCCGGCAGCATGGCTGCGTCCGTGGCGCCGGCGGGCGGCGATCCGGGGTGTCCGCCTTTCGCAAACAAGGGCCGGGTCTTCCGGCCGGTCATCATCAAGCCGTTTCTAGGAGTCGCGTATGGAAACGAAAACGCTTGTGGTCAATGGCATTCCCCGCAGGGTCATGGTCAGCCCCGACGCCACCCTCGTGGATGTTCTGCGCAATCAGCTGCAGCTTACCAGCGTCAAGGTGGGTTGCGGGCAGGGGCAGTGCGGGGCCTGTACGGTCATCCTTGACGGCAAGGTGACCCGCGCCTGTATCGTGAAAATGCGCCGCGTGCCCGAAAATGCCGCCGTCACCACCCTCGAGGGCATCGGCACGCCCGACCATCTGCATCCGCTTCAGGTGTCGTGGATGTATCACGGCGCGGCCCAGTGCGGCTTCTGCACGCCGGGCTTCATCGTTTCCGCCAAGGGCCTGCTGGACAGCAATCCCAATCCCAGCCGCGAGGATGTGCGCGACTGGTTCCAGAAACATCATAACGTCTGCCGCTGCACCGGCTACATCCCGCTGGTGGATGCCGTCATGGACGCCGCCGCCGTGCTGCGCGGCGAAAAAACTTTGGACGACATCACCTTCAAGATGCCCGCCGACGGCCGGGTGTTCGGCACGCGCCTGCCGCGTCCCAGCGCCGTGGCCAAGGTGACGGGCCTGGCCGAATACGGCGCCGACGCCGCCGTGCACATGCCGCCGGAAACCCTGCATCTGGCGCTGGCTCAGGCCAAGGTTTCCCATGCCAACATCAAGGGCATCGACACCTCCGAAGCCGAAAAGATGCCCGGCGTCGTCCGCGTGCTGACCCACAAGGACGTGAAGGGCAAGAACCGCATCACCGGCCTCATCACCTTTGCCGACAACAAGGGCGACGGCTGGGATCGGCCCATCCTCAATGACACCAAGGTGTTCCAGTATGGCGACGCCCTGGCCATCGTCTGCGCCGATTCCGAGGAACATGCCCGCGCCGCCGCCGAAAAGGTGAAGTTCGATCTGGAACTGCTGCCCGAATACATGAGCGCGCCCGAAGCCATGGCCCCCGACGCCATCGAGATTCATCCCGGCACGCCCAACATCTACTATGAACCCCACCTCGAAAAGGGTGAGGACACCAAACCTTATTTCGACGACCCCAACAACGTGGTGGTGGAAAACAGCTTCTATACCCAGCGTCAGCCGCATCTGAACATCGAGCCGGACGTGGGTTACGGCTATCTCAATGAAGAAGGCAAGCTCGTCATCCACTCCAAGTCCATCGGCCTGCATCTGCATGCGCTCATGATCGCCCCCGGTCTGGGCGTCAAGTTCCCCGAGGAACTGGTGCTCGTGCAGAACACCACCGGCGGCACCTTCGGCTACAAATTCAGCCCCACCATGGAAGCCCTCATCGGCGTGGCCGTGCTGGCCACGGGCCGTCCCTGCCACCTGCGCTACAACTATCAGCAGCAGCAGCAGTACACCGGCAAGCGTTCGCCCTTCTGGACGACCGTGCGCATGGCTGCCGACAAGAAAACCGGCAAGATCAAGGCCATGGAAACCGACTGGACCTGCGACCACGGCCCGTACTCCGAATTCGGCGACCTGCTGACCCTGCGCGGGGCGCAGTTCATCGGCGCGGGCTACGGCATTCCGAACATCCGCGGCGACGGCCGTACCGTGGCCACCAACCATGCCTGGGGCGCGGCCTTCCGCGGCTACGGCGGCCCGGAATCGGAATTCCCGTCCGAAGTGCTCATGGATCAGCTGGCCGAAAAGCTGGGCATGGATCCCTTCGATCTGCGCGAGCTGAACTGCTACAAGGAGGGCGACACCACGCCTACCGGCCAGAAGCCCGAAGTCATCAACCTGCCCACCATGTTCAAGGCCCTGCGGCCCAAGTATGAAGCCGCCAAGGCCCGCGTGAAAGCCGAGTCCACCGCCGAGGTCAAGCGCGGCGTGGGTCTGGCCCTTGCCGTCTACGGCGCGGGTCTGGACGGCCCGGACTCCTCCGAAGCCTGGGTGGAACTCAATCCCGACGGCACGGTGACCGTGGGCAGCACCTGGGAAGATCACGGTCAGGGCGCGGACTCCGGCGCGCAGTGCACGGCCCATGAGGCCCTGCGGCCCATCGGTCTGCCCGTGGAAAAGATCCGCCTCCTGATGAACGACACCAGCAAGACGCCCAATTCCGGCCCGGCCGGCGGTTCGCGCTCGCAGGTGATGACGGGCAACGCCATCCGCGTGGCCTGCGAGGCGCTGGTGGAAGGCATGCGCAAGCCCAACGGCGGCGGCTTCTACACCTATGACGAAATGAAGGCCGAAGGCCGCGCCGTGCATTATGACGGCAAGTGGACGGCTCCGGCCCGCGACTGCGGCAAGAACTGCCAGGGCGAACCCTTCTGCTGCTACATGTACGGCCTGTTCATGGCCGAAGTGGCGGTGGAGGTGGCCACTGGCAAGACCACGGTGGAAAAGATGACCATGGTGGCCGACATCGGCAAGGTGGTCAATCCCCTGCTCACCGACGGCCAGCTTTACGGCGGCATTGCCCAGGGCATCGGTCTCGCCCTGTCCGAAGATTATGAGGACATCAAGAAGCACAGCACCATGGCCGGCGCCGGTATCCCCACCATCAAGGACATCCCGGACAACATCGAGCTGATCTATGTGGAAACCCCGCGTCCCGACGGCCCCTTCGGCGCGTCCGGCACGGGTGAAATTCCGCTCTGCGGCCCGCATCCGGCCATCATCAACGCCATCTACAACGCCTGCGGCGCACGCGTGACCCATCTGCCCGCGTACCCCGAACGGGTGTTGGCGGCCATGCCCAAGTAGGGCCGCGCCGTTTCGACTGTCTGGGGGGAGGTTCGCCTCCCCCCTTGTCGCTCCGGGGGGATTCCGGTGTCGCTCCGGCCGGGGAGCGGCGGCTGTCGCGCTGCTTGGGCATCCGACAGGGCGGCGCGCCGAATCTCCTTCCTCTCGGGGCCGCGCTTTTCCTCTTTCCACGTCATACGTTTCGGCATGCGCCGGCATGTTCGGTCAGGGAGGCATCATGCCTGTTTTTGATCAGGAATATCTGCGTCGGGCCGAGTCCCGCTGCACGCAGGAAAGCCCGCCGCGCTGCCGCCGGGACTGTCCGCTGGATTTGGATGTGCGCGCCTTTCTGGCCCACGCCGCGCGGGGCGAGTGGAGCGCGGCCCGCAAGCTGCTGGAACGCCATCTGCCCCTGCCCGAACTTTTCTGCCGCCTCTGCGACCGACCCTGCGAGGAGGGCTGCGCCCGCCGCGATCTGGGCGGTTCGCTGGATGTGCGCGGGCTGGAAGTCTTCTGTCTGCAGGCGCTCGGCCCGCAGTCGAAACCCCTGCCCATGCCGCGCAAGGCCAGGCAGCTGGCCGTCATGGGAGCCGGTCTGGCCGGTCTGGTGGCCGCCTGGGATCTGGCCGCCAAGGGCTATCCCGTCACGGTTTTTCATGATCAGCCCGTGGAACAGGGCCTTGCCGCCCGCTTCGGCGGCGGGGAGGATGTTGCCGCGCGCTGGGAAGCGCAGCGTCAGATTCTGGAGCGCAAGGGCGTGCGCTTCGAGACGGCAGCGCTTGACGAGGCCTGCCTGCAGCGCCTTTGCGCCGGGTATGCCGCCGTCCTGCTGGATGCCGATGCCGCCGCACCACTTGCGCCCGCCGAGGAGACAGTGGATGCCGCCACCCTGCATTGGCGGGACAATGTCTGCTGCGCGGGCTGGCTGTCCGTCTCGCCCACGGGCGCGGCCTGGGCCTCGGCCTCGCGTCAGGCCGGGCAGGGCCGGCGGGCGGCGCGTTCGCTGGAACGACTGGCCGGGGGCGCTTCCCTGACGGCTGCCCGGGAAGAAAACGTGCGCGAGCTGCACACCCGGCTGGACGGCATTGCCCCGGTGCCGCGCGTGGAAGCCGCCTCCGGCCAGTATACGGAGGAGGAAGCCCGCCGGGAGGCCGAACGCTGCCTGCAATGTCAGTGCCTCATCTGCGTGAAGCAATGCCTGCTGCTGCAAAAGCACAAGGGCTATCCCCGCGTCTATGCCCGGCAGATGTTCAATAATGCCGCCATCGTCATGGGTCTGCATCTGGCCAATGAACTCATTGCGGGCTGTACGCTCTGCGGGCAGTGCGAGGAACTCTGTCCCGAAAATTTCTCCATGGCCGAACTCTGCCTCACCTCGCGCCGGGATATGGTGGAGCGCGGCTACATGCCGCCCTCGGCCCATGAATTTGCCCTTGAGGACATGGAGGCGGCCAATGGGCCGTCCTGCGCCCTCTGCATCCCGCCGGACGTGCGTCCCGTGGACGCGCATCCCGCTGGCGCCGCAGGCCCCGCGTCCGCTGAGGGCTGGCTGTTCTTTCCCGGCTGCCAACTGGCCGCCTCGCGCGGGGAGCAGGTGGAAGCCCTGTTCGGCTGGTTGCGGCAGGCGCTGGCCGGAACGGGCGAACTGGCCCCGGGCCTGTCGCGCGGGCCGCTGGGCCTGCTGTTGCGCTGTTGCGGCATTCCGGCACGCTGGGCGGGCCGGGAGGCGGACTTTGCCGCGCAGGCCGCCGAACTGCGGCAATACTGGGAAGCCTGCGGCAAGCCGCGTCTGGTGGCGGCCTGTTCGTCCTGCCTGTCCGTGCTGCGGGAAGTGCTGCCCGAGGCCCGTCCGCTCTCGCTCTGGGAACTGCTGGACGCCCTGCCGTGGCCCGGCGAGGCGGGAAAAATGGCCCCCGCCGATACGGCGGAAGTTGCGCTCAGCGTGCAGGATCCCTGTACGGCCCGGCATGACGCGGCCTGGCAGGCCGCTGTCCGTTCGCTGGTGCGCAAGGCCGGGCATGTGGCGGATGAACCCGCGTACAGCGGCGCACAGACGGCCTGCTGCGGCTATGGCGGCCTTGTCTGGTGCGCGCAGCCCGAGCTGGCCGGGGAAATGAGCGCCCGGCGCGGCGAGGAACTGGCGCACACGGCGCTGACCTCCTGCATCATGTGCCGGGATCGGCTGGCTGCGAGCGGCAAGCCCGGCCTGCATCTTTTTGATCTCCTGCCGCAATTGGCGGCCTTTCCGGCGGATCCGGCCCAACGCGGCCCCGGCCTCTCGGCCCGGCGCGCCGGGCGCGCGGCCCTGCGCGAGCGTCTGTTGCGGCGTTTCCCGTCATGCGGGGAGGCTGCGCCGGACAGGACGGCCCATTGGCTGCCGGTACATATTGCCGAGGATGTGCTGGCCTGCATGGAGGAACGGCACATCCTGCGTGAGGACGTGTGCGAGGCCCTGACCCGGGTGGAGCGGGAAGCCGCCTATTTCGTCAACGAGAGCAACGGTCATCGTCTCGGGGCCTGGCGACCGCGGCAGGTGACCTTCTGGGTGGAATACCGTCCCCTTGCGGACGATACGGGTTTCGAGCTGCTGGCGGCCTGGCGTCACCGTATGCGGGTGCCGGGCGTGCTCACGGCGGCGGCCACAGATGAGGGCGCGGGCTGTTGTCCCGCCGGAGGAGATCAGGCATGAGCATGGGGCCGAATTATGCCCCGGACGGGGGGCCGTGGCGCTGCGGACGCTGCGGCTGTGCGCTGGAACAGGGCAAGGTGCAGGCGGAATATCTGCACAGCGCCTTTGACGTTTTTCTGCCGCGTTGCCCGCAGTGCGGCCTGACCATGATTCCGCGCTCGCTGGCCGAAGGCAAGATGCTGGAAGTGGAACGCCTGCTGGAAGACAAATGAGCCTGCCCTATGCCCATCCGCTTTTTCAGCGGATCAGCGGCGGGGAATGGCATCCCGGCGGCGCGGCGGCCAGTGAGCGGCTCTGGCTGGCCTGCGCGGCGGCTCTGGACAGCACGGGGGACGGGGCGCAACGCGACCGTCCGCTGCGCGTGCTGGACGCGGGCTGCGGCCCGGGCGGGACGGTGCGGATGCTGGCCGCGCGGGGCGAGCTGGCCGTGGGGCTGGATCGCACGCCCCATGCCGCATGGCGCACGGAGGCGGCGCTTGCCCGGCATGGCGTCGCGTCGGAGGCCGCATCCGGGCGTGCCCTTTTCGGCGTGGCGGACATCTGCCGCATACCCCTGCCGGACGCATGGGCCGATGCCGTGCTGTGTCAGTGCGTGGCCTCGCTCCTGCCCGCGCCGGAAGCCTTTTTTGCCGAGGCCGCCCGCTTGCTGCGGCCCGGCGGCGTGCTGGGCTTCAGCGATCTGATGCGGCGCGGCGGCGCGGCAATGGCGGCGGCCCGCTGCGGCTGCGGCGAAGCATGCGGCTGCGGGGGGGAGGCCGTGTCCGTCTGTCCGGCGGGGTGCGCCGCCGGAGCGCGATCCCGCGAGGCGTGGGAAGGGCTGATGCGCGGCGCGGGTTTGCGGCTGCTCGCCTTCCATGATGAAAGCCGCGAACTGGCCCGGCTGGCGGCCAGCCTCGTCTGGTACGGGGACGCGGCAAGCCTGCGCGATCTGGGCCTCTGCGGCAGGCCGGGCGGGGAGCGCCCGGGCTACGGCGTGTGGCTGGCCGTGCGCGAGGTGAAGGATTGATCCGAAAAAGGGGGAAGCATGCATCCGCTCATGCTGGAATTGCTGCCGTGGGTACGGCAGGGCTATTGTTGCAGTCAGCTTTTGCTGCTTTTGACGTTGCAGGCGCGGGGCGAGGAAAATCCGGCGCTCGTGCGGGCCGCGCAGGGGCTGTGCGTGGGCATCGGCCAGTCGGACGGCCCCTGCGGCCTGCTCACCGGCGGGGCCTGCGCCCTGGCCCTCGTGGCGGGCAAGGGCGCGGACACGGAGGAAGCCCATCCCCTGCTGCCCGCCTTGCTCAATGACTATGCGCAATGGTTTTATGATCGCGTCAATGCCTTCGGCGGCATCAACTGCGGCTGCGTGGCGCAGGGGCTGGCGGGAGAGCGCGGCGAGGCCGCGCAGGCCGGGCCGCCGGATCCGGCGGGTTGCGGGGATCTGCTGGCGGAAGCCTGGGAAAGGCTGCTCGAGCTTGTGCAGTCCTATGATCTCGACATCATGGCGCACACGGGGCAGGCGTGAGCGCGGAAAAGCGTATCCTGCACCGGACGCTGAGCCTTTGCCCGATCTGTCTGCGGCGCATTGACGCAGCCTATGTCCGGCAGGGCGGTACCGTCAGGTTTGTCAAGTCCTGTCCGCAGCACGGGGCGTTTTCCGTGCCTGTCCTGCGGGAGACGGACGGCCTGCCGAGCTTTGAAGGCTGGCAGCGGCCCAAGACGCCGTCCTATCCGACCCACCCCCTGACCGGGGAGGCGCAGGGCTGCCCCTACGATTGCGGCCTCTGCCCGTCCCATGCTCAGCACACCTGTACCGCCCTGCTGGAAGTGACCCTGCGCTGCAACATGGCCTGCCCGGTCTGCTTTGCGTCCGCCGGTGCGGATGACGGCAGCCAGGACGTGCCCCTTGCGGTTGTGGACTTCCAGCTGGATCGTCTGCGGCAGGTCTCGCCGGGCTGCAATGTGCAGCTTTCCGGCGGCGAACCCACCTTGCGCGAGGATCTGCCGGAGATCATCCGCCGCGTGCGGGCGCGCGGCTTCGGCCTCATTCAGGTCAACAGCAACGGCCTCAGGCTGGGGCGTGAGGCGGCCTACGCCGTGCGCCTGCGCGAAGCCGGGCTGGATTCGGTCTACCTGCAATGGGATGCGCCGGATGACGCGGCCTGCGCCCCCCTGCGCGGGCGTCTGCCCGGCGGCGAAAGTCTTGTGGCCTGCAAGGAAGCGGCGGTGCGCCATTGTCAGGCCGCCGGGCTGGGCGTGGTACTGGTGGCGACGTTGGAACCGCATTCCAGCCTGCCCCGGGTGGGGGATCTGCTGCGTCTGGCCCTGCGGCTGGGGCCGACGGTGCGCGGCCTGCATCTGCAGCCGCTGGCGCATTTCGGCCGCTATCCCGGCGAGCTGACCGCCGCGCCCCGCCTGCCGCTCTTTG
This sequence comes from Candidatus Desulfovibrio intestinavium, assembly GCA_019118345.1. Taxonomy (GTDB): domain Bacteria; phylum Desulfobacterota; class Desulfovibrionia; order Desulfovibrionales; family Desulfovibrionaceae; genus Desulfovibrio; species Desulfovibrio intestinavium. The sequence continues at coordinate 181,242 of DWZD01000053.1, read as the reverse complement.
ACGTTCTGGCCGCCCTTTGCGAGCAGGCTCCGGAACTTGTGCGGCCCGAACATGTGCACCCGCCGGGCTGCGAGCATTCCCTCTGCTCCTTCAGCGCCGTCTACGCGCGCGAGACCGGGCCGGACGGACAGCCCGGCCTGCGCCTGCTGGCCGATGCCGCCGCAGCCTGTTGCGGGCCTTCCCCGTCCGTACTCCGTGCGGGCGCGGCCCTGCCCCCGCTGGAGGCCGCCGAAGGCGCGCGCCGCTCGCGGCAGTTCGTGGCCACGCACTGGACAGGCGCGGAACGCGCCGCCGTGCCCGGTTCGGCTGCCGACGATTTCAGCCGCTTTCTGGCCCGCGCGGGCGTGGAGCGCCGTTTCACCCTTTCCTGCATGGCCTTTCAGGACGCCCTCGATCTGGATGTGGAGCGCGTGCGCGGCTGCTGCATTCACGTCATGCGGCCCGACGGGCGCATGATCCCCTTCTGCCTGCACAATCTGACCGCCGCGGATGGCCGCATGCTCTATCCCGGGCGGCTGGCCTGTGCCCATGCCGAATCGAGGCCCCATGAAGTCTGACGCGCCCTTTGCCCACGCGCTGGACGCCTGGCTGGCCGGAGAGTGCGGGGCCTCCTGTCCGGCGGAGCTGCCCGCCCGGCTGGCGGCCCGGCGGCGGGAACTGCTCAATGCCCAATTGCGGCATGCCGTGCGCCACAGCCGCCTGTACGGCCGACGGCTGGCCGGGCAGGAGCCGCTGTCCTGCCTGTCGGAACTGTCTCGCCTGCCCTTCACCACGGCCGAAGATGTGCGCCGCTGGGAAGATCTGCTTTGCGTCTCCCATTCCCATGTGGAACGCATGGTGAGCGTCCAGACGTCCGGCAGCACGGGGCAGCCCAAGCGACTGGCCTTCAGTTTGCGCGATCTGGCCCGGACGCGCGATTTCTTTGCCGTGGGCATGCGTTTTCTGGCCCGGCCGGGGCAGACGGTATGCGTGCTGTTGCCCGGGGCGCACCGGCCGCAGGGCATTGCCGATCTCTTGCGGCAGGGCCTTGCGCCGCAGGGCATCGGCGTGGAGACGGACGGCGGGCTGGCCGAAAGCCTGCTGGCAGCCGCCGGGGCCGGCGAGGCCGCCCTTGCCCCCTTGCGGGCGCAGGTCGAACGGGCCTTGTGCGTCGCAGGCCCGGCCCGTGTGCTGCTCCTGCTGCCCGGCCAGTTGCGCGGCCTGCTGCGCTGCTGCCCGTCGGCCCTGCCCGGCGTATCCGGCATCCTCAGCGCGGCGGACTGGCTGGATCCCGATCTGCGCGCAGCGGCCCGGCAAGCCTGGGGCATCCCGCTGCTGGAGCATTACGGCTCCACGGAAAGCGCCTTTGCCGGGGCTGTGGAATGCCCGGCCTGTGACGGTCTGCACTGGCAGGCCCTCGATTTGCTGCCCGAGGTCGTCGATCCGCTTGGCGACGCACCCCTGCCGCCCGGACAGCCCGGCGAACTCGTGCTCACGACCCTGCAACGCGAGGCCATGCCGCTGATCCGCTACCGCACCGGGGATATGGTCAGGCTTGACGAACGGCCCTGCGCCTGCGGCAGCCCCCTGCCGCGCCTGCGGGCGGTGCTGGGACGTATCGAGCGCGGGCCGGAGGGGCTGCGCCTGACGCATCCGGCCAAGGGCGGGGCGGCGGGGGATTCCCGGTGATCTGTGCCGCAGATGGAGGAAAGGCCATGCGCCATGACGTCGTGATTCTGGCGGCCGGTCAGGCCAGCCGTATGGGGCGCTGCAAGGCGCTTTTGCCCCTGTCGGATGCGCCCGGCGATCATGCCCTGTCCCGGCTGGCGCGTCTCTGGGCCGGCGCCGCCGCCTGCCGTGTGGTGACCGGCTTTCATGCCGGGGCTGTGGAAGCGGCCTGCGCGGCCCTCGGGCTGGAGGCCGTCCGCAATCCGCAGCCGGAAGCGGGCATGTTTTCCTCGGTGCGCACGGGGCTGGAGGCCGTGTTGCGCAGTCCGACCTTCGCCTCGCTTGACGGCGTGTTTCTGCAGCCTGTGGACGTGCCGCTGGTGCGGCCGCTGACGGTGATCAGCCTTGGCGAGGCGGCGGCGTCCTTCCCCGGGGCGGCCCTCATTCCCACCTTTGCGGGGGCGGAGGGGCATCCCGTCTTTCTGCCTGCCGCGCTCCTGCCATCCATTCTGGCTGCGGACGGGGAAGGCGGCCTGCGGGCCGTGCTCGCGCATCTGCCCCTGCGTCATGTGCCGGTGGCGGATGCCCTCATGCTGCGGGATATGGACAGTCCAAAAGACTACGCAGCCCTGTGTGAACTTGCCCGGGGGGCGGACAGCCCCAGTCCTGCCGAGGCCGGGGAATGGCTGCGCCTGCGGGGGACGCCGGAACGGGGTCTGCGGCATGCGCGGGCCGTGGGCGCAGTGGCGCAGGCCCTTGCGCAGGCTCTGGCCCGGGCGCGGCAGCGTGAGGGGGCGGCCCCGCTGCCCGACGCGGCGCTCTGCCTTGCCGCCGGCCTGCTGCACGACATCTGCAAGGGCGAAGCCGAACATGAGGCGGCGGGCGCGCGCCTGCTCGCCCGTTACGGCTTTCCCCGGCTGGCGGCCATTGTGGGCGCGCATCGGGACATGACGCCCGTTGCGCCCGCGTCGCTCACGGAACGGGAGCTGGTTTTTCTGGCCGACAAGCATTGCCGGGGCGGCGAGTGGGTGAGCGTGGCCCAACGCTTTGACGACAAGCTGGCGCTGTATGCCGGGGACGCGGCGGCCTGCGCGGCCATTGAAGGCCGCAAGGCGCGAGCGCTGGCTATGGAGGCCGCCCTTGCCGCGGCCCTTGCCCCGCTGGCCGGGGCGGGCGAGGAGGCCGATCCCGCGCGCCTTGCCCGGCAGGCCCTTGCCCCTCATGCCAGAGGGCCGGAAGAACCGTCGCATGAACGCCCCTGACAGTTTCCCGCAGCTTTTGTGCATGCGGCACGGCGCGGTAACGGAAGCCGTGCGTGGGCGTCTCTACGGGCGGCTGGATGTGCCGCTGAGCGAGGCGGGCAGGGAGCAGATCCGCCGCGCCGCGCAGGCCTTGCGCCGTGATCTGGCTGCTGACGGCAGCCTGCCGCCCCTGCGGCTGATCAGCTCGCCCCTTTCCCGTTGCCGCGAGAGCGCCGCTCTGGTGCGCGAGGCCCTGCGCGGGGCTGACGGCAGCCTGCCGCCCCTGCTGGTGGACGATGATCTGGCGGAAATCGCCTTGGGGCAGTGGGAAGGACTGCCGAAAGCGGAGATCCGCCGCCGCTTCCCGGCGCAGTGGGCGGCGCGCGGCACGGACATGGCCCACGCCGCGCCGCCGGGAGGCGAAAGTTTTGCCGGGGCGCAGCAACGGGCGCTGGCCGCGGTGCGCCGTCTTGCCGCCGGTTATCCCGATGAATCCCTGCTGCTCCTCAGTCACGCGGGCCTCATCCGCTGCCTCATGGCCCATGTGCTGGCTCTGCCTTTGCAGGAGGTTTTGCGCCTGCCCCTGCCCTTTGCCGCCGTCGTGCGGCTGGATCGGGAAGGGATTGGCCCGGTCGGGAAGGGCTGATCCTGCCCGCAGGGGCGGCTTGCGGGCAGGATGCCGGTCATGGCGCAAGTGAATCATGCCCCGCTTGCCGAGGCGGCCTGAAAAGGCTCTCCGGCAAAGACCGTTCCCCAGACAGGCATATGGCGCAGCTCCATCGGGGGCATGACGTAGGGATCTTCCTCCAGCACACAGAAATCCGCCTGCTTGCCCAGACGGATGCTGCCCACCTCGTCTTCCATGTGCAACTGCCAGGCATGTTCTGTGGTGAAGGCCCGCAAGACCGCATCCAGCGGCACTTTCTGCGCGGGGCCGAGCACGATTCCGCTTTGGGTCAGGCGTTGCATCGTCGCCCAGATGGCTGTCCAGGGCAGTTGGGGCGTGCCGGGCGGGTCACAGTGGATTCCCCAGGAGACGCCCAGTCGCTCCGCCGTGCCGGTGGGCACAAGGGCATGGGCGCGATCCGGCCCCTGCAAGGCCAGATGGTCGTCCCCGTAGTACCATATTTGCGGCGTGAAGAATTGCACCGCAACGCCCAGGGCCTTTGCCCGGCGCAGCTGTTCGGGCGTAATGCCGTAACAGTGATCCATCCTGTGCCGGATGTCCGGGCGGCAGCAACGCGACTGCGCTTCCTCGACGGCGTCGAGCACGATCTGGCAGGCGAGGTTGGTATTGGTATGGGTTATGGTCTGCATGCCCCGCAGATGGAAGCCGATGAGGGCCTCAAAGATTTCCTCCCGGGAATGCTGCATGGCGGGATTCGGGCTTCCGTCCCAGAAGCCCGGCCAGTCAAGCGGCGCGGTATGGGAGATGATGGAACCGTCGCAATAGAGCTTGATTGCGCCGAACCGAACCTTGGCGGACGGTGCAAGCTGTTGAAAATAGGCCGCCTTGTCCTCAAGGCTCGCGGCTCCCGGCACCTGCCCGTGGTAAAAGGGGAGGGCCATGACGCGCAAGGGGGCATCGCGCATGGCCGCATTCAGGGCGGCATACTCGTTTTCATAGCCGCCGAAGGCGCCAAAAGCCGCCTCGCAGAGGGTGGTGACGCCCTGCCGGGTAAACAGGGGCAGAACGTGCCGTATCTTTTCCTCGGTCAGCCGCATGAGCTGGGGACAGGCCGGCAGGATGCGGGCCAGCCCACGCGCTTCCAGCAGGGTGCCGTCAGGTTCGCCGTCCGGGGCATAGCAGACGCCGGGCAGGCCGCTGTCCTTGCCGATGCCGGCTTTGCGCAGCATGGCGCTGTTGACCCAGAAACGGTGAAAGACCATGTTGCTGATCAGTATGGGCCGGCTGGGCGATACGGCGTCCAGTTCTTCCCGCGTCAGGGGGCTGCCGATCTGGTTGTCGTCATAATGGACGCCCCAGAGAATTTCATTGTCGGGCAATCGGGCATCCGCCTCCCGCAGGCGCGCAAGCACGGCGGCCTTGTCGCCATATACGGGGAAGAAGCCGCCCTCGGGGCGGGGCCAGGGTGCCTGGGCAACAAAGGTATGCGCGTATTCCAGCGCCAGCGAAGCAAGATGGGTGTGCGCGTCCACGAGGCCGGGCATGAGGATCTTGTCGGCAAAGAGGGTTTCCACCTCATAGGGCAGGAAGGGGGATTTTTTCAGCCAATGGATGATGTCTTCAAGGCCGCCCACGGAAAGCACGCGCCCGTCACGCACGGCCACGGCCGTGGCACGGGGTTGATCCGGGTTCATGGTCAGGATGCTTCTGGCGATGTAGATGATGGTCTTGTTCATGGAAAGCTGTCTCCGTCCGATGTCAGCGCTCCTGGGCGCGGAAGAAGTCATGTCGATAGGCGAAGCCGGCGGCCAGAAAACAGAGGGCACTGAGGACAAGGGCCGCCTGTATCCAGACAAGGGCCTGCTGTATGCCGTAGGCATGGGAAAGGACGCCGGTGAGCGTGCTGCCGATGGATCCGCCCAGCTGGAGAAAGATGACCAGTGAGCCGTATGACGAGGCCTTGTAGCGGGCCGGTACGACCTCTTGCGTAATGACGTGGTAGCAGGTCGGCACCATATTGAGGACAAAACAGCCTATGGTCATCAGCGGCAGGCTTTTCCAGGAGTAGGCGAGGCAGAAAAGCAGGGCCGCGGCCAGCAGGCAGATGGCGGGGAACCAGCCCCGGCAACGCATGTCGTGCCGATACCAGGCATCCAGCAGATAGCCGCCCAGCGGCATGGCGGCAAAGCCCGTCAGCCCCATGAGGCCAAGGATGGAAGCCGCGCCGGCCACATCCATGTTCATTTCCCGCATGAAATAGATGGAGCTGAACATGATGAAGGACGTGGCCATGATGTTGAAGAAGGTCGTGGCGAGCGCCGTCGCCATGAGGGTACGGTTGCCGAGGATGACCCGCAGCGCCTCCCGCACGCTGACCTTGCGGGAAGTCTCGGCCCGGGCGGCGACGGCCTGCTTCGGCGTGCCGGGAATGCAGAGGGAGGTCAGGGCAAGGATGAGACTGGGGATGCCGATGATGATGAAGGTCATACGCCAGCCGTAGAGGGCCGCCAGATGGCCGGTGACGATCAGTCCGCCGGAAATGCCGATCTGGTAGGAGGTATTGTACAGGCCGATGACCTTGCCCCAGCTTTTCTTGGGAAACCAGTTGGTCAGCATGGAAACCGAGGCGGGGGCATAGCTGGAGTTGCCGCCGCCGACGAGAAATCGCCCCAGAAGCAGCATGCCCATGCTCGGCACAAGCCCGCAAAGAATGGTGCCAAGGCTCCATGTCAGGCCCATGAGGCAGACCGTGCCGCGCCGTGACCACCTGTCGGCGAGATAGGAGGCCGGCAGCACAAAGGAAATCATGCCCATCAGCACGGCGCTTCCCAGCATGCCGATTTGTATGTCAGTGAGCTGCAAATCCTTTTGCAGCACGGGCAGGAGGGCGTTGATGCCCACACGCGCCCAGAGGTCGCTGGCAAAGAGCAGGTAGAGGATGGTCATGGAAAGAATGAGCTTGTTGCGCGGCAGGGGCACAAGGGGACGCGTATCGGAAAGATCGTGAACGGTCATGTCGGTTCCTCGCGTGGGTTGGCGGCTAGAAGACGAAGCGCACTGTCGAGGCAATGCGGTAGCCGTTGTCTCTGTGGGAGGGCAGATCCCAGCAGTTGCCGCGATGGAGATTCATCCAGCTGGCCTCAATGGCCCAGAAAAGATTGTCATAGACTTTCCAGGTGGTATTGAAGTTGACTTCGACCACATGGTCGCTTTGCGTCAGATAGAGCCAAGTGGGTGTGCCCAGCACCTTGGTGTAGCCGTCTCCCACATATCCGGCCATGTTGTCGTCGTTTGTCCCGCCGTAGAACAGTGCGCGCAGGGTGTGCGTCACATCGGGGATAAAGGAAAAGTCGCGCAGATAGGCGCTGACGCCCCATGTCCCTGTCGGCTCGAGGCCGACCAGCTGGGACTGCCAGGCAAAGTTGTCGAATTGCCCGGAAAAGCCCATGGCTGAGCCGTACCAGTTGCCGAGAATGGTGGGCATCCGTTCCGAGCCGTTATGGGGATCGCCGTCATCGCCGGAGGCGTACCAGGCCAGCAGGCCGGGCACCACCGCGTCGAGCTTGTACTCGGCCAGCGCCGAGACATACCAGCCGCTGCGATTCATGTCTTCCGTGACGCCCCTGATATTGCCGTAATTAAAGTCCAGCCCGAACTTCCAGGGATCGAGGGCGGTCACCGTGGCCGCTACCCCGGCCCACCAGCCGACGGCATAATCCGCGGGATTGTCCTCCGTGAGCGTCCCCGGCCCCGTATGTACGGGATAGGCCGGCGTCAGGGTCGGGCGGTAGGTGAAGACCGGGTCATTCCTGCCGGAAAAGCTCACCATGCCCCAGGGGCGAATGTCAAAGCCCTCCCAGCGAAAGGGCAGAATGAAGCCCCCCATGTCGGCATTGTCCATGAAGCCGTCGGCGGAATTGTCGTTGGCCGGACGGAGCCAGAACGTGGTGAGATCGATGTTTTCCGTCAGGCTGCCCGAGAGCATGACGCCTGCGCCTCTGGCCCACATGGTCGTCACCGAGTCCACCTCATGGGTGTAGGGGTTGATGGCGCCGATGCCCGGCAGGATGAAGGGCAGGATGCCCATGCGGACGCGAATGGTGGAATCGGGAATTTTCCAGTCGATGTAGGCTTCCTTGATGCCGATATTGACGCCGTCGGCGCCCAGCTGGCCGCCCTGCATGCCCGGCGCGTCCCGTCCCCAGATATTGTCCAGTTCAAACATCATGGTGCCGCCCACGTTTTCGCTGGCGTTCATCATGAGCCAGATGCGGGAACGCTGCGTTCCCTGAAAGATGTCCGTCGAGCCGCGGTCGCCGAAGGTGGTGTCGGCGAGCTGGGTCGTCACATCGGTGAAGCCCATGATTTTTGTCTCCACGGCATCGGCCCGGCAGGAGAAGCCCGGGCTGAGAAGGCACAAAAGGATCAGCAAACACGATAGAATGTTTTTTCGTTGCATTGTCGTCTCCCTTGGGGTCTGGATTCTTACAGAGCGCGCGCAGGAGAACTGGGGCAAGGGATGTGCCAAGATGGCATGTTATAAAAATTATAATTATTTCATGCTATTAGTAGATTTGTGAAAAGGGGGGCGCTGAGCGGGCTTGTCCTTGTTCTGGATATGTCCTATATCTGGATAAAATCATATCCGAAAAATGGATGGTAACATGCTCCCCGAAGATCTTGCCGCAATCATTCTTGGCCGGCGGGAAACGCCGAACGGCGCCATGTCATTGAAGGAGCTTGCCGCTGTTCTGGGCGCAGGCTCACGGGAACTGCTGCCGTCCCTGGGCGTATTGCTGCGCCGGCACAGCCTCGGCGCGAGCTGCGATGCCGAGGGGCAAATCCTCTTTGGCCCGCCTCCCACACCCGCTGCGGAAAAGACGGCGCGGGCCGTGTGCGGCTATTGCGCGGAACGCCTGCTTGTCGTGGAAAGGGCCTGCGGCATGCTGGAGAACGGGGATGCCTCAGCAAGTCTGCGGGAGTGCGCAAGCAGACTGCTTGGCTTGCCGTTGCCGGTTTCGGAGAAGGATTGGCAAGCGCGCCTGCTGCTGCTGTACCGCACCCTGTGCTGCGGCATTCTGCTTTTTCGGACGGACGAGACGTTGACCGCGCTGACACAGGGAATGCGGCAGGCGCTTCAGTTGCTGGGCCGCGTCAGAGACTGGTGCCGGCTGACGAGCCTGCTGTTTCTTGCCGAGGACGCCCACGCGCACACCCCGGAGGAAGTGGATGCCTTGTTGGCAAAATATCTGCAGTCCGCAGATGAGGGCGAGGCCTTGAACGCCCTGGATCACATGCTTCTGGGGCAGCTCCATTTCTTGCGGGGGGAATTTGCAGAGGGCCTGAACTGGTTTGAGGCCTATTCCCTTTCCCCTTCGCCCCGGCCCACATTTGATGAAATGTTCGCCATACGGGTCAGTACGGCCTGCCTGTACTGCAAACGGGATCATGTTTCCTATGGCATCATAACGTCCCATCGCAATACGGCCGAACTGACGGGGCACAACCGTTACGCGCTCATCTGGCGCGTGCATAACGTCTTTTTTCTTCTGCGGGCCGGGGAGGCCGAACAGGCCATAGCCCATATTGATCAGCTGCTGCGCGTGGCGGAAGGGGCAGGTCAGACGGAAATGGCCAGCGTGTGCCGGCGGGCGCTGGCGGTGTATCACTTTCAGCAGCGACGGCGCAATGAGGCGCGCCGCATTCTGGCTGCCGACGCCCGGGAAGGCCGCGCAGCCCTGCCCGTATCGGATCCGCAGGTTCTGGAAATGATCGCCGAACTGGAGAAGGACGGCGCGCCTGTTCCGGGCTATGCGCTGCGCGAAATGGCGGCAGAGCTGGAAAAGGGGCCAAACCGCCTGTTGCGGGGGGTGTGTCTGCGCCTGCGGGCCGCCCTGCCGGAAACGTCCGCTCCCTTGCGGTGCGAATTGCTGCGGGAAAGCTGTTCCGAACTGAGCCGAACCGGCAACATCCGGGAGGAACTGCTTTCGGTGGAGGCGCTGATTGCCGCGCTGGAGGCGGAAAAGAGCAAAAAGGAACGCAAGTTCTGGCGGCAACGGGAAAAGGAGCTGCTGGCCCTCTGGCGAACCCGCCGGGGCGCGTCCGACCTTGCGGTCAGGAATACGGCCTTTCCCGTCAGCGGCGACTGCCTCGCGTCCCTTCTTCGCGCGCATGCGGACAGCCGGGAGAGCGCCATCCGGCAGATTCTGGGCACGGTACAGCGCGAGCTTGGCGCGCAACGGGCGGCGCTTTTCCGCCTTTCCGACAGGGACGGCCTGGAATGTCTTGAAGCAATCAACTACAGCCACAGCGAACGTGAGGATGCGTCTTTTCAGCCCGTGCGCAAAATCCTTCAGGAATGCCTGTACGCGCCCGGCAGCGTCCCCTCGTTTTTCCCCATCAACGAAAATTGCTGCGCCTTTCTTGTTGTCATGGAGGAACGCAGCCGCCAGCTCCTGTATCTGGACAGTGAACTGCCGGGAAGTCTCTTTTCCCGCATGGAGCAGGCGGAGGGAGATGCCGTTGCGGCCGTGTTGTCGTCGGAATTTCGGGCGGCGGGGAATCTGCCGGGCGGGCGCAGGCAGGCCTGCCGGGGGGGCGAGTTGGCGCCGTATTTCGGGGACGACATGAGCGAGGTGCTGGCGCGCGCCACAGACTCCCTGATTTCTGACGCGCCGGTGATCATTCATGGCGAAACCGGTACGGGCAAGGAGCAGATGGCGCGCTTCATCTACACCTATGGCGATTACAAGGGGGCCTTCGTCCCCGTGCAGCTCTCCTGTCTGCCTGAACAGCTGTTTGAGAGTGAAATGTTCGGCTACGAACAGGGAGCCTTTACCGGAGCGCAGCGCAGGAAGATCGGCTTCATGGAGCTGGCCCATCAGGGGGTGCTCTTTCTGGATGAAATCGCGGACATTTCGCCGCTGGTGCAAACCAAGCTGTTGCGCGCCCTGCAGGAAAGGAGCTTTACCCGTGTGGGCGGACTGCGGCAGCAATTTTCCGATTTTCGGCTTATTTCCGCCACCAACAAGGATCTGTGGGAGGAGGTGCGCGCCGGACGCTTTCGGGAGGATCTGGCCTATCGCCTGTGCGTCATTCCGCTGGAACTGCCGCCCCTGCGCAAGCGCCCTCGGGATTTGCCGGTTCTGATCCGGCAGTTGCACACGCATTTCCTGCGCCGATACCGCAAACCGGAAAGGGCGGTGAGCGAGCAGGACATGCAGCGTCTGCTCGCCTATCCCTGGCCGGGCAATATCCGCGAGTTGTACAGCATCATGGAACAATATGTGCTCTTCGGCAATGTTCGCTTTCGGCAGCAGGACGCTGCGACAGAAACAAAAACCGACTGGCGGGCCGAGGACGTTTTCGAGGACTTTCCCGGCATCGAGGAGATGCAGCGCCGGTATATCCGGCATGTCCTGCAACGTACGAATGGCAAAATCTACGGCCCTGACGGCGCGGCCGCCATTTTGCAAATGAAGAAATCCACGCTCTACGCGAAGCTGAAAAAATTTGGACTGACCAGACCGGACAGGCCCTGACGGGCGTCGCCCGCCGCGTGCACGCACCGCCGCCGGCATGGCCGCCGGAAAAGCAAAAGGGGGCGCATCGTTGACCGATGCTCCCCCTGGCGAACCGTCGGACGGGCTGTCCTACTTCTTTTTCTTGGCCGGTTGCGTCTGGGCCGGGCGCTGCCCGTCGGCGGCATCCACATAGACCCAGACAATGCTGCCGATTTGCAGGGGGCGGGGATCGCCGTCATGCCCCTTGAGGGGCGTGCCCTCCACAATGGCCGTGCAGCACCACCAGCCCGGCCGGTTGAGAATGAGGGAAAATTCGCCGCGGTCATTGGTGCGCACCGTGGTGTCCTCGTGCCAGCGGCTCGGCACCACGCACTTTTCCAGATTGATGCGCTGAGCGCGCACCAGCGCTCCCGCACGCGGTTTGCCGTGCGCCAGCACCCTGCCGCTGAACAGGCAGGGATTGCTCAGGCCGAAGGGGCGGCTCAGGGGCACGATTTCCACGGGCAGTCCGGCCGGATGTTCCCAGCCGCTTTCCACGCCGTAAACCGGCAGAAAACTCTTGACGTAATGCTGATCGTAGCGCTGTTCCGCCTCGTTCCACCACGGGCGCGTCTCGATGATGAATTGGTAAAGGCCGGGCTTGTCCAGCGCCACATTGGCCCCCCAGGCCTTCTTGTCCAGGTACTGGGCCTCTTCCACATCGCCCAGCACATCGGCGCGCTCGGGCTGCATGGCGCCGTCCTTGGGCAGGGTGTGCTCGTCAAAGCGCAGCACCGCGAACAGCTGGGGCATGCTCATCTCCTCGGCCTGATGCCGGAAGGGATCCATGCGCGTGATGAGGACATCCACTTCCTGACCGATATCCGGCACGGGCCGGGCAGTTTCCTGCCCCGTGCCGTCGCCGTCGTTGCCGGGGGATGCGGCAGCCGCGGGCTTGCCGTCAGCGGCAGCGGGCGATGCCGTTGCCTCGGCAGGCGCGTCCTTTCCCGCAGGGGCGGTTTCCGGGGCGGACGCCTGACGTTGCGGAGCGGACGCGGAATCCTTCGCGGCGGGTGCGGCTGCGGCGGCTCTGGCGGTTTCGGCCTTGTTCGCAGCATTGTCGCCCGTCTTTTTGTCCTGCTTTTCGTCTGCGGGTTGCGGCGTCTGTTCAAGGTCGGGCCGGCTGGGGATGAGCAGGGTAACGGAAGCCCGCGCCGAAAGCGGCAGACCCGGGACACAGAGCAGGGCGGCAAGCAGCAGTGCCGAAAGTGGTTTGAACATTCTTTCCCTCCCTTGGGGCAATGAGCCTAGACCAAAAGCGGCGACTTGTCATCTTGCGGACGAGCCGAACCGCCGGACAACCGGGCGGCGGCGCAAAAAAGAGACGCCATGCGGCGTCTCCCGTGAGCATCAGGTGCTGTCCGTGCCGCCGTGGCGGCTACATGCCCAGATAGGCGGCGCGGATGTCGCTGCTTTCCAGCAGGCGGGAAGCGGCGTCGCTCATGACGATGCGGCCGTTTTCCATGACATAGCCGCGATGGGCGATGCGCAGGGCCTGATTGGCGTTCTGCTCCACCAGAAAGACCGTGGTGCCGTCGGCATTGACCTTCTGGATGATCTTGAAGATCTGCTGGATGATGATGGGCGCGAGGCCCAGCGAGGGTTCGTCCAGCAAGAGGAGTTTGGGCCGGGCCATGAGCGCGCGGCTGATGGCGAGCATCTGCTGTTCCCCGCCGGAGAGCGTGCCCCCGGCCTGCTTGCGGCGCTGGGCCAGAATGGGGAAGAGGTCGAACACATAGTCCAGATCCTCGCGGATGCCCTGCTTGTCATTGCGCAGGAACGCGCCGAGATCAAGGTTCTCGCGCACGCTGAGATCCGGGAAGATGAGGCGGCCTTCGGGAACCTGCGAAATGCCCAGTTTGACGATCTCGTTGGGCGGCAGGGTATGGATGGGCGTGCCGTTCCAGAGAATTTCGCCCTTGCGGGGCCGGTTGATGCCGCAGATGGTCATCAGCGTGGTGGATTTGCCCGCGCCGTTGGCCCCGATGAGCGTCACGATCTCGCCGTCGTCCACCCGCAGGGAGACGTCGCGCAGGGCCTGAATATTGCCGTAAAAGGTATCAATGCCCTTGACTTCAAGCATCGTCGCTCTCTCCCAGATAGGCCTGAATGACGCGGGGATTGCTGCGCACTTCCTCGGGCGTGCCGGCGGCGATGCGCGAGCCGTATTCCATGACGTAGATGCGATCGGACAGGGACATGACCATGCCCATGTCGTGCTCGATAAGCAGGATGGACAGGCTGTGACGGCTGCGCAGGCTGCGCACCAGAGCCTCGAGTTCCTGCGTTTCGTGCGGATTCATGCCTGCCGCCGGTTCGTCCAGCAGAAGCATGCGCGGTTCGGTGGCCAGCGCGCGGGCGATTTCCAGCCGGCGCTGCGCCCCATAGGAGAGGTTGCGGGCCGATTCGTTCCAGAGATGCGCCAGATTGACGGTTTCCAGCAGGGCATAGGAACGGTCGATGGTGTCCTGTTCTTCCCGCCGGGTATGGGCGTTGCGGGTCAGCGCGCCCCAGATGCCCGCCGTGGTGCGGCAGTGGCGGCCGATCATCACGTTTTCCAGCACGGTCATGTCGCCGAACAGACGGATGTTCTGGAAGGTGCGGGCCATGCCCATGCCGGTGATGATGTGCGGCTTGCGCCCGTTGAGGAGCTGCTTTTGGCCGTTGGCGTCGTGGAGGTAGATTTCCCCTTCCGTGGGCGTGTAGATGCCGGTAACGCAATTGAAGAAGGTCGTCTTGCCCGCGCCGTTGGGGCCGATGAGGGCGACGATTTCGCCTTCGTTGATGGTCACGTCCAGATCGTTGAGGGCGCGCAGGCCGCCGAAGTCCCGGGAGAGGCCCACCACCTCGAGCACGGGTTTCGGGCCGTTGGCCGCCTGATGCTGTTGGCTGGCTGCGTTCATGCGCGTTCCCCCTTGAGGGCGGTGATGCGGTATTTGCGGCGTTCGCCGGTGACAAGGCCCTGCGGCCGGAAAATCATCATGATGACCATGATGGCCCCGAAGATGAGCATGCGGTATTCGGAAAAGGCCCGCAGGTACTCCGGCGCGAGGATGAGGATCAGGGCCGCGATGACCACGCCCACGATGGAACCCATGCCGCCCAGCACCACCATCGAGAGGATCATGGCCGATTCCATGAAGGTGAAGCTGGCCGGATTGATGAAGGTGTTCTTGGCCGCGAAGATGACCCCGGCGAAACCGGCCCAGCAGGAGCTGAGCGCAAAGGCCGAGAGTTTGACCCGGGCCAGATCGATGCCCATGGCCTCGCAGGCGATCTCGTCCTCGCGCAGGGCCTGCAGGGCAAGGCCCACCCGGGAGTTCTTCAGGCGGGTGATGACCACGATGGTCAGGATGACCGCCAGCAGCACCAGATAGTAGATGAAGATGGTATTGCCCGCGATGTCCAGCGTCTTGCCGAAGAAGCTGGGGCCGGGAATGTTCTTGATGCCGCCGGAACCGCCGGTGAGGCTCGTCCAGTTGAGCAGGGTCAGGCGCACGATTTCGCCAAAACCCAGGGTCACAATGGCCAGATAGTCGCCGCGCAGGCGCAGCACCGGGAAGCCCAGGGCCAGACCGAAGAGCACGGCCAGCAGGCCGCCCACGGGCAGGCAGGCCCAGAAGCCCAGACCGAAGAACTGATTGAGCAGGGCATACGCATAGGCCCCCACGGCGTAAAAGGCCACATAGCCCAGCACGAGCTGCCCGGCGATGCCCACGGCGATGTTCAGGCCCAGGGCCAGCATGACGTAGAGCAGGGCCAGGATCATGATGTTGGTCTGATAGAAGGAGCTGACCAGCGGCATGACGAGCAGAACGGCGAGCAGCACGCCCAGGGAGATGATGCGGCTTTTCGTATCGCGCAGGGGCAGGCGGAGCAGGCTGCCGAGGCCGTCGCTCAAGCCTTGGGGCAGCCGGACAAGGGGCAGGCCGCGTCCCTTGCGGCTGAAACACCAATTCCAGAGCAGGGAAAGAAAGAATATGGCCACACCCAGCATGATGATGCGGTCAAACTGCCAGTCCACGGTCTGATCAACCGTGTTGAGCTTGATGCCCATGACCGGGAAGGTCAGGATCATGAACCAGACGGAAGCGAGAAGCGCTTTGCTGATGGGTCGCATCATGGCTTATACCTTCTGCACCTTTGCCTTGCCGAGGATGCCGTCGGGGCGGAAAATGAGGATGAGAATGAGGAGCGCAAAGGCCAGCGCGTCCTCGTAGTTGCCGGAGATGTAGCCGGTGGTGAAGCTCTCGGCAATGCCCAGCACCAGCCCGCCGACCACCGCGCCGGGAATGGAGCCGATGCCGCCCAGCACGGCGGCGGTAAAGGCCTTGAGTCCCGCCAGAAAACCGATGCCGAAGTTCACCTGCCCCATGTGGGAGGCGATGAGCACCCCGCCCAGGGCCGCCAGCGCCGAGCCGACAATGAAGGTCAGGGAGATGATGCGGTCGGCATTGATGCCCAGCAGCAGGGCCATCTTGCGGTTCTGGGCCGTGGCGCGCATGGCCTTGCCCATCTTCGTGTAGCGGATGAAGATGGTCAGGGCGATCATGGCCAGCATGCTGCAGGTGAGGATCAAAAAGTCGCTGGGCCCCATGATGTTGTCGATGTAATCCAGAAAGGGCATATCCGGCAAAAGGCGCGGAAAGGGCAGATAATCGGAGGTCTGGGCCAGCAGCACATAATTCTGCAGGAAGATGGACATGCCGATGGCGGAAATGAGCGGCGACAGGCGTGGCGCGCCACGCAGGGGCTTGTAGGCGACCTTTTCCAGGGTGAAGCCGTAGGCGGCGCTCCAGATGACGGCGGCCAGGGCGGCGACCACAAGGATGCCCCCCGCCGGGAAGCCCATGATGCCCAGCACTCCGGCCACCAGCAGGGCCGTGAAGGCGCCGAGCATGTAGATTTCGCCGTGGGCGAAGTTGATAAGCTCGATGATGCCGTACACCAGCGTATAGCCCAGGGCGATGAGGGCATAAATGCTGCCGCGTGTGAGGCCGCCGAAGAAAAGTTCAACGAAATATTGGACGTCCATGCCGTTCTTGTGTGCTGCGGTTCGCCCGGGGCGCAACGGGCAAAAGGGCGCGAAGGCCGTGCCTTCGCGCCCGTGCGCCGGAATCGTTTAGTGCAGGGTGATGCTGTGGTCGGTTTCCACGAACTTGCCGTCCTTGACCACATAGACGGACAGGCCGAGGCCCGCGGCATCGCCGCTCTTGTTGAAGGAGAGCTTGCCCAGCGGGGTGTCCACGCTGTTGCTCTTGAGGGCGGCCAGCAGCTTGTCGGTATCGGTGCCGCCGGCCACTTCGATGGCCTTGAGGATGGCCTGCATGGCGGCATAGGCATTGTAGAAGCCGAAGCCGGGTTCGGTGCCGAACTGCTTTACATGGGCTTCACGGGCCTTCTTGTACATTTCGAGGGAGCTGGTGTCCTTGGGATAGGAGGCCAGCACGCCTTCGCTGTCCTTGCCGGTCATCTTGAGGAAGGTTTCATCCTTCACGCCGTCGGGGCCCATGAGGGGCGTGTTCACGCGGTCGCGGCGCATCTGCTGCACGAGCTTGGAGGCGGTGGGCTGATAGCCGCCGAAGACGAGCACGTCAGGCTTGGCGCGGCGCAGCTTGCGCACCACGGAGGAAAAGTCCACGGCGTCGGGGGTCACGGCTTCAAAGAGCACGGTTTCGATGCCGGCCTTTTCGAGGTTGGCGCGGTTCTGGGAGGCAAAACCCTTGCCGTATTCGCCGTTGTCATGCAGATAGGCCACCTTCTTGGCCTGCATCACGTCCTTGATGTAGCTGCTGGTCAGCTCGGCCTGCGCGTTGTCGTGGGCCACGGTGCGCAGGAAGTAGGGGTGCTTGCCTTCCAGGGTTAGCGCGGGCGTGGTGGCCGTGGGGGAGATGCTGATGAGCTTGGCGCTTTCAAACATGGGCAGGGCGGCATTGGTGGGGCCGGAGCAGATGGGGCCCATGACCACGGCCACGCCGTCGGAAATCAGCTTGGTGGCGGCGTTGGTGGCCAGTTCGGGCTTGCACTGATCGTCCTGCGCCACCAGTTCGACTTTCTTGCCGAGCACGCCGCCCTTGGCGTTGACTTCCTCAATGACCAGCTTGGCGGCATTGAGGCTGGGCACGCCGTAGGAAGCGAGGTCGCCGGAATGTGCGCCCTGCACGCCGATCTTGATGGTGTCTTCCGCCAGGGCCGGGGCAGCGAGGGCCGTGGTCAGCAGGGCCGCGGCAAGCCAGGAAATACCTTTTTTCATCGTGCTTCTCCTCACGAAAAAAAGTTGCACACGACCACGCCACGAGCCATACCCCGTGGCGCATCGTCAGAATGGAGCAATAATCCTAGCCGCACAAAGCGGGGATTGTCAACGAATCCCTTGCCCGGCGGGCTTGTGCGGGCGTTTTCCGCATCGTGTCGCGCGGGCGTCTACTTCTTGTCCTTCTTGTGGCTGGAGCGCAGGCGGATGCGCATGGGCGCGTGGCTGATGCCGAAAATCTTGCGCAGCGAGCGCTCAAGGTAGCGGGCATAGCTTTCCGGCACGCGCTCGGCGTCGCTCACGAAAAAGACGAAGGTGGGCGGCTGCGTCTCGGCCTGGGTGAGGTAGAAGAACTTGGCCCGCACGCGCTTGACCACCGGCGGCTGATGCCGGGCCAGCACGTCTTCCATGGCCCGGTTGAGCTGCCCGGTGGGCACGCGCACCCCGCATTCCTCATGGATGGTGCGGGCCAGCGGCAGAATCTTCTCCAGCCCCTTGCCGGTCAGGGCCGACACGGGCAGGATGGGCACATGCCCGCAGAAGGCCAGCATCTGCCGCACGTTCTTTTCCAGCTGGCGCAAGGCCCCGGCGGGCACGAGATCGCACTTGTTGATGAGCACCATGAAGGGAATCTTGCGGTTGTCCAGCAGATCCATGAGGCGCTTGTCCTGCTGACTGACCTGTTCGGTGGCGTCCAGGGTCAGCAGGGTGACGTCGGCCTTGGTGGTGGATTTGATGGCCGCGTTGACCGAGTATTTTTCCACGATGTCCGTGATGCGCGTGCGGCGGCGCACCCCGGCGGTATCCACAAAGACGTAGTCGCGACCGTCCTTTGTGAAGCGTACGTCCACGCTGTCGCGGGTGGTGCCCGCCACATCGGAGACGATCATGCGCTCCTCGCCGGACAGGGCATTGATGAGCGAGGACTTGCCCGCATTGGGGCGGCCCAGCATGGCCAGCCGCAGGGGGGCGTCCGCCTCGCCTGCCGCGCGTTCGTCCTCGTCGGGCGCGTCGGGCAGCAGGGCGGCCAGCTCCTCGACCAGCGCGCGGATATTGTGGCCATGTTCGGCGGAAACGGCCAGCACCGGGAAGCCGAGGGCGTGAAATTCGGCCAGCTGCTCGTCCTCGCGTTCGATGCCGTCCACCTTGTTGACCACGCAGAGGGTGGGCAGGCCCATGCGGCGCACATGGGCGGCCAGAAATTCGTCCAGCGGCAGCAGGCCGTCGCGGGCGTCCACCACAAAGGCCACGCCGCAGGCGTCCTTCATGGCGGCCTCGGCCTGCCGCAGAATGTCGGCCTCGAAGCCGCGGATGCCTTCCGGCCCTTCGGTCACGGCGGCGTGGGCGTCCAGGGTGATGCCGCCGGTGTCCACCACCATGAAATCCGGCAGGCCCTTGCGGCGCACCGTGCCTTCCATGCGGTCGCGGGTGACGCCGGGCCGGTCGTGCGTGATGGCGCGATTGCTGCGGATCAGGCGGTTGAAAAGGGTGGATTTGCCCACATTGGGACGGCCCACCAGTACGATGCCGGGCAAGACTGCTGCCATGACGCTTTCCTCATTGTCGGGGGTTCGGCAGGGGCGGCGCTTCGCCCCGGCACGGGAAGTGCCCCCTATAGCATCGAACGCCGCAAGAGGGAAGGCCCCGGCAGGGGCCCCGCCCCGGGCCGCCGCTCGTCCGCTACGGCTCCGCGCGCCGGGACTCGTCCCGCGCGGCGTCAGCGGCGGCCTCTGCCTGCGCGTCAAAGGCCTCGTACAGTGCCGCAAAGAGCGGTTCGGCCTTGGCGTACAGGGCCTCGCGTGCTTCCCTCTTTGCGAGCAGGTCGGCCCGGATGCGCGCACATTCCTGTTCCGCCTCGCGCCTGATTTCCTCACGTTCCTTGTCGCTCAGCGCGGGCTTGTTCGTTGCGGGGGACGGCAGCGCGTCAGGGGGAGAGCCGCAGGCCTCTCCCCGCATGTTCGCCGCCAGCAGGGCATAGTACAGGCTCGTCCCGGCGTCTGCGCGGCGGTAGCGAAAATCCCTGTCGGTACGCGGGTTGAAAACGACGCTCAGCTGTTCGGCGGCAAGCACGAGGCCGAGGCGAACCGCCTTCCGGAAAAAGGCTGCCGACTGTTCCTCGTCATAAAAGAGGGTGTGCCTGTCGCCGTAGACAAGGCCGAGGACATAATTGGCCCGCGCCGAACCGTGCGCGGCGGCAGCACTCATCCAATAGCGCGCTTCGGGAGTCGGCCCGCCGCCGTCGGCGTCTGTGGGGGGAACGACGGGAATGCCCGGATGTTCCGGCATGCGGAACTGTCCGTCCGGGATGTACGGCGCAAGGCGGGCAAGGGCGTACATGGCTTCGGGGTGTCCCCTGTCCGCCGCCCGGCGCAGGGCGGCCTTGCACTGTGCTTTCAGCGCGCTTGACCGTTGCGCCGCTTCGCTGACCCGGAGCACATGGTTTCCCTCGAGGTAGAATGCGGGATACTCGTAGGGTTCGGCCAGCGCGAAGAGCGCGAGTCCCATGCGGTACCAGCCTTCCCTTTCGCCCAGCATGCGCACGATCCACTGTTCCCAGAAGGCGGCGGGCGCGCCGCAACCCGGGGAGCGTCCGCTGTCCTCTTCCAGCCATGTCAGGGCGTATACGGCAAACAGCAGGGGCATATTCCCGTTGAGCGCCGCATCCCGCTGCCACTCTGCCGCCTTCAGGTCGTTTTCCCGGTAAGTATGGGCGCATTGCGCATAAATGGCTTTGGTCTCCTCCAGCGGGGCATCCTCCTCCGGCGCAAGGGTTTCGATATGGTTCTCCCGCTGGAACGGCGAGTCCGTCCCGGCCTCGGCATGGGCGGCGGGCAACAGGAGAAGGACAAGCAGAAAAAAAATTGTGGCCCGGAAAAGGATGTGCATTGTACGCCTCGAGTTGTGGGAAGGGGCATTGCGCGGCGGAACAGGCCGGCGTCAGCGGTCTGTCCCGCCCTCAGCGGTCGTGTCCTTTGCCTGCGCGGCAAAGGCGGCGCGCAATGCCGCCAGACGGGGTTTGACCTGTTCGTACAGGGCCGCGCGGGCCGCCAGTTTTGCATCGGCATCCATGCGGATGGCGGCGAACTCCTTTTCGGCCTGCCGGTACGCCGCCTCATAGTCCGTTCGGTTCAGGCAGGGCCGGGGGAAAAGATCCGTACCGCCTTCCAGCATGGCCGGAAGCGGGAAGTTCATGTCCATCGCCGCATGAGGGGCCATCATTCCAAACAGCGCATAATACTGGTACGTCGTCTTGCACTGGTCAGGGGAGAACCAGCCGTCTTCGGCAAGGGGATCATACTTTTTCGCCAGCGCGGCCACGGCGGCGGGGAAGCCGAGACGCGCGGCGCGCAGGTAGTAGGCCCGGGCCTTCCGCCTGTCGTATCCGGGAAAACTTCTCGTTGCGCAAAGATAGCCGATGGCGTGGCAGGCTTCCGCCGAGCCGTTGGCCGCGGCCGCCCCCAGCCAGTAGAGACATTCGGGCGTGGCCCCGGGGAAGGGCGGAGGAAGGGAAAATCCCGGCTGTTCCGGCAGGCGAAACGCGGGGTCGGGCCGGTAGTTGGCAAAGAGCGCCAGCGCATACATGGCGTCGGGGTGTCCCAGGGCGGCGGCCTTGCGCAGGGCGGCTTCCTCCACCGGCACCAGGGCGCGCATCACCTGTCTGTCGCAGCAGACGAGCTTGCTGCAGGCCACGGCAATGCGATACCAGGCCTCCCGTTCGCCCAGCAGGCGCACGGCCCATTCTTCCCAGAAGGCGGCGGGCGCGCCGAACAGGGGCGGCTGCTTTTCCTCTTCCCGCAGGCGGCTCAGGGCCGTCAGCGCCACGAACACATCCATGTTGCCGTCAAGCGCCTGCTCGCGCAGTATGGCGGCCGCCTGCGGGGCGGGCGTCAGCAGGAAAACGCACAACTGACAATAGTTGATGTTGCCGCTCCGTGCCAGATCGCGCAGGAGAAGGGCCTCGTCCCTGCCATGATGATAGTAAAGGGCCAGCACTTCGCTCTTGGGAAGGAGCTTGTCGAGGGAGTCCCCGGGATACGGCATCCGGGCGGGGAATTCGTACCGCTCGTTCAGCACGGAAGGGAGCGGGCAGTGATCGGGATAGAACCATATTCCCCCGAATGACCCTGCCGTGCCGGACTGTCCGGCGGCCGTCCCCTCTTTCGTGCGGGCCGCAAAGGCCATGCGCAGGGTTGCGAGCCGCGCGTCGGCCGCATCGTACAGCGCATCACGCTCCTTCCGCCTTTCCTGCATGGCGGTGCTGATGGCGGCGAATTCCGCCCCGGCTTCCCGCACGATTTCCTCGTATTCCCCGCGGGTCAGGCAGGCCTGCGGAAAGCGCGCGTCGCCTCCCTTCAGCATGCGTTCCGCCAGAGCGTCCGTTTCCGTCGCGGGCGTTCCCCGCATCCTGTCATGGATGATGCGGTAATGGATGAACGCTTTGCAGTCGGCGCCATCAGAAGCGTCCTGCCGTGTCCCGGGGCTGTGGGCCGCCGACAGCATGAGGGCGGCATCCGTCAGGCCGAGACGCATGGCCCGGGTACAGAAGGCCGTGGTTTGCCGGGCATCATCAATCTCAAATTTGGGCATGGAGCAGGCAAGGGCCAGATAGAAACAGGCCCGCGCCGAGCCGTTGGCCGCCGCCGCGCCCATCCAGTAGCGGGCTTCGGGCGTCCGGGAGCCGTATTCGCTCGTATCCCGGGGCACGATGAAGAATCCCGGCTGTTCCGGCAGGCGAAAGGCCGCGTCCGGACAGGTTTCGGCAAGATAGGCAAGGGCGTACATGGCTTCGGGATGGCCCAGACCGGCGGCCTTGCGCAGGGCGTCGGCGGTCAGCCGCTCCAGCGCGGCGCGGGGAAGGTCGGCCTGTCGGCTGGCGTCGTAACAGGCGATGCCGATGCGGTACCAGGCCTCCCGGCCGCCCAGCAGCTGCGCGACCCCTTCTTCCCAGAAGGCGGCGGGCGCGCCGAAAAGAGGGGGTCGCTTTTCCTGCTGTTCCAGCCGCGTCAGTGCGGTCAGGGCAAGGAGGGCATCCAGATCGCCGATCAGCGCCTGTTCGCGCAGAACGGCCGCCCCCGCCGCGTCCTGCTGCCGGTAGATGGTGGCGGCCCGGGCCATTGTCGGCGAGATGCGGGCCTCGGCATCCGTTACGGGCGCGATGCGCAGGGGGCGGCCCGCTTCGGGCAGGCCGGGATCCACGATGAAAAGACCTTCGGCGCGCGGCAGGCCCGGCGCAAGACAGAGGCAAAGGGCAAGCAGCAGAGCGGGCAGGCGGGTTTTCCGCATGGGCAACCTCGTCGGATGGCAAGCGGTTGGCGGCGGGGCGGTGGGCAGAGCCTCAGCGCCGTTCGCCGGCGGGGGCGGTCGTGTCCTTTGCCTGCGCGGCATAGGCGGCGCGCAGTGCCGCAAACAACGGTTCGGCCTTTTCATGGAGGGCGTCGCGGGCCTTCTTCTTTTCCCGCAGATCGGCCTCGATGGCGCGAAAATCCTTTTCTGCCCGCCGCATGGCCTCGTCGTAGTCCTTGCGGGTCAGGCAGGGCCTGGGAAAGTCCTCATTGTCGCCCTGCATCATCTTTTTCGCCGTGTCGGCGACTTCGTGCCAGTCCTCCCCATACATGCGCACCCGGATTGCCTGATAATAGATGCTCTCCCTGCCGTTGTCGCAAGGGGGCAGGCTTCTTTCCGTCCTCAGGTGGAGGCTGCCGTTGGGGCCCGTCGGCCCGCGCAGTTTCAGGCGGAGTATTTGCACATAGTTGGTCGATGTGCCCGTGCCGCCGGGCGGGAGAGGCTCCGTTTCGGGGCAGGGCCTGTGCAGCTCCTGCAGGATCTCAGCAGCATGCGCAAAGCCGAGCCGCATGCTTTTCCTGAGCAGTTCCAGCATGTCCCGCTCATCCCGCACGGAGAGCGCGAGCGCGAAACAGGCGCGCGCCGAGCCGGAGGCCGCCGCCGCGCCCAGCCAGTAGTCGGATTCCGGGTTTTCGTCGGGAACGATGAGGAACCCCGGCTCCTTCGGCATCCTGAAATCCTTGTCGGGATAGGCCCGGCACAGGCGGCTCAGGGCGTACATGGCTTCGGCATGCCCATTGGCGGCTGCCTTGCGCAAATAGATGACCGTCAAACGGTTCAGCGGGGCATCGGCGATGCTGGAAGCCTTGTCCGCCGGTCTGGCCTCCGATTCCTCATAGGGCAGGAGGCAGGAACCCTTCTTGAACTCATGGCAGATGACGGCCAGACGGAACCAGGCCTCCCCGCCGCCCAGCATGCGCACGGCCCAGTCTTCCCAGAAGGCGGCGGTCGCGCCGAACAGGGGCGGCCGCTGCTCCTCCTCGCCCACCCGGGACAGGACAGCCAGATGGAGGAGGGCGTCCATGTCGCCGTTCAGGGCCTTCTCGCGCAGGGCCGCCGCCTTTGGTGCATCCCTGTCCAGATAGATGAGGGGCGCGTGGGCGTCGACGCGGGGATCCGGCCTGTTGCGGTCGGTGGTGGGCACGATGCGCATGGGGAAGCCGGGACGAATCCCGACGATCAGATCATCGTCCACGATGAACAGACCTTCGGCGCGCGGCAGGCCCGGCGCAAGGCAGAGGGTCAGCAGCAGGGCAAGCAGACAGGTTTTCGGCATAGGCGGCCTCTCTGGCTGGGTATGGCGGTTGGGGGACGGTATGGGCGGCGACTCAGCGGCCCGCCCCGTCGGGAGCGCCCTTTGCCTGCGCGGCAAAGGCGTCGCGCAGTTCCGCAAATATCGGCTTGGCCCTGGCGTACAGGGCGTCGTGCTGTTCCTTCTTTGCGAGCATGTCGGCCTTGATGCGCGCAAATTCCTTTTCCGTTGTGCGCAGGGTATCCTCGTATTCCTTGCGGGTCAGGCAGGGAGTGGGGAACAGGGCATGATCGCCCCGCAGCATGCCTTCGGCCATGAACGCCGCCTCCCCCACGCCGTTGCCGCCCATGCGCAGCATGAGGATATGATAATGGATGCTGGCCGGGCAACTGGCCTCCCCGGGGACAATATCCTTGTTGAACGGGCTGAGGCGGGCATGCAGCAGGACAGCGGCCTGCCCCAGCCCGCCCCGCAGGGCCTCACGATACCAGCCAAGGGCTTTGGCGGGATCAGTGATGCCGAAATCTTCCCATTCATGGGCTATCCCCAGATAGAAAGCGGCCCGTGCCGAACCATTGGCCGCCGCCGCGCCCATCCAGTAGCGGGCTTCGGGCGTCCGGGAGCCGTTTTTACCCGTATCCCGGGGCAGCATGAAGAACTCCGGCTGTTCCGGCAGGCGGAAATTCCCGTCGGAAAAATCTTCGCAAAACCAGGCCAGGGCAAACATGGCTTCGGCATGGCCGTTGGCGGCGGCCACGCGCAGGGCATCGGCGGTCATGCGTTCCCAGGCGTCCCCCGGGGAAGCGGCATCCGCCCGCCAAAAGGCATCGCAGGTCACGGCCAGGCGGAACCAGACTTCCCGGACGCCCAGCATGCGCACGGCCCAGCCTTCCCAGAAGGCGGCGGGCGCGCCGAACAGGGGCGGGCGCTGTTCCTCCTCGTCCCGCCAGCTCAACGCGAGCACGGCAAAGAGGGCCTCCGCATCGCCGTTCAGGGCCTGATCGCGCAGGGCCGCCGCCTGTTGCGCGTCCCTGTGCCGCCAGACGGCCAGCGCCCCGGCAGGGAGGGGGGAATCGCTCTCGTCCGGAGTAGTCACGGGCGCAATGTGCAGCGCGGATCGCTCTTCGCCCGGCAAGGGGGCATCCCGTATGAACAGACCTTCGGCGTGCGGCAGGCCCGGCGCAAGGCAGAGGCAGAGGGCAAGCAGCAGGGCGGGCAGGCAGGTTTCCCGCATGGGCAACCTCGTCGGACGGTATGCGGTTGGCGGCGGGGCGGCAGGGGCTGAGCATCAGCTGCCTGCCCCGGCGGGGGAGGTCTGTTCCGTTGCCTGCGCGGCAAAGGCGGCGCGCAGTTCCGCAAGCCTGGCTCCGGCCTTTTGCAGCAGGGCTTCCCGGGCCTTTTTCTTCTCCTGCAGGGCGGCCTTGCCGCCGGCGCCCTCTTTTTTCGCTTTCCGCAGGATTTCCTCATATTCCGTGCGGGTCAGGCAGGCTTCGGCGAACGTTTCGTTGCCGCCCTGCATCATGAGCTGAGCCGCGCGTTCGATCTCCTGCACGTCGCCGTCCTCATCAAGGTATGTGGCGAGGGCATTATAATACAGGAGCGTCTTGCAGTCGGTCGAGGGAGGAAAGGGGGTTTTCTCTCCGGTCGGATTGAGAAGCAGATTGATCCTTTTCAGGGCGCTCAACACCCCCAGACGCATGGCCTGCGCGTAGGCTTCCAGAGCCTTGCGTTCGTCATACACGCCGTATGAGTGCACGGAGTGGGCGTAGCCGAAGTGGAAATTCGCCTCGAGCGATCCGGCGGCGGCCGCCGCCCCCAGCCAGTAGCGGGATTCCGGCGTCCGCGCGCCGTCCTCGGGCACATCCCGGGGAAGGATGAAGAAGCCCGGATGCTCCGGCATGCGAAACGTCCTGTCGGGGAAGTCCGCGGCATGACGGGCCAGACCGTACATGGCCTGAGGATGGCCGAGCGCGGCTGATTTTCGCAGGTATTCCACAGTGATCCGGTTTATTTCGGTCTGGGGCAGCCCCGGTATCGTGCTGATCTCGTACAGCACGCAGGCCAGAAGATAGCAGCCTTCCCTTTCGCCGAACAGACGGATGAGCCAATCTTCCCAAAAGGAGGCGGGCGCGCCGAAAAGGGATGGCCCGCCGTCCGTCCGTTCCAGCTTGCTCAGGGCGACAATCAGCAGGATGTGCAGCGGATCATCGCGCATCGCTTCGTCGCGCAGCGTTGCCGCCATGACCTTGTCCTGTTTCCGGCAGTCCGCAACCGGCTGCATGAGCCGGTGCGGAAAGTCGCTTTCCGGGCAGGGATCCTGCCCGGACGTTCGGGAGACCGCGCTCCCGGCGGGCTGGGAAGCCTCCTCTTTCGGGGTCTCCTCGCCCTGCGAAAGGGAGGGGGCAAGCAGGAGGCACAAAGCGAGCAGCGGGGCGAACAGGGGGCGGAGCATGGCGATCCTCCTGACAGGTTGGGCCGGGATGTCCGCATCGCTCCCGGCGGCACGGACGGCGGCTTGGCGGCGGGGGCAGGAAAAAGGATACGGCAGGATCGGGCATTTTGCCAGCACAAAACGGCGTCGGGCCGTCCCGGCTTCGAGTGGGGAAAATTTTTGTTGACTTTGAAATTCTTTTTCAATTAGTCTGTCTTCAGACAGGAAACCAACCTGCGCCCGCGAGCGCAGCGTACAAGGAGTCTAAGGATATGTGCGTGACCCTTATCGGCGGCATGGACAGGCTGAAGCAGGACTATATCGCGGCGGCGCGCGAGGGCGGGGCCACCCTCAAGTGCATCAGCCGCAACGAGCGCAATTTCACGGACAAGATCGGCAATCCCGACGCCATCATCGTCTTTACCAACAAGGTCTCACATGAGGCCCGGCGCAAGGCGTTGGAGCATGCCCGCTCGCGGCGCATCCCCATTCATATGGTGCATTCCTGCGGGGTATCCTCCCTGCGGGAATGTCTTTCCGCGCAACGGGCTTGACAAGCGGGCGCAAATGGCGCATGACAACTTCCAGAAAATGAATTTCAATTCTTAACCTATGCGGCAGGATTGAGTGAGCGAGGAGAACGCATGAGTGCAGTCATCCAATTCGACGAGGCAGGGAGGCGCGCGGCGGGTCAGCCGCTGCGCATAGCGCTGGCGGGCAATCCCAACTGCGGCAAAACCACGGTATTCAATGCGTACACCGGGGCGCGCCAGCATGTGGGCAATTATCCCGGCGTCACGGTGGATCGCAAGGAAGGCGTGGTGCGCCACGCCGGGGAGAGCGTGACCCTGGTTGACCTGCCGGGGACGTATTCCCTGACGGCCTATTCGCAGGAAGAGATCGTGGCCCGGGCCGAGCTGGCCAGCGGCAAGGTGCAGGCGGTCATTGACGTGGTGGACGCCTCAGCGCTGGAGCGCAACCTCCTGCTCACGGTGCAGATGCTGGAAATGGGTCTGCCCGTGGTGCTGGCCTGCAACATGATGGACGAAGCCCGCAAGGCGGGCATTCATATTGATACCGACCGGCTTTCCCGCATGCTGGGCATTCCGGTGGTCACAACCGTGGCCCGCAACGGCGAAGGCCTCAAGGAGGCCATGAGCGAGGCCGTGCGGCTGGCCCGGGACGGCGGGCGCCGGGTGCTGGAAATCAATTATGGCGCGGACGTCAGCGAAGGCATCACGGCCATCGAGGCCATTGTGGCCCGGGAAAACCTCCTGCCCCGCTATGCCCCGCGCTGGATCGCCGTCAAGCTCATGGAGGGCGACCCCGAACTGCGGCAGGAGCTGCGGGCCGCCAATCCCACGGCCGCGCAGGAAATGGAGGGCATTTGCCGCCGGGTCGCCGAGCATATCCGCACCGGGCACAATCTCTCCATGGAATCGCACATCACCGACGCCCGTTATGGCTTCATCCGGGGGCTGCTGCGCGACGGCGTGGTGCGGCAGGATGCGGGCAAGGATCGCCTTGCCATTTCCGACAAGCTGGACAGGGTGCTGACCAATGCCTTCTTCGGGCCGCTCATCATGCTGGCCGTGCTCTATGCCGTCTTTCAGGTCACCATCGAGATCGGCGCCTATCCGCAGGGCTGGGTGGAAGACGCCTGCGGCGCGCTTGGCGAGTTCTTTGCCGGCGTCATCCCTGAGGGCGACCTCCAGTCGCTGGTGGTGGACGGCATCATCGGCGGCGTGGGGGGCGTGCTGAGTTTTGCGCCGCTCATCATCATCATGTTCGCCCTGATCGCCTTCATGGAGGACAGCGGCTACATGGCGCGCATCGCCTACATGATGGACAGGGTGTTCCGGGCCTTCGGCCTGCACGGGGCCTCGGTCATGCCCTATGTCATTTCCGGTGGCATCGCGGGCGGTTGCGCCATTCCCGGAGCCATGGCCACCCGCACCCTGCGCAGTCCCAAGGAAAAGCTGGCCACGCTCCTGACCCTGCCCTACATGAGCTGCGGGGCCAAGCTGCCCGTGTTTCTCCTGCTGGCGGCGGCCTTCTTCGGGGATCAGGCCCCCACGGTCATGGTGCTGATCATGCTGTCGGGCTGGGTCTTTGCCCTGCTGGTGGCGCGCCTGCTGCGTTCCACCATCATCAAGGGCGAAGCCACGCCCTTTGTCATGGAGCTGCCGCCCTATCGCCTGCCCACCCTTTTCAGCGTGCTCATGCACTGCTGGGAACGGACGTGGATGTACATCAAGAAGGCCGGGACGGTCATTCTGGCCATTTCCATCATCATCTGGGCCGGCCTGACCTATCCCAAGCTGAATGAAGAGGAAGCCGCCGTATTCGACGATCAGATCGCGGCCCTGACCGTGCAGCTGGAGGCCCTGCCGGAAGATGACGCGGCCCGCGCCGGACTGGAAGAGCGCATCACCAAGCTGGAGGAAGACAAGGGCGCCGCCGAGCTGGCCAACAGCGTCGCCGGACGGCTGGGCAAGTTCATCGAACCAGCCACCCGTCCCGCCGGCTTTGAATGGCGCACGGACATTGCCCTGCTGGCGGGCATTGCGGCCAAGGAAGCCGTGGTGTCCACCATGGGCACGGCCTATTCGCTCGGCGATGTGGATCCCGAGGACGCCAAGCCGCTCGAAGTCCTGCTGCAGACGGCCCCCGGCTGGTCCAAGGCCACGGCGCTCTCGCTCATGCTGTTCGTGCTGCTCTATTCGCCCTGCTTTGTCTCGCTGGTGGTCATCCAGCGCGAGGCCGGCGGCTGGCGCTGGCTGGTGTTCAGCATCGTCTTCAATACGGCCCTGGCCTATGCGGTTTCGGTCGTCGCCTACCAGATAGGCGTCGCCGTCTGGGGCTAGCCGCCCCGTCTTGCGGAACCGTTCCACGCCCCTCCTCTCATGCCCGTGTCATGCGCCTTGACAAGGCGCTATGGCACGGGCATGATTTTCGCGAAATGCGGTTGCCTTCCGGCCTCATGGAGGGATTTCATGCCGGGCGGCAATTCCCCCCTGAGCGGGCATGAGGCC
The DNA here is from genome assembly GCA_019118345.1 of Candidatus Desulfovibrio intestinavium. Taxonomy (GTDB): domain Bacteria; phylum Desulfobacterota; class Desulfovibrionia; order Desulfovibrionales; family Desulfovibrionaceae; genus Desulfovibrio; species Desulfovibrio intestinavium. The sequence continues at coordinate 151,850 of DWZD01000053.1, read as the reverse complement.
CTGACATGCCGCCCCGGATTCCGCAGCAGGCCAGCCAAGGGAAATCGCTGGAAAAACGTGTCGAGGAGGAGTCATGTACCCCGTCATGCGGATTTTTGCGCTGTTGCTGGTGTTGAGCCTGGCAGTGGCGGAGCCGGCGCAGGCCTTCGTGGCCTATGTCCGGGCCGTTGAGGACAGTGACTGCGTATCCGTGACCCGCAGCCGAAACGGAAAGGGCGAGGCGGAGATATATTACTTTTACGGCATTGCCGCGCCGCGCGGCAGACAGCCCATGGCCGTGGACGCCAAGGCCCTGGTGCGCCGCCTGCTCAAGCCGGGAACGCGCATCACCGTGCAATCGCCCCTCGAGGATGACAGGGGGCGGCAGCGCGCCCTGGTTTATGTGGAAGATACCTCCCTCAGCTGGGCCTTGCTCAGCGCGGGGCTGGCCTGGGTGGACAGACAGAACTGCAAGGCCATGTTCTGTCCGCGCTGGTATCGTGTGGAGCAGGAAGCGGCGGCCGCCGGCAAGGGCATCTGGGGCTTGGGACTCAACTCCATGCCGTGGCAGTGGCAGGAATAAGGGGAGCAGACCATGAGCAATGCGTGGCCGGAAGGCCTACAGGAAATGCTGGCCGGCTGGACGGTTGACGCCATTGGCGCGCGTCCGGCCTTTGAGGGCTTTGCCGAGGGACTGGCGGCGACGCCGGGGGTGAGCCTGTCCTTCAAGGCGCGTCCCGGCGTGAGTTATTCCCTGCGTGCCCGGCACACGGCCCAGAAAAGTCGGGAACTCTTTGTGCTGCTGGACGTGGTGGATGATGACCCGGACAATCGCTGGCTTTCGGTCTGCTTTTATGCGGATATGGTCAATGACCCTGATGAGCGCGGCGATTTTGTGCCCAAGGGCCTCATGGGCGCCGACGCCTGCTGTCTGACGCTCGACGAAGACGATGCCGACATGCGGGACTACATTGCCGCCCGTCTGGCGGAGGCTGCCGCCGCTGCCGCCGAGGGCCGCGAGTGAGCGACGGCGTCGGCATTGCCATTGATTTTGAAACGTCGGGCCGCGCGGCGGGCAGCGCCTGCGCCGTCGGCATGGTCCGGCTGGAGGCGGGCAGGGTGACGGAGCGTTTTTATGCCCTGATTCGCCCGCCGTCTTCACGGGTATATTTTACCGAAATTCACGGCCTGACCTGGGCCATGCTCAGGGATGCGCCATCCTTCGCTGAACGCTGGCCGGAAATGGCTGCCTTCATGGCCGGGGCGGACTGGTTTGTCGCCCACAATGCCTCCTTTGACCGGCGCGTGCTCATGGCCTGCTGCCGGGATGCCCGACTTGCCGAGCCGCGTTTGCCCTTTTATTGCACGCTCAAGGGCGCACGCCGCTGCCTGCCGCTGCCCTCGCACCGGCTGAGCAGCGTTTGCGCCCATTTTCAGATTCCCCTTTGTCACCACCATGCCGGTTCCGATGCCGAGGCCTGCGCCGAAATCTACTTGCGCCTGCGGGCGCTGGGACTCGAGCAGGCCCGCATGAAGCTCTGAAGCCGGCCACAGGCCCTGCCGCCGGCAAAGGCCTTTTCCGCTGCCGTGATTCCGGGGGGGACGGCGTGCGCGCCGGCCCTTCCACGCCCTTGCGGCGTGCGGAGCCGTACCGTTCCGGAATGTTTGCCGGCTGTCCGCGAAGCTGAAAACAGCTGCCTGTCCGCCTTCCTGCATCATTTTCCTTCCGTTCCCTCGCCTGTTTTGCTGCGTTTCCTGCTGAAAAAAAGATTGTGATTTGCATCACAAGCATGTCCTGTGCTAACAGGGAAGTGTCCTGTGGAGGAGGACACGGAATGCGGACGTCAGCTTGAAGGAGGTATGGTATGAAAATACCCTGCAACGGTTCGTGGCTCAAAATTTTTCTGGGCGGCCTTCTTGCGGGGGGCGTGCTGGCGGCAGTGCTGGCCTGGGGCATGCGGGTGACGGATTCCCGTCCCTTTTGTGCCAGCTGCCATGTGATGCAGGAGGCGGCGGTCACCCACAAGGCATCCACCCATGCCGCACTGGCCTGCAATGAATGTCATTCGCCCGCCAATCTGCTGGTCAAATTGCCCTTCAAGGCCAAGGAGGGCCTGCGGGACGTCATCGCCAACATGCAGGGCAGGGACGCGCCCCTGCTGCCGGGCGTCGCCACGCGCGACGTCATCAATGAAAACTGCAAGTCCTGTCATAGCGCAACCAACATGAACGTGGCCAGCATGGACGCAAAGCCGTACTGCACGGACTGTCATCGCAATGTGGCCCACATGCGCAGCAAACCCATCAGCACAAGGACGGTAGCCCATGACTAGTCGTTTCATTCACGGTTCCTGTATCGTATTGTTGTTTCTGGGCTTGACGACGCTCAGCGGGTGCGACGATGTGGATACGAAACTGCAAACGCCCACCTATTCGACCAATCTGAAGGAGGATGAAACCCGCATTTCCGTCTTCGAGAAGGACTTTCCTCTGCAATATGCATCCTATATGAAGAATAACGAAAGCGAAGTGATGACGGAATACAAGGGGTCAGTGCCGTTCCGCAAGAACGACAATGTCAATCCCCTGCCCAGGGGTTGGAAGCATGCGCAACCGTACCTGAAGAATCTCTGGCTCGGCTATCCCTTCATGTACGAATACAATGAGGCGCGCGGTCATACGCATGCCGTCACTGATTTCGTCAATATCGACCGCATCAATCGCTATGCCGTCAAGGGTACGCTGCCCGCCACCTGCTGGAACTGCAAGACTCCCAAGATGATGAGCTGGATCAAGGAGTACGGCGACGCGTTCTGGTCAAAGGACGTGAATGCCTTTCGCGGCAAGGAGGCCATCAACGCCATGGATGAGACCATCGGCTGCGCCAACTGCCATGATCCCAGAACGATGGAGCTGAGGCCCTATTCCGAACCGCTCAAGGACTGGCTCAAGCGCTCGGGCAAGGACTGGAGCGCCCTGAGCCGCAATGAAAAGCGTTCCCTCGTCTGCGCGCAGTGCCATGTGGAATACTATTTCACCCACAAGGACAACGGCCCGGCGGGCCGCCCGGTCTTCCCCTGGGACAAGGGCTTCAATCCCGAAGACATGTATCAGTATTACAAGGAACACGGCCCCAAGGGGGCTGACGGCAGATCCACGCCCTTTGCCGACTGGACGCACGCGGCCTCCGGCGTGCCCATGATCAAGATGCAGCACCCGGATTTCGAGATGTTCCAGGACGGCCCGCACGGCGCGGCCGGGGTGGCCTGCGCCGACTGCCACATGCCGTATCAGCGGGTGGACGGCAAGAAGGTTTCCAGCCACTGGATGACCTCGCCGCTCAAGGATCCCGAGCTGCGCGCCTGCCGTCAGTGCCACGCCGACAAGACGGCCGACTATCTGCGCGAGCGGGTGCTCTATACCCAGAAGAAGTCCTTTGAGCAGCTGCTGCTGGCGCAGGAAGCCTCGGTGCGGGCGCACGAGGCCGTGCGTCTGGCCAACGCCTGGAACGGCGAAAAGGATCCCCGTCATGACGAACTCATGGCCGAAGCGCGCGAAATGGTGCGCAAGGGACAGCTGTTCTGGGACTATGTTTCGGCGGAAAACAGCGTGGGCTTCCACAATCCCGCCAAGACCCTGGACACGCTCATGACCTCCCTGGAATGCAGCAACAAGGCCGTGGCCCTGGCCGCACAGGCCACCCGTTACGGCATCAGCCCTGCGCTGGAGGGCGACATCAAGGAAATCGTGCCGCCCATTTTGGAATTCAGCCGCAAGATGCAGCAGGATCCCGCCGTCCTCCAGACCAATCCCTGGCTCAAGCTCCTGCCCGTCCTGCCCACGGCTGAACAGGTCTGGCAGGGTCAGGAACAGGTGTCCGCGCGCTAGGCAGCGCGGCATCCTGCCCCATTGCGCGGGCGGCGGCCGGCGGCCGCCGCCCGCTTCGCCGTCTGCCCGGTATGCGGCGCAAGGGGGCAGCCTCCTTGTGACGCCCGCTTCCTTGCGGGCGCTGTCGCGCGGGGCCTGACGGACGGCAGGAACACCGGCAGCCGTGGCTGTCCGCGTGTCAGTTTTTTGTCCACACCCGCCGCCCGCCCCGCCTGTCCCGCATCCCGCCCGCGCCCCCGAACCGCAGCGCCCTGCGTGGCCAAAACGCCCGAGGCTCTGCCAGGAATCGCCTCTCAGAGCCGCTGGCGGGCAGCGGTTGCGTTCGGGTGGGGCGGGCAGGAAAAAGGGAATGGGGCCCGCGCGCCTGCGCGGCATGGCTGTTGCAAGTCTTTCCTGCCGCAAAGGAGGCCCCATGTTCATGCCGGATCTTCGTCTGCGCCGCATTCGCTTACAAACGGAGCGTTTTCTTCCGCTCCTGCTCATGGCTGACGACCGTCAGGCTGAGGTGGAGGCGCTGCTGCGCGTGGGAACGCTTTACGGCCTCTTTGTCCAGCGGCGGCAGCCGGTCAGCCTGACCGTGATTACCGACGAGACCGCCGCCTTTGCGGCCAACGGCCCGCGCGCGCATCTTGACGGCGGGCTGCGTGGCAAACGGGTGGCCGAATGCCGCCTGCTGGTGACCGCGCCCGCATTTCGCGGCAAGGGGCTGGCGCGCCAGCTGCTCATGCGGGTGTGTGGTCTGCTGGACACGGACTGCGATGCCATGATCGTCGGAACGGGTACGGTGCCGCGCATGGATCGCTTCTATCGGGGATGCGGCTTCGCTCCCTGCTTTGTCCTGCCGCATCATTTCTCCGAGGCTTGGCCCGCGCCCATATGGGAAGACGGCATCCTGCTGGACGACATGCAATACTATGCGCGGCACATTGGCCGCACCGGCCCCTCCCCGCGCTGACGCGCCCCCCGGGGGTGTCGGATGTGCGCCAATCCTCCGCTTCCTGCCTCGTCAAAAACTTGTCGTCTCCTTGCTGTCTTTGCAGATAATAAGTTGTTTTCACGTGCCTTTTCTTGAGATGGTATGCTTTGTGCTTGGAGGGGGCAAACCCCTCTCGGGCAGGAGTACGCCATGAAGAGCATGTTCAATAGTCAGATCAGCCTTGTCGGCAAGGTCATGGATATGCAGCTGCAACGGCAGAATGTCATTGCCAGCAACCTTGCCAACATTGAAACGCCCAATTACAAGCCGCGCGAGCTGGCTTTTGAGGAAGAGCTGCAAAAGGCTCTCGGCCTGGACATGCGCGGGCGTATGAGCACCACGAGCGGGGGGCACATGCCGGCGGCCTTTTCCGCCGAGACGTTCGGCCCCGAGTGGGACAAGCAGTTCAAGCCCCGCCAGATTCATGGCGAAGACCGCGTGAGCATCGACAAGGAAATGGCCCGGCATGCCAAGAATCAGCTGCATTATACGGCGCTGGCCCAGGTCATGCAGAAGAATTTTGAAGGCCTCTCGACCCTCATCCAGGACGCCAAGACGGCCTGAGCCGCCGCATAAGCGGGCTTGCCACAAAAGGATGGACGCATATGGACTTCATCACCGCACTTGACATCAGCGCATCGGGCCTCACCGCCGGCCGTACGCGCATGAATACCATTGCCATGAACCTGGCCAACGCCAAGACCACGCGTACCCCTCAGGGCGGCCCCTACCAGCGCCGCACCGTGGTGCAGGTGGCGACGGATGTGGATGATCCCTTTTCCGTCCATATGCGTTCGGCGCTTGACCGTGAACTCAAGGGCGCGCGCGTCATGGCCATCAGCGTGGACAAGCGGCCGCTCAAGCAGGTGTATGAACCGGGGCATCCCGATGCCAATGCCGACGGCTATGTGTCCTACCCTGATATTAATGTCGTCGAAGAAATGGCGCACATGATGACCACGCAGCGCAATTTTGAAGCCAACGTGACCACGGCGGAAGCCGTCAAGGGCATGTACACCAAGGCGCTGGAGATCGGGCGCTAGGCCTTTGCCATAGCCTGAGGACGGGACGAGCGAGATAGGGGAGCGGGAAGTGAGTACGCAAGTTGTCGGAATGAGAGCCTATGCGGATGCCCTGCGGCATTTTTCCTCGGTGGAAAGCTCGTTGCAGCAGGGGGTGCCTGTCAGCAAGGAAACCCTTTTTGCCAAGACCCTGGATCAGACCCTGCTGCGCGACAGCGTGGATCGGCCCGAAAATTTCGGCGCGCAGGGCGACTTCATCAAAATGGCCGGGCAGGAGCATACCCGCCTCGGCCATGTCAACGACTTTACCGAAACCCTGAGCGGCTCCCTCAATCGCGTCAATGAGTTGCAGAAGGAAAAGGCCATGGCGGTGGACGCCTTTGCCTCCGGTCGCAATCAGAATGTGCATGAACTCATGATCACCATGCAGAAGTCCAGTCTGGCCATGAAGATGACTACCGCCGTGCGCGGCAAGGTGCTGGAAGCCTACAAGGAACTGACCAAGATGCAGTTCTGATCGCCCGCAACGCCGTCGCAAATTGTGTACAACGCAGGCCGGTCGCCGCCGGCCTGCGTTGTTTTTCCGGCGGTTCCCGAGCCCGGGACTGCCTGCCCTTGCCAAAATGGGAGCATCAGATGCCAAGCGTACTTGTGCTGGGCGACAGTCATGCCGCCTGGCCCTGGCTGGGTGCGGCACTGAGCGTGTTCAGGCCGGACATCTGTCTTGTGGCCGGGGATTTCGGCTGGTGGCCGAAGCTGCTGCCCCTGCCGCATACGGTTTTGCCGCCGGCCCTGCTGGAGCGCACCGAGCTGCATTTTCTCGACGGCAACCATGAGGATCATCCGGCCCTGCGGCAGGTCGTGCCGCGCGGCTGCTTCGAGCCGGTGGAGCTGCTCCCGCGCATCATCTATCATCCGCGCGGCTCCACCATGCGCCTGCCGGACGGGCGAACGGTCTTTTTCGCAGGCGGCGGCAAATCCGTGGATCGGGCCTACCGCACCGAGGGGCGGGACTGGTTCCCGGAGGAAATTCTTGTGCGCGAGGACTTGCCGCACACGCTGCCGCAGGCGGATGTGGTCATATCCCATACGCTGCCCGCGGCTTTCGGCGTGACGAAATCCTTTGGCAAAGCGACGCCGCGCGGGCGCTTCGATTTTTCCCCTGACCCCAGTTGTGCGGTGCTGGATGAGGTGCTGACGGCCTGCCGTCCCGCGCTCTGGCTGGGTGCGCATTTTCACCGCGAACTGAGGGGCGAGCATGTGCATGCTGACGGCCGGCGCACCGTCTGGCGGGCGCTCGATGAGGTGAGCGGCTGGTATTACCACGCGCACAGCCCCTGCGCCTTCTGGCTGTGCGGGGACGCGCCCTGCGCGGACGACGGGGCGTTGGGCTTTCCCGGTGGGGAGCGCGCGCCGGTGCGCCTTGACAGGGACGGGCTGTATGCCGTGCTGCCCGCGGACAATGTGCCTCCCCGCTGGCGGGATGCGGTAAACCGTTTCTGCGCCGGGCGGGCCTGTCCCGTGCTGACGCTGGCTGACGGAACGTCGTGCGTCGGCTTCTGGTTGCAGGATATTTTCGGCTTTTTGGAATTCTGGTGGCGGCAACAGGCTGGATAGGGCGGTCGCTGGCAGCGGGCCGTATTCCGCGGCAGGCGCAGCGGCCCTGCGCGGCCGTCCGGCGACTGCGCGCTGCGCGTGTCGGCAACGGGCAGGAGCAGGAAGGCCGCCAGGCCTGAGCGCGACGGCTGGCCGGGAGGCCCTGAGGGCTTGTGCGCCGACATGACAGACGGGCGGCAGAACATCTGCCGCCCGTCTGGTATTTGCGCCGCATCGTCATCAGCATGACGACGGGCGGGTTTCACGTCAGGAGTCTTGTCCGCCGGGCCGCCCGCACACGGCATGTCAGCCTGCGGTCGTGCCCGGTACGGCTCTGCCTTCCGGCAGGGCCGTGCTAGATGGTGGGCTTGCCACAGGCCTTCAGGTAGGCGTTGATGGCATCACGCCCGCCCACGAATTCCATCATTTCCGGCCAGACCTTTTCCATGGCGGCCTTCTTCCACTGATCTTCGTCCTCAAGCTGGCTGATCACCACGCCGTCCTTGATGAGGGATTCCTTGGCAGCGCCAGCTTCCTTGATCTGGTATTCCAGCACGGCCTGCTGGGCAACCTTGCCGCCTTCGATGATCAGCTTCTGCAGTTCGGGATCCATCTTGCGGAAGACCCGCTCGCTGATGACCATGGGCTGGAGCTGGTAGGTATAGTGGACTTCGGACAGATACTTCTGGTTGGCTTCCTGGAACTTGTTGGCCCGGAAGCCAATGTAGCCGTAGCACTGACCGTCCACGACGCCCTGCTGCAGCGCGGTGAAGGTTTCCGCCCAGGAGATGGGGGTCGGGCTGCCGCCGAAGGCCTTGTAGGCGGCGATAAGCACCGCGCTTTGCGGCACGCGGAACTTCAGGCCCTGCATGTCCGACATCTTCTTGATGGGATGCTTGGAATTGGAGATGTAGCGGAAGTCGGTATAAGTCCAGGTCAGGATGCGGAAACCGGCGGCAAGGGCATAGCTGTTGAGCAGCTCGGCCGGCGCGCCGTTGGTGCCCGTGACCACTTCGTCCAGATTGGCGAAGAGGTAGGGCAGGGTCAGGATGCCAAGGCGGTTTTCAAAGGGCACGATGTTGGCGATACCGGCAATGGTGATGGGCAGGGAACCCTTCTGCACATTGCGCAGGCATTCCGTTTCATCGCCCAGAGCGCCGCTGTAGAAGCACTCCACTTTGACCTTGCCCTTGGTCTTTTCCTCGATGAACTTCTTGAAGGTGTTGCCGACAACCCCCATTTCTGAATTTTCGGGGTCGCCGGCGCCGATGCGCAGGGTTTCGGCCTGAGCAACGGAAGAGAACAACAGGGCAGCACAGAGCAGAAGTGAGAAGAGCTTAAAAATTTTCATCGTATTCTCCATTGGTTAGGTGTAGATTACAACGAGTTTCCGGCCTGAACGAAAGTATATCCTCCTCTGGTGTTAGAAATTTCACATTCTTTTGAAAAATATATATTGCATAATCTGATATATTTAATATCCGAATAATGCTATTTTCTCCGGCTATTTTTATACATTTTTCTGCAAAAGATTGTCAACACCTCATTATGTGGTGTTTCTGAAAAAAATTAGATGCATCATTTGTTTTGTTAATATATAAGCGGTGAGAACTCGATATGCAATTTGGTGATATTGTTTGATATATTTTGGAATGTCGCCTTCTCGGGCAACGCCTTTCCCTGTCCCGACGGGAGCGGCGCAGGCCCGTGAGGCAGATGGCGCACCTCGGGCAGGAAAAGAAGAAAACGAAAAAGATACGCGAGGATGGGCGCACCATCCGCTTGCGGCGGGCGCTGTGCGACGGGAATGGCGGTCGCGGCGGGGAAAACGGCGGCGCAGACCGCGCCAGCCGGGACAGGGCGGCGTGGTATCCGTCCGGGATTCAGCAGACGGCAAGGAGCATGCCGCACTCCGTCACTTCCACCACGCAGCCGAACACATCGCCCGTCACGCCGCCGATGCGCCGCCGGGCGGCCCGCAGCAGAAAGGCCACAACCAGCAGCGCAACGACCAGCGCCAGCAGGCCGCGTGTTCCGTTGGCAAGGCAAAAGACCAGAGCCAGCAGCACGGCCCACAGACGGTTGCGCGTGGTGATGCCCGTATTCATGGCGCTGCCCAGCCCGCCGGGCCGGGCACAGGGCAGAAGCAGGGCAAGGAGGACGGCGCTGCGGGCCGTGACCGCCGCCATGCCGCAGAGCGCCAGCAGCGGCAGAAGTTCCGCGCCGGAAGCGCCGGCGGGGCTGACCAGCGCACCGAGGGCGAGGGTCTTGCCGCCGAGGACAAAGAAGAGGCCCAACGCGCCGAAGGTGCCCAGCCGGGAATCCTTCATGATTTCCAGCCGCCGGGCCGGGGGGGCTTCCACCAGCAGGCCGTCGGCGCAATCGGCCACGCCGTCCAGATGCAGGCCGCCGGTCAGCCCCACCCAGACCAGACAGCCGAGCAGGCCGCAGACGGCGGGCGGCAGGAAGTGCGCGGCACACCAGAGCACGACCGCCACGCCCGCGCCCACAAGGATGCCCACCACGGGAAGCCAGCCGACAATGCCGTGAAAGCTCGCATGGGCCGGAGGTGCACCGACGGGCAGGCGGGTAAAGAAGGCAATGGCCGCGCGCAGACTCATCGCCGGATCTCCAGCTCGGCAAGGGTGCGCATTTCGCCCAGAATGCGCACGGCGGCATCAATGAGAGGAAAGAGCAGCGCCGCTCCGGTGCCTTCGCCCAGGCGCAGGCCGAAATCCAGATAGGTGGGGATGCCGAGGTGGCGCATGAGCAGGGCATGTCCCGGCTCGGCAGAGGAATGGGAACCGACGAGCATGGCGCGCAGTTCGGGGCGCAAAGCGATGCCCACGGCTGCCGCCGCCCCGGCAATGAAGCCGTCCACCACCACCGGAATGCGCAATGAGGCGCCGCCGAGCATGAGACCCGTCATGGCCGCCAGCTCAGGCCCGCCCACCTTGGCCAGCACGTCCAGCGGATCGTCGGGGTTCGGGCGGTTGCGCTCGATGCCCTGCCGGATGAGTTCGGTCTTGCGGGCCAGGTCGGCTGAGGAAATGCCGGAACCGAGGCCGGTCACGGCTTCCACCGGCGCGCCGGCGAGCACGGCGGCAATGGCCGAGGAGGGCGAGGTGTTGCCGATGCCCATTTCCCCGGCGGCAAGCAGTTGCGTGCCGCGCGCGGCTTCCTCGCGGGCCATGTCGATGCCGACCTGCAGACAGGCCAGGGCCTCGTCGCGGCTCATGGCCGGGCCTTCGCTGAAGTCGCGGCAGCCGGGCATGACCTTGCGGCGTACCAGACCTTCCGCGCCGTCCAGCGGATCGGCCACGCCCACGTCCACCACCACGAGACGCGCTCCGGCATTGCGGCAGAAGGCGTTGATGGTGCCGCCGCCGGCAAGGAAGTTGCGCACCTGAATGGCCGTCACTTCTGGCCCGGTGGCGCTGACGCCCTTGCCGGTGATGCCGTGATCCCCGGCAAAGAGCACGACCGCCTTGCGGGAAAAGACGGGCCTGTCAGTGTCCGTGATGCCGCCCAGACGGACGGCGAGTTCTTCCAGGCTGCCCAGACTGCCGGGAACCTTGGCCAGGCTGTCCAGCCGCTGCCGGACGGCCCGGGCGGCCTGCTGCGAAAAGGGAGGGATGATCAGCTTGTGCATTGGCGACTCCGGTAATGGCTGTCACATGAACGGACAGGAGGACGTTTTTTTCGACCGGCCCGGCCCGGGCGCTGGCGCAGGAAGCGCCGGGGGCGTTCCCGCGCTGCGGCTTCTCCGAAGGCGGGCGCGGCCTGATCAAGGGTGTGCAGGATGCGGGCGGCACAGGCTTCGGGAGGGGTTCGGGTCGTGTCCACCCGAAGCTGCACGGGCAGGAAGGCATGGATGTGGCGGGCCTGACGGGCCGCATGGGGCCAGTCCGGGGCACGGTCGGCGCGCCGTTCCTCCCGGCGACGCAGTTCGCCATGTTCGCAGTCCACCCGGACGGCCAGCACGGCGACGCCGCCAAGACGGCGAAAGAAATCCGCTACCCAGAGCGGGTTTTCGCCCACGACATGATCCACGATGACCCAGGCTCCGGCGGCGGCAGCGGCGGCAACCGCCGCGTGAAAGGTCTCGATGAGGGGCAGTCCGGTATGGGCCAGAGCCGAGAGCACGCTTTCCCGCCCGCCCGGAGCGGCCCGCAGCAGGGCGTCAACAGCCAGCACGAGGCTGTGACGGCCCCGCTCGCGCAACAGCTGCTCCTGAAGGGCGCGCGCCAGGGTGGATTTGCCCGCGCTGGACGGCCCGTTGAGCAGGATGACCTGGCCGCCGCCCGTGGCATCTTGCCGCCCGCGCCTCATGGATGCGGCTCCCGTCGGAAGCTGAAGACGTGGATGGTATTTTGCGGCTTGAGGGCGCGGTGCGTGCGGGCAAGGCTTTCCTCCCGCGCCACGTCCAGACGGCAAAGGCCCACGCGGCACTCGGGCCGCCAGTCCAGCAGATCGCGCAGGCTTTGCAGGGTGACCGAGGCGGCCACCAGCAGGCCGTCGGGCCTGAGGCGATCCATGCAGGCCGCGAGCAGGCGCGGCAGTTCCCGTCCGCCGCCGCCGAGAAAGATCCGATCCGGTGCGGGCAGCGCCTCGGGCGCGCCGGGAGGCAGGCTGACGAGCGGCAGGGCCTCGCCGGTCAGCGGCAGGTAGTTGGCCACGCCCAACCGGCGGGCATTGTCGGCCATGAGGGCCGCGCGCTCGGGCTTGCGCTCCACCCCGATGACCCGCAGGCCGGGACAGAGGGCCGCGGCCTCAAGGCCCACCGAACCGCTGCCCGCCCCCAGATCCCAGAGCGTGCCCCAGTGCGGCAGGCAGAGGCGGGAGAGGATGACGGCCCGCACTTCCGGCGCGGTGATGAGATGGGCCTCGTGCGCGTAGGCCGCATCGGGCAGGCCCAATGCCAGCCGGGGCGCTATGGCGGCTTCCGCGTTGCCGGCTTCATGTTCCAGCAGCACCAGCAGGGAGGTGGGGCCGCAGGGGGTGGCGGCAATGTCCCGCAGGGGCGCGCGGACAATGCGTTCGTCCGGGCTGCCCAGACGCTCGGCCATGACGGCGTCGCGTCCGGCGGCGGCGGGATGGCATGCCAGCACGGCGCGGGCCAGGGCATCGGCCGTATGGCGGCTGCCGGCATAGGTGATGCTCAGGGGCCATTGCGCCATCTGGCGGGCCGGGATGTCCTCGCCGGCATGGACGCAGAACAGGCGCGCCTCGTCCCACGGGCGGCCCAGCCGCTGGAACAGGGCCTGAAAGGCGGTAATGCCCGCATGGTGGATGATCACGTCATCGGGGCGTGCCAGACGGAAAAGGGTTCCGCCGAAACCGTGATAGAGGGCGTCGCCCGAGGCCAGCACCGCCAGACGCTGCCCGGCGCGGCTGCGTGCGAGAATGGCAGCGGCATCCTCGCGGGCCCGGGCGGCGATGACATGGGTTTCCCCGAGCGGCAGGGGGCAGGCGGCCAGCAGGGCGCGCGAGCCGTAGACGGCATGGGCGCGCGTCAGCAATGCGCGCGTGGAGGCATCGTCGGGAAAGCCGATACCGCAGGAGATGACATCCACCTGTCCGGGGCTGGGAGATTCCGGCTGCATACACTGTCCTTGTCAGTCAGGCGTGCGTCGCGTTCCGGCGGGATTGCCGGGATGCACGGCATCGCGGGGCTGGCGCATCATGCCGGAAAAACCGCGCGCCCGCCAGCCGAAAGTCGGCTGACAGGGATATGCCGGCCCCGGAAGCGGCTTCCGTCATGTTGCGGAGCGGCGCAGGCGGAACCCCATGTTCCGCCGCGCCGCTCCTCCCTGTGCCCGGGCGATGCCTTGCGGCATCCGGCTTGCTGCCCGTTCTGCCCGGGGCCTGCGGCTGGCGCACCGGGCGGGGCGGCAATGCCTAATAGAGGTTGTTGTCGATGAAGCGCTTGTCTTCCTTGCCCTGCCAGAAGTCGGCCACGCCCAGTTCCTCTTCGGCTTCCACGACGACGTCGCGAATGGCCTTGACCTGTTCGGGGCTGAGCGGGTTCTTCTGGGTATGGGTCGCCAGAATTTCCCGGGCGCGTTCCCGGGCCTGTTCGTAGAGATCAGGCTTGCCGGAGCGCACCCACATGTCGTAGTTCTCGCGGTTCATCAAGTGATAGGTACTCAGCTCGCCCAGATGTTCCAGCGTGTCCATTTCCGCGAGATAGGTACCGAAGGGGCCGACTTCCTTGATCATGTCTGTGCACAGGGTCGTGGCGTCAACCTTGAAGCCTGCCAGCATGCGCAGCACATAATCAATGACTTCGTCGTCCACAAGCAGGGTCGGGATGTCGAACGTAATGCCCGTCTCAAGCATGCCCTGACCGAAAAGAACACTGGCACCTGCCAGAGCGGTCATCAGGCGGTTGAGCGCGCGTTCGGCGCCGGCCTGCATGTCATTGCACTTGCTATCCGTCTAGCCACCGGCAATGTAGCTGGGGATGTTGTAGTATTTGGACATGCGCGCATGGGCGGCATTGAGCACGAAGACTTCGGGCGCGCCCACCAGCGACAGGCCCTTCTTCATGTCCATGACGCAGGCGGACGAACCGTAGAAGGTCGGATTCCCCTTCCTGACGCATTGCATGAGGGTGTTGAAGGCCAGGAAGTCGGCATTGTGCACGGCCACGCTGCCGGCGTAGCGAATGGGCGACGTGGCGCCCTGCTGCACCATGACCAGAATGTGGTTGGGCAAACCGGCTTCGGAAACGAGCATGGCGTTCTCGCAGGCTTCGGCCGAAATGCGCAGGGGGCTGATGGTCGTGTGGTTGAAGGCGGTGCGGGGGCGCTTTTTCAGCGTTTCCTTGCCGCCGACGGCAATCTCGGCCATCTTGATCATCTTTTTGGTCTGGAACGGCGAGCCGGAGACCAGATGCATGGGCTTGCTCGTGTAGCACAGGGCCACTTCGGCATTGTGCAGGGGGGCGGACTCGCTCGGCACGTCCTGCGGGCCGATGGCGCGATTGTAGATATGCACGTTGTCGAGAGCATCGACCACGCGCACGATGTCCACCGCATCCTGCTTGACCGTGGGCCGGCGTTCGCCGGTGTTCATGTCCAGGGTATAGATGCCTTCGCCGAAGTTGGAGGCATAGACCTGATCCTGGGCCATGTGAATGTCGTCCTCCTCGGTTCGGCCATAGTGCACGAATTCCGAGGGGACAGCTTCCAGCATGTCTTCGACCAGGGTGCGGGGGAAGTGGGTGCAGCCCTCGTCGTCTTCCCAGCAGCCGTGATCGCGAAGCACTTCGCGGGCCTTTTCGCTGCCGAAGGAGACGCCGCGATCCTTGAGAACCTCAAGGGATGCTTCATGGATTTTTTCACAGTCCTTCTCGCGCAGGAAGTTCAGCGAAACGCCGACCCCGCCCGAAAGACTTTCATGCGCCCATCTTTTCATACGAGACCTCGCTCTATTCATTGGAGATGTGCGTTCAGGCGGCTCTTGCCGCCGGCCCCAGCCGTTTTTTCCGCATTCCGTGCGCGAAACGCCCGTGCGCGTCCCGCTTCAGGAAAGGGGAAAGATCATGTGCTCCACATAGGCATCGGCAAAGCCGCTGTGGGCCGAAAGTTCGATATAGCGCGTGCGCCGGATCAGAGCCCGGGCCGCACGCGGCGCGTCCTTTTCCGTCACATAGCGCAAGGCGCCGAAACTGGCCGCATTGCCGAGGACGCGCACCCGCTCTTCCCATTCCCGGGGCACAAGGCCGATGCGGACGGCGCTGCGCGGCCGCATGGCCGAGCCGAAGCCCCCGGCCAGATACAGGCATTGGATGTCCTGCCGCGAGAGATTGGCCTCCCGCAGGAGGATTTCCACCCCCGCCCGCACAGCGGCCTTGGCCAGCTGCACTTCCCGGATATCCCGCTGCGTGAGAAAGACGCCCTCCGCAAGGTGCAGGGCATTGCCCCGCACCCGGCGTCCCAATGGCGAATCGTCCGCTTCCAGATGTCCGGTTTCGTCCACCAGCCCGGCATCGAGCAAAAGCGCCAGCGCGTCCAGCACCCCTGAGCCGCAAAGGCCGCGCGCCGGAACATGACCGATGGTCGTCACGGCAAGGCCCTCCGTGGCGTGGGCCGTGACGCTGTCAATGGCGCCGTCCTGCCCGGCCATGCCGCAGGAAAGGGTGGCCCCTTCAAAACACGGCCCGGCAGCCGCCGAGCAGGCCAGCAGCTCGCCGCCGGCACAGAGGACGGTTTCGGCATTGGTGCCCAGATCGATGAGCAGGAAGGGCGGTTGCGGATGGTGGGCGTCGGCGGCCAGCAGCGAGGCCACGATGTCCGCGCCGATATAGGCCGAAATGCCCGGCAGGAGGAAACATTCGGCCTGCGAGTCGATGCCCAGCCGCCGGGCGGGCAGGCGCATGGCCTCCAGCGTGACGGGAATGAAGGGGGCGCGGCTGATGTGTTCACCGGGCAGGCCGCACAGCAAATGCAGCATGGTCGTATTGCCGGTCAGGGAGAGAAAATCCACATCCTCCCTGCCGGCCTCAGCCAGCAGGCGCGCCAGCATGGCATTGATCTGACGGCAAATGGCGGCCTGCAGGGGATTGTCCCCCCGGCCTCCCCCGGCTTCCCAGGCCATTTCCTGCTGTATGCGGCTGATCACGTCGGCTCCGTAGGGAGCCTGCGCGTTCTGTTCGCCAAGGGAGGAAAGGATGCGCCCCTCATCGACGTCCAGCAGCAGGGCGGCCACGGTGGTGGTGCCGATATCGACGATCAGGGCCAGGGAATGGTCTTGCGGCCTGACCCCAATCAGGCAGCCGTCCTGCAGCAGACCGTCAAGCGGCTGCCCCGAGCGCAGCAGGGCGGGCAGCCCGACAAGCTGTTCCAGGGTCAGGCAGTGACGGTCGGCCCCGGCGGCCGCCAGCAGACGCCGCACGTCGTCGCGCTGATCCTCCAGCGTGCCCGGAGGCACGGCAAGGGGCTGCCGCCGCACAAGCGGCTCGCGGTCATAGGTCGTACCGGCAAAGCTGGTCAGCACCCGCAGTTCCCCTTCGTGCGGCACGGTCACTTCCAGCCCGTCGCGGGTCAGGGTATGGCAGGCCAGGCGCAGGCCCCTGTCGAGCCGCGCGGGGCCGAGCAGCGTCCGTTCTTCCGGCGTGGGCGGCGTATCGGCATAGATGAGGCACTTGCCGCACTGGCCGCGCCCGCAGGGCAGGGCCAGCAGGCCCGCGTCCCGCAGGAGGGGGGCGAGGGGCGTGCCTGTCTCGCAGCTCAGGCGCAGGACGCCTTGTGCATGATGTACCGTGATGCTTCCCTTGCTCATGCCGTCACCTTTTTGCTGTTGCCACAATGCGCCCGTCGGCATCCACGTCCGGCGTCTGCCCGGGGAGAAGGGTCAGAAAGCGCTGATCATGGCCGCCCGTGAGCAGCGCCCGCAAAAAGTCGTCCCTGCCGGTCACGCTGCGGTAGGGCAGGCCGGCATCCTCAGCCACGAAACGGGCATCCCGCTCCACCTCGGCGGATGACGGAAAACCGTCGCGGCAGATCAGGCAGGCATTGGTATAATTGCGCAGCCATTGCCGTTCCTGATCCATGAGAAAATCGGCATTGTCCTTGCCGTAACGCTGTTCAAACTCCCGTTGCCGCTCCTCGCGGCGCTGAATGAAGTCCAGCTGCGAATACCGCAGCCAGCCGGGACTCATCCAATAGGTGCTGCCCTCCCGGGAGACGGATTCCATATCCTGTTGCGCGCAGCCCAGCAGGACGGGGATGCAGTCATGCACCCGGGGCATGACCAGGGTGGCCCGGCATGTGCTCACGCCCCAGAGACCGCGTCCGCAAAAGCCGTAGCCCAGCAGGATGCGGGGCACCCCACGGGCTTCCAGCTCGTTGACGGCCTCTTGCAGGCGTTGCCGGAGTTCGTCCGGCCGGTCGTGCAGTCCCTGCTCCAGATAGCGGATGTCCGGCGTCAGGGCGAGCCGGTCGCACAGCCATTGGAGTTCGGGACGTAGGACTTCGCAGCAGAGCAGATGCATGGCAACTCCTGCAGGGCCGGGGAGGGACTCCCCGGCCCGGGGGAAAGGCATCAGGCGTGCATGGCAGCACAGACTTCCACGGCCTTTTCGGCGGCGGTGGAGGCGTCGGGGGTATAGATATCCGCGCCGATGGACTCCCGGAAGGTATCATTGACCGGCGCGCCGCCGATCATCACCTTGACCCGGCCGGCCAGCTCGGGGTCGGCGGCCACGGCCGTCACCACATCCTTGATGTGCACCATGGTGGTGGTCAGCAGGGCCGAACAGGCGATGATGTCGGCATGGTGCTTCTTGGCCGCCTCGATATATTTGGCCGGGGCCACGCTGTTGCCCAGGTCGATGACGGTCAGGCCCTTGGATTCCATCATCATGCGCACGAGATTCTTGCCGATGTCGTGCAGGTCGTCCTTGATGGTGCCGATGACCACCGTTCCCTTCTGCTCCAGCTGGTCGCCCACCAGCAGGGGTCGCAGCACTTCGGTGCCCGCCGACATGGCACGGGCGGCAATGAGCACTTCGGGGATGAAGATGTCGTTGTTCTTGAAGCGCTCGCCGATGACGTCCATGCCGGGCATGAGGCCCTCATTGAGAATGGTGAGCGGGGCAATGCCTTCGGCAAGGGCCTGTTTGGTCAGATCGGCCACTTCCTTCATCTTGCCCTTTTGCAGCTTTTCGGAAATTTCTTGCAGAATGGCGCTCATGGTAGGCTCCTTGATGCGGGTCAGAGCATGGACCCGGCTTGTAGGGTGTTGCGGACGCTTTCGGCCGAACCTTGCAGACAGATGATGGACAGGGGCACCGGGGCGGCCTCGGCGGGGCGTTGCTCCATCTCCCGTCCGGTATCCGAAAGAAACCAGATGCCGTCTTGTGCGCGGACAAATCCCTTTACCCGCAGCACGTTTTCATCGGCCCGCAGGGCAGCGGCAAGTTCCGCCGCCGTGCAGGCGACACGTTCGATGCTCAGGGCGTCAGGCCGGGTCTCCGGGGTATTGAAGCCCAGGCTGAAGCTGCGGGCCACCCGCCCCGGCAGCGCGGCAAGGTCGATGCGGCCGTGCGCGCTGGTGACGATGGGCAGGTTCGGTTCCCGCTCGGCGATATAGGCCCGGGCAGCCGCCAATTCCGCTTCATCGGCCAGATCGCTCTTGGTGATGACGGCCACGGTGGCGGCGGCCAGCTGGCGGGGGATGACCTCCAGCACGCGGGCCAGCTTGAGGCTTTTGACAGGGTCGAAGAGGCAGAGCGTGGCGGTATGGTCAAAGACGGCATCCAGCCCCGAAAGCTGCAGCATCCTGTCCATGACCGAGGGATCGGACATGCCCGAGGCCTCCACGATGACCAGCTCCTCCGGGCGTTGGCTCATGCGCTGCAGGGCCAGCACGAAGGACTCGCGCAGGCAGGCGCAGAAGACGGAGCCGCCGCCGATTTCCATGACGAAGCCGTCAGCCGCGCCGTCCTGCCGCAGGATGGCGCCGTCAACGGGGATTTCGCCGAAATCGTTGAGCAGCACCGCGACCCTGCGGGACGCGCAATGCCGCAGCAGATGCCGCAGCAGGGTCGTCTTGCCGCTGCCGAGAAAGCCGGATAGGATGATGAGTTCCTTGCGCATGCCGTCTGCTCCGCCGTCGCCGTTGGGGGGGGCGGCCCAGGCCGCCCCGTCCTCGCGTTGCGCTCCTATTTCAGTTTGCCGAGCGCCGCCTCGATTTCTTCCCTGATCGTTTCCACCGGCGGGATCAGGGAAATATGGCGAATCTGCCCCTGCACGAGCAGGGAGGGCAGGTTGCTCAGGCCGACCTTTTTCATGAAACTCAGGCTTTCCGGATGCATGATGGAGCGTTCCACCACCCTGACCCGGTCGCCATAGGGTTTGGCGGCGGCTTCGGCGGCGGCCACCATGTAGCCGCAGGCCGCGCAGGTCTTGGAATCAATGGTGACGGCTTCCAGCAGGACATGATCCAGATTGTCGTAATCCGGCAGGCTGATTTCCGGCAGATTGTCCACGGCCACATAATTTGCCAGGGCCTTGCGCACCACGTCCGGGTTGCGCACGGCCTCGCCCACGCCCACCAGATTGGCCGCGGGCGCGTTGAAGGGCACGTCGCAGCCGGGCGCGATGATGAAGCGGTGCGTGCCCAGCTTGTCCATGAGGTCAAGGGCCTCCTTCTGATTGTCCTGCTGGGTGCCCAGCAGCATGGTGACGGTCAGCTGGAGATTGCCGGAAATGGTGATGTCATGGGCGTCGGTGATCTTCTTGGCCTCGACGATGTCCACGTTTTCGTCGATGGCGATGCAATCCGGGCGGGTGAGGCACATGGGTTCGATATTCTTGGTGGCGTCGCCGCAGACGAAGAAGGAACCGGGGATGCCCTGTTCGCGCAGGAAGGCAAAGAAGCCGGTATAGGGTTCACTCAGGAAGGTGGTGAACATGTCCGGGGAAATCTGGGAGACGAGCGGATCCACGGCGGCAATGATGTCGCAGCCGGCCTCGATGTAATAGCGGGCCACATCCTGGACAACCTCGGCGCAGTAGGTCACGAGCGCCTTCACGCCCTCCTCGTTGTCGTACATGTCCATGAAGATGTCCGTGCCGCGCAGATGCGAGGCCAGGGTGAAGGGGCCGCAAACCAGACCGTACATGGCCACGTCGGGCCGGGCGGCCTTGAAGCGGCGCATGACGTCGAGAATGAGCGGAATGCGCCCGTCCTCGCGGCTGATGCGCTGATGCGGGATGATCAGCTCTCCGGCCAGAGGATGCGAAGAGACCGTGGGGGGCGTGTTGTCGTACCAGGTCAGCTCGCAGCCCAGTATTTCGGCCTCCACCTGCAGGTCGAACATGGGCGTCATGCCGTCCGGCAGGTACTGGGCCTCCGCCTCGAGGCAGCAGGCGAAGAGCTTGTCGGCATCACGGAACATTTCCTGCGCCGTGTAGCCTTTAAGGTTGGCGATCTGTGAGCCGGTGTAGGGAACCCAGGGGGTCCGTTCCACGGCCTTTCCCTTGAGAACTTCCATAATGAGCGCCTTGCCCTGCATGTGCTGCTCCTTGTGTGATGACGCTGGCATGAGGAGTGCCCGTGTCAGATATATCTCGTGATGTAAAATTACCGACTCCGGCCGTTTCTGTCCAGCTTTTTTTGGCAGCCGTGGCGGGACAGGGGCAAAAATTTATGATAATTTTTTTAAAAAATAAATAAAATCAATATATTAAATAAATATATCTTTTATTTGATCGTCCCCCATGACCGCTGCTCACGGACACAAAAAAGGCGATCCGCAGCGGCTCGCTACAGGATGTTCGACAAAATTTTTTTGATAACCATATTAAATTAAAAGAGATATTATTTTCACGTTCAGGATCGAGCCGGCGATCAGATATTGCGCATGCCGCTTGACAAGCGATTGAAAAAATATTTTATGTGTTTCACATGGTTATATAAAATTCTTGCGAAGGGTCTCATCTGGGGCGTGCGGCTTTGTGGCGGATTGCGGTTTGGGGCTTGACGGAACCCCGTCCTTTTGGGGTAATCTAGATATATCAGATGTGCGGATGCGGCCAATGACGCGGAGGCAAAAAAACATGAACGACACCATGTGGATCCATACGCTGGAAAAACAGGCCCTGGCGGGCGAATCCCTGAACCGGGAGGCGATCCTGCGCCTGCTGGCCCTTGATCCGGCCTCAGAGGCCGCGCTTTGCCTCGGGCGTGCCGCCGGGCGGCTGGCCCGGGTGGCGACCGGGAACCGGGGCCGGGTATGGAGCGCCATTGGCCTTGACTGCCGGCCCTGCCCCAAGAATTGCACCTTCTGCGCCTTCGGCGCGCGCTGGGGCCTGATGCGGGAGGAACGCGAACTGGCCCCGGCAGAGGTCATCGACACGGCGCGGCGGCTGGTGCACGACGGAGCGGACTGGGTCACGCTGCGCACGACCGAATTTTACGGTTTTGAGAGGCTGTGCCGGCTGGCGCGGCAGGTGCGCGATGCCGTGCCCGGTGCGTACCATATGGTCGTGAACACGGGGCAGATGGGGGATGCGGAAGTGCGCGCCATGCAGGCGGCGGGCATTGACGTGGTCTACCATTCCCTGCGGCTGGGCGAGGGGGCATGCACCTGCTTCACGCCCGAGGAACGGCTGGAGACTCTGCGGGCGGTGGCCCGCTCGCCGTTGCGTCTGGCGCATCTGGTGGAGCCGGTGGGGCCTGAGCACAGCAATGAGGAGATTGCCCATGTGCTGATGACCGCACTGGAAAACGGGGCTGTCCTGAGCGGAGTCATGGCCCGCGTGGCGGTGCCGGGCACGCCCGACGGCCGGCGGGAAGTCCTTTCGGAACGGCGACTGGCCCAGCTGACGGCCATTACGCGACTGTGCGGCGGGCTGCGCGTGCCCGACATCTGCGTGCATCCCGCCAGCCGGCTGGCCGTGGAGTGGGGCGCAAACGTCGTCGTGGTGGAAGGGGGGGCCGTACCGCGCCACGAAGCCTTTTGCGGGGAGGCCTGGCGGGGATTTGACATGGCGCAGGCCCGGGCGCTGTTGCGGGAGGCCGGCTACGCCGTGAACACGGCTGAGGCGGCCCCGGGCAGGGACGGGAACTGCGCACCGTGATGCGCCACGGGCACGGCGGGATTTGCCCATCGCGCGACTGCCGGGAAGATGGCTGCGCGGGCAGGCAGGCCGGTCGGTCGTCCCGGCCCTGTCCGCGACAGGGCCGGAAGCGGATCAGCGCAGGGATTTTTCGTCAAAATCGTAATAGAGCTTGAAGAATTTTTTGTGCACATCGAACGACCAGTGCTCGATGCGGAAGATGCTCATGGCGGCGGCCTTGTTGCCGTATTTGACCGAATCAATGAAGCGGCGGTGGGTTTCGAGGTTGAAGGCTTCCCAGTCATAGGAGTAGCTGCGGCGCGGGAAGTCGTAGAGCCGCCGCCGCAAATGTATCAGCGTCTTGTCCAGCAGGGTATTGGAGGACAGGCTGAGAAAGATATTGTGAAAACGGATGTTTTCTTCATAATAGTCAATATAATTGTCCTGCTTGAGCAACTGCCACTGGCGTTCGTTGGATTCCTCGAATTCGTCAATGTGCCGCGCCGTCAGGCGATCAAACACTTCGTCAAGACAATCCACTTCCACCGCACCAATAATCTGATAGGCGCTGCGGATGAACTCAGGCGTAATGGGATTGATCTGCACTCCCTTGCGCGGGAGAATGGACACGAATCCTTCCGCCTCGAGCCGGATGAGCGCATCACGCAGAGGCGTCTTGCTGACGTTGAGGCGTTCGCAAATGATGTCCTGATCCAGAAATTCGCCATGGCGCAGCGTGCCTTCGCTCATGGCGTCCTTGAGGTACTGGTAAACCTGCTCCCGCAGCGAGTCCTGCCGGGGCGACTGGGCGGCGTCCGACCGTTTTTTGCCTGGCAATTGTTTCATGCGACACCCCCTGCCGCCGATATGATATTTTGATTGTCACGAAGTTTCAGCCAGAGAAAGGAAATGATACGTATTGCCTTTCATAATACGAAAATAATTTATTCTAGTGAAAAATATGGTTAATAGCAAGGGGGAAGCCGGTTCTTGCTCTCTGATATATTTTAGGCTACGAAAAGACAAGGAAATGGTTTTGCAACCATTGTTGCGGCAAGACAGGTGCCCGATATGCCGTCGGGAGAATTGGAAAGTTCGGTGCAAGTCCGACGCTGGCCCGCAACCGTGAAAGGGGACGATTCCGCCTGAGGTCACTGCGACGTTGTCGTGGGAAGACGCGGATGAGGATGATCCTTGAGCCGGGAAGCCAGCCTGTCATGGCCTGAATGCGGCGTGTCCGCGCATCCGACCGGTCCACGAGGTCTGGACAGGAGGTGAACATGACTTTTCCCTGCCTGACGGGAAATGACGGCGCGCGTCTTTCCCTGCGAGAACGTGTCTATCGCTACCTTGCCGAATGGCTGCAGGCCGCTGACCGGCGTGCAGGCGAGGGCATTGATCAGCATGCGCTCTGCCGGGCGCTGCGCATCAGCCGAACCCCGCTGCGCGATGCCCTGCTGCGGCTGGAACTGGAAGGCCTTGTGGAGATTCGCCCGCGTCAGGGCGTCTTTGTCCGCTCGCCGTCGCCGGCGGAAGTCATGGATATCTGCCGCATCCTTGGCCTGCTGGAAGCGGATGCGCTGGAAAGACGCTTTCCCGGCCCGCAAGGGGCGTTTTTGCGGCCGCTGGCCCTGTCTCTGCGCCAGCAGCAGGCGGCAGCCCGGCAAGGGGATGACGTGCTGTTTCACCGCGCTGAGCGGGATTTTCATTGTCTCCTGACGGGCTGGGCGAACGCCCATCCCACGGCCCGGCTGGTGGCCCCCCTGCTGCGTCGTCTGGATATGCTGCCGCGCCGCCCGGAACATGCGGCCGGGCGGCGTGCAGGCGTTATCGGGGTGCACAAGCGGCTTCTGGATTCCCTGGCCTGCGGCAATCTGACGGCGGCGGCAAGCATTTTGCGGCAGGAATACTGGCTGTCTGCGTCGTTCCCGGGCCATCTCCGGGCGGCGATGTCCAGCTCCGCGGTCACGGCCGCAGCCGGCCCCCGCTCCCGGTCGCGCCGCGAAGACGATTGGCCTGATCCGTGATATATGCACAAGCGGAAACGGGTCGGACTGGCCGAACCGCTGCCGTTTTTCAGGCCGAATTGTCCGATTCTGATATATCTTCTGGACAGCGCCGGGGGTCTGGGATATAGCTGAAACAGCGCCCGCATGGGGCGGCGATGTTCAGGCACGGGGTGTGGATCGTATGGATCGCAGGGACTCTAAACCCCTGTAGCCGGGTGAGACTCCCGGACACCCCGCCATTTTTTTTCGCCCGGCTCGAGGCCGTTGCGCCGCTTTCTTCCCGCAACCGCCGCCCTGCCGGGACGCAGGAGAGAGCGGACATGAGCCAGATACCCGTACCCACCCGCCCGGCGCCCAAAAAGCGCACCTACCGCAAAAATCAGCCCCTGTTTGCCCTCATCGGCAAAATGAAGCTCTGGCCGTCCCGGCGGGGCATCCTGCACGGCATCCGCAGCATGGAGGTCAACGGCGATCATGCCCTTGTGTCCACCCATTGCGGCAAGACCTTTCTGGTGCGCAATTCGCGCACCTCGCGGGCAAGCCGCTGGCTGCGCAACAAGCAGTATGTCGCCCCCTGCCCGCAGTGCGCGGTTCCCGAATGGAAGGTGCAGAAATACCGGGGCACGACCTTCCGCAAGAAGTCCGGCGCGGTACTGCGCCCGGAAGGAGGGGCGGAGGCATGATCCCCTACAGCGAGGAACAGACGGGCCGACTGACCGAACTTGGGGCCGGGCCGGAGGAGCTTGCCGCCGTCTTTGCGGATGCGGCCCAACGCAATCAGGCCTTTCAGCGGCTGGAATGCCGTCTTGTCGCGGCGCAGCATGAGCGCCTTGCGGCGCTGTGCGAGGGCGAGCGTCGTCCGTTCATCCTCTCGCTGGAGGAGCGCCTTGCCGCGGCCCTGCGCGCCGAGGGCTTCCTGCAGGTGCATACGCCGCTCATCATTTCCCGCAAGCGGCTGGAAAAAATGGGCGTATTCAGCGGATCCATCATGGAGAAGCAGGTGTTCTGGCTGGATGAGCGGCGCTGCCTGCGGCCCATGCTGGCCCCCAATCTCTATGAATGCATGCGGGAGCTGGGGCGTCTGCGCCCGCGCCCCCTGCGCTTTTTCGAGGTGGGGCCGTGCTTTCGCCGCGAAACGCAGGGCCAGCGCCATGCCAATGAATTCACCATGCTCAATCTCGTGGAAATGGGCATTCCCGAAGGGGAAAGCCTGCGGGAACGCCTGCTGCGCTGGGGACGGCTGGTGCTGGAAACGGCGGGCATCGCCGATTGGCGGCTCGTGGGGGAGGAATCCTCAGTCTATGGCGAGACCGACGATTTTGTGGATGGCAACGGCATGGAGCTGGCCTCCTCGGCTGTGGGGCCGCATCCGCTGGATGCCGCCTGGGGCATCATGGAAAACTGGGTGGGCATCGGCTTCGGGCTGGAGCGCCTGACCATGAGCGCAACCGGTGACGGCAACGTGGCCAGGGCCGGACGGAGTCTGACCTATTATGGGGGAGTCAGGTTGCACCTATGAGGCGTGAACCGGAACGTGAGGCGGTATTGTCCCTGCTGGAAGGCGCTGACGCCGCGGCCGACGAGGCGCTGTTCCGGCGGGCGCGCGCGGCGCGCGCGGCACAGTGGGGCAACAGGGTTTTCCTGTACGGCTTTTTGTATCTCAGCACCTTCTGCCGCAATGATTGCACCTTCTGCCAGTACCGGCGCAGCAACCACGCGGAAATCCGCTACCGCAAGTCGCTGCGCGAAGTGCTGGAGGCCGGGCAGCGGCTGGCCGGGGACGGCGTGCATCTGCTGGACCTGACCCTGGGCGAGGATCCCTGCCTGATGGAAGGGGAGGGCTTTGCCCGGCTGGAAGAAATGGTGGCCGCCCTGCGCCGGGCAACGGGCCTGCCCGTCATGGTCTCGCCCGGCGTCATTTCCGCCGCCCAGCTCGCCCGCCTGCGCGCGGCCGGGGCGGACTGGTACGCCTGCTATCAGGAGACCCATGACCGCACGCTCTTTGCCGCCCTGCGCGTCGGGCAGGACTTTGACCGCCGCTGTCAGGCCCGGCGGGACGCCGCCGCCGCCGGACTGCTGGTGGAGGACGGCCTGCTGACCGGCGTGGGCGAAAATGCCGCCCAGCTGGCGCATTCCCTGCAAAGCATGTACGGTGAGCCGCTCTCGCAGGTGCGGGCCATGAGCTATGTGCCGCATGCCTGTACCCTGCCCCCGCAGGCGGGAGATTCGCTGGCGGCGCGGCGGGCGCACGAGCTGCGCGCTCTGGCCGCCATGCGTCTGCTCATGCCCGACAGGCTGGTGCCCGCCTCGCTGGATGTGGACGGGCTGGCTGGGCTGACCATGCGCCTGCAGGCCGGGGCCAATGTGGTGACCTCCCTTGTGCCGTCGGGACGCGGTTTTGCCGGCGTCGCCTCGCGCGAACTGGATATCGACAACGAACGGCGCGGCGTGGCGGCCGTGCGCACGGTGCTGGACAGGCTCGGACTGGAAGCGGCCAGCCCCGGGGACTATGCCCGCTGGCTGACCGAACGGCGGCGGACGCTGACGCCCGATGCCGGGGAAAGGACGGGCGGCACATGCGGGTAGCCGTCATCGGCGGGGGCCTGCAGGGGGTGGAACTTTGCCTGCTGGCCCGGCTGGCCGGCTGGCAGGCGCTGCTGGTGGACAGGCGGCCCGAGCCATCGGCCCGGCATCTGGCCGACACCTTTCATTGCGCCGACGTGCGCAGCCTCGATACGCCGGACGCGGCGACCGCCGCGCTGGCACGGGCGCTGAGCGGCGCGGATATCCTGCTGCCCGCCCTGGAGGATGCTCCGGCCCTTGCCGCGCTGACGCGCTTTTGTCGGCGGGCGGGACTGCCGCTGGCCCATGACCCCGCCGCCTATGCCGTCAGCAGCAGCAAGCTGCGCAGCCGCGAACTCTTCATGCGCTGCGGCACGCCCATTCCTCGCCCGGCGGACAGCGGGCCGGAAACGGCCTTTCCCCTCATCATCAAGCCCTCGGCGGGCAGCGGCAGCCGGGGCGTACGGCTGGTGCGCAGCCGGGAAGAGCTGCTGGCCTGTCTGCCGCAGGGCGCGGACACGCCCGGCTGGGTGGTGGAAGCCTATTGCCCGGGACGGCAGTTTTCGCTGGAAATCTGCGGCACGCCGGGCCATTACCGCACCTTTCAGCTGACGGAACTCCTGCTGGACGATGTTTTTGACTGCCGGGGCGTGCTGGCGCCCGTGGAGGATGCGCCCCTTGCGGCGGCCACGGCCCGGGAATTGCTGCGTCTGGCCGAACGCCTGAAGCTGCGCGGTCTCATGGATGTGGAGGTCATCGCCGCTCCTGACGGCCTGCGCGTGCTGGAAATCGACGCCCGTTTTCCCAGTCAGACCCCGTTGACGGTCTGGCTCTCCACGGGCGTCAATCTGGCCGAACAGCTTGCGGCCTGCTTTGTCCCTCATGTGCCGGCCCCGGGGCGGGAGTTGCCCCGTCCGGCCTGTTATCTGCATGTGGCCCGTCAGGGCGGTGATCTCTTCTTCCCCGGCGAGCATGACCTCGCCCAGGCCGGGCCGCTGCAATGGCGGGAGGACATTCCCGGCGCGCTGGGCATGCTGATCGGCGGCAGCCTGCGTTCCCGCCGCTGGTCGGCGGTGCTCCTGCTGGCGGCGGACACGGCGGGGGAGCTGGTCGAACGGCGGGACGCGGCACTGGCCTTTCTGCGCGCCGTCTGAGCGCGGCCTTTGCGGGACAAAGCGGCGGCTGGCCTTGTCGGCCCATGCCCGCCGCTGTGCGGGAGGAATGCATATGACACGTCTGAGCGAAGCGGATCTGGCCGGTCAGGCCGGGGACTGGGCGGCATACGCCCGCCGCATGCGGGAAAATCTGGCTGTGGAACTGCCGGAACTTTGCGCCCGTGCGCTGGATCTGCCCGACGACATGGTGCGTCGGCGTCTGGCCGCCGCCCGGGTGGGCATTGTGCCGGTGAGCAGCGGGGAAGGGCGCATCGGCGGCTTTGCCGAGCTGCTGGCCGCCACGGCGGCCTTTTTGGGCTGTCCGGCGGATATTTTGCCGCCCGATGCCGCCGGTTTTGCGCAGGCCCGCGCGGGGGCCTGCGATATCCTGCTCTGGGCCGACGACGAGACCTATCTTGCGGAAAATCTGCGGGACGGGGGCCGGGCCGAAAACGGCTGGGCCACGGGGCGCGGTTTTGCGGCGGCGCTGGACAGCATGGCCTGCCGTCACCATCTTGAGCGCCGCGCGCTGGTGCTGGGAGCCGGGCCGGTGGGCTGTTCCGCTGCCGCCTGGCTCGGCGGGCACGGCTATGCGGTCTCCTTGTGCGACACTGTGCCGGGCCGGGCGCAGGCCCGGGCCGCCGGTCTGCCGACCTGCACGGGGCTGGAACCCGCTGCGCTTGCCGCGCTGCCCCCCTTTGCCTGTCTGCTGGACGCCACGCCCACGGGAGCGTGTTTTCCCCGTGAGCGGCTGACCCACGGGGCCTGCGTCAGCGCGCCCGGCGTGCCCTGCCGCTGGCCCGGACGCTTGCCCGATGCCCGGCGTTTCTGGCACGATCCCCTGCAGCTGGGAACGGCGGTCATGCTGGCGGCTGCCGCCTGCGGCATGGAAGGAGAGGACGCATGAAGGGATTGCTGACGATGCTGGCGGCAGGCGTTCTGGCACTGACGGTGCTGACGCCCCCCGCACAGGCGGAAACTTGGCGGCTGGGAACGTGGAAGACGGCGCAGACCATGCAACCCTATGCCTATGCCGATTTTCTGGGCAAGGATGTGCAGGTGGAGGTGCGGCCCTTCACCAATCCGGCGGATCAGAAGGCCGCCCTGCTGGCGGGCAGTCTGGACATGACGGGAACAACGCTGGCCCTTGCCATTCAGGCCGCCGAACGTGGCGAGCCGGTGGTGCTGGTGGCCTCGCTCTGCGCCAAATGTTCGGCGCTCGTGGTGGGCAGGAACAGCGGCATCGACAAGCCGGAGCAATTGCGCGGCAAGCGTATTGCCTATGTGCCCGGCACCATGCACGAGGTGCTCTTGCGTGAGCTGCTGCAACGCTGCGGGCTGGACGCGCGCCGCGATGTGCGGCTCCTGCGTGTGGATTTCTTCGACATGAATGCCGCGCTGTCCCGGGGCGATGTGGATGCCTATCTTTCCGGCGAACCCCTGCCCACACAGGCCGTGCGGCGGGGACTGGGCCGGGTGCTGGCCCATCCCTATTTTGACGACAGCATCGGGCCTATCAACAGCGGCTTGCTGGTGCGCAGGGAGCTGATCGAAAAGGATCCGGAACGGGTGCGGCGCATGGTCGAGGCCCACAAGAAGACCACGGAGGCGCTGCGCGCCGCGCCGGAACGCTGGCTGGAAGCGGCGGCCCGGCTTACGGGCTTGGAAAGGCCCCTGCTGGAAGCGGCCCTGCCCAATATGGAGCTGACCTGGGACATGGATGCGCGATTTCTGCGGCAACTGGCCGCCCTTGGGGCGCGCATGAAGGCGCTGGGCCTCATTGCGCGGGAGCCGGATTACGGACGGCTGGTCGATGCCTCCTTTGTGGACGCCCTGCGTACGGAAGCGGATGCCTCGCCCCATGATGGCCCGGCCCGCTGATGCCGGACGCGGGGCGCTGCTCAGGCGGCTGCTGCCCTGGTGCCTGCCCGCGCTTGTTCTGCTGTTCTGGGGACTGATCTGCGCGTCGGGGCGGGTGCCGCCCTGGCTGCTGCCGTCGCCGACGGATGTGCTGCGCACCATGAGCGGCTATCTCGGGCTGAGCGGCGGGGACAGCTGGTGCGGACAATTCTGGCCGGATGCCGCTGCCAGTCTGATCCGGGTGGGCTGCGGCTATGGTCTGGCCGTGGCCACGGCCCTGCCGCTGGGCCTGCTGGCCGGACGTTCGGCCCGGGTGGCGTCCCTGCTGTCGGTCAGCGTCAACGGCATCAAGGCGGTTCCGGGCATCAGCTGGTTGCCGCTGGCCATCCTCTGGTTGGGCATCGGTTTTGTCACCACGATGGCGCTTATTGCCTTGGCGGCATTTTTCCCCATTTATTTCAGTAGTATGTCCGGTGCAGCTTCCGTGCCGCCAGCCCTTGTGGCCAGCGGACGCATGCTGGGCCTGTCGCGGGCGGCCATTTTTCGGCGCATTGTGCTGCCCTGGGCCATGCCGCAGATCACGGCCGGCTTGCGGGTGGCTCTGGGCTTTGCCTTTGCCTATCTTGTCCTTGGGGAACTGACCGGCGTTTCCCGGGGGGTGGGCGCGTGCATCATGGATGCGCGCATGAACGGGCAGGTGGATTTGCTGATCTGCGGCATTGTGCTCATTGCCTGCCTTGGCGCGGCCTGCGACAGGTTGCTGCTGGGGCTTGTGCGCTTTCTTCCCGGGCAGGTGCGCTGATGGATCTGCTTGTCTGTCGCGGCTTGCGCAAGCGCTTCGGGAGCGTGCGCGTCCTGCCGCCCACGGATCTCACGCTGGCGGAAGGCAGCGTGACCGCGCTCATCGGGGCCAGCGGCTGCGGCAAGAGCACCTTGTTGCGCCTGATTGCCGGGCTGCTGCCGCCTGACGGGGGAGAAATCCTGCTGGACGGGCAAGCCTGTCGTGCGCCTGGCCCGTCACGCCTGCTGGTTTTTCAGGAGGAGTCGCTTTTTCCTTGGCTGTCTGTGGCAGACAATGTCGGCTTCGGCCTTGGCGGCCTCCCGGCGATGGTGCGGCGGCGGTGCGTGGCCGCCATGCTGGCCTCAGTGGGCCTCTCAGGGTGGGAGAATGTGCTTCCCGGGGCGTTGTCGGGCGGCATGCGGCAGCGTGCGGCACTGGCCCGTGCCCTGATCATGCAACCGCGTCTTCTTTTGCTGGACGAACCCTTTGCCGCGCTGGACGCCATTACCCGCGAGCGCATGCAGCGTTTGCTGGTCGATGTGCAGGCCCGCACCCGGCAGACCATGCTGCTGGTGACCCATGATGTGGAGGAAGCCTGCCTGCTGGCGGACACCGTCTGCCTTATGGCCGAGAGACGGGGGATTGTGAGCGCGCAGGCGCTGGCTCTGCCCAGGCCGCGTGCCGTGGATGCGCCCGCTGTCGTCGCGGCCAGAGGCAGCCTGCACGCGGCCCTGACGGCGAGCATGGGGGGAGGCGGGGAGGCCTGAGCCGTCCTGTCTGCCCTGCGGGCGTCCCGGCGCGGCGGATCGGGCGGGGGAAAGGGAGGCCCGGCACGAAAATTCCTTTTGACAGGCCATGCGGGAGCCGCCGGGCAGCCCCGGGGCGGCTGGAAAAAGCGGGCTGACGGCTGGTCGGCCCGCTTTTCCGGGGTGACGTGTCCGTGGCGCGGCGTGCTAACGGACGGAAGCTGCCTTGGTCGGCCTGTGCCGCAAAGCGGGTACAGACCGTCATGGGGGGAACGCCCCTCCCGGGCGGGAAGGGCGCGGGCAAAAGGCGGCGCAGGCCGCCGTAGGCGCCATGATGCCCTGAACGCCTAGGGATGATTCTCAAACTTGTTCTGCACCGCCGGGCTGCCGCTGTGGCAGGGCGTGCAGTCCATGCGCGTCTTGGACCAGTTGGTTTCCTCGCCCGGGGTCGAGTGACAGGCCCCGCAGGCGGTCAGGCTGTCCTGCGCCGGCAGGCTGCCGCTGAACTTCTTGCCCGCATCAATCTTGGCATTGAGGATTTCCACGGCCTTGAAGGCCACATCCGCCGTGATGCGGCCGCAACGCTCGCTGCGTTCCGTGCTGGTGGCCTCGAACTTGTTGGCGTAACACCACTTGGAAACTGAGATATGGCAGAGGATGGAACCCACGGCCGTGGCCGGCAGGTGTCCCTTGTAACCCGTAGCCTGCGCGCCGGGATCATAGATGGGGAGCTTGGTGGTTTCGTACCAGCGGAACAGCTCGTCCACCAGCGGCTTGCGTTCCTCACGGCCCCAGAACAGGGCAAAGGATGCCGCCGCGCCGTAAAGCGCGCCACAGATGGTGCCCCAGTCGCACACGCCGCTCTTGTTGGCTTCCAGCATGCTGAAGGGGAAGGTGCTGTACGGGCGGCCGAATTTTTCGCCCATCACGCCGATGATGCTGTAAAAGGCGCCGTAGCCGCAGGCATAGCCCTTGTGCCAGTAGCCGTCATAGGCCACGCGCGCACATTCGGCGGGATCGAGCTTGTGCGGCGTCCAGCTGAAGTCGCCCCCGTTCTGCTGGAAGCGCTCGTTGCGTTCGTTGCTCTCTTCGCGGCTTGTGCTGGCCAGAGCCGCCACGGCACTGCCGGCTGCCAGCGCGCCCAATCCCACCATGAGTTGCCGTCTGTCGAAATCCATGTTCGCCCCCTTTTTTTGTGAAGTCAAAAGAAGCTGTTATGTAAACAGGTCAGGCCATAATCATTGTGTTACGCAAGCGGGCGAACAAGGTCAATGCCTCTTCGGCCTTGCGCAAAAAAAGACTTTTTCGGCTTCTGGCAGGGGGAATATGTGCCTGACGGCGCCGTATGGGCCGTCTTTTTGGGAAAAGGCAGCGTTTGGGTGGGTGGGCCTCGGGGAATGCGCAGGCAAGAGCCATGAAATGCCTTGACATGATTGATGAAGTCTTGTGACGAAGAGGGCAAGCGGCTCAGGGCGGCAGGAGGGAGCCTGGCAAAGTCCGTCAGAATCGGATCGGCCGACAAAAAGGGCGGCCGGCCATGTGGCCGACCGCCCTGACTGGCGGATGCTCCCGGGAGGATTATTCCTGGGGAACGTGCTCGATGTTGTCCGGAATCTGGATCATGTCCACGAGCAGGGGCTTGAGGAAGGACCACTTGATGTTGTGGATTTCATATTCTTCCATCATGTCGCGGATGGCGTCCCAGCAGTTGTGGCAGGGGGCGATGACCAGTTCCGCGCCGGTGTCCTGAATCTGCTTGAGCTTCATCTTCAGGCCCACATTGCGCTGCTTGCGGTAGATGCCCACGCCGTTGAAGCCGCCACCGCCGCCGCAGCAGTAGTTGTGGTCGCCGCAGGAGGACATTTCCACGAAGTCTTCGGCAATGTAGCTCATGATTTCGCGGGTGTACTTGCCGAGGCCGTTGTTGCGCACATAGTTGCAGGAGTCCTGCAGGGTGCAGCGCACCTTGATCTTCTTGGCGGGATCAATCTTGAGCTTGCCGGTGCGCAGGGCCATGGCCACCCATTCCACATAGTGCATGAACTT
This sequence comes from Candidatus Desulfovibrio intestinavium, assembly GCA_019118345.1. GTDB lineage: Bacteria > Desulfobacterota > Desulfovibrionia > Desulfovibrionales > Desulfovibrionaceae > Desulfovibrio > Desulfovibrio intestinavium. The sequence continues at coordinate 118,658 of DWZD01000053.1, read as the reverse complement.
CACCGGCGGATCGCCGTCGGGCTGACCGGCCCAGTAGGGCCCCTCCACCACGGTGGCGCGGTGAGCATGGCCGCATTCGGTGCCGACCACGGTCTTGGGACGCAGCTTCTCCACGGACTTGTAAATGCGCTTCACGTTGTTGGCCGCGCCTTCCCAGTCGCCGGCGAACATGGTGAGGGAGGTGTTTTCCCAACCTTCGCTCGGCACGGTCCAGTTTTCGCCGGCCACATGGAAGAGAATGGCGGCCTTGGCGATGTCGTCGGGATAGTGCTTCACTTCGCGGGCGTTCAGGATGTACATGATGTCCGCATCTTCCTTGTCCACGGGAATTTCCAGGCCGGGCCACTCGTCGGCATTTTCGTCGGCCATCCATTCGCAGGTGTCGAGCCAGTCTTCCTGGGTCACGTCCATCTGGGCGCCGTAGACGCGGTGCATGCCGGAACCGATCTTCAGTTCCCACGGCACGAAGCCGTGCTTGAAGAGCAGGCCGCGCAGGATGCTGATGAGCACGCCGGTGTCGATGCCGTGCGGGCAGTAGAGCGAGCAGCGGTTACAGCAGGTGCACTGCGACCAGGCCACTTCCATGCAGTGCAGCATGAATTCGGTGTCCACCTGGCCCTTGCGGCGCACCAGTTCGCCCAGGGTGCTGTGGAACTTGTAGGAAGGCACCTGCTTGGGATCCTGATCATTGGCCTGATAGAGGAAGCAGCTTTCGGCGCACATGCCGCAGCGGGCGCAGAGCTTGAGCCAGGTGCGGGTGCGGGAGGACTTGCAGGCCGCTTCCACGTCGCGGGCCAAGGCCTCGGTGTCCACCTTGAGTTCTTTCATCTGGGCATAGTATTTGGCGCCGCCCTTGTCCTGCAGAAGCGTATGGATTTCTTCCTTGGTACTCAGCGGCTTTGGGGTGCAAAGCAGTTCAGACATAGTGAATGGCTCCTTTCAAAGGGAAAAGATGCTGTGGGTGTCCTACCAGGGGAAAGCGCCGCCACGGCTCGCGCCGCCGCGCTTGATGGCATAATCCATGCCGATCTGGGCGCGGGACATGAAGAACAGGGCAATGTGCGACAGCTTGGTGAAAGGCGCAAGAATGAGGAAGAGTTCACCGAACAGCACATGGGCCAGCATCCAGCCTTGATAGTTGCCGCACAGCTCGAAGCGGGCAACGATGCCGGTCAGGAAGGGCATGATGGTCAGGAAAAGGATGAACCAGTCGCCCGCCGTGGTCAGGATGCGCAGCTTGGCCAGACGGATGCGGCGCACGGCCAGCAGTACCAGGGCAATGAGGCTCAGGATGCTCAGCATGTCGGCCACTTCGGCGGGCAGGGCGGGCAGGGAGATGCCGAACCAGGAATTTTCCAGGATGACGGTATGGCCGAGCAGGAAGAGCGGCACGAGCACCGCGCCGAAGTGCAGGAGGAAGAAGAGCAGGGCCGCCACGGGCTGGGCGCGCCAGCCGCGCGAACCGCCGGGAATGAGCCATTTGACGATGGAAGCGAAAATGCCGGGGATGGAGCGTTCCTTGTGGGCGCTGTAGGCCACGCGGTCGGCCTTGGCGTCAAGGCCGGCCACATAGGCGACCATGCGGAAAAGAAGACCCAGCACGAAAACCGCAAGCGACAGGGTGAACAGCGGGCCAGTCACGAAATTGATCATGTGGAGATGCCTCCTGAGGGACGAGAGTTGGCAGGGCGAGAACGAATGCGACCGCTATTGGGCGGCTTCCTGCTTCGCGGCCACGGAGGCGCTGTGACAGGAGCGGCATTCGGTCAGACGCGGACCCTTGTTGGACGTGATGTGACAGGCCGTGCAGTTTTCGTGCATATAGGCCACCTTCTTGCCGGCGGGCTGCTTGTCCACGTCAAGGAACTGATCCGGGGTGTCCTCACGGTGGCAGGCCGCGCAATTGTCCTCGCCGACATAGCTGACATGCTTGTCGTGGCTGAAGAACACCTTGGGCATCTTCTTGGCCGTGATGCCGGTGTTATTGAAGGGGATGTACTCCTCGGCCGTGGCGCCGGAAGGCAGGGCAAGGCCCAGCGTCAGCAGGCACGCGGCACACGCCATAACCATTTGTTTCGTGTTTGGGGCTTTCATACAAGTCCTTGTCAAAGGGGCTGAAATTTGTAGCCGGACGGCGTATGCCGCCGCCGGAGTCACGCTGCATCACCGACGTGAGCTCCAGTACCCGCCTGAACCATCGCATCCCGGCCCGCCTTTCCGCAACGCCAAGTCGGCAAGGCCAAAGGCGCTTGCCGTGTCAGGACGACGCGACCGCATGTCCACCGCGGACGGGGAACGGGCGTTCGCCGGGGCATCGGGGAAAACAGGGACAAGATGCGTTTTGCCCTATACCACAGGGAACACGGCTAGGCAAGCAACTTTTGTTCGGCGCGGCAACGTCTTTCGGAAAAAACGGGGAGGCCGCCGCATGCCGGCCCTCAGCTCCTCGGCGGCGGCCGCAGGGAAATGAGCAAATCATCCCATTCGCCGTCCCCGTCCGCTTCCTGGCTGAGGCTGGACAGCAGATCTTCCTGCCGGGGCTGACCGAAGACCCACCGATACAGCGCCAGCCCCTGCCTGAGGCGCAGGAGTCTGACGGCTTCCCGGCTCCGGGGCGGCAGGGGAATGCGGCGTTCCACCCTGGCGCTGCCTTCCTCGAAAATCCAGTACGGAACGAGTCCCGACGCATCGCCCGCAGCTTCGGCATCCCTGAAGGCCAGCTCAAACAGCGCCTGCCACGGATCGCCCGGGTTCTCATGGTCGCAGGCTTCGGCAAGGGCGCTCAGGCCGTAGTGCTCCGCAAGGTTCTTGCGCACGGCGTGCCCCTTGTAGCGATGCACGCGGCCTTCCCGCTGCTCCATGTCCACGGGATTGGCGGGCAGATTCCAGTGGACGACGGCATGACACCAGCGGTGGAAGTCCAGCCCTTCCTGACCGATGGATGTGGAGGCCAGCACAAAGGGCCGGAAGGGCGAATTGAAGGCCTCGCGCACGGTGTCGGCCCGCAGCAGGGGTTGATCGGCGTCATCCCGGAGATCGCCGAAGCGCAGGGCAAAGCGGCAACGCACGGAGAAGCTGTTGAAGCTGAACGTGCCGTTTTTCAGCGCAAGTTCCTCCGTCCACAGCGGGGCCGAGCGCAGGGAAAGCACGGAGCGGATATGTTCGGCAATCTTCGCGGCCTGCTCACCGGGGGGACAATCCGCCAGCCCGAGGCTCTCCCGAAGGATATGCACGTATTCGTCGAGCACGGCCTGCAAATTGCCGTCAGCGGCATGGCGCAGCATGTGACGCCAGTAGGGAACCGTGTCGCCGCGTTGCAGCAGGGCGACGGTTTCCGGCAGATTGAACAGCGTTTGCAGGCCGAAGGCCACCTCCGCCGCAACCGAGAGCAGGGCGGCGTCCAGCGGCGCGCCCGTCCGCCTCAGCGCCCGCAGGGCGCAGACGCCCGGCCCGCCCAGCGCCAGATCGCAGAGCACATCGGCGAGATCGTTCGGTTTGCGGCCGAGCGTGACCTCTCCCTGCGCCACGCTGTTCAGAAGATCAAGATGATCGGCAAAGCCGGAGATGCCGTCCGTCGCGTTGCCCGCCGCCTTGTCCGCCGCCCCGAACGCCACCTTGCGCCAGCCCTCGGCGTCGGCGCACCAGTCCTTCAGCATGTCCCGGCAGGAGGCAAGGAGCAGGGGCGCGGCCCAGTACCATCGCTTGTCCGCCCGCACCGTCTTCCTTCCCTGCGGCAGCTTCCTGATCAGGAGACGGCAGGCCGTGCGCACTTTCTGTTTCATGGCGGACGGGGCAAGCGGCTTTCCCTCGTGCAGGGCAAAGCACAGGGGATCGATGGCGGCCAGCGCCGGGGAGGGCAAAAGGCAGGCAAGCACCATCATGTCGGTCGGGCGGCCCTTGGCATCCTTGGCAAAGCGCAGCGGGCGCGACTGGTCGGAAAGTTTGCCGTAGGTCACGGGCGCTTCGCCCAGCCTCCGCCGTTCCGTCATCCGCCGTTCCGCCTCATAGGAACAGATGGCCGCGATGGCTTCGGGCACGGCCGTCCAGGACGAGAATACCAATGCCTTGGTCAGCCCCTCCCTGTTGCGGTACGCGCCGCCCGGCTGCATGTAGGGCAGGGCGGGCGGCATCCACAGCAATTGCCACATGCCCGTGTCGAGCGTCTCCGCAAACAGGGCGCGCAGGCGCGCATTGCCGGGTTCCAGCTCCTCATAGCGGTTCAGCCGGTTACGGGACAGCCATTGCCGGCGGGCGGCCTTCAGGGCCTTGCGCAGTTCAGGCGATGGGGCGTCAAGGCAGGCGTCGAGCTTGCGCCGCAAGGTATAGCCCTTCAGAAAGCCGATGAGGCAGGGCAGGGATTTCCAGTATTCCAGCACGTCCCCGGCCTTGACGGCGCGGGCCACGGCGTCCGCTTCGGCGGCCCGCTCGAGGTCCTCGACCGTGGGCAGCGCTTCGCGTGTTGTTTCGACCAGCATGGCATTGTGGTCGCGGCTGGCGGTCACCCGTTCCGTCCGGCACATGACCTTCAGCAGACATTTTTCCAGCCGTGTCTTGTGGGCGGTGGAATACGGCCGCCCCTCCGCGCGGGCATGCAGCATGTCTCTCTGGAGCGACAGCAGCTCCCTGATCTCCTCGACCCTGTCCCTGTCCTGAAAGAGAAAGGTCAGCGTTTCAAGAAAGTCGCGGTAATGGTCGTCCCCGTCGTCCGAGCCGCTTTCCGCGTTCAGGGTGTACATCTTGTACGGCGTTGCGGAAAGCAGGAGCACGCGGGCATCCTTGCGGGTAAAGATGTCCTGCGCCAGCAGAGAGGCTTCGGTATTGCCATGCAGCAGATCCTTGAAGCGCTGGAATTCGTCGAGGATGATCAAGTCCGGTTCCAGGGCGTTCAGGCATACGGAGGCCAGAAGGTGCCGGAGGCGCCCGATCAGGGCGTAGCGGCGGTCATTCTCCGCAGGGGGGATTTTGGCGGCCTCGCGATGGCGGGCAAAGGCCTTGCAGAGCTCCTCCAGTTCCGCAACCAGATCGGCATCGTGGCTGACCGCCTGCCGAAAGGCCGCGGCAAGTGCCCTGTCCAGCTTCTCGGCCGGGATATTGTCCACCTGCCAGCGCCAGTTCTCCGGGCCCGCCGGGCCTTGCAGAAGATTGAACAGGCCGTTGTCCGGGCGCCGGCATGGTTTCTCCCCTGCCCGGGGCTGATGGTGCAGCAGGCGGTAGAGGATGGCCCGTTCCTCCATGTGGCCGCCCCGGCTGCGGGTGTGCTCAAAGGTGGTTTGCGGCGTCAGGCTGATGAAGTTCACCCGTTTTTCCCGCAAGCTGTGCACTTGCCGGGGCAGGTAGGTCAGGCGGGTGGCCAGGGAGAATTCGCTCGCCCCGCCCATGCGCAGACGCCGGATGTTCTGCGTGGCGATGGCGGCATTGGAACAGATATAGAGTACATCCACACGCGGCTTTCCGCGCCGTTGAAGATGCTCCAGCACCTTGGCGATAACGCCCCGTGCGACAAGCGTCTTGCCGAGGCCCACTTCATCGGCCACAAGAAAGCGCGAAACGGCCTGCGCGCCGTACAGCCGGTCAAAGACATGTTCGACGGTATTGCGCTGAAAGGCTTTCAGGCTCGCCAGGACCGGCGCGGCGTCAAAGGGCTTGTCACGCATGCCGCACCTTCCCGGCCTTTTCAAAAACCCGCCAGAGGCGCAGGAAGTCCTCGGGAATGATCGCCCTGTCCTTGCCGCGCGAAATGTCATCCACAAATTTTTGTATGTGTTTCAACGTGTCGGGCGAGCGGCAGAAGGCCCGCACCAGTTCTTCCAGCAGGGCCGCGTCCCCGCCGTCGGCCAGACGGCTCAGGCCGGCGTACAGCCGTGCGCCTTCGCCGGAGGCCTGCGTCGCGGCGTCGTCGCTGAGCAGCAGGGAAAGATAGCGCAGAAAGTCTTTCTGACTGCTGATCACGCTTTGCAGAATGGCCGCCGTGCGTTCTTCGGGCAGCCCTTTCACCGGGAGGTTTCGTACCAGATTGACCGTGACGTCGGGATGTGCGGTGTGCAGCGCAAAGGCAATGAGCCCCGTCAGGGACGACAGGGAAAAGGCGCCGAGCGAAAGGTCGGCGACGCCGTCGCACGGCAGAGGGGCGGCCTGTTCCTTGCTGACGGTAATGGGCCAGACCCGCGCCCCGGTGATGCCCTCAAGGGGCGGGATGGGGCCACGCAGGCTCAGTTGCCACAGATCATTTTGCGCCGCTGCCCGGCAGTCAAGCTCCAGCTTGGCTTCGGCCAGCGCCATGCGGGCGCGCTCCGCGCAGGCTTCGGCTTCCTGCCGGGCCGCATCGACGGCGACCGCATCATCCGGGGCGAACGTCACGAGAAACTCGCCCATGCCGTCCGGGCCGAGAAAGTGTTCGAGGCTGCCCACGCGGTTTTGATGGCCCGACAGTTCGACAAGGATTTCGACATTGCGCGAAAAAGCGGCCGTGGTGAGATTGGCGGACCCCATGAGCACATGGGTATGAACGGCGCGGGTGCGGCGGCTTTCCCACAGGCAGAGCTTGGCATGCAGGCCCGCGGCCGTGGGCTGTTTCGGGCGTTCCTCGCCGTCATCGCTTTCCGCCGCCTCGTGCAGGTGCAGGCAGCTGTCGAAATGCCGGAGCGTCTCCTCCTTCAGGCCCGCCAGCGTTTCGGGTCGGGAGACGAGGACGCGGCGTGCGGCGTTCCGGGTCACGCTCAGCAGGGTGGCGTCCGAACAGAAGGGCGAAACCGCCACCATCCGTTCCGTCTTGAGCGGCGGCTGCCAGTCAAAGCCCTTTTCCCCCGGCAGATAGAAGCGCAGTTCCTCGAACCCCTCGGGAAGTTCCCAGTCCACCTGCATCAGTTCCCGCGCGAAGGCCTCGGCCTGTCGTGTTTTTGCGGGAGCGACGCTTCCCGTCGCCAGCCTGGGCAGCAGGCGGAAAAAATGCGCCAGAGGCGCATTGGCCTCCCTTTTCTGCCCGGTAACGTCGCCGTCCAGCCGCAGGCAGAGATCCCAGGACGCATCCGCCGTCATGTTCCGGCTCAGGACAAGCAGCCGGTAGCGCGGGGTCGGGTTCGCTTCCGGGCCGACAAAGCGGATGGCCCATACCTTGGGATGGAAAACGCCGTCCCGGGGCGAAGCGACCTCGACAATCATCGCCTCAAGAAGCGCAAACAGGGGGGTGGGACGTACCGTCCGGGGAATCTGCATGCGGCCCCGCTGTACGTAAACGCTTATGTTCTTTGCATGACGGCGCACGCCTTCCAGCAGAAAGAGCGGATCCGGCTCCCCGTTGTGGCGGGCATCCAGAACGGCCAGATGCACCGGCGCTTCCAGCAGCACCGCCGGGTCAAGGGAAAAGGCCGTGGCAATGGCCCCGTCAAGGCGCAGGCCCGGGGGCGGCGTGAGGGCGCTGGTCAGGAGGATGCGCGTATCAGGAGCCAGCATGTTTGCCCCTCCTGTCCAGCCCCTGATACAGATCGTTCAGCAGGTCCCGGGCCGTGGCCCAGCGATAGCGGAGACGGCCCGTGCCGGAACGTCCCCGCCACTGTTCAAGGGCCCGGCGGTTGGCAAAGCGGGATTGGCCGCGCTTGACAAAACATTCCCGCTGCCGGATCAGCTCCCGCGCGGCCTTGTTGTCGAGCAGATCGGCTTGTTTTGCGTCAAGGACAAGGGATCGCCACTTCCGCACAAAATCGTGCGTGTGCGGCGAGACCCGATGCCCGGGGCTGTCGACAAGCTCCCGGAGCCGCTCAAGCGACCAGTGTCGCAGCTCGTGCAGGGGCAGGGCCTTGCCCCATGTCATCAGGGCCTGCCGGTGTTCCTCAAGCGTCCGCGCTCCGCTGAGTTCGGCCAGTTGCACATTGTAGAGCAGGGCCGCGCCGTGCATGAGCTCCGAAAACAGGCGCGCATGGTGCAGCAATTCCTTGTGCTGAACGGGAAAGTCGCCGTAGCCGGAAAGTTCCCACGGGGCGGCCACATCGATGTCATGAACCTTTTCGGCCAGATGGGCAAGCAGGCTGTGGGGACAGGATTCCCGGATGCGGTCGCGGAGAAAGGCGGCCTCCTCCCCGGTGAGCGCAAAGCTCGCCACCTTGGGAAAGTCCGGCGGAGGAGCGGGCAGGCAGGGATGCCAGGTCGCCGCCTGATCGCGAACGGCGTCGGCATCATCGCCGCGTTCCCTCGCTGCCCGGGCCCGGTCGGCAAGCGCCCGGCGTTGGGCAAGCAGCGCATCAATGCGTTGGTGGTATTCTTCCTGCGAAAGACGGGTGAGCCGTATGCCCCAGACGCCGAGACCGTTCCAGTAGATGGACGCGGGCAGGCGCTTGAGGGCAGAACCCGCCAGCTTGCCGATGATGCCGGTCTGCCGCGCGGCCTTCAGCACGACGATGAGCGCCTTTTCGTGTTCCTCGGCTTGGCGGGCAAAATCCTTGGCGGGCACGTTCTTCCGTTCCAGATCGCGGTACATCCAGGGCACAAAGAGCATATAGCGCAGGCGGGTCTGGATGGTGCTGGTGCCCGGAAAAAGCTGATCGGTAAAGCTGTCGCGAATGACGCCGAGGCCCAGTTCGTCCCGGCTTTCCCGCTCCTGAAACAGATTCAGGATGCGCAGCGTGCGCTCGCGGGCCTTCGTGTCATGATCAAGCCAGGCAAGTATCGAAGTCATGTGTCCTTCCCCAGAGGTATCCGGCAGCATATCTGCGGCGATATCGGCGGTCAATGCCGCTGCAAAGGGGATATGTCGGCAGGCGGGAAGAAGGTTCGTGCGGCAGGGGCGCTTCCGCAAAAAAGCGCCCCCGGCGGGGCCGGGGGCGCTGATTTTGCTTGGTCAGGAACCTGCCCTAGGGATTGATGTCCACGAGCACGGGATTTTCTTCGAGATCCTCAAGGAACTTGTCCGGGCGTTCGCGCTGTTCGGGCACGGTGATGTCGCCGTGGACATATTCGCGGTAGCCCGTACCGGCGGGGATGAGACGGCCCACGATGACGTTTTCCTTGAGGCCGCGCAGATAGTCCATCTTGCCCTTGAGGGAGGCCTCGGTCAGCACCTTGGTGGTTTCCTGGAAGGAGGCCGCCGAGATGAAGGACGAGGTGGTCAGCGAGGCCTGGGTGATGCCCAGCACCAGCGGTTCCGCCGTGGCGGGCTGGCGGCCTTCGGCCATGACCTTGACGTTTTCGGCCTTGAATTCGGCCTTGTCCACCTGCTCGCCCACCAGGAAGCTCGTGCCGCCGGAATCCAGGATGGTCACCTTCTTGAGCATCTGGCGCACGATGACCTCGATGTGCTTGTCGTCGATGCCCACGCCCTGGAAGCGGTAGACTTCCTGAATTTCGTCCACCAGATAGCGGGCAAGGTACTTTTCGCCGCGGGTGCGCAGGATGTCGTGCAGTTCGGGGTAGCCTTCGGTGAGGGGATCCCCGGCTTCCACGAAGTCGCCGTCCGTGGCCGTGATGTGTTTGCCCTTGGGCACGAGGTATTCCTTGGCCTCGCCGATTTCCGGCGTGACCACGAGCTTGCGCTTGCCCTTGGACTCGCCCGCGTAGGTGACCGTGCCGGAGATTTCCGAGACCACGGCCATGTCCTTGGGCTTGCGCACTTCAAAGAGTTCGGCCACGCGCGGCAGACCGCCCACGATGTCCTTGGTCTTGGAGGTTTCGCGCGGCTTGCGGGCGATGATGTCCCCGGCCTGAATGTTCTCGCCGTCCTTGACCATGATGATGGAGCCTACCGGCAGGCTGTAGACCGCCGCCGTATGGCTGGAAAGGCGCATCTTGACGTTGCCTTCCTCGTCGCAGACCGACACGGACGGGCGATAGTTGGTGGTGCGGTATTCCATGATGGTCAGGGAGGCCTGACGGGTCACGTCGTCCACCTTTTCCTGCACGGTCTTGCCGTCCACGATGTCGGTGAAGCGAATGGCGCCGTCCACTTCGCTGACGAAGGGTTCGTTGAAGGGATCCCACTCGGCCAGCACCACGCCCTTGGTCACTTCCTGACCGTCATGCACATGGAGGCGCGCGCCGTTGGGCAGGATGTACTTTTCGCGTTCGCGGCCCTGCGGATCCACGATGGAGAGCTGACCGCTCTTGCCGATGACCAGCTGCACGCCGTCGCGGTTGGTGACGGCCTTGACCCGGTTGAAGATGACCCGACCGGCATTGAGGGCCTCGAACTTGTTTTTTTCGATGGTGCTCGAGGCCGTACCGCCGATGTGGAAGGTGCGCATGGTGAGCTGTGTGCCCGGTTCGCCGATGGACTGGGCGGCAATGATGCCCACGGTTTCGCCGATGTTGACCAGATGCCCGCGCGCCAGATCGCGCCCGTAGCAGAGGGCGCAGATGCCGCGTTCGGACTGGCAGGTCAGGGGCGAGCGCACCGTGATGGAGGACACGCCGTGCTTTTCCAGAATCTGGGCCTCATTTTCATTGATGAGCGTATTTTCCGGCAGCAGCACCGTATCCGGATTTTCGGGATCATAGACCGGATAGAGCAGCACACGACCGATGGCACGTTCGCACAGCGGGGTCTTGATGTCGCCGCCGTCCTTGAGGTGGGTCAGCTCCACGCCGTCCACCGTGCCGCAATCATGCTCGGACACGATGACATCCTGCACCACGTCCACCAGACGGCGGGTCAGATAACCGGAGTTGGCCGTTTTGAGGGCGGTGTCGGCCAGACCCTTGCGCGCGCCGTGGGTGGAGGTGAAATACTGCAGCACCGAAAGACCTTCGCGGAAGGACGAGGTGATGGGCGTTTCGATGATTTCCCCGGACGGCTTGGCCATGAGGCCGCGCATGCCGGCGAGCTGGCGCATCTGATCCTGATTGCCGCGCGCGCCGGAATTGGACATCATGAAGATGGGGTTGAAGCTCTGGTTCTTTTCCTTGCGGCCGGTCTTGGGATCCTCCAGCTCGTCGAAGGAAATCTCCTTGGTCATTTCCGCGGAAACGTCCTGCGTGGCCTTGGTCCAGACGTCCACCACCTTGTTGTACTTTTCGGTACGGGTGATGATGCCGTCGCGGTACTGGCGCTCGATGTCGTCCACCTCGGCCTGCGAAGCGGCCAGAATTTCCTTCTTGCGGGCCGGGATGGTGAGATCCTTCACGCCGATGGTCACGCCCGCGCGGGTGGCGAACTCGTAACCCATGTCCTTGAGGCGGTCGCAGAGGATGACCGTGGCCTTGATGCCGCACTGACGGTAGGCCGCGCCCACGAGGCGGGCGATATTCTTCTTGGTCAGGATGAGGTTGACGTGCTCGAAGCCCAGTTCCGGCGGCAGGATGTTGCTCACCAGCACGCGACCGGGCGTGGTGTCGTACATCTTGCCGTCGGGCATGCGCACGCGGATGCGGGCGTGCAGGGAGACGGCCCCGGCATCGTAGGCGGCTTCCACTTCCCACGGGCCGCAGAAGGTCATGCCCTCGCCCTGCTCGAAGCTGCGCTCGGCGGTCATGTAGTAGAGGCCGAGCACGATATCCTGCGAGGGCACGATGACCGGGCCGCCGTTGGCCGGGGAAAGGATGTTGTTGGTGCTCATCATGAGCACGCGGCATTCGATCTGCGCTTCCACGGAGAGCGGAATGTGCACGGCCATCTGGTCGCCGTCGAAGTCCGCGTTGTAGGCGGAGCAGACCAGCGGATGCAGGCGGATGGCCTTGCCTTCCACCAGCAGGGGTTCAAAGGCCTGGATGCCCAGACGGTGCAGGGTCGGGGCGCGGTTGAGCAGAATGGGGTATTCGCGCACCACTTCGGAGAGAATGTCCCAGACCACCAGTTCCTCGCGCTCCACCATCTTCTTGGCGCTCTTGATGGTGGTGGCGTGGCCGCGTTTTTCCAGCTCCGAATAGATGAAGGGCTTGAAAAGCTCCAGAGCCATCTTTTTCGGCAGGCCGCACTGATGCAGCTTGAGGTAGGGGCCGACCGTGATGACCGAACGGCCCGAGTAGTCCACGCGCTTGCCGAGCAGGTTCTGGCGGAAGCGGCCCTGCTTGCCCTTGATCATGTCGGACAGGGACTTGAGGGGACGCCCGTTGGTGCCGGCAATGGCGCGCCCGCGGCGGCCGTTGTCGAAGAGGGCGTCCACGGCTTCCTGCAGCATGCGCTTTTCGTTGCGGATGATGATTTCCGGCGCGCCCAGCTCCATGAGGCGCTTGAGGCGGTTGTTGCGGTTGATGACGCGACGGTAAAGATCATTCAGATCGGAGGTGGCGAAGCGGCCGCCGTCGAGCGGCACGAGCGGACGCAGTTCCGGCGGAATGACCGGAATGACCTCCATGATCATCCATTCGGGCTTGTTGTTGGATTCGAGGAAGGCCTCGACGATCTTCAGGCGTTTGGTGATCTTCTTTTTCTTGGTCTGGCTCTTGGTGGTTTCGCCTTCCTCGCGCAGTTCGGTGCGCAGCTTCTCAAGATCCAGCTCCTCCAGCAGGGAGCGCACGGCCTCGGCGCCCATGCCCACGGTGAGCACGTCGTCAGTGCCGTAGTGATCCAGAATCTGGAGGTACTGATCCTCGGAAATGACCTGCTGCTTCTGCAGATTGGTCTGGCCGGGATCCAGCACGATATAGGAGTCGAAATAGAGCACCTTTTCCAGATCGGCCATGGTCATGTCCAGCAGGGTGCCGATCTTGGAAGGCAGGGTCTTCAAAAACCAGATGTGGGCAACGGGCGCGGCCAGCTCGATGTGGCCCATGCGCTCGCGGCGCACCTTGGAAGCGATGACTTCCACGCCGCATTTTTCGCAGACGATGCCGCGATGCTTCATGCGCTTGTACTTGCCGCAGTTGCACTCGTAGTCCTTCACCGGGCCGAAGATCTTGGCGCAGAACAGGCCGTCCCGTTCCGGCTTGAAGGTACGGTAGTTGATGGTTTCCGGTTTCTTCACCTCGCCGTAGGACCATGCGCGGATGGCCTCGGGCGAGGCGATGGAAATCTGGATGGCTTTCAGGTTGCGGATGTTGGTCACATTGGCCGACGTGCCGCGCACGGTGAAGAGATCGTCCAGGCTCATATATCTACCTTGCTTGTCAAAAGCTCGTTACAGTCCTTGCCCCGACCGGCGGAAGCGCCGCCGGCTACTCGTCCACTTCCTGCTCGCGCATGAAGCCGACGCGCTTGGGCTTTTTCTTGCCTTCTTCCTCGTGCAGGGTCACGTCCAGACCAAGGCTCATGAGTTCCTTCACCAGCACGTTGAAGGACTCGGGCAGGCCCGCTTCAAGGAAGTTGTCGCCCTTGACGATTTTTTCATACATCTTCACGCGGCCCGTCACGTCGTCGGACTTGACGGTGAGGAATTCCTGCAGCAGGTAGGCCGCGCCATAGGCTTCCAAGGCCCAGACTTCCATTTCCCCGAGCCGCTGACCGCCGAACTGGGCCTTGCCGCCCAGCGGCTGCTGGGTCACGAGGCTGTAGGGGCCGGTGGAGCGGGCGTGAATCTTTTCATCGACCAGATGGTGCAGCTTCAGGATGTACATGACGCCGGTGGTCACGCGGTTCTTGAAGGGCACGCCGGTGCGGCCGTCATAGAGCACGGTCTTGCCGTCGTGCGGCATGCCGGATTTGACCATCCAGCCCCAGATTTCGTCTTCCGTGGCCCCGTCGAAGACCGGGGTGCGGGTCACGATGCCGTTGCGCAGCTTTTTCACCGAGGCGATGAATTCCTCGTCGTCCATGCCGTCCACGAGCGCGTTGATGGCCTCGGAGTTGAAGACATCCTTCACGTCCGCACGCACGGTGGCAATGGCCGCGCCGGAATCCACCAGTTCGGCCAGCTGGCGGCCCAGCTCCTTGGCGCCCCAGCCGAGGTGGGTTTCCATGATCTGGCCGATGTTCATGCGCGAGGGCACGCCCAGCGGGTTGAGCACGATGTCGACGGGGCGCCCGTCGGCAAAGAAGGGCATGTCCTCTTCCGGCAGGATGCAGGACACCACGCCCTTGTTGCCGTGACGGCCGGCCATCTTGTCGCCCACCGAGAGCTTGCGCTTGATGGCGATGTAGACGCGCACCATCTTGATGACGCCGGGGGGCAGGTCGTCGCCTTCGGTGACCTTTTCGCGCTTGGCGTCATAGATGCCCTTGAGGTACTCGACCTCGAGATCATAGGCGCGCAGCAGTTCGGCCACGTTGTCGTTGACTTCCTTGCTCTTGAAGAGGCCGGCCAGCTTCTTGACCGGGATCTGCTCGAGCTGGGCCTCGTCCAGGGCCGCGCCGGCCTCCACCAGCACCTCGCCCTTCTTCTTGCCGGGCACGGTGGTGGCCACCTGCTTGCCGATGACGTGAGGCGCAATGATGGTGCGCGTGCGTTCGGACAGGGCGCGCAGGTGATCGGCTTCCTTCTGGTCGAGCACGGCAATGTCGTGGGCCTCGATGGCCAGGGTGCGTTCGTCCTTTTCGCCGGAGCGGCGGTTGAACACCTTGACGTCGATGACCGTGCCCTCCACTCCCGGCGGCACCTTGAGGGAGGTATTCTTCACGTCGCGGGCCTTCTCGCCGAAGATGGCCCTGAGCAGCTTTTCTTCCGGGGTGAGCTGGGTTTCGCCCTTGGGGGTGATCTTGCCCACCAGAATGTCGTCGGGCTTCACGGCCGCGCCGATGCGGATGATGCCGCTGTCGTCAAGATTGCGCAGCATGTCCTCGCTGACGTTGGGAATGTCGCGGGTGATTTCTTCCGGGCCGAGCTTGGTGTCGCGGGCCACCACCTCAAAGTCCTCGATGTGGACGGAGGTGAAGATGTCCTCCTTGACCACGCGTTCGGAAATGAGGATGGAGTCTTCGTAGTTGTAGCCGCACCAGGGCATGAAGGCCACCACAAGATTCTTGCCGAGGGCCAGGGTGCCGTCGTCGATGCCCGGGCCGTCAGCCAGAATCTGGCCCTTTTTTACGATCTGTCCGGGATGGCAGGTCGGCTTCTGGCCGAAGCAGGAGTTCTGGTTGGACTTGTGGTACTTGAGCAGGTCATACGCCTTGACCCCGCCGGACTGCTTGAACAGGCCGCCCTCGTAGGCCACCACGATACGGTCGGCGTCGGCGTATTTCACCACGCCGTCAGCCGGGGCCACGATGCAGGCGCCCGAGTCGCGGGCCACGTCCACTTCCATGCCGGTGCCCACCAGCGGTTTTTCGCTGCGCAGCAGGGGCACGGCCTGACGCTGCATGTTGGAACCCATGAGCGCGCGGTTGGCGTCGTCATGCTCGAGGAAGGGAATGAGTGCTGCGGAGATGGACACCATCTGGCTGGGCGAGATGTCCATGAGGGTCACCTCGTCGCGGGAGCGCATTTCCACTTCGCCCTTGACGCGCACGGTGACGAATTCGTCAGCCAGGCGTCCGTCGGCATCGATGCGCACATTGGCCTGCGCCACCACGGCATCGGCCTCGCGCGAAGCATCCAGATGCACGATCTCGTCGGTGACGTAGCCGTCGCGAATGACGCGGTAGGGCGTTTCGATGAAGCCGAAGTCATTGACCTGGGCGAAGGTGGTCAGCGAAACGATGAGGCCGATGTTCGGGCCTTCGGGCGTCTCGATGGGGCAAATGCGACCGTAGTGGGAGGTATGCACGTCGCGCACCTCGAAGCCCGCCCGCTCGCGGGTCAGACCGCCGGGACCCAGCGCCGAGAGGCGCCGTTTGTGGGTCACTTCGGACAGGGAGTTGGTCTGATCCATGAACTGCGAGAGCTGCGAGGTGCCGAAGAACTCCTTGAGCACCGCCACCACCGGCTTGGGATTGATGAGGTCATGCGGCATGAACGTGGAAATTTCCTGCAGGCTCATGCGTTCCTTGATGGCGCGTTCCATGCGGACAAGGCCGATACGGTACTGATTTTCCACCAGTTCGCCCACCAGACGCACGCGACGGTTGCCCAGATGGTCGATATCGTCGGCCGGGCCGTGGCTGTCCTTCAGCTGGACGAGCACCTTGATGGCCATGAGGATGTCGTGGTCGTTGAGGGTGCGGTTTTCCAGCAGGCCCCGGAATTTTTCCTCGAGGTTTTTGCCCTCCTCGTTGAGGAAGGTTCTGTCATAGGCCGACAGCTCGGCCGTGGCCACGGACTGCGTGGTCAGGCCCAGGCGTTGATTGAGTTTGTAGCGGCCCACGGGCGACAGATCATAGTAGTCAGGATTGCGGAAGAGATTGTCGAAAAAGCTGGCCGCGATTTCGGCGGTCGGCGGCGAGGAGGGCCGCAGGCGGCGGTAGATTTCCTCCTGCGCGCGCTCCTGATCCGCAATGCGATCCTGCATGAGGGTGTCGCGAATGGAGGAGGAGGTGTCCGTGCCCTTGGTGTGGAGCACGGCAAGGCGGCGAATGCCCGCGTCGCGCATGCGCTCCAGCAGGCCGGGGGTGATTTCGTCGGCCGCTTCGGCCAGCACTTCGCCGCTGCCCTCGGCCACCACGTCCTCGGCAAGGAACATGCCGTCCAGGGTGTCCGGGCGCACCTCGATGGTGGGAATGCCCGCCTCGCAGATCTGCCGCCAGCCGCGCTTGGTGATGAGCTTGCCCGCCTTGACGATGACCGTCCCGTCGGGCGTCACAATGTCGGCATAGGCATTGTCCTTGCGGTAGAGATCCTTTTCCACCTCCCAGAACAGGCGATCCGGATCGGCCAGCTGATAGTGCTCGCGGGTATAGAAGTAGTCGAGGATATCCGTCTTGCTCATGCCCATGGCCTTGAACAGGATGGTGGCGGGCATCTTGCGGCGACGGTCGATGCGGACGTAAAGAATATCCTTGTGGTCGAAGTCGAAGTCGAGCCAGGAACCGCGCATGGGGATCACGCGGCAGGAATAGAGCACCTTGCGGCTGGTGTGCGTCTTACCGCCGTCATGTTCAAAGATGATGCCGGGCGAGCGCTGCAGCTGGTTGACGATGACGCGTTCGGTGCCGTTGATGATGAAGGTGCCCTTCTCGGTCATCAGGGGCAGGGTGCCGAAATAGATGTCCTGTTCCTTGATGTCGCGGATGGTGCGGTTGCCCGAGGCTTCATCGGTGTCATACACCACAAGGCGAACCTTGATGCGCACCGGCGCTTCATAGGTCAGCCCCTTGGAAATGCATTCGGCCTGATCGTACTTGGGTTCCTGGATTTCGTAGCTCACGAATTCCAGGCTGGCGGTCTTGTTGAAATCCTCGATGGGAAAGACGGTGTGGAAAACGCCTTCCAGCCCCTCGTCGGGCTTGCGGTCGGCCACGGCCACACCTTCCTGCAAAAACTTCTCGTAGGAATCGATCTGAAGATTGAGCAGGTGAGGGATGGGGAGCGAAACTTTGATTTTGCCGAATTGTTTGATAAGCTGGCCCATGCTGTACCTCAAGTGGGTAGCGGTTGCGCTTCGGTTGCTGACGCGGGGTGGGTGGCCCCTTCCGCCGGGCGGACGCACGCTCTGCGTCAACGTCAGTCTGCCGCGATCCGAAGCGTAGTTCCCTGTGGGGTTCTGGTCAAAGACGCAACAAAGGACAAACGGGCACACCCCCGTAACCGGGCGTTCCGTTTGCCTGCCTGAAAAATGCTATGCTGTGCGTATGCTTGCCGCGCTGATGACCAGATGCTCCCCCCAATGCATTGTTGGAATCAATGTCCATAGCCTGCCTTTTTTGTTTTGGCAAGCATTTTTTGTGAGGCCTGTTCCGGGCCGCAGGAGGCAAACGGACGGGTCTGCGTCTCTCTCGCGCCGTCTCCCGCGCAAAAAAAGCCTCCCCGTCGAAGCGGGGAGGCCGTCGGAAGGCGATGGGACTAGAGGCTGCTGAGCGCTTCCATGTCTTCGCTGGAAAGCAGCCGATCCAGATCCAGCATGATGAGCAGGCGATCCTGCAGTTTGCCGACGCCGCTCACATAGTCGGATTCCACGCCGGCCACCACCGGCGGCGGCGGTTCCACCGTGCTGGCGGGTATGCGCAGCACCTCGGACACGGCATCCACCACGAAACCGACAATGATATTGTTGATTTCAATGACGATGATGCGCGTATTCTTGTCATGCCCGCGAGGCGCGAGACCGAACCTGCGCCGCAGGTCAATGATGGGAATCACCTTGCCGCGCAAGTTGATGACGCCTTCCACAAAATCGGGCGCACGCGGTACCTTGGTGATTTCCATGGTGCGGATGATTTCCTGCACCTTCAGGATGTTGACGCCGAACTCTTCCTCGCCGATGCTGAACGTCACCAGCTGGAGGAGTTCGTCATCCTGTTTCTTCTGATTGAGATCCATAGCGGCTCCTTGTGGGAAAAGCGAACTCTGCCGATATGTTTCTTATCGTCAGCCCCCTGCAAAGGCATAGGGCAAACGCAAAAAATATCTCCCGCAAGGCGGGTCATGCGCGGCAAGCCGGAGGCATCCCTAAACCATGCGCGTGATGATGTCCATGCGCTCGCCGGGCAGCAGCTTGACGGGCGGCACATCGATGAGGGTGTGGCAGCCCGCGGGCATGCGGGTGGCGGCACGGGCGCAGGAGACGAGCACCTGCGCCGTGAGCGCGGGATTGTTGATGCGCATGTCGAACTTGAGGATCTGATTGTCCGTCATGCCCGAGGCGCCCGTGCGCTCCATAAGCACGCCGTGGGACTGGTCGGCCACGAAGGCAAGTTCCTGCCGGTCGCGGCACTGGCGCACATCCAGCGGATCATGGGCAAAGTAGTCGTCGGCCTTGATGCGGGCCGTGACGTCGGCCAGGTTCTGCCCGTCCTCCAGCACCACATAGACCAGGCGCGAATGCCTGCCGCCGCCCACGGGGATGGTGATGGACACCGCATCGGCCACGCCCTCAATGGCGCGGGCGGCCACGGAATGGCCCATGCTGCGGCCGCGTCCGAAATTGGTGAAGGTCACGCCCGTGGGAGTCATGGCCTCGAACAGGGCGCGCATGACCGAGTCCGTGCCGGGATCCCAGCCCGCCGCCGTGATGCTCACCGCCTTGCCGCTCTGGGCGGCCTTTTCCAGCCGGGCGACGCTCTGCGGGATATCGGTATGCACGTCAAAGCTGTCCACGCAGCTGTAGCCCTTGAGCAGGAAGGCTTCCGCCGTGTCCGGGATGCTGCGCGAAGGCCCGCAGAGGGCGATGACGTCGGGCCGGCCCTGGGCCGCTTCCAGATCGGCCAGGCTGGCGTATTCCGGCAGGCCGCGCAGATCCTGCGCCCGCGTTCCCAGAGAGTCCGCACGGCGGATGACGCCGAGACAACGGCAATCAGGGGCCGCAAGGGCCGCCTCCACAACCTTGCATCCGATATTGCCCAGACTGTGCACGGCAAGCGTAAATTCTTTCATCGTCGTTCCTTTGGCAAAAAATTCGTAAACGGTGTGCGCCATGACGGCGAAAGACTTTTGTAGAGGCAAGAACCGCCCGTCGTCAAGCCGCATGCAGGGGCCGGCAGCGTTTTGCCGGCAGCGGGGCCGTCGTGCGGCAGGGGCGGGCGCAGCCGGGACGGCAGGCCCTACTGGCTGTTGAGCTTGAGATACAGATCGCCCTGCCAGGGGCCGACGCGCTTGCCGAGGCCGCGCAGGCGCACGGGTTTGCCGGGCGTGAAGTCGGGGGGGAGGGTAATTTCGACGGTAACGAGATCATTGCTGAAGCCGCGCCGGATGCGGAGGCGGATGCGCCGGCCGGGCACCAGGTTGCTGGCGGGCAGGGTGAATTCCTGTTCCTCGTCGATCTGCTGGCGCAGCCAGCCCTTGACGGCGCCGGCCACCCCCTTGCGCAGGCTGAGGGCGGGTTTCTTGTCGCTCCAGGTGACCGTCACCTCCTGCGCTTCTTCCTTGCGGATGCGTTCACGCCGTTTGTCGCTGCGTTCCCTGCCCTCCGCCGTGGGGGGCGTTTCGGGGGCGGATTCGGCCTGCTGCCGGGCCTCGGGGCGGGGCGGGGCCTTTTCCTGCCGGTTGAGTTCGCTATAAATATCCTCGAATACCCGCCGGGCAAAGGGGTCATTGAGCAGATCCCGCAGCACGTCCTGTTCGGCATAGCCGCTTTGCTGAAAATCCCGTCCGGCATCCGCATCGGAGGCTGCCGAGGCCTCGCTTTCCGCCTGTCGGGCCTGCCGTGCCTCCTGTTCCCGGCGCAGGCGCGCTTCTTCCTCGGCGCGGCGGCGTTGGGCCTGTTCGCGGATGAGGCGTTCGCGTTCCTCACGGGCGCGGCGGTTTTCAGCGGCGTCACGGGCGCGTTCTTCGGCGCGGCGGCGTTCCTCCCGGCTTTCCTCAGCCTTGCGGCGGCTTTCCTCGGCCTTTTGCTGCGCTTCGGCAGCGGGCTTGAGCACGGCGGAAAGGGCCACATAGGCTTCGTTGAGCAGCTGAAAGTCGTGGCTGGCGTTGGGATTGCCGGGGTTGAGATCCGGGTGCAGCTCGAAGGCCCGTTTGCGGTAGGCGCTCTTGAGTTCCTCCAGTCCGGCATTCTTGTCCAGCCTGAGGATCTCGTGGCACTGCTTGAGGGTGAGTTGTCGGCTGCGTTTCATGGCGGGTTACGACTGTCTGTTGAGGATCAGGGCATGGGCTTCGCACTGCGGATCATGGGCCAGCAGGTCATTTTCCCGCAGATAGCGCAGACCCTGCGCGGCAAATTCCTCGTGCGAGGTTCGGGTCGAAATGCCCGGGCAGAAATCCTTGGCCAGCTCCCAGCTGAGCGGATCCTCCAAGTTGCCGCGAAAAAAGGGCCAGGCCCGGCAGATGGCGGGCTTGCCCTCATGCACCGCGCAGCCCGAGCCTTCGCGGAAAAAGAGGCAGTTGCCGTCCTCGCCGCAACGCACCTGCCATTTGCCGCCCATGCGTTCGCAATAGCGCTCCAGCACGGTTTCGGGCGCAAGGCCCATATGGGCCGCAAGGCGCTCGAGATCACGAGGGCCGACAATGATGCCGCCCTTGCCGGTACAGCAGTGGCCGCACATGCGGCAGGAGAATACGGTCGTTTCCGTTGGGGCGCTCATGACGTTTTCCGCAGGCCATGCAGGCCGTCAAGAAGTTGATGCTCGACCATGATGCAGGCGTTTTCCACCACCAGTATGCCTTCGGGCGCAAGCAGCTCGCGGGCTTCGGCGGAAAAGATGCCTTCCTGCATCCAGAAGCAGCGGGGGCGCCAGGGCAGGGCCAGCGTTTCGCGGGCATGACCGGGGCAGGCGTCCGACGCGCGAAACAGATTGATGATGTCCACGGGGTGCGGCAGAGCCGCAAGGGAGGGAAAGACCTCAAGCCCCCATACGCGACGCCGTACCGGATGCACCGGATACACGGAAAAACCCTGCTCCAGAAGATAGCGACCCACGCGATCCACGGGATGCCCGGCCTTGTCCTTGGCGCCGACGATGGCGATGCTTTTGGCCGTGCGCAGCAGGGCGGGCACGGCGCGGGACGCAACAAGAGGTGCGGCCATGCGTTTCCCCCTTTCCCCAGTTGTCGCGCAATGGCTACCGCTGATGTTGTTTACAGACTGTGACAATATACGATGAAGGCTTTGTTAGGCAAGTCTCTTGTCTCCACCGTCAGGCCTCGCTTCGGACGTTCGGGGATGCCTCATCAGGGGCGCCGGCCTCTCCGGCGCTGTATTCCTTCGCGGCGGGGCGACTGAGCACGGGGGGCAGACCCAGCAGCTTGTCCGTCTTGCCGAAGAAGTAGAGCAGATCGCCCGCCCGCATGACAAATTCCGGGCCGGGCGAGGCGATGGTTTCCCTGTCGCGATGGGCGGCCACCAGGGTCACGCCGTACCGGCGGCGCATGTTGCTTTCCACAAGGCTCTTGTCGCACAGCGGAGAGCCGTCATCGAGCCGTATGGCCTGCACGCCCATATCCGGCAGCTGGTGCACGACTTCGTCCAGATTGGTGGTGGTGGCGGCGGCCTTGCGGATCATGCGGTAATTGTCCTGCCGCACGCGGGCGGTGAAGGCGTCAATGTCCTGCCGGGGGATGAGATAGCGGGTCAGCACCTGATTGAAGACCTCGATGGAGGTCTCGAATTCCTCGGCAATGACGGCATTGGCGCCCAGTCGCCGCAGCGGGGCCACTTCGGTCACAAAGCGCGTGCGCGCCACGATGAAGATGTTGGGATTCATGCGCCGGGCCTCGAGGGTAATGGCGCGCACGGCGGCGGGATCGGAAATGATGATGGCCATGACGCGGGCCTTGGCGATGCCGAGATGTTCCAGAATGATGGGCTGGGTGGCGTCGCCGTGCATGATGGGTTCCTTGTCGCGATAGCGGGTCACGGTTTCGGGATTCATTTCCAGAATGTTGTAGGTGATGCCCGAATCCTTGGCCACGCGCGCCAGATGCTTGCCGCTGATGCCGAAGCCCACGATAATCAGATGATCGTGCAGGGTGCAGCTTGCCGCGGGCGCTTCCCCGCCCTGCTCCGCAGGCGTCTTGCGCTGCCAGCGGGTCAGGACATCGGCGATGCGCGGCGCCCAGTTGATGAGCATGGGCGTCACCATCATGGTCAGCACGCTGACCGCCAGAAAACCCTGATAGGCCTGCTGGCTGAATACGCCGGATTCAAGGGCCAGCGCGGCCAGCACGAAGGAAAATTCCCCCACCTGGGCCAGCGAGAGACCGGTGACGATGGCCGTGCGCAGGGGGAATCGCTGAATGAGCACGGCGGGCAGGGTCAGCAGGGTCTTGATGAGGATGAACAGGGCGGCGTTGACAATGGTCAGCAGGAAGTGCGAGGAAAGAAAGTCCAGATTGAGCATCATGCCCACGGACATGAAAAACAGGCACATGAACACGTCCCGGTACGGCAGGATGCCCGCGATGACGCTCATGCTGTACTGGGAGCGGGCCAGCATGAGACCGGCCAGAAAGGCCCCCAGCGACGAGGAGAGCTGTAGCTCAAGGGTCAGGCAGGCCATGCCGAAACAAAGGCCGAGGGTGGTCAGCAGCAGCAGTTCCCGCGAGCGGGTGCGCATCACCGCTTCCATGAGGCGATTGAGGCCGAAATAACAGAGGGTCAGCACCGCGCCGAGAATGAGGACGACCCTGCCCACGGCCAGCAGCATTTCCCGGCCGCCCACTTCCAGCGTGCCCGCCAGCAGGGGGATGCACAGCAGCATCGGGGCCACCATGATGTCCTGAAAGACGAGAATGGCCAGCGAAAGCCGCCCCATGGGCGTGCTGGTCAGGCCCTTCTGCTGGTGGATTTGCAGGACGATGGCCGAGGAGGACAGGGCAACAAGACAGCCCCAGATGATGCCCTGCGTCCAGGCCGCTCCCTGCAGGTGCATGAGCACGGCCACCGCGCCCACCGTACAGCCGATTTGCAGGCTGCCGCCCAGAAAGACGGGTTTTTTCAGCCGGCTGAGCGCATCGCCCGAGAGTTCCATGCCGATGGTGAACAGCAGCATGGCCACGCCCAGCTCGGCAATGGTGCTGATGGATTCCTGATCCGTGATGACGTTCAGCACCGACGGGCCGCAGAGAAAGCCGGTCAGCAGAAAACCTACCGTAGGCGTCAGCTTGACTTTGTTGCAGACAAGGCTGACGATGATGGAAAGAAGAAACAGCAGAACGAGATCATTGATTTCGGCAAGCTCAGGCATGACGGCACCTCTCTTTTTCCACTATCTTTCCAAGATAACGGATTATCCGGGGGGTTGCAATGCGTTGGCCGCGTGCGGCTCCCTTCCCGCCGGGGAGGCCGCCGTCGCGGGAATGCTCCCTGCGGGATGGGGCGGCGGTTGGGCCGTGGCTGCGGGCCTGCCGGACAACAGGAGGTAGACATGGAACTTTTTGAAGCGCTCTTCACCCGTCGCAGCATCCGCAAATACACGGCGGAACCCGTGTCCCCCGAGGATGTCCGCACCATGCTCAAGGCGGCCATGCTGGCCCCCAGCGCCAGCAATCGCCAGCCGTGGCATTTTGTGGTGGTGGACGACAGGGCCACGCTGGATCGCATTGCCGCTGAACACCCGTATGCCAAAATGGCTGCCGACGCCCCGCTGGCCGTGGTGGTCTGCGGCGATCTGGATGCGGAAAAAACGCGCGGCTTCTGGGTGCAGGACTGCGCCGCCGCCACGCAGAATCTCATGCTGGCCGCGCGCGGCCTGAACATCGGCAGCGTGTGGTGCGGCCTGCATCCCGTGGAGGATCGCATCGCCCCCGTGCGGCGCATCCTCGGCCTGCCGGACAACATCATTCCCCTGAGCCTTGTGGTCATGGGCCACCCCGCGCAGGACTTCAGCGAAGCCGACCGCTATCAGGAAGACAAGGTGCACCGCAATCACTGGTAGGCCGCCCAGCCGTCCGGCACGGCGGCCCGGGAAAAGGAAGGGGGGAAAGGCGATTCGCCTTTCCCCCCTTTGGATTCAGGATTTTCCCCGGCGCGCGCCTAGCACACGCCCTGGGCGATCATGGCGTCGGCCACCTTGCGGAAACCGGCGATGTTGGCGCCCAGCACAAGGTTGTGGGCATTGCCAAATTCCTTGGCGGTTTCGGAGGCGCTGGTGAAGATGTGCTTCATGATGCCGCGCAGCTTGTTGTCCACGGTCTCGAAATCCCAAGCCTGCATGCTGGCGTTCTGGGCCATTTCCAGCTGGCTGGTGGCCACGCCGCCGGCATTGGCGGCCTTGGCCGGGCCGTAGCAGATGCCCGCTTCGAGGAAGGCGTGCACGGCGTCCAGGGTGGAGGGCATGTTGGCGCCTTCGCTCACGCACTTGCAGCCGTTGGCCAGCAGCACCTTGGCGTCCTCGAGGTTGAGTTCGTTCTGGGTGGCGCAGGGGAAGGCGGCTTCGCAGGGCACGCTCCACACGGCATTGCGGCCGGCGGGGTAGTCGGTCACGGGGGTGTATTTGGCGCCGGGCACCAGTTCGGCATAACGGGTGAGGGAGGCGCGTTCCACTTCCTTCACCTGCTTGAGCACGTCCACCTTGATGCCGTCGGCGTCGTAAATCATGCCGCGGGAATCGCAGACCGTCACGGGCTTGGCGCCGATCTGCCAGAGCTTTTCGCAGCAGTAGATGGCCACGTTGCCCGCGCCGGACACCACGCAGGTTTTGCCTTCGAGGCTGTCGCCGCGCGATTCCATCATGCTCTGGGCAAAGTAGACGTTGCCGTAACCGGTGGCCTCGGTGCGGGCCAGCGAACCGCCGAAGAGCACGTTCTTGCCGGTGAGCACGCCTTCATAGCTCTTGGTCAGCTTCTTGTACTGGCCGAACATGTAGCCCACTTCACGACCGCCCACGCCGATATCCCCGGCGGGCACGTCGATGGTGTCGCCGATGTGGCGGAAAAGTTCGTTCATGAAGGCCTGGCAGAAGCGCATGACTTCCACTTCGGATTTGCCCTTGGGGTCAAAGTCCGCGCCGCCCTTGCCGCCGCCGATGGCCAGACCGGTCAGGGAGTTCTTGAAGATCTGCTCAAAGCCGAGGAACTTGAGGATGCCGAGGTTCACGCTGGGATGGAAGCGCAGGCCGCCCTTGTAGGGGCCAATGGCGGAATTGTACTGCACGCGATAGCCGCGGTTGACCTGAATTTCGCCCTTGTCGTCCACCCATTCCACACGGAAGCTGATGGCGCGCTCAGGCTCCACGATGCGTTCCAGAATCTTGTATTTCTGGTACTTGGGATCCTTGTCCAGGGCGGGCTGCAGCGTCATCAGCACTTCCTGCACGGCCTGCAGGAAGACGGGCTCGCTGGCGTATTTCTGTTTCAGACCTTCCATGACGTTCTGTGCGTAAGACATCCTCTGTTCTCCTTGATACACGATGCTTGTTGCCGAAAAGCGGTCAAAACCGCCTAAATGGTAGCGAAATCAGTCGGGGCTGGCAATGCCCGCAGCTGGTAATCATCGCTAACAAATTGAGATGGTTGACAGAAAAATTTGCCTCCGGCCCCCGCGCCGCGCAGGCGGGCGGAAAATATCCCGCTCCCCCCTTGACAGGCGTTGGTGCGGGGACTAGATATGAAATATATTTCAAAACACAGGATGTTCCCGCATGCGTCCACCAAAGATCAGACATATCGACGCGCCCCCGCCCTGGCGGCGCTACCTGCCCGAAGGGTGGCCGGACGCCGCCGAAGTCCCCCTCGGCCTGGACATGTTCGAGGCGCTGCGGCTGGTGGATGCCGAAGGCCTTTCGCAGGAAGCGGCGGCGGCGCGCATGGGCATTTCCCCGCCGACCCTCTGCCGCCTGCTGGGTGAAGCCCGGCGGCGGGTGGCCACGGCCCTGCGCGACGGCTGGGCGCTGTGCTGCGAGGGAGGAAGCGTGGCAATCCGTCCCGGCGGCAGGCCGTGCGTCGCCCCGGGCGGGCCGGCTGGCCGCGGCCCGCACGGCGGCAGGTGGGCGGGACGGTCGCGGCACGGGCCGGGTCGGCAAAGCGCCAGCCCGGCAGCCGGAGGGGAAGCGCTTGCGGCAGAGGCACGGGGTCGGGCGATGGTCAATCCGGAATCCGGAGAGCGTGAAGCCTCCGGCGCACGTCGCGTGGCGGCCCGGGACGGCGCGGGGGGCAGTCCCCGGCCCGGTCGGGGGCGCGGCCACGGCTGCGGCCCGGGTCGCGGCGGCAGGGAGGATGCGGAATGATGGGAAAGATGGGTATCGGTCTTGTGGCCGTGCTGGGCAAGGCGCTTCTGGGAGGCGGAACAGCCGGCGGCGCTCCGGGCGCATGGGGCGGCATGGCCAGGCGTATGCTCGCTGTGGCCGGGGGAGAACGAGGCGGAGGCGCGTCGCCCTTCGCCCGGTCGGGCGGCGGCAAGGGCGGTGCCGGGCGCGGGCAGGGCGGCAGAGGACGCAAGCAGCAGGCTGAACCGCTGGAAGAGGCCCTGCGCCAGCTGTTTGCTGCCGACCGGTCTGCTGAGATCGAAATGCACGAGGGCAAGCCGCCTCTGGCTGCGTCCGCCGGGGAAGCGAGCATCGACGTGGCTGAGCTGCCGTCCGATGCGGCGGCAGAGCGGCGTGCGGCGTTGGCCGCCCTGCTGGCGCATATCACGAGTTTTACCGACGGGCGCGTGCGCCTGCGCCATTCCGCCCTGCGAGCAGACGCCGTTCATGCGCCCCTGCGGGAGGCGCTGGAACTGGCCGGCTGCTTTACCGGGCTGACCTTCAGCCGGCGCACGGGATCGCTTCTGCTGGAATATGATCCGCAGCGCCATTCCCGGGCCGACTTTTTGGAAGCCGCATTGCCGGTGGGCTTTTTTCTGGCCCGCTGTGAGGGATAGCGGATGCGCCGGGCTGTGTACCCGGCTTTTCACAAACCATATAATGAAATATATTTCATAAAAGGAGATCATCATGGAAACGATGCGCAACGAAACAGGGGAGCTGGCCCAGAATGTCACGCCGTCCAGCGGCGAAGCGGCGCATACGCCGCAGCCCGGCGGCGGCGAAAAGAGGCATCGCCACGGGCAATGCCACGGGCGGTCGCACGGATGGGGCCGCGAGCATGACCATGCCGGAGAGGGGCACGGCCCGTGCGGCGGTCAGGGACAGGGCGGCATGATCGTGCATGAGCATAACGCCGGTCAGGGCGCGTGCGGCGGCCAGGGGCAGGGGCAACCGCACGCGGGCCACGGTCAGGGCCGGGGCGGCGGCAAGGGGCACGGACGGGCCGCATGCGGCAATCAGGGGCAGGGCCGCATGGCGGCATGCCGAGGCGGCAGCTGCTGACTCTCGGGGCTGGCCGACGTCTGAGCCATTCGCCTGCCGCGCGTTTTCCTTGCGGCTGATGCCCGGCAACGTAACGGCAAGCCGTCCTGCTTTGCAGCGCAGGGCGGCTTGCTCCATCAGGCCGTCCGCATTCGGGCAAGCCGACGCAAGGCGTGGCCGTTGCCGCCGGTTGTCCGGCACAGGCGCAAGGAGCGGCGCGGGCGCGAACAGGCTTTTGTTTCGCCTGATCTGGTTGCTGCCGGAAAGGATGCCGTCCGCGTTCAGGCGCGGCGGTGCCCCTGCCGCCGCGCCCAAAGGGCGCTGAGCAGGAAGCAGGCGCAGGAGACGAGGATGATGGTGGCGCCGCTGGCCGTACCGAGCCAGGGCTGTGCGGAGAGCAGCAGGCCGCTGACGCCGCTGAAAAGGGCCACGGCCTGCGCCCACCAGAACATGCCGCCCGCCGTGCGGGCAAGGTGGCGGGCCGTGGCCGCCGGAACGATGAGCAGGGCGGTCACGAGCAGCACGCCCACGGCGCGCACGGCCAGCATGACCACGAGGGAGAGCAGGGCCGCGAAGGCATATTGCCAGATGGCCACCCGAACCCCGTGTGCCCGGGCCATGACGGGATTCAGGGCCACGAGGAGGAGGCGGTTGAAGCCCACCACGGCAAAGACAAGCAGGACAGGGAGCAGCAGGGCCAGAAAGCCCAGTTCGGCGGGGCTGACGGTCAGAATGTCGCCGTAGAGGAATTGGGTCATGCTGCGGCTCATGCCCGGCGCGCGGCTGACCACGGCCAGACCGAAGGCCACGACCGCCGAGAAGACAATGCCGATGGAGGTATCCGCCGAGAGCAGACTTCCCCGGCGCACGGCCATGATGCACAGGCCCACCAGCACCCCGAAGGCGGGCATGGTGAACAGGGGGTCGAGGGAAAGCAGCAGGCCTATCGCCACGCCCGCAAAGGCCGAATGTCCGATGGCGTCGGAAAAGAAGGCCATGCGGAAGGTGATGACGCTCACGCCCAGGGCGGCGGTCATGGGGGCCAGCAGCAGGACGGCCAGCAGGGCCTGCCGCATGAAGGCGACTTGCAGGCAGTCCAGCGGCAGCAGGCGCAGGGCCTCGCTCAGTGAAAGCGCCTCGGGCAGCAGGGCGTACAGGCTTTCCATCATGCAAGACTCCCGGAACGGGGCGGCTGAGGTGCCGAGGGGCCGCAGGCGGTCGTGTCCGTGCTGTGGCAGTGCGCGCCGCACTGCGCGCAGGTTTCGTCCGGCTCCTCGCATTGCTCGGGATAAAGGTGAATGGGCACGCCGAAAAGCGCGCGCAGGGTCGGCGCGGTCAGGGCGGTGTGCGGCGTGCCGCTGCGCAACAGGCAGCCCTTGAGGCAAAGCACCTGCGTGGCGTAGTGGGCGGTCAGGGAAAGGTTGTGGCTGACCATGATCAGGGTGAAGTCCTGCTCCCGCCGGGCGGCGTCCAGCACCTCCCAGAACAGGCGCTCGCCGCCCGCGTCCACTCCGGCGGCGGGTTCGTCCAGCAGAAGCAGACGAGGCCGCCGGGCCAGGGCTGCTGCCAGCAGCACGCGCCGCTGTTCGCCGCCGGAAAGATCGCCCATGCGCCGCCGGGCGAGATGTGCGGCCTGCACCGCATCCAGCTGGTTGAGGGCCTGGGCGCGCACGCTGGCGGCAATGCCCAGCCAGAGCGGACGGCGCTGCTGCCCCAGGGCCAGAAATTCCAGCACGGTAAGGGGCAGCCCGGCGTCGAGCTGCACATGCTGCGGCACATAGGCCATGCGCGGCGCAGTATGCCCGGAGGCCGGAAAGGTGACGCGGCCTTCGTGCGGCATTTCTCCGATGAGGCAGAGCAGGAGCGTGCTCTTGCCCGCGCCGTTGGGGCCGACCAGCACGGTGCAGCCGCCGCGCGGGATGTCGGCATTGATGTCGCTCAGGATGCTCAGGCCGTCACGCTGCACCGTCAGGCCGCGCAGGCGCACCGCCACCTCAGAAGGAACGGGGCCGGGCAAGGCTTTCCTCGAGACGGTTGATGTTTTCCCGCATGGTGCGCACATAGTGATCGGCGGGCACGTCCTCCCGGCCGGAAGCCAGCGAGTCCAGTTGCAGCAGGGGCGTCCCTCCCTCTCCGGCAAGGGTGAACATGGTTTTGTCCGCAAACTGGGCCTCTGCCAGCAGAAGTTCGGGCTTTTCCGCCCGGATGCGGGCCAGCAGTTCCATGAGGCGGCTGGCCGTGGGCCGTTCGTCGTCCTCCTGCACAATGTCCAGCACCTTCAGGCCCGCGTCGGCGGCAAAATAGGCCAGCCCGTCATGCTGGAGGATCACGCGGGGCGGATTGTCCGGCGCGGCAAGCCGTTCGAGCCGCCGCAGCTGGGCGGCCATGTCCTCGGCAAAGCGGGCGGCATTGGCCCGGTAGCGCTCGGCGTGGGCGGGATCACGCCGGGCAAGCTCGTCGGCGATGATCCCGGTCATGGCGACGGCAAGGCGCGGCCCGGCAAAGATGTGCGGGTTGGGGCCGCATTCCGCCGCATGGTCGTGGTGATGGTGGTGGCCCTCGCAGGCGGCGGGCATGGATGCCGCATAGGTGGCAAGCTGATCATGCAGGTGCGCGCCGCAGTCCAGCACATCCCCGGCGCGTTGCGCCAGAGCCGCCTGCAGGGCGCTTTCCATGCCCAGACCGTTGATGATGACGAGCTGCGCCTTTTCCAGCCGCAGCAGATCGGCGGGCGTGGGCGCGTAGTCGTGCGGGCAGCCGGTGGCGGCGGCTATGAGCAGTTGCACGTCCACAGCGGGCACATCGCAGGCGACGGCGCGCGTCAAGAGCCAGACGGGATAGGTGGTGGCCAGCACGCTGATGCGGGCGTCAGCCGGCCGCTGCGGCGCGCTGTCCGCCGCGGCGGGGCGGGGGGCAAGGAGCAGCAGGGCCGCAAGCAGGGCCGGAATGAAGTGATGCCGGATGTATTTCATAGTAGATGCATAGGTTGAAGTTGACTTCCATTTCTTTAGGAAGAGGCTTTCCCGCTGTCAAGTCGGGCAAGTGCGCTGCCGCGAAAAAGCGGGGTTCCCCGGCAGCGAGGCGGTATGGCGCGGCATCTGGCCTGTTGCCGCACGGAACGGGCTGGCTTGGCATCATCCTTGCTGCATGGGTGTCAGGCCGTGCGGCCTGACGGCAAAGGCGGCGGCTTCGCTCTCGACAGTCCTTGGCCCTTTTCTTACACTTGACTGAGCCCTTTGACGCGGCGAGTCCGGCGTGCGGCATGCGCATCGGTCGGGGGCGGGAAAAAAGGCGGCCGGGGAACGTGTAACATGCGGTCTCTACCATGAAAGAAATCACAGTGTTTGATCTGGACAAAAGCTCTCCTGACATCTGTTCCATGCTCAATATCGCGATCATGAACCTGCCGACAGGCTTGTTCATTTGCGATAAAAACGGCATCGTCGTCTTTATCAACAAGGCCTATGCCAACTATCTGAGCATTGAACCCACCGAGGCCATCGGGCGGCATATCACGGACTTCATTCCTGATTCGCGCATCCCTCATGTCCTGCAGAACGGACGCCCCGATATCGGGGCCATTCGCTTCATACCCAAGACGTCAAGTCGTATCCTGACCAACCGCTATCCCCTGTACAATGCCCAGGGCACGCTCATCGGGGCCATGTCCATGGTGGTTCTGGACAAGCCCGAACAGCTCCACATCCTTCAACGGCAGATCGAATCCCTGGGAAGCAAGGTCAACAGCTACGCCCGGCGCATCAAGGCCGCGCTGGAAGCGCGCTATACGCTGGATTCCATCGTGGGCGCCTCAGAGGTCATGCTGGCCTTCAAGCAATTGCTGCTGCGCTTTGCCCGCACGGACGGCAGCGTGCTCATTACCGGACAGACCGGCACGGGCAAGGAACTGGCCGCCGGAGCCATACACAATGCCAGCCGCCGTAGCGACGGGCCGTATGTCAGCATCAATTGCGCGGCCATACCGCATGATCTGTTTGAAAGCGAATTGTTCGGCTATGCCCCGGGATCCTTTTCCGGCGCGCGCAAGGAAGGCAAGGCCGGCCAGATCGAGCTGGCCGATCAGGGTACGCTCTTTCTGGATGAGGTGGGGGATTTGCCGTTGGGGGCACAGGTCAAGCTGCTGCGCGTCATCGAGGAACGGGCCGTGCGGCGGGTGGGCGAAAGCACGCCGCACCCGGTCAATTTCCGGCTGGTGACGGCCACCAACCGGGATCTCGGCAAGATGGTGGCCAACGGCAGCTTTCGCGAGGATCTGTTCTACCGCATCAATTCCATGACGCTCGCCCTGCCGCCCCTCCGCGACAGGCTGGAGGACATTCCGGCCCTGGTGGAACATACGCTGGGCCGGCAGGGGGGCGTGCGCTGTTCGGCGGAAGTGCTGGCCATCTTTCAACGCTACAGCTGGCCGGGCAATGTGCGCGAGCTGAAGAACGTGCTGTCCTATGCCATGAGCCTTGCGGAGGGCAATACCATCACCCCTGATGATCTGCCGCCGGCGCTGGTCATGGGCGCCGCCCTGCAGGGAGGCGACAAGAGCGCGCCCGCCGAGCGGCTGGAAGTCATACGCGAAAGCAGCGAACGCAATGCCATTCTGGTCGCCCTGCGGGAAAACCGCTGGAATGTCACGCGCACGGCGCGGACGCTCGGCATTTCCCGGGCCAATATGTACGAAAAGATGCGCAAGCTGGGCATACGGCGTCATGCCGAGCGGGACGCTGAGGGCGAACATGAGTGAACGCCCTGCGTCCCCGGCAGGCCGGGCCTGCCGCGGCGGAATGCGAGCATCCGCGGCCCTTGCGTCCAGCCCCGAAAGGGGCTTTTTTTTATGGCGACGTCAGCCGGACTTGGCGGATCCGCCAGATTTTTTGGCGGGATAGTGTATATTGTCTTGTCTTTCGGACAGATGTCCCGGCAATGTGTATGAAAACCTTGACAGTTTGCCGCGACGCGTTGTCATACGTCGGACGGAATGAGCCAACATAGCGGCATTTCATAAAAAACGCGCTCCTTTTTGGCTGGAATGGCTTTTGCTCAAAAAATCACAAAGTCGTGTACAGCGAACAAGGAGTGTCCCGTGGAACAATTCTTACTGCATCTTCCGCTCGTTTTTGACTGGATGAACCTGCTGGCCCTGCTGGCGGGGACGGTGGGCGGACTGTTCTTCGGCGCCATGCCCGGCCTGAGTCCGACCATGGCCGTGGCGCTGCTCGTGCCCATCACCTTTTACATGCCGCCGGCCACCAGCCTCATCCTGCTGGGCGCGGTCTACACCAGCGCCGTGGCGGGGGGATCCATCTCCGCCATTCTGCTGAGCATACCCGGCGCTCCGGCCAGCATCGCCACGCTGTTTGACGGATATGGGGAGGCACGATAGATGAGAATGGGATGGGTGGCGGTTCGGGCTTGACGGATGGTGGACTTTTCCTTGACCGATGCGGGCTTGGCCGTTGACCGGCCCCGAAAAAGCGCGAAGAGAAAGAGTTGAGAACGGCGGGCCGATTTGCGGCCCCTTTTGTACTGAAGCTGAGAACAGGAACAGCCCCGGCGCGTGTCAAAACAGACACAAAACCGGGGCTGTTTTTTGTACTTGCCAAAGTCGGGGGCTACTTGTGGACGCTCTCCCCCGTCCGGCTACTGGGCGGGATAGTCCGCCGCTCGTTAAATAGGGAGGGAAAATCTCCTTCGCCATCCTCATGGGCTGAACGGCGTTTGCCGTGCCCAGCCTCAAGCCTGGCAAGTTTCTCCCGGAGAGATCCATTCTCGCGCAGCAGCTCCTCCTTCTCCCGCAGGAGCTGTTCTTTTTCACGGTAGAGCCTGCGATTGTCCGCCGCCAGCTCCCTGCGCTCCTTTGTTTCTAGCTCTAGGTCGCGTTCTAACTTTACGCACCGAGGACATTCACTTGGCGAGACGTCCACGGTTACTCCAACATTTGGGGAGGAAGTCGCCGTGGGCCGTGTCGGGCCAGTGCCGAACAAAATCCATTCTGGTGGGGTGTTCATTTTTTTGCAAATTTCAGCTAAAAATTGCGCATCAGGAATGGAAACCCCTTTTTCATAGTTGCGCAGTGTGCTTTCTGTTATCCCCAAGCTCTTGGCAAATTCCCGACGAGACAGACCGGTTCGAAGAGCGATTAAACGTGATGCAAGGTCACTCATGGCGCAAAACTTTCGGGCCGCCAAATTTTGCGTAAACTTTTGCGTGCAAAAATTGCTAACCCATTTAGTTTGCCAGCAAAATTCATTTTTGCCAAAAATAAACTTTTGCGCAAATTTTTATTGACTGTGCGCAAAAAATAACGCAAAAAGAAAGTGCGGGCGGTTGAAAAAAAACGCGATGAATCAGCCATAGCAGGCCGCCCCCTTTTTCGCAATATCACGAATCAGGCTCAGGTGGAGGGTCTCCATGAGCAAGCTGCAACACTACGGACGGGGCCGCGCCGACTCCAAGCGCGAAATTCAGCGTATCCTCGACGGCAAGGGCAAGAATTTTGTGGATGTGGCAGAGGTGGCCGGCGTGACGCCGC
Organism: Candidatus Desulfovibrio intestinavium; assembly: GCA_019118345.1. Lineage (GTDB taxonomy): Bacteria > Desulfobacterota > Desulfovibrionia > Desulfovibrionales > Desulfovibrionaceae > Desulfovibrio > Desulfovibrio intestinavium. The sequence goes on along the minus strand of DWZD01000053.1, from coordinate 84,564 downwards.
AGACCGTATCCGCCACGATGAACGGCTTTCGCCATAGCCCGCGTGTGCTTGACGCACTTCGTTCCTTCGGGATTCCTGAACGGCTTCTGTTTGATCCTCGCCGTGCGGAAAGAGCGGCATAGGCGGCTGTTATGACGCGCAAGGACGTCTACACGACAACGGAGTTGATGGGGATTCTCGGAGTAGCCTTTGCATCCTCAGTTATCCGTCGTGCAGATCGCGAGCAATGGGAAGAAACCACGCGTTCCGGTCGCGGCGGCGGCAGGAAGTGGCTTGTTTCCTCCATGCCGGACGCGACGCAGCGCGCCATCCAATTGGCGGAAGAGCGCCGGGCGCTGGAGGAAGAAGCCGCCCATAACGCGACGCTTCCAGACGTTGCCGCTTCACAGCTTCCTTCTCCGGCACGACAGGCCATCCTTGACGACAAGCGCCGCTACAAGGCGCTGGCAAAGGCCGACCTGCTGGGCCTGTATCTGGACTGGCAGGCAAAGTACGGCGCCACGGTCAAGCAGAAGCAAGCCTTCGTTTTGGCTTATCAGGGCGGCGCGTGGGGCAAGCTCCTTGCGGAACTCGGCCCGGGCGTGAGCTGGAAGAGTCTGGAACGCTGGAAGCTGGAGCGGAAGGAATCCGGCGGCGTGCTGGCGCTGGCGGACAAGCGCGGCCTTGCCCATCGGGGCAGGAGCATGCTCACGGAGCGGCATCAGACCATCATCCTCGGGCAAATACTGGACGGCGACCGCCAAATCAGCACCTGCGCCCGCATCATTCAGGAACGGTGCAAGGCGGAACATCTGCCTGTCCCCTCGGATGCCACCATCCGGCGCTGGATAGCCGGTTATTCCAGAACCTGCTTCAGCGACTGGACGCTGTGGCGCAAGGGGGAAAAGGCATGGAACGACAACTGCGCCATCTCCATCCTGCGGGACTGGTCGCTGGTAGGCGTGGGCGACGTGGTGATCGCCGACGGCCATACGCTCAATTTTGAAAGCATCGACCCGGACACCGGCAAGCCCAAGCGCATGACGCTGCTTCTGTTCTTCGACGGCGGGAGCCGGTATCCGCTGGGCTGGGAAGTGATGGCCACGGAAAATGTGGCCTGCATATCCAGCGCGTTCCGCCGGGCCTGCATCCGGCTGGGGAAGTTTCCCCGCGTCGTCTATCTGGACAACGGCAAGGCGTTCCGGGCGCGCTTCTTCGACGGCTGCAAGGACTTTGAACAGGCCGGATTCCTCGGCCTGTATCGCGACCTCGGCTGCGAAGTCATCCACGCCTGGCCCTACCACGGGCAGAGCAAGCCGGTGGAACGGTTCTTCGGCACCATGCACGAACTGGAAGAGCTGACGCCGTCCTATACGGGCTGGGACATCGCCCACAAGCCGGCGCGGCTGCATCGCAACGAACAGCTGCATCGCCGCCTGCATGACAAGCTGGGACGCCGCCCGCTCACCCTGGAAGAAACGCACGAGTGGCTGGCCTACTGGTTTGAAATGTACGCATCCCGTCCGCAATGCGGAACGCACCTGCGCGGCAGGACGCCCGGCGACGTGTTCGAGGCAGGCCGGGGGCCGGGCGTGGACGTGGAGCGCCTGACCCTGCTGATGCTGCAAAAGGAAATCCGCACCATCAGCAAGGACGGCATCCGGCTGGAAGGCCGCCTGTTCTGGCACGAGGCCCTGTTCAACCGCCGCCATCCGGTGCTGGTGCGCTATGACTGGCAGCTCTCGCCACACACGGTGCTTGTGTACGATCTGGACGGCAACAGGATTTGCGAGGCCCGCGACCGTCACCATTACGGCATTGCCGCCGGTATCCACCCCGCCGCCCGCGTGCTGGGCACGGACGCGCAGCGGCGCGACCTTACGGAGGCCCTTGCCCTCAAGAAGCAGCAGGAACGGGGAGCCAAGGCCGGAATACGGCGGATGACGGAAACGATCATTCTTCCGGAAGCCCGCCAGCGGCAGGTCACAGGCTTGCAGAAGGCCATTCCCGTTCCCGCGCTCGAGGAAAAGGCTCCGACGCTCACGGCGACGGAAAAGGCGGCCATCGAGGCCGCCAAGGCCGCCGGAGCGCAGGCCCGCGCGGAACTGGACGCCCCCGCCTACAAGCCTTCCCTTTTCAAGCGGTTCCCGGACGAAGCGGCCCGCTACGACTACCTGTTCACGGCCCGGCACGAGCGGGGCGCTGAACTGGTGCCGGAGGATGCGGCCTTCATGGAATATTTCGAGAACACCCCGCAGTTCCAGCGCAATTTCCAGACGTTGTACGAGGACAGGCTGGAACTGCTGCACTTCAGAAGACAAGGACATATCGCAACGGCATAGGGAGGCTATATGCGAGACGTGATCATCCCCACAGACGCGACGGCGCGGTTCAATACGGCGGTGGATGCCGTGGTGGACGCGGGCCGGGGCACCAGCGGATTCATCCTTGCCCACGGGCAGGCCGGGCGCGGCAAGAGCGTGGCGGCGGACCAGTACCATTACCAGCGCGGCGGCGCATACGTCCGGGTCTGGGAAGGCTGGACGCAGGCGGCGTTCCTCCAGCGCGTGCTGTTCGAGGTACGCGGCAAGAACGGCGACTTGCCCCGCATGAGCGCGGACCGCTGCAAGCAGGCCGTCGTGGAACTGCTGGAACGGGACCGCAAGCCGGTATTCATCGACGAGGCCGACCGGCTGGCCATCGGGCGCATCGAAGATTTGCGGGACATTCTGGAAATGACCGGCGCGCCCATCATCCTGATCGGCGAGGAAGGCATCTTCGGCCTGCTCTCCGAGCGCCGCCGCGTCTGGAGTCGCGTTGCCCATGAGGTGGAGTTCGGCCCCATCAACGCGGCGGAGGTGGCCATGTACGCCATGAAGGCGGCCGGGCTGGACATACCGGCGGAACTCTGCGGGCGCATCGCGGAACGGGCGGAAGGCGACTTCCGGCTGGTGCGCAACATGATGCTGCTGCTCGAAAAGGCGGCCAAGGCCGCGGAAAACTTCCGCGTGGACGGGCCGATGCTGGATGACGTGATCTCCGCGCGTTCATGGCGGCGCAAGTAGGGGGGCGGCATGGATACCCGCAAGGAAGTCAGCAAGGAAGCGGTGCGCGCGGCGCTGCAAGCCCTGGGCGAAGGCGGCAAGGAAATCAGCTACCGCCTGGTGTATGAGGCGCTGGGGCTGCATGACGAGGCGGATTACGCCATTGTCCGCACCCGCATATCCGACATGACGCGGCACGGGGAGGTCAGGCGGACGCGCAGCGGTTGTTTCACTTACGATTTCAAGCACCGCCCCCGCGAGGCAAAGAGTTATGAAGCCCTGTGGCGATTCGTCCGCAAGGCCAAGCCGGGCTGGAGCATATCGGAATGTGCCATGATGACGCGCATTTCCTACACGCAGGCGCTGCGTTACTGCAACTGGCTGGCCGAGGAAGGCTTCATAGCACGGGCAGGCAAGGATGATCGGAACGCCGTCACCTGGCGCGCCACGACAAAGGCGGACAAAAACCCGGAAACCCCTTACCCGCCGTTGCGGGAAACCGACCCCTTCGCGCGGGAGCGCGCGGCGGCGGCCACTATCGCCCGGCTCCTGCTCTGCGCCGACCCCTACGCACGGAAGACGGCGCAAAGCATCACCGAAGCCTGCAAGGTGCTGCTGGCGAGGTTCGACAAGAACCGCACGGAAAATGAGAACGTCAAGCCAATGGAGGTATAACATGTTGAAGGAAAACCTTTTGTCCATTCTGGCCGCCCTGGGAGAAGTCCAGGGGAATACGAAAAACGAGGAACAGGCCGCCCTTGTGCGCGGCTGCCGCGACAATCTGCGGGCCGCCGCCGAACAGGCGGAAGCTCTGGAAAACAATCTGGCCGTGGTGAGCGTAGACCTGACCACGGAAGAGGCGGAACTCGCCGTACCGGCTCTGGAACTCCGGCTTACCGCGCGAGACATCAAGGTGTCGGGCGTGTTTCCGGCACGAGCCATCCGGGAGGTGATGTAATGACGCGCATCAAGCCTGACCCGCATGTCGTGGCCGACCGTGCGCAGTGCGAGGGGGCGCTGGCGGAAATGGCCGCACTGGATCGCAAGCTCTCCGCCATCGAAAACGAGATGCGGGAAGCCATCGACGCGGCCAAGTCCAAAGCCGGCCAGCTTGCCGGGCCGTTGCAGGCCCGTCGCAAGGAACTGGCGGACGCCGTGGCGATCTTCGCCAAGCTGAACCGGCAGGAGCTGTTCGCGAAAAGCAAGAGTCTGGACATGGGCTTCGGCGTCATCGGCTTCCGGGCCAGCACCCGAATCGTCCAGCTGCGCGGGGTGACGGCGGAAATGACGCTGGAACGCCTGCATCAGTACAATCTGGCCGACGGCATCCGCGTCAAGGAGGAAATCAACAAGGACGCGGCGCTGGGCTGGCCGGATGAACGGCTGGAGCTGGTCGGCCTGAAACGGCAGCAGGCGGACACCTTCTTTATCGAAATCGCGCGGGACGATGTGCCGGGCAATGCCTGACTCAGGGCCGGAAGCAGACAGGAAAACAAGGAGAACTACGGATGACAAAGCATGATGTGATCAAGGCTGTGACGAAATCGCTGTGCGAGGCGCATCCCGGCAGGGAGGTGAGCGCCGTCATGGTGGAGGCCGTGCTGGAGGCGCTGGGCGACGTGGCCGCCGCCGAGCTGCTGGGCGGCGGGGAAATCCCGCTGCCCGGTCTGGGCAAGCTCAAGAGCAGGGAGATTGCGGGCAGACAGGGCCGCAACCCGCGAACCGGGGAGCCGCTGTACATTCACGCGCACAAGGCGGTGGCCTTTACCGCCTGCAAGGCACTGAAAGAGGCCATGAAGCCGTAACATGCGTGTCAAAACTGACACAAAAACAGGAAGAAAAAGAAGGGTAAAAATGGAAATTCTGAGAAGCGACAGGGAAATTGCCCGTGTGGAAAACTGGGCCGTGGAAAGTATCGACGAGGGAACCCGCTATCCCGGCATGAGCTATGAACAGGGTGTCGTGGATACCCTCATGTGGCTCCGGGGGGATAGCGATAGCGCCCCCGACGAATAACCCAAGCGAAACGGCCCTTCGGGGCCGTCGCCGGGGCGTGGCGGTTCCGGCCTGACGAGCAGCCGAAGGAGGATTGCATAATGTCCGGTGCCATTTCGGATGAAGTTTTGTCTATTGTTCGAAATATGCTCAGCTCGAGTCCCCGTTACGTAACCCTTCCCTCCCATGTCGTTTCGGCTATGGTTAAGAGAATAGATCTTCAAGATAAAAGACTCCATGCAAATCGGTTAGTTGTTGATTGCCACGACAAGTACTTTGGTGAGGTGGATAAAACCACGGCTGTGTTCGAACGCTTTAATGACGACAAGAAAGCGGAACTTCACGACCACGTGAAGCATGAACAGGGGTGAGGCATGGCGAGGGACAAGCGGAAATTCACAGGCTCCATCAGCGTGCGTACCTGTGGGGAGCGCGTCAGGCTGGAGCTTTCCCCGGCGTCTTTGCACGGCGGGCCGGAAGGCTTCTACCGGGTGCGGCTGGCCCGACGCTGGCTGGATGGGGAAGACGGCGCGCCGCGTTTCTTCGACCGGGACGGACTGGCCCGGCTCGCGGCGGAAATCGCCCTGTGCGGGCTGGAAGCCCCGGCTCCGGCTCCGGCCATTCCCTGCCCCTCACGCGTGTCCGTGCGGCGTGCGGACGGCCTGTATGACGGAACATGGACGATTACGGAGCCGATTCTGGATTATTCGGGCCGCTGGATGGTCAATGTCTCACTGGGAGGCAAGCGCGTGTTCGTGCCGGTGGAAGATGTGATCGTACACAAGGAGCGCCGCCGTGGATAATCGGAAAATGCGCCTCGGCCTGTATCGCAAGATCGAGATCGCCCGCAAACAGCTGCCGCATATGGACGAGGAGGCCTTCCGCGCCCTGCTTCGGGCCGAGTTCGGGGTGGAAAGCCGCAAGGAGATGACTATGCACCAGCTGGCCCGTCTGGCGCAGCTCTTTGCCGAACAGTACGGCGTGACCTATGCCGCGCCCGCCAGAAGCCGCAACAGCCGCGTGACGCCGCTCAGTCGCCCGGACTGGATAGAGATCACGGACGCCATGCCGTATGCCGCCGAAAAGCGGCAAATCCTCGCCATATGGCGCAAGCTGGGCTACTCCATGACCAGCCTGGACACGCGGGTCAAACGGGCGTTCGGCTGTCCCTGTTTCGTCTGGCTCAAGAACGGGGAACAGATCTCCACGCTGCTGTCCGACCTGCAACGCCGGGAGAAAGCGTTCGACAAAAAGCGCAGGGAAGGCAAGGCCGGTGAAGCGCGAGGTTGACGGCCTCCGGGCGCGCATCCTTGAGCGCCATGCGTCCGTCCATGCCTTTTGTCGGGCGCACCCGGAGCTGAAACGGGCCACGGTCTATCTGGTGCTGTCCGGGCGCTATCCGGGCAACGCGGGCAGGCAGGCCGCCAGAATACGGGCCGCGCTGGCCGGAGAGCGGGAAGCGCACGCGGAAGCGGCGGACGGACATGGCCCGCAGCGCGTGGAACGCGAGGCCGTGGTGGAAACCCTGCACCGCATACGTTGCGAACATTGCCGCCGTCTGGATCGCCGCGACTGCATGGCCTGCCGGAACCAGACCGAGCGCGAAGGAAAGGAGCTGTTCACGAGACTGTTTCAGGAGAAATGCGCATGAGATCGCGGATACTGGAAATTGTGAAGCTGACACGGGAAGGCTGGCGGCCCTATGATGCGGAACCTGATCGCAGCGTATACGAAAGGCTCGGCTGCACGCATGTCTTGCGCGGCAACCGGCGCAAGCCGTTCTGGTTCGTGCGGGACGACGTCTACTGCTGCATCGGCTGCGCGGATCATTGCACGCTCAAGCGCCCGGCGGGCTTTCCGCTGCCCCTGCCCATCCGCTACAGCCGAATCCCCGATGAACGCCCCTACACGCTGACGCCGCAGGAAATGCTGGCGCGGCACGATTTGTTGAACGTCCGGCAGGCGGCTTATTGCCTGAATGTCTCCGAGCGAACCATCTATGACTATATCGCGGAGGGCAAGCTGGTCCGGCTCCGGGAAAATCCCGTGCGCGTCAGGGCCAAAGAGGTGAAGGAACTGCGCGGCAATTTCGACGAGTAAAAAAGTCCGCACTGTGCGCGCCCTTTCCGGGCGGCTTCCGGCCCGTCATGGCATGGTGGTCATGACGGGCCGCTTCGCGTCCGGCCCGTTCCCTCCCTTCCCCGCCGGACTCTCTCCGGCGGGGACAAACCGACGCGGCAAGGAACACGCCATGAAGAAAATCCTTTGCAATCCCCGGAATCTGCTGGTCCTGTTCGTCCTGTGCGGCGTTGCGCTGCTGGCGGCTCTGCTGTTTTTCTCGCCGTATCAGGGGCCGGTGGTGGCCTACAAGCTGGCACTGGTGTGCGTGGCGGCCATCACGGGCCTGGTCTTCGACTTTCTGGCCTTCCCCTATGCCCTGCCGTCCTCCTATCTGGACAGGGACTGGCGGGACGACCCGGAAGCCGCAGGGGAGGACGGCCAGCCTGATTTTCCGGTGGCCGACGGCTATCACGGGCCGTTCTGCGCGGCGCTGATGCGCCGGGCGCTCATTATCGCGGCCTTTGTCGTCGCCGTGGCCCTGGGGCTGTGATGAAAGCGCGTCTTTTTCCGCCATACGGCGTCAGGCGGCGCGTTTTGCCGAAGTCATGGACGTCTGTGTCCACTCCCCCGGCAAAACGCTTGCCTTCCTTGTCTGGCGCAAAAATCCGGGCTTTCCTCCTGTCGGCCTTGCTTCTTGCCGTTGCCTTCGGCGGAGCCGCCCACGCCGCCGAGGTGACGATCCCCCGCGCGGCGGAAGCGCACCGGGCAACGCTTGTCCGGGCCGCCCATGCCGCATGGGGGCTGGATGCGCCGGTTGCCGTCTTCGCGGCGCAGATCCACACCGAAAGCTGGTGGCGCAACGATACGGTCTCCCATGTCGGGGCGCAGGGGCTGGCGCAATTCATGCCCTCCACGGCAAAGTGGCTGCCGTCCGTGGCCCCGGAGACGGGCAGGCCCGCGCCGTTCAATCCCGGCTGGAGCCTGCGGGCGCTCTGCGTCTATGACAAGTGGCTGTGGGAGCGTGTTGCCGGGCACAGCGACTTTGAACGCATGGCCTTCACCCTGTCCGCCTACAACGGCGGTCTGGGCTGGGTGCAGCGCGACAAGCGCAAGGCCCGCGCGCAGGGGCTGGATGACCGGCGCTGGTTCGGCCATGTGGAAACGGTCAATGCCGGGCGCGGCCGGGCGGCCTTTGCCGAGAACCGCCAGTACCCGCGCCGCATCCTCAAGGAGCGCCAGCAGGCCTACATCCGGGCGGGCTGGGGGCCGGGGATCGAGGAAGGGGGCAGACCGTGATCCGGCTGCTCGGCATGGGAACCGTGATCGCGTTGGTAGCCGTTTCCTTCGCGCTGGTGCTTGCCAAGAGCGCGCTCGACGCGGAACGACTGCGGCACGCGGCCACGGCGCAGGAGCGCGACCGCTGGCGGACGGCGGCGGAAGCGTATCGGAAGGACGCGGAAGCGCAGGCGGAAAACGCCCGTCAGTGCCTCGGGCGGGAGGCGAAAGCCGCACGGGATGCGGCGGAACGGGCGGACATCCTGCGGGATGCCCGGCCCCGCGCCCGGACAGCCGAAGAAAAAAACAAGGTGGTGGATGATGCCACGCGCCGTCGCGCTGTCGAGCGCCTCAATCGCCCGCTGTAGGCGCTGCGCCGCCGTCATCATCCTGCTGCTGACGTGCTGCGGCTGCGGTCGGCAACAGGCCGCGCCGCTCATGCTTGATTTGCCTGACTGTCCGGCCCCTTCCGCGCCCGTCCTGCCGGAACTGGATGCGGCGGAACCGCTGGACAGTCCTGATAACGTGGCCCGTCTGCTGACGCGGGACGACAGGATGCGGGCCTACATGGACGGCCTGAATGCGGCCCTGCGCTGCCATCAGGCACGGGGGAAGATATGACCGACATATCCGCCGCCGTCAGCGCGGCCCTGCCGCTTCTGGAAGCGTTGTTTTCGCTGGGCGTGCCCGGCATCCTGCTGGTGCTGGCCTCCATCCCGGCCCTCGTGGTGGCCGTGGTCTTTGTGCTGGACTACAAGCACGGCAGGCGGGTGGCGCGTGTGCTGGAAGTCTACCGGGAAGACACGCAGGAAAGCCTGCGCGTGATGACGGAAAAGTTCGAGTCCAGCCTGCGGGAAATGAACAGGAAGCACGAGGAAGTCGCGGAATACTACCGCAAGAACGTCACGCTGGTAAAGAATTACGAACGCATGACCGATGCCCTGCAAACGCTGGTGGTGAACAATACCCGCGCCGTGGAGCATCTGTCCACCATCGTGGAAACAAGGAGCAAGCTATGAGCCGACTGGAGGAAATGGGCCAGCGTGAGGAACTGCGCACCCGCCGGAAAATTATTGCCGCGGAAATCGCCAGTCACCGCGATTCCCTCCGCCATGCCCTGCCGCCGACGGGCGAGCCGGAGGACATCGACGGCGAATACGTCATGGCGCTGGGCATCAAGCTCAACGAGCGGGTGGAGGAACTGCGGGGCGTGATGCGCAAGATCGCCGTGCTGGAACGCAATCTGGGCCTGTGACGGTGCGCCGCATGGGCAGGGAACACCCCACGGACACGCTGTGGCGGGCGCAGGAACTCTACTGCGTGGATCGCCTGAGTTATGCCGCCGTGGCCGAGGCCACGGGCGTTTCCGCGACCACGCTCAAGGCATGGGGCCAGAAATACGGCTGGGCGCGCCGCCGGGAGGAGATCGCGCAGGCGGAAAGCGAGATCCGCGTCAACATCATCAAGGGCCGCCAGAAGGCCCTTGAACAGCTTTTGGCCGCCGCCGACGCCAAGGAAGCGGCCCCGATGGCCTTTGCCGTATCCAGTCTGGAGTCGCTGGCCCTCAAGCGGCAGGAGCTGGCCGCCGCCGGGAAGATTCCCGACGCATCGGCTTCCGCGCGGCGCAGGATCGCCACGCGGGCGGACGCCGTGGCCGCCCTGCGGGAGGCCGTGGAACGCAAGCTGGGGCTGGCCCTGGCCGACCCGGACAAGATCTCCACGGCCACGGTGCAGGACGTGAAGCGTTGCCTTGAGCTGGTGGCGGAACTGGAAGCCGGACTGCCGAAGGAAGCGGAAGCACAGCGCGACAAGGCGCTGTCGCCGGAAAATGCGCAGGCCATCCGGGAAATCCTCGGCACGAATTAGGGGGCGGCATGGACTTGGGCGACGTATTGCTGCCGTATCAGAAGGCATGGCTGGGGGATAGATCCCCGGTCAAGGTGGCGGAAAAGTCCCGCCGTATCGGCCTGACCTGGGCGCAGGCTCTGGACGACGTGCTGCAAGCCTCCACGTCCGGGCGCGACGGCATGGACGTGCTCTATATCTCCTTCAATCAGGACATGACGCGGGAATATATCGACACCTGCGCGGACTGGGCGAAAAAACTGCAAATCGTGGCCGGAAAGGTCAACGAGGACATTTTTCGGGACGGCGACGAGCGGGAAATCAAGGCCTTTCGCATCGACTTCGCCAGCGGGCACAAGATTCTCGCCCTGTCCAACCGGCCTTCCAATCTGCGCGGCAAGCAGGGCCGCGTCATCATCGACGAGGCGGCCTTCGTGGAGGATTTGCCGGAACTGCTCAAGGCCGCGCTGGCCCTGCTCATGTGGGGCGGGCAGGTCATCGTCATTTCCACGCACAACGGGGCGGACAATCCGTTCAACGAGCTGATTCAGGACGTGCGGGCCGGGAACCTGCCCTACAGCCTGCACCGCATCACGCTGGACGATGCGCTTGCCGCCGGGCTGTACCGCCGTATCTGCCGGGTGACGAAACAGGACTGGACGCCGGAGGCGGAAACGGCATGGCGGGCCGAACTTGTCAAAACCTACGGCGACGGCGCGGACGAGGAGCTGTTCTGCATCCCCCGGCAGTCGTCCGGGGCCTACCTGACCACGGCCATGATCCAGTCCTGCATGGACGACGTGCCCGTGCCGCTCTGGACGCCGCCCGCCGCCGACTTTGTGGACTGGCCGCTGCCCGTGGCCGAGACCTACACCCGGGGCTGGATCGAGGAACAGCTTGCGCCGCTGCTGGCCGGTCTGCCCGCCGACCGGGCGCACTTCTGCGGCGTGGACTTCGGGCGCAGCGGCGACCTTTCCGTGTTCTGGCCCGCCACGGAAGAAAAGGATCTGCGCCTGACGCCGCCCTTCGTCCTGGAGCTGCGCGACTGCCCGCACCGTACCCAGCAACAGATATTGTTCGCCATTCTGGACGCCCTGCCGCGCTTTTCCGGCGTGTCGCTGGACGCGCGCGGCAACGGCAGCGCCCTGGCCGAGGCCGCGCGGCAGCACTACGGCCCGGCCTTCGTGCGGGAAGTCATGGTCTCCGAGAGCTGGTACCGGGAGACCATGCCGCTGCTCAAGGCCGGCATCGAGGACAGGACGTTGCGCCTGCCCCGGGATGCGGGCATCCTCTCGGACTTCCGCTGCCTGCGCGTCATCAAGGGCGTGGCCCGCGTGCCTGAGCAGCGCACCAGAGACAAGAGCGGCGGCCGCCACGGCGACAGCGCCGTGGCGGCCGCCATGCTGCTGGACGCCCGCAAGGAGCTGGGCAGCGCCGAGCCGTGGGAGTATGAGGGAGTGGCGCTGCCGGAGATGGATATGCGGGAGTGGTAATACAAAAATTTGCATTTCACTTAATTTTTTTACTTGATTTCTGCTTTTGGTTAGGATATGTGCTTGATATCAAATCTTGCACAAGGAGTCGCAATGTTTACGTTGCACCAGGAGACCATCGAACAGATCAAAAGTGTCATTATCCCCGAGATCAAAGGTGCTGCCGAAGAAAGCCTGCGTGCTTACGAGCAAGGCGCTCGAGAAGATGGCGGCAACAATTTTGACAACTATATGCTTGGCTGCACCTGCTGGTGCAGTGTATACAACCGATTGGACAGAAAGCTTACCCAACACCCTTTCTTTTCAAAGAAAACTTACAAAAAAGTTCTGACCATAACCTGTCCCAATGGAGATGACCTGCTGAAATTTTATGTTTCCCGTGTTGATGAAAAAGGACGCGTTCCACGCGCCGGTAAAAGCATCAAGATGCAGCTCCAGGAGCAGGCATTCCTGTCAACTGAAATACAAAGCATTATTGCACGTTCTGAATCGTCTGTGTTCATGATTGGATATGACATTAGCCACCTGACAGGATTGGGGAAAATCACTTTCGATATGTTGTCCATGATAGATAGAAAACATTTTCAAAGCGATACTCTGTATGTCTTTGAAGGGGATGATCATACCATTCCTGCACACCATACCCCACAAGAAGAAATCAAGCGTCCGGCCGTCACACGGGAAATCTTGGCAAATCAGCAGAAAAAGGCTACTAGGTAGAGAGCTTCTCCCCACATTACCATGCGCTCAAGGCATAAAAAGGATGCGGCGTCATGTCTGCGGAAAAGTCTCCTCACTTTTACCTCCAGAACCTTGATCCGGGCAGGATCAAATTTGCGCGGGAATTGCATGGGCTGACGAAGAAGGAATTGGCGGAAAAAATCGGCAAGACGCCGAGTGCCGTTACTCAGTATGAGGCAGGCAAGTCCGGTCTTTCGCTGGAGACTTTCATGGCGCTGGCTCATGCGCTTTCCGTCCCCTTCTCGTTTTTTTCAAAATGTAATCATCCGTTGCCAACGGCATCCTTCAGTGCGTGCCATTTTCGGGCAAACCGTCGCGTCCCCCAGATGGAACGACTCAGAGCCTTTTCATTCGCCGCACAGGTGTTCAGCATATTCTCCTATCTGGCCGATAGGGGCGTACATTTTCCTGAGACAGCATTTCCGACGTTTGATGGCAGCCAAGTTCAGGAGCGGGAAATAGAGAAGTATGCCGTGGAAGTGCGCTCCGCCGCAAACTTGGGACTTGGCCCTATACCCAATATGGCTGATCTGCTTGAAAGCTTGGGTGTGCGCATCATTTTGCTACCGGCTAGAGAGGCCAAACTCGATGGATTTGCGACATGGTTCGAAGGGACGCCTTGCGTAATGATTGATTCAAATTCCGCGGCAAGCCGGATGCAGTTCGATTACGCACATGAGCTGGCCCATCTTGTTTTTGATGAAGAGAGCACGCCCGAAGATCCTCTTGTCGAACGAAGAGCAAATCGTTTTGCGTCTGCGTTTCTTATGCCAGCGACCAGTTTTCGAGCAGATTGTCCCTCGTATTACCGTCAATCCCTCTTTGTCTCAGTCAAGAAATACTGGCATGTCTCCATAGCCGCAGCTCTCTACCGTGCTCGTGAATTGGGGATACTCTCGGAAAAATCGTATAAAAGCGCTCAGATTTTACGCTCTCGCGCTGGTACGCGCATGCAGGAAGAGGAAGAGTTTCCGCCCTCCATGCCGTCTTTGCTTGATCAAGCCATGCGGCTGGTTTGTCATGATGTCCGGTTGAATGAGATGGCGTTGGACTTGGGCATGAGTCAGCAGAGATTGCGCGATATTCTGGAGTTGCAAAACGTATCGCCTGACGTGCTTGATGTTATGACGCCCCCCACGAAAAAAGCAAAGATTATAGATTTTTCCGTCTATAGAGATATAGATTAAAAATCCCCCCGCATACTCCGCGCCCTTTCCGGGCATGACCTCCGTTTTTCTGTCACCATGACGGGAAAACGGAGGTCTTTTTTTGCGCCAGCCGTTGCCCGCGCAAGCGGGCTTACGGATGGCGACAGCCTTCCGTTGAAAAAGGAGATGTTGCTATGGCGGACGGGCTTTTTTTGCCGGACGGCACCTTTCAGCCGTTCAGCGCGGCGGATTTAAGCGCGGAACTGGCGACGCGCCGGAACGCGGGCGTCTTTTTCGGGGAGCTGGACGGCTGGCTTTCCACCTTGCCGGACCCTGACCCCGTGCTGCGCAAGCGCGGGGATGACGCGGCCATCCTGCGGGAACTTTCCGCCGACGATCAGGTGACCACGGCCATGCTCTCGCGGAAAAACCGGGTGCTCAACTGCCCGCATTTCACGCTCCGGGCGGGCGCTCCGGACGGCGAACGGCCCACGCCCGAAGCGGAGGAGCTGTACCGGCGTTTCATGCGCGATCTTGAGCGCACCAACCTGCGCGGCATCATCAGCGGGATTCTGGACGCGCCCTTTTACGGCTTCACGCCGCTGGAACTCATCTGGCGCCTTGACGGGGACTGGTGGCATATCGTGGACATCGTGGCGCGGCCCTTTCACTGGTTCCGCTTCGACAGCGGCAACAATCCCGTCTTTGTGGGAGAATACGGGGCATTCTGCGCGGACCCGCGCCCCCTGCCGCCGGGCAAGTTCGTCTTCGTCACGCACCATGCCGCCTACGACAATCCCTACGGCCTGCGCCTGCTCTCCCGCTGCCTGTGGCCGGTGAGCTTCAAGCGCGGGGGATTGAGCTTTTACGCGCGCTTCGTGGAGCGGCACGGTCTGCCGTGGGTGGTGGGCGAGGCTCCGGCCAAAGCCGAACGGCTGGAAAAACAGGCAATGGCGCGGGATTTGTCGCGCATGGTGCAGGATGCCGTGGCCGTCATCCCGCACGGGGCCAGCGTGAAGCTGGAAAGCGCCGGGCAGACGCAGGGTGCGATCCATGAGGACTTCCTCGCCCGGCAGGACAGGGCCATCAGCAAGGTGCTCATGGGCCAGACCCTGACCGTCGAGACTGACGGCACAAATTCTCTGGCCGCCACCGAAGCGCACAAGAGCGTGGCCGACGATCTGGCCGATGCGGACAAGGCGATGGTCACGGATGCCTGGAACGAGATCGCCTGGCTGTACGCCCAGGTCAACGCCGGGCCGGGAGTGTTCGCGCCGCTGGCCGATTATGACGAGCCGGACGACCTGAACGTGCAGGCGGATTTGGGAAAGAAACTCCGGGAGATGGGCGCGAAGTTCACGCGGGAATACTTCACCGGGCGTTTCGGCCTCAAGCCGGAGGAGTTCAGGCTTGAGGACGAAACCGCCCCGCCGGAGGGCATGACCGCCGGCGCGAACTTTGCCGCGCCGGCGGAGAGAAAGGCGGTCACGGCGGAAAAGGCGCAGGCCAACCTTGACGCGGCCATCGTCAACATGCTGCCCGCCGCGCTCAGGGCGGGCGCGGCGTTCGTCTCGCAGGTCGAGGACGCGATACGGACGGCCAAAAGCTATGAGGACCTGGAGGAAGGCCTTGCCGCGCTGCTTTCTCCGCTCATGGCCCCGGATGCGCTGGAGAGCTTTCTTGCCCGCGCCCTGACGGCGGCAGCGGGGTTTGGCGCGGCGGCGGTTCAGGCCGAGGGGGAAGAAGATGGCTAAGAAAAAGCCGGACTTCGACCTGCCCGCCCCGGAGATCATCGCGGAGGGCGTGCCCCCTGACGCGGCCATCGAGTTCTGGAAGTGGCGGGCCAAGCTCACGGATGAAGAGGCCAAGGCACTGGGTGAGGAAGTCAGGCACCGGGCTTTCTACGTCACGGGGCTGGCCAAGCATGATCTGGTGCAGCTGGTGAGCGACGGCCTTGAGGAAGCCCTGAAAAGCGGGGAGACGCTGCCGCAGTTCAAGGAACGCATCATGGCGGCCATCCAGACGCAGGGCTGGCATGATTACCGGGTGGAGAACATCTTTCGGACCAACATGCAGACGGCCTACAGCGCCGGACGCTACAAGAAAATGCAGGCCGTGAAGGCGTCGCGCCCCTACTGGCAATATATCGCGGTCATGGACAAGCGGGTGCGGCCTTCGCACGCCATCCTGCACGAAAAGGTCTACCCGGCGGATCACGAGTTCTGGGCAGCCAATTACCCGCCCAACGGCTTTCGCTGCCGCTGCGGGGTGCGCACGCTTTCCGCCAGGCAGGTGGAAAAACAGGGCCTGACCGTGGAAACGGACATGCCCAAAGCGGGCGTGTGGACGGATCCGAAAACCGGAATGGAACATTTTGTCCATTTCCCCGGCGCGGACAAGGGCTTTCGCAACAATCCGGGCAAGGACTGGGCGGAATCCGGGCTGGATTTGAAAAAGCACGGCCTGAAAGACACGGCCCCGCCCGTGCCGAAAAAGGAACCGCTGACGCAAAAGAAACTGGAAGCGGACATTGCTTCCATAGATACGCTTATCAAGGCCGCCGGAGACAAGCAGTCCATAGCCGAACTGGAAGCCAAGAAAGCCGAACTTCAGGAGCTTCTGGACAAGAAAACGGCACAGGCCGCCAAGAAGAAGCTGAACGCCCAGAACAAGAAGCTGGAACAGCAGATCGCGGACTTTCCCGTCAAAACCTACAGCGGAATATGGCAGGCGGATGTCACCACGGCGGACTGGGCAGCAAAAGCAGGAAGCATTCAGGCCAAGAAGGACTATTTTGAAAGCAAGCTGCATTTCGGAAGCCTGACGCCGGAAGAAACGGCGAAGTTCAAGGGGCTGCTGCAAGATCTGGAAGAGTTTGACGCTCAAGGGCAGCAGTTCCACGATCTGCAAAAGAAGCAAAAAAATGTTCAGGACTCCTTGTCCAAGCTCAAAAATGGTGGTAAGGAAGACCCTAACCCCTATTCCGAGTCGCGCAAGGAAGCGGCCCTGTGGGCGCAGACGCCACAGGAGGCGGACGATGTGCTGCGAGAGAAGTGCGGCGAGGTCTGGCGCAAGGCATCAAAGGCCGAAAAGGACGCCATTTATGCGTACACGAAAGGTTCCGGCGGCTTCAACCGCCCGCTCCGGGGGCATGACGGCTGGTGGGGCAACTTCAAGGGCGTGGGCAAGGTTGACCTGAACAACGAGGGCCGGGGCGCTGCCATTCAGCATCTGACGAACCTCATCAACCGCTCGACGTATGACAGGGACATCTGGCTGCAACGCGGCATTGAAACGGCGGAAGGCGCGGCAAGTTTTCTTGGCGTTCCCGTGGAGGCGCTGAAAACATGGCCGTTGGAAAAATTGCAATCGCTTATTGGAAAGGAAATTACAGAACACGCCTTTACATCCTGCGGCAGCGCCAAGGGGCAGGGATTCGGCGGCTACATCTTCCGCATCTACTGCCCCAGGGGCACCAAGATGATGTATGCCGAGCCGTTCAGCCATTTTGGAGACGGGGCAAAACGCAAGTGGGACGGCAAGAAGGCGCAGGCGTCGTTCGGATATGAGGATGAAACCATCATCCAGCGCGGGACAACATACAAGATAATGAAAGTGGAAAAAGCAGGAAAGAAAATTTCTTTTGAAATCGCTGTGACAAATCAGATTTGAGGCAGATGATATGGGTAACAAGCGTCCAAGATGGGAAAGTGAATTGTTTGCATCGCAATGCCCGAATCCTGTTTCTTGTCGGACTTGTCAGTTTCGGGCGGCCATATTCAATGGGATGCAATTGGATAACGCGGATACTGCTCACTGCGAGGTCTTCGAAGACCCGGAAAGCAAGCCGAACGACGTATATTTTGACGGAGCGGAATGCGAGTTTTACGAAAAGGCGGACGACAGGCCGCTGGCGCTGATTCTTGGCGTCGCTGTAGGGGACGCGCTGGGCGTGCCGGTGGAGTTCAAAAAGCGCGGGACCTTCCGCGTGACCGGGATGCAGGGCTACGGCACGCATAACCAGCCGCCCGGCACATGGTCCGACGATACCTCCCTGACACTGGCCCTGGCGGATAATCTGCTTGCGGGAGGAGACACTCCCGACCTCGAATGCATCGCGTGGGGATTAACCCAATGGTACGATAACGCCGCCTACACGCCGCACGGCAAGGTGTTCGACGTGGGCAACGCGACGGCGGAAGCCATCAAGCGCCTGAAAAAAGGCGTGGCCCCGGAAAAGGCCGGAGGCACGGGCGAACGGGACAACGGCAACGGCTCCCTCATGCGGATAGCGCCGCTGGCGTTCTACATGTTCGGGATACGGGAAGCGGAAGAGCGTTTCCGTATTGTCCGGGATGTTTCTTCCCTGACCCATGCCCACGAATGGTCCGTGGCGGCCTGTTATATCTACGTCGAAATGCTGAACAAGCTGCGCATGGGCCGCAAGAAGCAGGCCGCCTACGCGGAACTGCGGGATGACTTCGCGCGCGGCGTGCCGTTCATCTCCAAGGAAACGCTGTCCAAATTTTGCAGGATACTTGAGAATGACATAAGCACGCTGCCGGAAGAGGACATCCGGAGCGGCGGTTTTGTCATCGACACGCTGGAAGCCGCGTTCTGGTGTTTTCTGACCACGGATAATTATAAAGACGCGGTGCTGAAAGCGGTCAACCTGGGCGACGATACCGACACCACGGGAGCGGTGACGGGCGCTCTGGCCGGGCTGGCCTACGGTCTGGACGCCATCCCGCAGGAATGGCGGGAACAACTGGCGGCGTATGATGAAATCCGGCGCATAGCCGTCGCCATGCCGCGCTGGGATTACTTCCGAACAGCCTCCTGAAAATAGTTCGCATGGAACGCGCCCTTCCCGGGCAAGGCCCCTGTTTTTCCGATAGCGTAACGGAAAAACAGGGGCCTTTTTGTATGGACAAATGGATCGAAATCGCCCGGGCGGGGACGTTCGAGGACAACGCCGGACGGCCGCGAACCTTCACGGCGGGGGACCTGGACGCCATAGCCCGCAGCTATGACCCGGCCAAGCGGGACGCGCCGCTGACGTTCGGGCACCCCTCCAGCGACAGGGCACCGGCCATCGGCTGGGTGGACAAGCTCAAAAGCGAGGGGGGACGGCTCTATGCGAGCTTTTCGCGCGTCCCGGAACAGGTGCGGGATTTGGTGGCCAGAGGGCACTACCGCCATGTGAGCATGAGCCTCATGCCCGATCTGGTGACGTTGCGCCATGTGGCGCTTCTGGGCGCGGAACAGCCCGCCATTGACGGACTCAAGGCGGTGGAATTTGCGGACGGCGGCAACGCCATAACAGTGGACTTTACGGCCACAACCCAAGGAGAAGTCTCCATGACAGTGGAAGAATTGCAGCGGCAGATCGGGCAGCTCACGGCTCAGCTTGAGACCCTGAAAAACGAGAACGCGGATCTCAGGAAAAAACTGGAAGCCGCCACGGGCGAGAAGGCCAGCGCGGAATCGGCCCGGACGGAGGCGGAAAAAAAGACCGAGCAGGTGAGCGCCGATTTTGCCGCCTACCGGGGGAAAATCGAATCGGAACGCCGCGAGGCGCGGGTTTCCGAACTGGTGAAGGCCGGGAAGGTGAAGCCCGCCGAAAAGGCCGGGATTCTGGAGTTCGCGGCGAAACTTGCTGGACAGACCGGCAGCGTGGACTTTACGGCCCCGGACGGCAGAACGGAAAGCCTGTCCCTTGAGGAGCGGTATTTCCGCGATCTGGAAGCCCGACCGGCGGACGAACGCGGCGCGGATTTCAGCGCGCCGCCCGCGCACGGGGGCCATTCGGGCGGCGAATCCATCAATCCCGCCGAACTGACGGCGAAACTGTAGGAGAATGAATCATGAACGAAGGATTTTTGGGCAAGCACACCCTCTCCGGGGAACGGGCGGCCACGGGCGACCATCCCGTGGTCCTGCACCATCTGCCGCTTTCGGCAAAGGCGAAGGCCGCCGTCATCCCCGTGGGCACGGTCATGAAGCGCGTGGATATCAAGGGGGAGGAGGACGAGAGCGACACCGTGGTGGATGTTGCCTGGGAGCCGCTGCTTTCCACGGACGCGGCCACGGCGCTTCCCGTGGCCGTGGTGGATACGCCCTGCGACCCCACGGGCGAGAACGGCGAAACGTCCGCCCTGTGCGTGGTGCATGGCGGCGTGAAAAACCGCCTGCTCACAACGGGCGACAGCAAGGCGCTGACCGCCGTCCAGATGGCGCAGCTTGTGGAACACGGCATTTTTCCGGCCTAGTCTAAAAACGTCTAACAACAGGAAATAGTTATGCTTGCGAATCTGAAAGGCATTTTCGCCCCGCAGGCGGTGGCGCAGTCGCTCACGGCGCTGCCGCCGCTGGAAAGCACCATCATGGATCGCTTTTTCACACAGCGTCCGACGCATCCCCTGTCCATGCTGGGCATCACGGACCTGAAAGCCGTGGTGCAGACCGTGCCGGTGGTGCGCCGGGACGGCGTGCCCGTGCCGCTGGACAATGAATCCATGGAAACGCAGTTCTTCGCGCCCCTGCCCATCAAGGTGCAAGTTCCCGTGACGGCGGCGGAGCTGAACGATTTGCGCGTACTGCTGGGCAATACGGCCTCGCTTGAGGCCTGGCGCACGCGCAAGGTGGATCAGATACGGCAGGCCGTCCACGCGACCACCGAGGGCATGTGCGCAGGCGTGCTGACCACGGGCAAGCTGGCCTGGCCGGTGAGGCTGCCCGGCGGACGCTCGGAGACCTACGGCATCGACTACGGCGCGCCGCTTTCCCATGAACTGACCGCCAAACTGACGGGCACGAGCAAACTTTCCGACGTGTACCGGCTGCTGCGGGACATGCAGCGGGAGATCCGCATGGCGGGCATCGGCGGCAAGGTGGAGTTCCTGTGCGGCGAGGACGTGGCCGCCGTCTTTCTGGACATGGCGGAAAACTACCGCTCCACGGCGCAGGATGCGCCCATCGGCATCAAGCTGGGCGACGGCGAAGTGCGCATCGGCAGCTACGTCATCCGCTTCATGGACGAAACCTACCCCGCGCCCGTAACCGGGGAATGGGTGCCCAAGCTGGACGCCAAAACCCTGCTGGGCGTGGCCGTGGATGTGCCGGGCACCATCTGGTATTGCGCCATTGATTCCATTTCCGCCAACAATGCCGCCGTCCCGCTGCATGTCGTGCCGGTGAAGAGCGACGACGATTCCTCCATCACCCTGATCGGGCAGGCCAAGCCCATGCCCGCGCGTCCGTCGCGGGCGGTATGCAAGGCCGTGGTGGTCAACTAGATGACGCCCGCCCGGCACGTCCTGTGCCGGATCGGGCTGTCGCTTGCCGCAAACGCGGTTGCGGCGGCGCTCCCGCCGCGCGGCTGGCCCGCTTCCTGCGGGCCTTTGGCCAAAATCGCCCTGAGCGCCCCGGAGAGGCTTTTTCCCCTCCGGGGCGGGCGTGGGCAGGGGGAAACTTTTTGGACTAGTCTAAAACTAGTCCAAAACGCGAGAAAAAGGCATACCCATGATTCTCTGTAGCCGTGAACACATCGTTGACCTTCTGTACGCCAAATATGTGGAGGCGTGCGAGGAGCAGAACCCCGGCCTTGTTGAGCGGACCATCGCAGCCGTATCCGGCGAGGTGGGCGACGCGCTGTCCTACCGCTATCCGCAGCCCTGGCCCCATGTGCCGGAAATCGTGCGCTACATCGCCGCCGTCATCAGCGCCTACCGGGTGGTTGAGGCCATCACGTCCCTCGTCGACACCGAGGCGTCCAGCGACAACGAGTGGCTGCCCCTGCAAAAGCAGTGGAAGTACGTCACGGGGCTTCTGGAGGACATCGTTTCCGGCAAGCAGAAGCTGCCGCTGGAGGAAGCCAACCCCGACCGGGAGGAGGCCTCGGTCGCCGTGGTGAGCCGTCCGCCGCTGTTCAACCTGCGGGGGCTGTAGAGATGAACGGCAAAAGACCATGCCTCGCAGGATGCGGGGCAGCCGCGCAGCGGGAGCGCCGCCGCAACCGCGTTTGCGGCAAGCGACAGCCCATCCCGCACAGGACGTGCGGGTGGGCGTCATCCTCGCGGTCATTGCGGGGGCTGTGATGCATTGCCGTCTGTGCGGTCATCGCATGTATCTGGTGCTGACGCCGGAGGGCCTGCGCCGTGTCTGCGCATGCTGCGGCCATCAGGAGGAGTGAGCATGGCCAAAAACGGGGTGTCGCTGCATTGGGGCGGACTCGGCAAGGCGGTGTCCAAGGCCGGGCACAAGCTGGGCAATACGCAGGCGCTCATGGACTCCATCGGCGAGGCGCTGGTCTCCGGCACGCTGAAACGCTTTGACGATGAAGAAGACCCGACGGGCAAGAAATGGAAGCCTTCGGCGCGGGCTACGGCGGAAGGCGGCCAGACCCTGACGGATACGGCAACGCTCCGGCGGTCCATTGAATATGCGACCACCTCGGACAAGGTCATGGTGGGCAGCAATCTGCGCTATGCCCGTATTCACCAGAAAGGCGGCAAAACAGGGAAGGGGCACAAGGTCGACATGCCCGCCCGTCCGTATCTGGGCGTTTCCGCCGAGGACATGGATGAGGTTCGGGCGGTCATGACCGACTTTTTGAAAGGAGCGTTCAAGGCATAGGAGGGGATATGCAGGCATTTGCCACGGAAACCATCACGCGAGCGGCGCTTGCCGCCGGACTGCCGAAAGGCCGCGTTATCGACCTGGTGAAGAAGGACAACCTCACGCTTGATCGCCCCCGCCTGGAACTCCAGTTTTTGCCGGAACGCTACACGCGCACGGGCCGCAAGCTGGCCGTGACGCGCACGAAAACGGAGCAGATACGCAAGCGTGAGCTGTACGAGGTGGAGCTGACGGTCAACGCCAATGTGCTGGCCGACGACCGGGCCTGGCTGGAGGCGTTCAGCCTGGACTTTGTGGCCCATCTTCCGCGCGGCGGCAACGACAGCCGGGGCAACTGGATAAAGGTGCGGACGCGGGAGGCGACATTTTCCCGCGCGCCGGACAAACGCGTGGGCAATGCCGTCATCGAGGTGTTTACCAGGGCAAATCGGCTGTTCGTGCTGACGTTCACCGGCAGGATTACTGACGAGGAGCGGGAGGCGCTGATACCATCCTTCGCGCTCGATCTCACCATCAAAAACTCGTAGGGAGGCCGCTATGGCTACGAAAAGGAAAACGACTGAGGAAAAGGACGAGCTGCAGGCCGCGACGCCCGCCGCAGAACAGACTTCGGAACAGGCCGCTCCGGGGCAGGAGGAAAGCCATGCCGAAGACGCGCGGGAACAGATGCCGGAAGCTGTGGAAACGCCGGAAGCGCCCGCCGCTCCGGAAACGGATGCTGAGGTTCCGCAGCGGGAAAGCCTTTCCGCGCTGGCGGCCCGTCACAGGGTGCCCTCGTGGCAGCAGGCGGCCCTGTGCCGCTACATGGGCTGGGCGGACGGCAAGATGCTGACGGATGCCGAATACGGCAAGGCCCTGAAACAGCTGGCGGCACGCCATATGGGCGGCGGAAGGAGGTAATGATGGGCGACGTACTTGAGTATCTTGTGGATGGAACCTCCGGCCTTGCGCCGGGCGGCGTGGAAGGCAGCGCCATTGTGGCGGGCGTATGCAGCAAGGGGCAGGTGGGCAAGGGCTATCTGCTTGGCAAAAGCTCGGATCTGACCGGGCTGCTCGGCGTCGGCCCGCTGGTGGAGCGGGCGCGGGACATGCTGGCCACGGGCGGGCAGGCGCCCACGCTGATCGCCGTGCCCTGCTCCGGCGAGGCCAGGGGCCACTTTACCGCTGTGGTCGCCACCGGAGGCAACGGCACATACCCCGATGTCACGGTTTCCGGGGTGCCGCAGAAAAACTGCGATATCGTGGTCAAGGTGGAGTCCGCCGGACAGATCGGCATGGCCACCGTCAAGATTTCGCAGGACGGCGGGGAGAAGTTCGGCTCGGCGCTCACGGCGGAACAGCAGCTTGTCATCGAGGGCAGCGGCGCGACGCTGCTGTTCCCCGAGGACGCGCAGCTTGAGGCGGGCTGGCAGTGGGCGTTCACGGCCCGTCTGCCCATCGGCCCCGTCTCCCGTGTGGGCGATGAGGCAAGCCCGCTGCCGACCGTCGCGGGTACGGTGCTGGCCGGAGCGGATATCTCCATCCAGATCGTCAAGGGTGGCGGGCGGAATGAAGGCACCTACCAGCTATCCACCGACGGCGGGGAAAACTACGGCAAGACCCGCACCATCCCCGTGGACGGGGCCGTGCCCCTTGCCGACCTGGGCGTGACCGTCACCTTCCCGGAAGGGGCGTATGTGGGCGGAACCACCTACGCCTGCAACCTCCTCGCGCCGGAAGCGAGCATCGTCGACGTGATGGCCGCGCTGGAAGGTCCGCTGGCGCTGTACGATATCGAGTTTGTCCTTGTCGCCGGGCCGACGGACAGCGTGGACTGGGCGGCCATGCAGGCCAAGGCCGAGGAACTCTGGAATCTGCACCGCCCCACCTACTTCAAGGCGGAAACCCGTCTGCCCTACGACAATGAAGACCTGAACGACTTTACGGCCTGGCTTTCCGCTGAAAAGCAGGATATCGCGGCCCGCTTTGTCCAGGTCTGCCCGCAGTACGGCAGGATCACCGGCTCGGACGGCGTGACCGGACGGCGCAATGCGGCGGGTCTGCAGGCCGGGCGTTCCATGAGCATCCCGGTACAGCGGGCGACCGGCCGCGTGCGGGACGGCAACATCAGCCAGCTTTCCCTGCCCGACGGCTGGGAGGCCGTGCAGCCCGTGCTTGAGGAGGCGGGATTTCTGACCGCCAAAAAGTACGCCGGGCTGGATGGCGCGTACTGGGGCGATTCCCGCACGCTTGCCGACGACACCAGCGACTACCGCTACGAGGAGGTGATCCGCACGGTGTTCAAGGCGGTACGCAAGGCCCGCGTCGCGGCGCTGAAAAGCATGTACGACGAGGCTGGCGACCCCGCGCAGGGCGCGAGCAAGGCCACCGGGCTTGCTTTCCTCAAGTCCGGCATCGAGGCGGCGCTGGACACCATGAAGGGGGCCAACCCGCAGGAACTGGCGGATTATGTCGTCAACATCCCCGACGGGCAGGACATCGTGAACAACGGGGTCGTCGTGGAAATCACGCTCATCGGTATCCCGATTATCCGTGAGATCAAGCTGTATTTCAGCTACATCTACGCGGGAAGCCGTCTCGACCCGCGCGGACTCTCGCAGGCCGCATAGGAGGGAACAGCAATGGCCATCAACGGCAAGAACTACGACTGGGAAGATATCCATGTCGTCACGCTGACCGGGGAGCAGATCGGCATCACGGAGATCAAGTACTCGGACGAGCAGAGCGTCACGGCCCGCTACGGGCGCGGGGCGGTTCCGCGCGGCTACGGGCGCGGCAACTACGAGGCCAGCGGCAGCATGGTACTGGACCGTGACGAATGGGAAAAGTTCAAGCTGGCGCTTGTGGGCAACAGCAACACCGGGGGTATCTACGACCATGCGCCGTTCCCTATCGTCGTCAGCTACGCCAACGACGACATGGGGACAGTGATCGATACCCTGCGGGACTGCAAGATCAGCAAGTTCGACGGAGGGGGCGGCAGCCAAGGCGACGACAATGTTTCGCCCATCACCTGCGAGTTCACCATCCTCTCGCCCATCCTCTGGAACGGCGTCCCCGCCAAAAAGGGCTGATCGTCCATTGAAGATGACGCCCACCCGCACGTCCTGTGCGGGATGGGCTGTCGCTTGCCGCAAACGCGGTTGCGGCGACGCTCCCGTCCGCATCCTGCGGGGCATGTGAAGATGACGCCCCCGCACAAAAACCTTGCACAGAGCGCGTCCTTTCCGGGCGCGCTTTCCGTTTTCATGGCATGGTTTCGAGAAAGCGGGGCAATCCCGCCCCGAAAAACACAAGGAGTTTCGTATGCAGGAAGATACCCGCAAGTTCGTCACCTTCTCCTACACCTTTTCCGACCCGTGGGCCGGGGAAAACGCCGACGGAAGTCTGGAGGACGCGCAGGAGGTGACGCTGTCCTTTCGCTTTGCCAAGCCGGGCAAATCGCAAATCCAGCGCATGCAGGACAAGGCGGTGAAGGCTCCCGGACAGGCCGCCCGCAACCTGCTGCTCGACGTGGTGCATCCCGACGACAAACAGGCCCTCATGGACAGCATGGAAGAATACCCCGGCGTCACCATGTCTCTGGCCGGGGCCATCCTCAAGGGCGTGGGCATTTCCAGCGATCTGGGAAACTGATCGACAGCGACCCCTATGCCCAGGGTGACGCCCTGATCCGCTGCTGGCTGCATGATATCCCGGCTGAGGATTGGGCGGAGTGGAAGCGTCAGCTTGCCCAGTCCGCCTGGCTGGAGGGCCGCTTTTTCCGCAACCTTGTACGCGCCGTCCACGGCGACGGCAAGAAAAAATAAAGGGCGGCAGGATGGAAGTATTCAGCGTCTTTGCCACCTTTTCGCTTGTTGACCTGATATCCGGCCCTCTGGGCCGGATACAGGCCGCCATGAAAAAGGTAGATGCGTCCACCGCGACGCTCAGCGAAAAATGCGGCATTGTCGCCGCGTCAATGGGCAAGCTGGCGCTGGGCGCGGGCGCTCTGCTGGGCGCGTTCGGCCTGGCCTCGACGCAGGCCATAGCCTTTGAGTCCGCGATGGCGGATGTGGCCAAGGTCGTCAACTTCGACTCCCAGGCCGAAATGGAGGCGATGAGCGATACGATCCGGGACATGGCCGGACGCATCCCGATGGCCGCCGACGGCATTGCCGCCATCATCGCCGCCGCCGGACAGTCCGGCGTGGCCAGGGAGGACCTGACCGAGTTCGCGGAGCAGGCCGCCAAGATGGGCGTGGCCTTCGACCTCACGGGCGACCAGGCGGGCAAGATGATGGCCGACTGGCGCGCGGGCATGGCGCTTTCCCTGCCGCAGGTCTACTCCCTGGCCGACGCCGTCAACCATTTGAGCAACAACATGAACGCCACCGCTCCGGCGCTGGGGGAGGTCATCCAGCGCGTGGGCGCGGCGGCGATGGCCTGCGGCCTCGGCGAAACGCAGGTGGCGGCGCTGGGCGCGGCCTTTCTCTCCGCCGGGGCGAGTCCGGAAATCGCGTCCACGGCGCTCAAGAAATTCACGACTACCCTAGTGCGCGGCGCGGCCATGAGCGACACCCAGGCCGAAGCCTTCCGCAATCTGGGCTTTTCGGCCACGCAAATGGCCAAAGACATGCAGAGCGACGCGCAAGGCACGATTTTCAAGGTTCTGCAGGCACTGGCGAACAAGCCCAAAGAGCTGCAAATGTCCCTGCTGACGCAGATGTTCGGAGAGGAGGCCATAGGGGCCATCGCGCCGCTTTTGCAAAACATGGGCAACCTGACTCAGGCGTTCGAGCTGGTGGGAGATGCGGCAAACTACGCCGGTTCCATGCAGGCGGAGTTCGACGTCCGCTCCAAAACCACGGAAAACGCGCTCATCCTGCTCCGCAACAAGCTCGTCAACCTGGGCATATCGGTGGGCAACGTCTTTCTGCCTGCCATCGCATGGGGCGCGGACGCCCTCGGCACGCTGGCCGACGGCCTCCGGGCGCTGGTGGAAACGCCGTTCGGCCAGTGGGTGGTCGGAGCGGCGGCCGCGCTGGCAGCGGGCGTCGTCGCCGTGACCGCATTTTCCGGGGCCATGTGGGGACTGTCCCGCGTCGGCCCCATCGTCTCCGGGGCGCTTGCCCCGCTCAAGACCATCCTGCTCGGTCTCGGCTGGCCCGTATGGGCCGTCATCGCCGCCGTCGCCGCACTGTACCTCGCCTACAAGACCAACTTCGGGGGCATGGCCGACACCCTGAACCGCTGGTGGAAAAACATCTCGCTGGTGGTTCGCGGCGTGCTGGCCGCGTTCCGCTCCATGAGCGACGGCATCGGCACGATCCGGGGCGAGCTGGCGACGGACATCAAGGCCGCCGGGCTGGCGGGCGTCGTGACCACGGTGGCGCGGGTCGTCTACCGCATCAGGGAGTTTTTCGCCGGGCTGTGGGACACGCTGGACTTCTCCCCCTTCATCGACGCCTTCGCTCCGGTGGGCCGGGCGCTTTCCAACATCCTTGCCGTCATCGGCAATCTGTTTTCCCATGTGTTCGGCGGCGAGGTGACCAGTTCCGCCGACAGCGCCCGCAACCTCGGCAGCGCCATAGGCGGCTTCCTCAACGGCACGCTGCAGCTGCTCGCCTGGCTCCTGGGCATTGTGGCGCAGGGGGTGGAAAACGTCTCCAACCTCATCGGCTTTTTTGTCTCGCTGCTTACCGGCGACGTGGGGTCCGCGTCCGAGTATCTGCGCGCCATGTTCGAGGGCATCGGCGAGGGACTCGCCCGCTTGGGAGATCTGTTCGGCGTGGGGGATTCCATCCGCGAGGCGTGGGCGGAGGTCATGGCGTTTTTTGACGGCATCAACCTGTTCGAAAGCGGCGCAAAACTGCTTTCCACCCTCATCGAGGGCATCAAAAGCATGGCGTCGTCCGTGGTAAATTCCGTTGCGGATGTGTTCGCAAAGGTACGGGAGTATCTGCCGTTTTCGGACGCCCATGTCGGCCCGCTTTCGCAGCTTACGCTTTCCGGCAGCCGTATCCCCGGCACGCTCGGCGAAGGTGTGACGCAGGGCATGCCCTCGCTGCGGCAGGCGGTGTCCGCCGGTCTCGGCGGCGTGGGCGAAGCTATCAGCTCTTGGTGGGACAGCCTGTGGACGCCCGCCGTGCCGGACCCCGTCGCGGCTCCGCCCGACAGAGCGGAACCCGCGTCGGGCCGGGCGACCGCCCGCGAAGCCGGGCAAACCACCATCACCATTACCATCCATGAGCTTTCCCTGCCGGGCGTCACGGACAAGGACTCGTTTGTGGCGTCCCTGCAAGGGCTTGTGGCCGAAATGGGGGCATAATGGAAGTATTGACATTTGAGCACGGGGAAGTCCGGCTGGACAACGAGCTTGTGCCGGGCATCCTCCAGAATCTGCGGGTATCCGGTAAGGTCCGGTTCGACGAGCAGAAAGTCGACGGCGGCAGCGGCAAGAAGAAAACCCCGCAGGGCTGGGAAGATTGCGAGATCGCCGTTTCGCTCATCCTCACCAACGACGAGGATTCCTCCTGTTATGACAAGCTGCAAAAACTGAGCGAGATGTTCAACGCGCCGGACGACAAGGCAAACCCCAAGGTCATGGCCGTTACCAACCGTCATCTGCTGGCGCGGGGCGTGAGGCGGGTGGTGTTCTCCCGTTTCGACACAACCGAGGCGGATAGCACGGACGAGATCATGGCGTCGCTCGGTTTTGCCGAGCATAACCCGCCCATCGTGCGTACCGAGCAGGCGCAGGCCAAAAGCCCCACGCCGCAGGAACTGGCGGAAGCGGCGGCAGAAAAAGCCGCCGGGGAAGAGCCGACGCCGGAAGATACGCTGCTTGTGGACGCGGCGGGGCGCGGCGTCGAGGAGAATCCATGATCGAGGGCATCAATATCCGCTGCAATGTCGGGCCGTTCGAGGTGCTGAGAAGCCCGCGCCTGACGCTGACCTTCCGGCGGCGGGCCGTGGTTTCCCGCGCGGAAATCGACCTGCCGGATCCGGACGGAAGCATCCGGGCCGGGCTGGCCGTGACGCAAGCCGTGCGCGTAAGGTTCGGGCACAGGGGCGAGGGCGGGACGTGGCAGGACTGGCAGGGCACGGTCAGGGAGATCGAGCAGGCCGGGCCGGATATCGTGCGCGTCACGGCGCTGGGGCTGGAAAAGGCGCTGCTGGATACCACCGTCACGCTGGCTATGCACGGCGAAAGTTCCCGCGCCGTGGCCTCGCGCCTGCTGTCGTCCACCGGACTGGCCGTGGCGGGGTGTGAGATTCCCGCCGCCACCCTGCCGCATATCGTGTTTTCCGGCTGCACCGTGGCGCGGGCCATCAAGCAGCTTGCCGTCACGCTGGAGCGGAGCTTCGGGCATGACCTTTCCCGGCATGCCGTCTGGCTCGGAGCTTCCGGTTTGTACTGGTCGGACGGGGCCGAGCCGGGCGACGTGCATGTCGTCCAGAGCGCGGACAACCTGCTCACGCACAGCCCCGACCCGGCGGGCATGAGCCATGTGTGGGCCACGCTCCTGCCGGGGCTGACGGCAAACCGCATGATCCGCATTCGCGACGCCCGGCGGGGATTCTCCGCCCTGGTCATGGCGCAGAGCGTCTACCACGAGCTTGGTTCCGGCGGCAACAGGACGATGATCGGCTACGGCAGGGACGAGGGCTGGGGGTAATCATGGCTGACGCAAACCCTCTCGATATCCTCCGCAAGGCCATCGAACTGGTCATGCCCGACTTTCGGCATTACTACCGCATGACGCGCAAGGCCCGCGTGGTCAACGCCTACGCCAGCGACGGCAAATATTACGCCGACGTGCAGCCGCTCCGCAACGACGAGACGGACGACCCCAAAGAGCCGCTCATCCCCCGCGTGGAAATCCCGATCCTGTGGGGCGGGCCGCAGCGGGGCATCGTCTGCCCGCCCGCGCCCGGCACGCTCTGCGATTTGAGCTACTACGACGGCGATCCGAACTATCCGCGCATCAGCAACTTTCGCTGGCAGGGCAACGTCGCGCCGGAGTGCGGCCTAAACGAGCTCGTCATCCAGCAGACACCGGGGGTGAGCATCAGGATAGAACAGGACGGCTCCTTTCTGACTGTATCTCCCAGGGACTGGACCGTGGAAATCGGCGGCAACGCCAGCATCAAGGCAGGCGGCGACACCACGGTGGAGGCCGCCGGAACCCTGACCCTGCAAGCGCCGAACATCCACAAGATCGGCAACGAGATCTGTTCCGGTACGGGCGGCGGCACGGGAACCACCACGGAAAACGCGCACAGGACGACCAACGGCAGCATCACGGTCAACGGCCCGCTGACCGTCAACGGCGATCTGGCGGTATCCGGCAACAGCAGTGTCGGCGGCAACTCCCAGGCCGGGAGTCGCAGCGGGGGGAGCTGCCCGCATTAGCCATTCTCATTTCTCGTGCGGGAAACAGGAAAAATATCCCTGAAAATTCTCCGCATGGAACGCGCCCTTTCCGGGCGCGCTCCTCTTTTTTGTGTCAGTCTTTTTCCATGAGGCGGCATACCACAAACCGCCGGAAGCGCGGCGCATGCGCCGCCTAGAGTGACGAACGAGCGCCGGGTCGGGCTTTGCCCGCCCGGCATGGATGCGAGTGAGGAACGGATGAATGACATCTGGGGACAGGATATCGCCCTTGATTCTTCCGGGCAGGCCCGCGTGGCGGCCAACGGCGAGCTTGTGCTGACCGAGGGCGTGGACACGGGCGTGCAGGATATCCGCATCCGCCTGTCCACCTACCTCGGCACGCTCTTTTACGACAAGACCTTCGGCAGTCTTTTGCCGGACTGGTTTTACGAGGAGTCCACAGACTCCTCCCGCGCGGCGCTTTGTTCCGAGCTTGTGATGCGGACCGAGGAAGACCCGCGCGTCACGCCGGGCAGCGTCTCCGCCTCCATTCTCAAATGGGACGACAGGCAGGTCATGGTGCGCGTGGACTGGCGTTTCATCGGCGAGGATTCGCCGCTGAACCTTGTCTTGCAGGCGGACAAGTCCACCCGCGAGCTTGTGGTGCGGGACGCTTCGCCCCGCGACGGCACGCTGGTTGACATTTTTTGATGCCGCCCGCCCCCGCGTCCTGCGGGGGACGGGCTGTCGCTCGCGTTTTGCGCGCCTTCCCCGGATACGCCCGGCGTATCGCCGGGCTGGGGCGCTTCGCTCCCGCTGCGCGGCACGCCCGCATCCTGCGGGCTGAAACCAAGGAGAAGCTATGGCTGACGGCAAAATCCCCAATCTGGGCAAAAGCATTGACGATATCCGGGGGGAACTGTTCGCCCGGATTGAGGAAGTGCAGGACGAATATCAGGAAAAAGGCTGGCTTCCGGCGCGACTGAACCTCAACAAGGGTATCGTGCGGGGCATCCTTGAGCTTGTCTGCTGGATGATCTGGCAGCTTTACCAGATATTGAACACGATTTACCGGCAGGCCGTGCCGCTGGAGGCGTCCGGGGAGTGGCTCGATGTTCACGCCGTACAGGTGGGCATCAGCCGCAAGGCCGAACTCAGGGCGGCGGGAAAACTCACGTTTTCGCGCCCGGAAGGCGCGGATACCGGTCGGAACGTCCCCATCCCCGCCGGAACCATCGTCCGTACCCTGCCGGACGGCAAGGGCGAGGTGTACCGCTACGTCACCACGACGGACGCCGTGCTGCCTTCGGGCAGCGAAAGCGTGACCGCTCCGGCGCAAAGCGAGACCTACGGCGCGGCGGCCAATGCCGGGACCGGACAGATATGCGAGATCGTCACGCCCGTCGACGGCGTGGGCGGCGTCGTCAACAAGGCCGACTGGCTGACGCTGGAGGGCGCGGACGCGGAAAACGATGTCAGCCTCCGCAAGCGGTATCGCCTCGCATGGATGGCGCAGGCGGGCAACACCCGCGCGGCCTACGAAGCGGCGGCGCTGTCCGTGCCCGGGGTGGCGGACGTGAAGGTGGACGACCAGCATCCGCGTGGCGAAGGCACACTGGACATCATCGTCCAGGGCACGGCGGGCATCCCCACCGAAAAGCTGCTGGAGGACGTGCGTACGGCGGTGGCCGACACGATCATCATCAACGACGACGTGCTGGTCAAAGCACCCACGGCCCATCCGGTCAGCATCGACTGCACCCTCGAACTGCTCTCCGGAGACGAGGACAGCCTCAAGACGCAGGCCCGCGCCTGGCTGACCGGCCTGTTCGCGGGCGGGGACGGGGACGGCTCGGCCGCGTTCGGTGTGGGCGCGGACGTGATCCGGGATCGGCTGGCGCAGGGCATCATCGGCCTGCCCGGCGTCAAGCGCATCGTCTGGATATCGCCCACGGCGGATATCGTCATCGCCCCGGGCGAACTGGCCACGCTGGCAAGCCTCACCGTGAACACAATGTGGGCGGAGGACGAGTGATGTTTGCTGTCATATTGCCACCCACAGGATGTGGAGGGGGGCCGCGCAGCGCGAGCGAAGCGCCCCAGCCCGGCGATACGCCGGGCGTATCCGGGGAAGGCGCGCAAAACGCGAGCGACAGCCCGTCCCCCGCAGGACGCGGGGGCGGGCGGCATGGAGGGGGCGAGTGATGACCGGCATGTTCTGGGCATACGCGCACGACCGCCTGCGCTGGCTGTGGATATTCCGGCCCGGCCCGCTTTCCGCCCTGGTACAGGGCATCGCAAGCTACTTTGACGAGATACGCGAGGACGTCATCTGGGCGCGAAACCAGTATCTCGCCTCTCTGGCCATCAAGGATTTTCTGTCCGGCTACGGGCAGTCCCGCGCCGTGCCGCGCACCCGCTACGACAACGACGAGCAGCATCGCACCCGCGTAGTGCGGGCCTACGCCTGGCACCACCTCGGCGGCAAGGTTACGGGCCTGCCGCAAATTCTGGCCGAGTACGGCTATCCGGACTCCGTGGTGTACAACTGCCGCAAGGACAACCCCGAACGCTGGGCGCATTTCGAGTTGCACCTGCTCACCCCCACGCACCAGTGGGATCAGGCGGAAATCGACGCGGTGACGGCTCTTGCCAATCTCTACAAGCCCGGACGATCCGTTCTCAACAAAATCACCTTCGCCCTGCGCCAGCAAGTCCCGCTGGCCGTGGGGGCCGTCAATATTCCGCGCATCACCCTGACGCATCAGGCGCGGCAGGGCGACAGCGCCTTTCCGCCGCTTCCGCTCCGGGCCGGAGCGCGGCAGACCGTCTTTATCGTCTTTGACCGGGAGGCATCATGAGCAACGACAATCTTGCGGGCGTCTGGACGCGCAAGGGGCTGGACAAGCTGGCCGCGCAACTGGCGGGGGGCGAAGCCGTCACCATCAGGAATATCGCGCTGGGCGACGGCGGCGGTTCCGTGCCGCCCGCGCTGGAATCCATGACAACGCTGCTCGGCGAGCAGTGGCGCGGCGTCGTCAACACGGTAGAGATCGACCCCGACAGCCAAAGCAGCGTTATCGTTGAATCCGTCATCCCCTACAGCGTGGGCGGCTGGTTTATCCGCGAATGGGGGCTTTTTGACGCGGACGGCGACCTTGTGGCCTACGGCCCGCATACGGAGTTCTACAAGCCCGTGCTCGAATCCGGGTCCGGCGCGGAACTTCTGGAGCGCATCAAGCTCCCCATCAGCAACCAGAGCCAGATCAACCTTGTCCTCTCCTCGGATGTGCTGGCCACGCGGAATTATGTGGACAAGGCCGTGGGCAAGGTCGCGGAAGTGGTGGAGGACATACGCACGCCCCTGTCCGCGCGCTGGCAGCTTACGCAGGCCGTGTCGAACGGCGGCGCGCTGGCCCTGCCGGAAGGCGTATCCTATCTGCCCGGCAACAAGGCGCTCATGCTGTTTTATGACGGCGTAGCCTGCGCCGAGGGGCTGTGTTTCGAGGAGATCGGCGCGAATGATGCGGCGAGCTCCTCGGTCAAGCTGTTGTTCGACGCCCCCCAGGGGGCGGAAATGGAAGTCCGCGTCCTGGGTCACAGCGCGGCGAAACCTCTGACCGAATAGGTGGTGCATCATGTCCGAAACCCCCAGGAACTATTTTTATGACGGCAAAACACGCGAGTTTTTGAAATCCGCCCCGGCCCAGCTTGATCCGGTCACGGGCGCGCCCCTGCCCGCGCTGCTGGCCACGCCCGCCGCGCCGCCGGAAACGACGGAAAAGCAGGCCGCCGTGTGGAACGGCGAGGCATGGGAAATCGTCGAGGACCACCGCCAGCACGTCAACGAGCAGGGCACAAAGGAAGGCGGCACGCCCTATTGGCTGCCGGATGAGGGCGACGACTGGCAAAGTCCGGAACGGTACATGGAGGTACTTGGGCCTCTCCCGGCCGGAGCGGTGACCACGCGCCCGGAAAAACCCGCCCTCACGCTGGAGGAAGCAAGGGACGCCGCCGTGGCGCGCATCGACAGGGAAACGTCGGAGGCTATCCTTGCGGGCTTTGCATACGAGATCGACCCCGGCACGGGAACGCCGGAATCCCTGCATTTTTCCTACGATTCCTTTGACCAGCAAAACTTCGCGGACTCCGCCAACGTGGCCCTGCTCTCTCTGAGCGTCAGCCCCCAGGCGGCGGACCTGCCCTCGTCGGTGACCTGGAACGCCTACCGCGAGTACACGCCGGAGACGGGCGGGGAACTGGTACGCCTGACGCTCGATCCCGCGAGTTTCCTCGCGCTCTATACCGGCGGCGCGCTGACCCACAAGGCGACGCAGATGGAGATCGGCGGGCAGCGCAAGGCCGCCGTCGCCGCCGCAGAGACTGTGGACGCCGTGGAGGCCATCTGATGCCCGGTGAACTTGGCTACGGCAAGGCCGTCCTTATTGCCCTTGACCAGCTCGTCAACGCCCTGCTGGGCGGCTGGCCGGACGAGACACTGAGCAGCCGCGCCTGGCGCTGGCATGTGGACGGCGCGCGCCACTGGCCCTGCCGGGCAATCGACCGTGTGGCCGCCCTGTTGGGCGACGCGAAGCATTGCGAAGAATCCTTCAAATCGGAACGGCTGGGCCGCCAGCTTCCCCCGGAAGCCCGCCCCGCCTGTCCCCACCAGACCTCAAAGGAGTGACCTATGGCCTTTCCCCGTATTTTTCAGCGTCTGTTCGCCAATGAGGGCGTGGGACCGAAGCTCCGGCACGACATCATCCCTTGGGATGAGGAAAGCCGCATTGCCTCCATTGCCCCTCTCGAAGCGTGGCGGCAGGCCATGATCGGTACGCCCATGCCGATGGCAAGCACGACCCTGCCTGCGGGCTTCATGTGGGCGGACGGCTCCTTCGCGTCCTTTGCGACGTACCCGGAGCTTAAAGCCAAATACGATGCGGGCGGATTGACTGGAATGCTGCTGGCTTACGATGCGCAGGAAGCGGACATTTCCGCATACCCCGGAAAGTTCAAGCCTGATTCCGCTAACCCTACGGGATTATTTGTTCCTCGGCTGAACGGTCTGTTTGCCCGGTACTGGACGCCGGGCATCGAACGTCAGGCGGGCAGCTTGCAGGAAGATGCCTTTCAGGGGCACGGCCACGTTTTTTATGCGGGCGTGTCCGCAGGCAGCTCCGGAGGCGGCGGGTATATCAACTTTAGCCAAAAAAACCACAGTAGTGTCGTCAGGGGGCCGGAATCGCTCGGCGGGTACGGCACGGCCCGCATTGCGGACGAAACCCGCCCAGCCAACACTGCCCTACCGTGCATCATCTATCTCGGCAGACCGGCCCAGGTATAGGGCGACGGGTTGCCAGACGTGTCTTGGGACATTTTCCGGCCCGGTAGGGACAGATAAAGAGGCATCTATGGCCACAAATCCAGAGGTCCAATTACCATCTTGCGATGTGCGATCCCCATAGCGTTGAACTTCACGCATAACGCCGCTTGCCGCGTCAGAATGGAGTACTTCGCCAATATTTCCGGTAAGATTCCGTATCTCGTCCCGGTGCCATGCTCCCGCCCCTTCGCTTGCCCCTGGTGTCCAGTACCGGGCAGACCAGAAACATCAAGAACCGCCAATAAAAACAGGCGTTTTTCAGGGTGTCCCGGTGTGCCCGGTACTGTGAGGGAGAAGGGGCCGGAAAGTGGTTTACGGATACCGGGCGCAACGCCACGGGGACCATTGGTTCGCTTGATACCTATGCGGCAGCCACAGGAGTCTTTTACCACGATGGGGTAGATGGCTGTGCTGTCGGGTCTACAAATCGATCTGTGAAAAAAATGGACTTGTCCCGTCAGTGGGGAGAGCACGCTGGAGACGAATTTGCCCCCACGCACTACAAGAAACCCACAGCGTTATATTTGGGCAGGGCTGCCGAGATATAGGGCGGTGGGTTGCCAGACGTGCTGTGGAACATTCTGTTCCCCAGTAGGTACAACGAGCGACGCATCTATGCCATAAACGCCTCTAGACGAGGCGCTCACAAGAGAAGCTTTGTACAGCGAAATCGTCATGTTGAATGCCCCCGTAGGCGCTACATAATTGGTATCAGCCGCCGTTCGGCAGTAGCATGATCCTAACTCGCCAGTAATATTGCGTATTTCGTCCCTGTGCCACGCCCCGGCCTCTTCCTCCGCGCCCGGCGTCCAGTACCGGGCAGACATCATTATTTTTGACAACCAGGTGTTTTTTCTTAGAATCGCGCATTCTTGCCCCCGGAAAGGAGAGTGCGCGATGGCCTACAAGGTGACATATCTGGCTTGGCGAAGAGGGAAGAAGTGGCGTCTGGCGTGGCGTAACGGCGGCGAACGCATTGAGCGATACTTTGCGACAGAGGAAGAGGCGCGAGCCTATGCGGAAGAAAAGTCCCAAGCCGTGCTGCGTGAACGGCGGCGCGTTGCGCGGGCGCGAAAAGAGGCAAAGCGGAGTGTGTGCCGCGCTCTGACCGTGGATGAACTGTTGGACGCCTACCTTGCCCGCGACGGTATCCGGGAGATCACCCGCAAGGCGGACATCTATCACGCCGTTCACCTGCGACGTCTGCTTGGCCACCGCAGGGCAACCCGGCTGACAGAGGCGGACGCCAAGGCATTCATGGTCGCGCAGCGTGAGCGCGGACTTATGCAAACGACGGTAAATCGCAGGGTAAAAATCCTGCGCGCGGCCTATAGTTGGGCTGTTCGCGAGGGTATGCTGCGCACATCTCCTCTCGCTGGCCTGCGCCTGCCCTATGCCCGCTCACAGCGCCTCCTCCCGCCCACTCCCGCCGAACTGCGCCAAATCCTGGAGGTAGCCCCTCCGCACATCCAGCGCCTGGTCTGGCTCGGCTACTGCACCGGGGCGCGGCCCGGCCCCTCCGAGCTTTTCCGGCTGACATGGAGCGACGTTTCAGAGTCCGCCGGGGCCGCTCTCATGCCCTGCGCGGCCAAACGGCCCGGTGGAGCCGACTATCGCAAGATACCTCTGCGGAGCGACCTGCTTGACAAACTCCGGGCATGGCGGGGGGAAGACGGAGGCTGCTGCGAATGGGTCATCAACTATCACGGCAAACCGATCCGTAACTTGGGGGCCGCATGGCGCGCCGCTCTCAAGCGGGCCGGGATTACCCGGCGCATCACGGTATATGGACTCCGGCACGCCTTTGCCACAGAGACGATCCGGAACGGTGGCGATATCCGCAGTGTTGCGACAATTATGGATCACGCCGATCCTTCCATGTTGCTGAAAGTCTATCAGCATATCCTTGAGTCGCAAATGCGGGCGGCTGTGGAAGCTCCTAAAGGGCTGGCGGCCTGACTTTCAAGATGCTCCGTTTTTCGTGCGGTCGCCGTGCTCCACAAATGACTTGCATTGCTCCGGCGTGAGAGCGAACACGTCATCACGCAACACAATGGAGGCGGCCATGAATACACTTAGCCCGAAAAATGAAAACTACGGTTTTTATGGAACCATGTCGCGGAACGGCTGCGCTGACACGGCCTGGGAGATCGCCATGACGCTGATCGCGGAAGATACAGGAGCGGAACCGGAAGAAGTCCGCGCCTTTCTGGATAGCAACTGGGGACGGCATTTTGCCGATACCGTGTACGACTGCCTTGACCGATATCCCTTGCAAAGGGCCATTGAGACGGCCATTGAGATATGGAACGGCTGGAAGCTCTCCCGGCGCGTCCGAAGGGAACTCGATATCCCCACGCCGATGCGCTACCTCGCGGGCATGGTGTACACGGCAGCGATTTATGCCGACGTGATATAGTGATGTGGCAACTGCATTTTCTCAAAAAAAATGAGTAATGTCAACCAAAAACGACTTGCATTCTCAGGTAAAACAGGCAGATCGCCCCCAAAAGGAGATGCTTTGCATTTTCTTCGCACAGAACGCGTAGTTTACGGAAAAAGGCAGTGTTTTATGGCAGGGTAAAGGCAGGCAGTGGCGGGGGAGCGCCAACTCCCCCACCGACGGGCCTGACAAGCCCGCCACGGCCCCACGGATAGAAAGAGCCTCCTCTATCCGCAGAGTTCCCGCCTGCAGTCGCTCCTGAGAGCACGGCGAAACTAGCAGGCGAGCGCCCGGGGCGCAAGCAACCTTTTACCCATGAGAGCGGATACACAGAAACTCCCCGACATTCGGTGCGCCTGGTGCGGGCGCAAGCACGGCGAAGGCCACGTCCTTATTTTCAGCTTCAAGTGTCGCAAATGCGGCAGATTCAATCTACTGCGGACTTCACGCCCCGATTCAGCGCCGCAGGACGGCCCTTCGGAGCCAACTCATGACAACCAGTAACAGCCGCTCTCCGCTCGCCGGATGGATGGGCGGCAAAAGTCAGCTTTCCCGACGCATCGTGGCGATGCTTCCGGCCCATACCTGCTACTGCGAGCCTTTCGCGGGCGCGGCATGGGTGCTTTTCCGCAAGCCGGAATCCCAAGTGGAGGTCATCAACGACATCAACCGGGAGCTTGTCACCTTTTACCGGGTCATCCAGCATCATCTGGAGGAGTTTGTCCGCTACTTCAAATGGGTGTTGGTTTCACGGGACGAGTTTGAACGGCTCAAGCGCGTTGAGCCGGATACGCTGACGGATATCCAGCGCGCCGCCCGGTTCTATTACATTCAGCAGTCATGCTTCGGCGGCAGGCTGGCAGCGCCCACATTCGGCTATGCCGCCGTCCGCGCGCCCAAACTCAATCTGCTTCGGATCGAGGAGCAGCTTTCCGCCGCTCATCTGCGGCTGGCCCGGACGTATGTGGAATGCCTGCCGTACCATGAGGTCATCAAAAGGTACGACAAGCCGGAAACGGCATTCTATATCGATCCGCCGTATTGGGACTGTGAGGGCTACTACGGCAAGGGGATATTCTCCCGCGAGGACTTTGCCGTTCTTGCCGGGCTGCTGGCGGGCATACGGGGAAAATTCATCCTCTCCCTCAACGACACGCCCGGCGTGCGCGATACCTTTGCGGGATTCCCTTTTGATTCCGCAAAGGTCAACTATACCTGTAGCAACGGCAAGAACATCAGGTCGCCGGAGCTGCTGATCCGCAACTTCTGATCTCGTTTGCTTGCCCCCGCAGAAAATGCCTGCGAGGGGCTTTTTTGTGTCTGTTTTGACACGATGGATTACCGCAAAAAAACAAAATCAAAAAACGTGCCAAAGTGGAAAAAATGCTCTGGCATGTTCTCATTTATCGTGCGGGAGATTCTCATTTCTCTTGCAAGCTCACAACGGACACACCATGGCCAAGCAGGGCAGGGCGCAGGAAGCCCTGTACACCACCTTTGTCAGCTCCTTCATCGGGGGCGTGTTCGGCGTGATGGTGATGATCCTCTTTTCGCCGCCCATGGCCGAATTCGCCATGCGCTTCGGGCCTTCGGAGCTGTTCTGGACGGCCATTTTCGGCATCACGGTCATCACCGGCCTGTCGTCGGGGGCGGTGCTCAAGGGGCTGTTTGGCGGGGCGCTGGGCGTGCTGCTGTCCACGGTCGGCTACAGCACCCTGACCGGCGAACCGCGCTTTGTGGTGCATGACGCCCTGGCCAGCGGCATCACCATGGTGCCGGCGCTCATCGGCTTCTTTGCCGTGCCGCAGATCATCGATCTCATGGAACAATCCCACATCCTTTTGGAAAAGCTGACCTTCAAGCCGGAAAAGGGCATGCTGCTCAAGGTAATCAAGGCGCATCGCAAGTATGTGCGCACCTTGCTCATGGGCTGCGGGCTGGGCACGCTCATCGGCGTGGTGCCGGGCGCGGGCGGCAACGTGGCGGGCATCATGGTCTATGATCAGGCCCGCAAGCTGGACAAGCATCCCGAACGCTTCGGCACCGGGGATCCCGAGGGCGTGTGCGCCTCGGAATGCGCCAACAACGCCACCGTGGCCCCGGCCATCATCCCCCTGCTGACCCTGAGCATTCCGGGCAGCCCCACGGCGGCCGTGCTGCTGGGCGGGCTGCTCATTCACGGCCTCTTCCCCGGGCCGGATCTGTTCACGGAAAAGGCCGAGATTACTTATACCTTCATTGCCGGTCTCTTTCTGGCCCAGTTCACCATGCTGATTTTCGGCCTGCTGGCCTCCCGGTACTCGCATCTTGTGGCCAATGCGCCCAACTACATGATGTTCGCGGCGGTCATGGTGCTTTGCGTGTTCGGCTCCTACTGCGTGCAGAACAGCTATGAAGACGTGCTGGTCATGTTCGTGCTGGGCGTGCTCATGTTCATCATGGGCAAGTTCGGCTTCCCCAGCGCGCCCATTGTGCTCGGGCTTATCCTCGGCCCCATTGCGGAGGAGAACTTCCTGCGCGGCGAGATGATCGCCCAGACCAATGTGGGCGTGTTCAACTATTTCTTCACGGGCACGCTCAATATCGTGCTGATCGCGCTCTGTGTGCTCTCCCTCGGCTGGGGGCTGTACAGCGAAGTGAAGTTCGCCCGCAAGATGAAGGCGCAGGCCGCACAGGCCGGAGAATAGAGGAGGCCATCATGTACAAGGAATTGTGCAGCGCCCTGATCATGACCGTGATCATCATCCTTTTTGCCATTCCCATGAACGATTTGAGCGGGGAATCCCGCGAGGTGCCGCAGCTGCTGATCATCGCCATGTCCGTCATCAATGTGGGCCAGTATGTTCAGGCCGCCATCAAGATTGCCGGGCGGCTGGATGTGCGCGTCACGCTGGAGGGCTATCCCGGACTGCGCGTGGGCGTGCTGTTCGGCCTGACGGTGGTCTATCTGATGTGCCTGCAAACGGCGGGCTTCTACATCAGTTCGCTCATCTATTTCTTTGTGACCTCGCTGCTGGCCCAGCCCATGAAGGTGACGCCGCTGCTGGCGGTCAGGCGCTTCCTGATCTGTCTGCTGTGCATCGGTTTTCTCTACGGGCTGTTCACGGTGTCGCTCAAGGTGCAGATCCCGCTGAGTCCGCTCGGCATCTGAGGTTTTCATTCGACATCCATTCGCATTACAGGAGGAAGTCTCATGCGAAAGTTTCTTGCCGGCCTTTTCTGTTTCAGTCTGCTGTGCTGCGCCGCTGTCGCGCAGGCCGGATCCGCCGCCGACAGCTATCCCGATGCGCCGCTGACGCTGGTGGTCGTCTATACGCCCGGCGGGGCCACTGACCTGCAGGCCCGCATTTCGGCCTTGAAGGCTCAGGATCCCAAGTATTTCGGGCAGCCCATGGTCATTCTCAACAAGCCCGGCGCGGGGGGCATGTCCGGCTGGAACTGGTTTATGGATCGCGGCAGCAAGGACGGTCTGACCATCACCGCCTACAATATGCCGCACTTCATCGCCCAGTCCATCGTCAACAAGACCCGCTACAACATCAATACCTTTGAGCCGCTCGGCAACTGGGGCGCCGACCCCGCCGTGCTGTGCGTGGCCAAGAACAGCAAGCTCACGTCCGTTGACGAGCTGGTGAAGTTCGCCAAGGAAAATCCGGGCAAGCTG
Source organism: Candidatus Desulfovibrio intestinavium (assembly GCA_019118345.1). Lineage (GTDB taxonomy): Bacteria > Desulfobacterota > Desulfovibrionia > Desulfovibrionales > Desulfovibrionaceae > Desulfovibrio > Desulfovibrio intestinavium. Next base: position 42,494 of record DWZD01000053.1, on the reverse strand, counting down.
ACCATCAACGGCGCCGGACTCTATGTGGGCCACCATATCGCCACCCTCCAGCTCCAGAAGGCCGCCGGAATCAAGGTGACCTACATCCCCGAGAAGGGCGGTACGGATGCGCTGCAGAGCGTGCTGAGCGGCAAGGTGCTTGCCGGCTTCAACAATCTGGCCGATGTGTATCGCTCACAGGATCGGCTGACCATTCTCGCCATTGCCGACGTGAAGCGCCATGAATTCCTGCCGGACGTGCCCACCTTCCGCGAACTGGGCATCGACATCGACGATGCCAGCGTGAACTTCCGCGGCTACGCCATGCCCAAGGGCGTGGATCCGGCCATTGTGGACAAGGCCGCCAAGATCGTTCCTGCCATGTTCAATGATCCCGAAGTGGTGAAGCGCATGCAGGAAAGCGGCAGCCCCATGCTGATCATGGATCGTGAGCAGGTGAAGAAGATGTTTGCCGAAAAGCAGAAGACCCTGGAAGTCCTGCTCAAGGAACTGCGCAACGAATAGCGCCCTGCAGAACAGCCGAATGTCCGAAAAACAGGACAGAGTGTGACTGTCTGTCCGGAAAAATGGACGCTCAGGGCCTCAACGAAACCCGTCCCTGCCGCAGGATGAGAGATTGTCAAGGAAAAACAAGGTCATTGCAACAGCCATTCAACATCGCTCCCGACGGCATGCATTGTGCTGTGAGAGCTGGCGGTCAGTACGACCGTACTCAAGCGAGGAGACAGGCATGAAGACGATCAGTGAACAAATGGAGCTGGCCCGCAAGGCGCAGGAAGCCATCAATGACTACACCCAGGAACAGGTGGATGAAATGTGCCTTGCCGTGGGCTGGGAAGTCTACGAAGACGAGAATATTGCCAAGCTGGCCCGCATGGCCGTGGAAGAGACGGGCTTCGGCAATGTGGAAAGCAAGATTGCCAAGCACAAGCGCAAGGTCGGCGGCGTGCTGCACGACATCAGGGGCGCGAAGAGCGTGGGCTGCATCGAGCGGGACGAAAAGAACGGCATTGCCAAGTACGCCAAGCCGGTGGGCGTCATCTGCGCCATCCTTCCGGCCACCAATCCCACATCCACCTGCGGCGGCAAGGCCGTGGGCATGCTCAAGTGCCGCAATGCGGTCATCTTCAAGCCCAGCTCGCGCGCGCTGAAGTGCACCACCGAGGCCATCAGCATGATGCGCAAGGGCCTGCGCCGGGTGGGCGCGCCCGAGGATCTCATCCAGGTGGTGGAGGACAACAGCCGCGAAGCCGTGGCCGAACTCATGAAGGCCTGCGATCTGGTGGTGGCCACCGGCAGCGGCGCGGTGGTGCGCGCGGCCTATTCCAGCGGCACCCCGGCCTATGGCGTGGGGCAGGGCAATGCCGTGCCCATCGTGGCCGAGGATGCCGATGTGGCCGAGGCCGCCAAGCTCATCTGCGCCAGCAAGCTCTTTGACTACGCCACCTCCTGCTCGTCCGAAAACGCGGTGGTGCCGGTGGAGGCCATCTACGATCAGTTCATGGCCGAAATGAAGAAGAACGGCTGCTACCTCGTGGAAGGCGAGGATCGCGAAAAGCTCAAGAACCACATGTGGCAGATCAACGCCAAGGGCAAGCTGGCCCTCAATCAGGACATCATCGCCAAGTCCGCGCGCTTCATTGCGGACGCGGCGGGCATCAGCGTGCCCGAGGGGACGGAAATCCTGCTGGTGGAAGGCACGCAGCCCATCCGGGAGGACAAGTTCCATGACGAAAAGATTTCGCCCGTGCTGACCGTGTACAAGGCCAGGGATTTCATGGATGCCTACCGCATCCTGAGCGAGCTGACCAGTCTGGTGGGACGGGGGCATTCCTGCGGCATCCATACCTACAAGCGGGAATACATCGAGTATCTGGGCGAACACATGAAGTCCTCGCGCGTGACCGTGCGCCAGTCCATGAGCGCGGGCAACGGCGGCCATCCCTTCAACCGCATGCCGTCCACAGCTACTCTGGGCTGCGGCACCTGGGGCGGCAACGTGACCACGGAAAACGTGCATTGGAAGCACTTTATGAACGTGACCTGGGTCAATGAACCCGTGGAACCGTGGAGCTTCAGCGACGAGGACATGTGGGGCGCATTCTGGAAGAAGTACGGCAAGTAGGCCGCTGGCGGGCCGTACGGCCCGCCCCCACTCCAACACGGCACATCGGGCCGCACAAGAGGATTGACCATGAAGCTGTTTGAATATCAGGCAAAAAGCATTTTCCGGGATAAGGGAATAAGCACCCCCAAGGGCAAGCTCATCCGCAGCGTGGATGAACTGGACGCCGCCATTGCCGACATCGGCCTGCCCTGCGTGCTCAAGTCGCAGGTGCTGCGCGGCGGACGCGGCAAGGCCGGGCTTATTCGTCTGGTCAAGGATGCCGCAAGCGCCCGCAAGGAAGCGCAGGAACTCTTTGCCTCGGAACACAATGTGCACATGATTCTGGTGGAGGAAGCCGTCAGCATCGCCAGCGAAATCTATCTGGCCGTGACCGTGGATGCCGTTACCTCCACAGCCATGCTCATCGGCTGCGCGGAAGGCGGCGTGGAGATCGAAAAGCTGGCCGCCACGGATCCCGACAAGATCGTGACCGTCAAGGTGGACATGGCCCACGGTCTGGGGGCCTTCCATGTCAACAACCTCGTCTACGGCATGGGCCTGCCTACCGAGCTGGTCAAAGCCGTCAGCGGCGTGGTGCGCAATCTTTACAAGACCTTTGTGGCCTATGACGCCCAGCTGGCCGAAATCAACCCGCTGTTCATCACCACGGACGGCACGCCCATTGCCGGGGACGGCAAGCTGATCATCGACGACAACTCGGAATGGCGGCATCCCGACTACCCGCTGAGCCGCGAACAGTTCGATTCGCAGGTGGAATTCGAGGCCGCGCAGGAGGGCATACCCTATCTGGTCTTTGACGGCGACGTGGCCCTCATGTGCGCCGGGGCAGGGCTGACGACCACGGTTTTCGACCTCATCAACGATGCGGGCGGTACGGTGGCCACCTATGTGGAATTTGGCGGGGCCAACTATACCAAGGCCGTGCGCACCATGGAACTGTGCCTGCAAACCCCGAGCAAGGTCATTCTGGTGGTGACCTTCGGCACCATCGCCCGCGCGGACGTCATGGCGCAGGGACTTGTGGAGGCCATCAGGACGCACAAGCCGCAGCAGCCCATCGTCACCTGCATTCGGGGCACCAATGAGGAAGAGGCGTTCAAGATTCTGCGCGAAGCCGGGCTTGAGCCGCTGACCAACACGGAAGAAGCTGTGCAACGTGCGGTGGACATCGCCGCAGGGAGGGCCTGATGAGCATTTTCGTCAACAAGCAGTCGCGCGTCATCGTGCAGGGCGTCACCGGCAAGGAAGGGGCCTTCTGGGCCAAACACATGAAGGACATGGGCACGCAGGTCGTGGCCGGCGTCACTCCCGGCAAGGAGGGGCAGGACGTGGACGGCATCCCCGTGTACCATTCGGTTCGCCGGGCCACGGCGGATCATCCCGCCGACGTGTCCATGCTCTTTGTGCCGCCCAAGTTCACCAAGGATGCCGTCTTTGAGGCCCTCGACGCCGGCATTCGCAAGATTTGCACCATTGCCGACGGCATCCCCCTGCATGATGCCGTGGAAATCCGGCGGGCGGCCATGTCTTGCGGGGCCATGGTCATCGGCGGCAATACCTCGGGCATCATTTCCGCCGGCGAGGCCATGCTCGGCACCATCCCCTACTGGATAGAGCGCGTCTACAGGAAGGGCCATGTGGGCGTCATGACCCGCAGCGGCTCCCTGACCAATGAGGTGACGGCCGAGATCGTCAAGGGCGGCTTCGGCATCACCACCCTCATCGGGGTGGGCGGCGACCCGGTGCCGGGAACGCGCTTTGCCGAACTGCTGCCGCTTTATGAAGCCGACGACGATACGCATGCCGTGGTCATCATCGGCGAGCTGGGCGGCACCATGGAAGAGGAAGTGGCCGAAGCCCGGGAGGCGGGCATTTTCACCAAGCCGCTGGTGGCCTTCATGGGCGGGCGCACCGCGCCGGAAGGCAAGCGCATGGGCCATGCCGGAGCCATTGTGACCGGCGGTCGCGGCACGGTCAAGGGCAAGACGGCCGCCCTGACCCATGCCGGAGCCAAGGTTGCCAAAAAGCCCAGTGAGGTGGGGGCGCTGCTGCGTTCCTTCCTTGCCTGAGCCTGATACGGCCCGACCGGGGGGGCTGCCTCCCCCCGGCGGGCAGATGCGCCGAGGTGGCTGTAACATCCATACAATGAGGTCATTCATGAGAATCCGTCTTGCACTGCCGCTGACCCTGCTGTTTGCCCTGCTCGCTGCCCCGGTTCATGCGGAAATCGCCCTCAAGACCGCATGGCTCGGCGAGCATGAGGCGTTTGTTGCCTGGTATGCCAAGAAGATGGGCTGGGACAGGGAGGCCGGCCTCAGCCTGACCATGCTGCAATTCGGCTCGGGCGACAAGATCATGTCCAGCCAGAAGGAACATGACTGGGCCATTGCCGCCTGCGGAGCGGTGCCCGTGGTCATGTCGCCCCTCAAGGACAATGTCTATATCATCGGCCTGGCCAATACCGAAACCGAGGCCAATGCCATCTATGCCCGGGAGGGAGATCCCATCATGCAGGCCAAGGGCGTCAATCCCCGGTTCCCCGACGTGTTCGGCAGCGCGGAAAGCGTGCGCGGCAAGACCATCCTCTGCCCGGTCAATACCTCGGCGCATTATCTGCTCGACAGGTGGCTGACCATCCTTGGCCTGACGGAAAAGGACATCACGCTGAGCAATGTGCTGCCCGGCCCCGCCGTGGACATGATGGGCAAGGATTTCGGCGATGCCGCCGCCCTCTGGTGGCCGGCCAATGCCCGCGCCGAGCGGGTGGGCTTGCGGGAGGCGGCCTCCTCCGGGGCCTGCGGCGTGGAACATCCCATCGTGCTGATCGTCAAGCGGGACTTTGCCCGGCAGCATCCGGATCAGGTAACGATGTTCCTGCGCCTCTACTTGCGCACGGTGGCGGAAATGCAGCGCATGGGCCACGACGCCCTGCTGGATCAGTACCGGATCTTCGCCCTGCAGTGGTACAAGCAGGACATGAGCCGTGAGGACATCCTCGAGGACTTGCGCCTGCATCCCCTCTACAATCTTGACCAGCAAATGGCCCTGTTTGAGGATGCCGAAAAGGGACTTCCCGCCTGGATTCGCCAGATTGCCGACTTCTATTCCCGCACCGGAGCGCTTTCGGACAAGGAACGCGAGGAACTCGGCAGCCTGCAGTTCCTGAATCCCCACTATCTCAAGGCCGTGTGGATGACGCGGCCGCAATAGGGCATTCCCCCTGCGTGCCGCTCGCGCCGCCGTGCGCTGACCTTTGCGGCAAAACAAGGCATGGATGCGGAGGAGAGCGGCAGGCTGCTTTCCTCCGCAATGCGCATGCGCCAGCCATAGGGTGGGCGGGGCCGGTTGCGGACGCTTTTGCCTCCTTCATCCCGCAGCGGGACACGGCGGGAAACGCCCGTCCCGTTCGGCGGCATGCGTTTCCGTGCGCCTGTCAGGCATTGACGCTTTCCTCACAGGCTTCGGGCAGGATATTGTCAAACGGCCCGGGAATGACGATAGTCATTTTCAGGCCCATGCCGCTTTGTCCACAGTCTTGCGGGAAAAGCGGCGACATATCGTTCCGCTCTGGAGGATGCTCTCATGCCGATGGCACAGCGTCTTTTGAAAATCATGGCCGTGTTCGCCCTGCTGGCGGCACTGCTTGTTCTTGTGCAACTCAACGGGCTGGCCCGCGAGGTGGCGGATGCTCTTGCGCCGGGCTGGGGCCGGGCGGCATGGCTGGGATGCGCCGTTCTGGAACTCGTGGGTCTGTTCTGGCTGGGTTTTGCCTGCTTTGGCCGACCGTCGCGCCTGATTCTGCGCGAAAACCCCACGGAAGACGAGCGGCGGGCCTTTGCCGCCGAGCTGACCCGGCGTCTGGCCGAAAACCGGCTGGTGCGCGAGGCGGGACTGGATGCCGCCGCGCCCGACTTTCTGCCGCGCGCATTGGCCCTGCTGGATGAGCGGGCGGATGCGGTCATTCGCGGCGACGCCAAGAAGGTTTTTCTGGGCACGGCGCTTTCCCAGAACGGGCGGCTTGATGCGCTCATTGTCTTTCTTGCCCTCAGCCGCATGGTCTGGAAGGTTTCCGCCATCTACAACCAGCGGCCCACGGCGCGGGAAATCTGGAGCGTCTACCGTGCCGTGTCCTCGGCCACCTTTCTGGCCTTTTCCATCGAGGCGCTGGACATTCCCCGTACCGTGACCGAAACCATGAGCGCCCTCGTCCCGGCGGTCGCGCCTTCACTGGCCACGGCATCCGTGCCCGTGGTGGGGGCCTCGGTGCAATTTTTCACCTCGGCGGCCATTGACGGCGCCGCCAACAGCCTGTTGGCCATTCGGGCGGGCATGAGCGTCAAGCAGGCCTTCCGCCATGCCGCGCTGGATGAGGCCGATGCCCGGCAGGCCGGCATCCGGCAAAGTGCGGCCATGTTGCTGACCGTGTCCGGCGAATGTCTCAATGAAATCGTGGAGGTGTTGCGCGGTCAGCTCTGGCAGATGGGCAAGTCGGCCGGCGACACCCTGCGCAACGCGGCCACAAGCGTGGGCGACGGGGTCTGCGCGGCGGGTTCGGCGGCGGCGTCGGCTGTGGTGCGGGGCGGCACGGCGGTGGTGGATGCGGTGGACAACGGCATGACGGCCACGGTCAGAGCCGCCGGAGCGGCGGCGGGGGCGACGGCTGAGGCTATCGGCCATACGGCCTCGGCGGTGGGCAACGGTCTGCGCAACGCGGCCACGAGCGTGGGCGACGGGGTGCGGCGTTTGCTGCCCCGGCACCAGCCGTCGGACGGAAAAAAGTAGAGCGGGGCGAACCGTTTTTTTGGGCGTGCTGCCGGGCGCGGGGGGGGCCGGTGATATTTTTCCCCTCTTGTCCGGCACGGGCTGGCAGCAGGCGGGGGAAGGGGGCTGGCAACAGCCCACCATCCTTCATGCGGATCCGGCCTGTCTACGGACGGATAATCTTGTCGGCCAGTGCCAGGCTGCTGACCACGTCCAGCATGTTGGTGGTCTGGCCCACGGCTTTGGCTTCCAGAAGCTGGTAAAAGTCAAGGCAGGTTCCGCAGACAAGGATGCTCACGCCCCCGGCTTCCAGCGCCCTGAGGCTGTCCAGCGCCTTGCCGGGGCGGGTGGCGAGTTTCACGCCGCCGTTGAGCAGGACGATGCGCCAGAGGCTGTCGCCCAGCTCGGGCAGGGTCGCCAGAAAGTTGTCCATGAGTTTGGCGCCCAGGGTCTCGTCGCCGCGTCCGAGGGTTTCGGTGGTGATGAGGACAAGGGTTTTGCCGGCGGCGGCAGGAGCGGCGGGAACCTCGGGCGCGGCGGCATCGCCGGCAGCGGCGCCGTTGCGCACGGCATCCAGATGCCAGAGCCGTTCCTGCGCTTGCGTGGCCGTCACCATGTAGCCATTGGCGCGCAGGAAGCGGCTCACGTTTTCCACGGCGGCGCTGTTGTCCACCAGAACGCGCAGGGTCTCTGGATTCTCCTCCTTGACGGCCCGGGCGCAGCGCATGACCGGGCCGGGGCAGGCGAGGTCGCGGCAATCCAGTTCGTTCGGCATCATGGCATTTCTCCTTGTGGGTATGGCTGATGCCTGCCGCCGTTCATGTCGTGGCAGGCGCGGGCAGATGCTCGTCAACGTAGCGGGAGTATTCCTCCAGGGGCATGGGGCGCGCGAAGAAATAGCCCTGTCCGCAGTCGCAGCCCATGCGGGCCAGAAAATCACGCTGTTCCGGGGTTTCGATGCCCTCACAGAGCATGAAGAGATGCAGGCGCTTGCCCATGCTGATGACGGAGCTGATGATGACATTGGCCGCTTCCTTTTCCTCGGCGGCATTGTCAAGGAAGGCCTTGTCCAGCTTGATGATGTCCAGGTCAAAGGATTGCAGGGCGGCCAGCGAGGCGTATCCCTTGCCGAAGTCGTCCAGGGCCAGGCGTACGCCGTTGGCCTTGAGTTCGGCAATGCAGCTAGTGAACAGCCCCTCGTCCAGCCAGGCCATGCTTTCGGTGATTTCCAGCACAATGAGCGAGGTCGGAATATCGTGTGCGGCGAGAATCTTGAGGAATTTCCGAACGTAATCGCTGGAGAAGAAAAGCGCCTTGGACTGGTTGATGCTCACGCAGGAGACGGGAAGGCCTGCCTCTCTGCGACTCTGGAGCCATGAGCAGACCGTGCGCAGCACAAAGAGATCCAGTTCGCGGATGAAGCCGTTTCGTTCAAAGAGCGGGATGAATTCATCAGGATAAATGGGGCGTTCCTTGGGAGGGAGCCAGCGGATGAGGGCCTCGGCCCCGTGCAGGCTGCCGTCGGAAAGATTATGCTGCGGCTGCATATAGACCTGAAATTCCCCATTGCGCAGGGCGCCGACCATGCGGTTTTCCAGTTCGTTCTGCTTGAGCAGGCTTGCTTCCAGCCTGGCGTCGTACAGCATGTATTTTGAGTGATAGCTGTCGTCGGGAATGCTGCTTTCCGCCGTTTCGGCGCGCAGCAGGCAGTTGTGGATATCGCCGTCGTAGGGCACAAGCGCCGTGACGCCGCAGGAAAGGATCACGGATGAGCCAATTTTCTGGCGGGCGGACGCCGTGGCGGCAAAGACTTCCTCGATGCGCCGGCGCAGAATGTCGTCATTGGGGCATTGCCAGAGCACAAGGAATTTCCCCGCCGTGGCATGCCCCAGGAGTTCATTTTCGTGAAGCTGAGCGTGCAGCAGCCGGTAGGTATGCCTGATGAGAGCGTCGCCGCCCTGGTGACCGCGCGTCCGGTTGATGAGCTTGAGGCGGCGGACGTTGAACAGCAGAAGGTAGAAGGGATGCCGGGCCTGCCGGTGCAGCAGCAACAGGCGGTGGGCGTCGTGCAGAAATTTGGCGCGATTGTTGCCGCCGGTGAGGGGGTCGCGGTAGGCGACCTCCTCAAGGCTATGCATGTGGCGGCGATTCACATAGAGGACGCCCAGGATAATGGCCGCAAAGAGGAAGATGCCGCTGAGGAGCAGGCCCACGCTGTTTTCTTTCAGTACGGAAAAGAACAGATCCGTCCGGCTTCGGGGGGTGGAGTCCATGAGCAGGGCTTCCATCTCCGCCGCGCTCATGCTCATGATGGTACGCGTGAGCAGCGAAAGGGCATAGGGCGAAATGTCCTGACAGAACCCCAGGGACATGGGATAGACCGCCCGATTGCTCAGGGTGACGGCATTGGGCGGCAGATGCGGCGTGGTGCCCGTGGCATTGGCATAGCCGATGAGGTAGGCATCGATATTCCGGTGCGCGAGGGCCTCCAGACCTTGTTGCGGGGCGTCGTAATAGATGATGGTGTCATCGGGATAGGTCGTTTTGTAGGCCTGGGCCGGCGAGAGCATTTCATGCGATGCGCCTACCCGGATGCCGCTGCCCGGCACGGCCTTCCTGTCTCCGATCAGCGAAAGCGGCATATTGTAATAGGGGCGGCTCACCAGCAGCTGGGGGGTCATGCGCAAGGCCAGCCCGGCAAAGATGCTGCTGACCATGTCCGCCTTGCCTTCCTGGATCCATTGCAGCGCCTCCTTGTAGGTGGGGGCAGGCACATAGTCAAAGGCAATGCCGCTGCGCCGCGAGAGTTCCTCCATGAGCCGAATGAGAAAGTTGGAACCCGGCTGACTCCGATCCATCATGCTTTGCTGGCGGCTGTAGGCCACGCGCAGGCGGGGGCGGGTGGCAAGCCATTCCTCCTCGGCGCGGGTGCGGCTGTAGCTGATGCCCTGCCAGCCGTGCACATAATTCTCAAAGAGGTTGGAAAGGATCCACGGTGAAAAAAGGTAGATTTGCTTGAGCGCCTCGTTGAGCTGCGGCAGCAGTTCGCTGTCCTTGCCGGTCACGAAGAAAAAGGGTTCCACAGTGAGGATGGCGGCAATCTTGGTCTGGTCGCCGTGCAGGGAGTCCTCGATATAACCGTCGATCTCCCCTTTCAGCAGCGCCTCGTGCATCTGCTTTTTGGCGGGATAGTAGCGGGGCTGGAAGCTGAACCGGTAATGTCGGGAAAATTCCCTGACGATGGCGGCCACATTGGCAAGGTGCAGCATGCCGATGTGCTTGCCCTCAAGATCCTCGAAATTCATGTAACGAATGGAACTGTCCCTGGGGACATGCAGGGCAAAGCTCTTGTAGCCGGCAGGGTACTTGGCATATTCGAGGTCGTTTGCCTTGAGGGGATCAAGAATCAGGCCGCAGGAAATGTCTATTTCCTTGCGCCGCAGCTGGTCGGGCAGTTCCTTTGTCGTGCTTTTGATCCACTCGTATTGCCAGCCGGTATAGGTCGAAATGGCCTGCAACAGCTCCACGGCATAGCCTGTCATCCTGCCGCGCCGTTCCTGAAAGATCTCGGGCAGGTTGAGCCAGCCCACGCGAACGATCTTTTTTTCCCGCTGGTTGCGGATGAGCGCTTCCGGCGAAAAAAAGTGGAATGTCGGGTTGGCGGTCGTGATTTGGGGCTGCGGGAGCGGCTCGGCATGAGACAGCCCCGCAAAAAACGGCAGGAACGGCAGGAGCAGCAGCAGGAGAATCGCCTGATGGAGCTTGGTCGGCATAGCGTCGCCTTTGACGGTCGAAGTGAAAAACGGCTGTCTGAGGGGCGTGCCGTGGGGCTGGCCCCCGGGAAAGGGATTGCTTTTTCGCGGCAACGCAATCCCTTTCCCGGCATGGCTCGGCCAGAACGGGAACCTTGTCCTTCCGCGCCCGCAAGCGGGCAAACCGTGTTCATGCGACGGGAACCGGCGGGCCTGTTTTTTTCTTGCCCCCCTTTTCCCGGGCCGCATGACGCAGGCGGCTATGCGCCGACGGCGCGGCGCTGCGCCCTGCACCTAAAAGGCGCAGATTTCGTCCGGCGGCAAGATGGTGAACTTGTTTTCCTTGAGCAGCTCAATGGCCTGATCCACCTTGTCAAAACGGAAGATGAGGATGGCGCCGCCCTTTTCGCGCTGCAGGAAGGCGTACATATATTCCACGTTGATGTCATGCTTGGAAACGAGCTGCAGCACGCTGTCCAGACCACCGGGGCGATCCGGCACTTCCACGGCCACCACGGAAGTGCGGCCGAGGGTAAATCCCTTTTCCTTGAGGGCCTGTTTGGCCAGCTCGGGATCGCAGACAATGAGGCGCAGGATGCCGAAATCCGAGGTGTCGGCCAGGGAAAGGGCGCGAATATTGACGCCGGCCTCGGCCAGGGTATGCGTCACTTCGGCCAGCCGTCCGGCCCGGTTTTCAAGAAAAACGGAAAGTTGTTCAGCTTTCATGGCAGTGTCCTTTATCCTTAGGCCTTGCGGGATTCGTCATCGGAAGGGGAAGCCTGCTGCTTGTCCCTGCCGGGGGTAATGTCGATTTCATCCGGTTCTGAGGAAGCCCGTTTGAAGTTGCGGATGGCGCGGCCCAGCCCGCCCCCGATTTCCGGCAGTTTCTTGGCGCCGAAAAGGAGCAGGACAATGACCAGAATAATGAGGATTTCCTGAGTACCAATACCGAACATGGAAAAAGCCTCCCGTAGAGTGGGGCCGATAGGCCAAACGTCTTCAGCATACGGCCCCAGGTGATTGAGGTCAAGCGAAGGGGCCTTCAGCGCCGCCTTCCGGACATGATGCGTTTTACCCGTGCCGGAGAGCCGGGAGCGGCAAAGCCCGCCTCGATGAGGCGGCGGGCCGCGCTGTCGCGCGCCAGACGGCTGCTGCCGCCCATGACCACGGCCATGAGGCGGACGCCATTGCGTTGCGCGGTGACAATGATGTTATAGCCGCTGGCCACGGTAAAGCCGGTTTTGAGGCCATCGACGCCGGATACTCGTCCGAGCAGCTGGTTGGTGTTGTTCATGGCCCGTCCGCGATGCACCAGGCGGCGCGTGGCGTGAAAGGTGCGCACGGACGGATAGGCCTTCAGGTAGGCACGGGCCAGTTTGGCCATGTCGCGGGCCGTGGTTTTCTGACCCGGGGCGGGCAGGCCGCTGGGATTCCTGAACACCGTGCGCCGCAGGCCGAGGTTGCGGGCCTTGCGGTTCATGAGCGCGACGAATTTGCGCGTACTGCCGGATACCGCATGGGCTACGGTCATGGCCGCGTCGTTGCCCGAGGCCACGGCCATGCCGAGCATGAGCCGCGAAAGGGGCAGGCGTTCCCCGGTGCGCAGATGCATGGAGGAACCGCCCGTACGCGCGGCCTCGCGGGTGACGCGAACCTTGCGCATGAGGGACAGTTTCTTGGCGGAAACGGCGTCCATGGCCAGATACATGGTCATGATCTTGGTCAGGGAGGCCGGGGGGATGCTCAGATTGGCGTTGCGTTCATACAACGTCTTGCCGCTGTTGAGATTGATCAGCAGCATGGCCCGCACCCCGGCGCAGGCCGGTTGCGCGCCGAGGCCGAGGCAGAGCAGCGCCAGCAGAAGGGCAAGCGCCCGAAAGCGGAGGGCGCAAAAGCGCTCAGGCCTGCTTTTCATAGAGCATACGGGCTTCTTCCAGCGCCTGCAGGGCAAAGGCCAGCAAAATGGGGCCGACAATGAGTCCCACGGCGCCGAAGCTGGTCAGTCCGCACAGGATGGCGATGATGAGGACAAAGAAGGGGGCATTGATGCCCTGCCGCAGAAAGAGCGGGCGCAGGACATTGTCCACCCCGGCCACGGCCAGGGATCCCCAGAGGGCCAGGCCGGCGGCCGCCATGGGATTGCCCGAAAACCAGAGCGAGAGGCAGAGCGGCACCCAGACCAGTGCCGTGCCCACAAAGGGAATGGGCGCCACCACCGTGGCCAGCAGGCCCCAGAAGGCGGGCTGATTGATGCCCGCCACGGAAAAGCCGATGCCGCAGAGCACGCCCTGCGCCACGGCAACAAGCAGGATGCCGAGCATGATGCCGCGCAGGGCGCGGCGAATGGCCCCCACAAAACGGCGCAGCATGGCCGGGGGAATCTGGGTCAGCCGCGAGGCCACCTGGGCGATGCGCCGTGCGTAGGTCACGAAGATGACGGTCAGGATGACAAAGAGCACAAGGCTCCAGAGGGCGTTCATGGTGCCGCCCAATACGTCGAAACTGCGGTTGAGCAGGATGCCCATGCCGTCGCTGAGCGTGCTGTCGATATTCTGGAAAAATTCGTTGTAGGCGGATTCCAGCCCGGGATAATGCGAGAGCTTTTCCTCAAGGCTCTGAAAGTGCTTGACCCATTCGGGCGGCAACTGGAAGTTGTGTTCCTGCAATTCGCGCAGCCGGGCCAGCCCTCCGGCCACCTGCGGCGAAACCAGCAGGACAAGGGTGGCCACCGGGATGAGGATCACAAGCAGGAGAAAGCCGGTATAGCCGAAAAGCGGCATCTGCCGTGCCATTTTCAGCAGAAGACGGCGCGTCAGGCCGGCCGGATGACGCAGAAAACGGCGACGCAGGCGGCAGGCCCGGCGGACAAGACGGCGGTAGAGCGGCAGGCTCAGACAGGCAAAGCTGCCCGCCATGAAGATGGTGACGGGATTGGGGCGCAGCAGCAGGTAGGCGGCCAGCAGGGCCAGCAGATAGAGCACGCGGGGAAAGTGGACGCTTGTTGTCATGGCACGCGAATGACGTTTTCGTAATGAGATCATGCCAATCTATCAAAGGGGCCTGCCGCTGCCAAGCGCTAAAATGGCAACGGAATGTGACACGATAGCAGGCGACGTTTTCAGGACAGATCCTGCAGAAGGCGCAGCAGGCGATGGGCATAGGTATGGCGGGCGCGCAGCTCCCGACGCCAGGCAGTGCAGAGAGCGGTACGCCCCGCGGCGTCGGCGCGCAGGGCCTTCAGACGGGCGGAGATCTCCCCGGGGGAGGAAAGGCGCATGGGCCGCACCAGTTCCGGGGGAAATATCCGCAAACCCGGCGTGGCATCGCTGAGCAGAACGCCCCCGGCGGCCCAGACGTCAAAATGGCGCTGGCTGAGGCTGTGCGGCAGCAGCAGGCTGGTCACGTTGAGCACGGCTTCGGCCCGGGCATAGCAATCCGGCAGCTGGCCGTAATAATCCACCGGCGGCAGGACGTTCGCCCCGGGCAGCAGATCCGCCCAGGCCGCATCGCCGCAGATGACGAAACCGGCCCGCACGGCGGCGGCCAGCCATTGCGCCCGGCGCAGGCGCGAACATTCGTCCGCGCCCAGACCCGCCTGCCGGATGGCCATGCCCGGCCAGCCAGGCACGTCCAGTGCCGCCTGCCACCAATGCACATCCGGCAGACCGCCTGCCGCGGCATGTTCCGTCAGCAGCCCGCGAGCTCGGGTCAGGCAGGCCGCATCCTGCCGCGCGGCGGCAAAGAAGCGGGCGTGATCGGGAAAGGAGGCCCGGCCCACGAACAGCGGCGGCAGAGAGGGCTGCGCCGCGGGTTCCCGCCACATGTGGCGCGCGACCGCCAGCGGCAAAAAGCCCGCCTGTCTGGCCCCGGCTGCCCGCAAGGGCGCAAGGAAGCTCTCGTCCGTGACGAAAAGGGGCAGCTCCCGCCACCAGGGCAGACGCAGGCCGGAGAGCACATGCCACGGCATGTCCACAAACCAGATCGCCAGCCGGATGCCCAGCGCCCGGCAGGCATGGGCCACGCGGCCCTGCGCGTCCAGCCCGCGCAGATTGACGGAAAGGAAGAGCGGAGCCGCCGCGCCGGGCAGATCGGCCAGCCGGCGCAGCAGGGCCTCAAGGGCCTTGGGCTGTTCCGGCGGCCGGGCGGGCCAGGACACGACGGGCAGGCGCAGGGCGGCAGCGGCGGCCCTCAGTTCCTGATGCAACAGGGTGCGCTCATTGCCGGGCAGGACAAGAACCGGGCGACCGGTCGCATCGTGTGCCGGGCTGTCGTCCGGGTCGGGCCGCAGGCGCGCGGCGTCCAGCCGTCCCAGCAGCGGCCCCCAGAAATGGGGAAAGAGCCGCATGCCCGGCTGGTAGAAAAGCAGACGGCAGCGCCCGGCCAGCGCCGGAGCCGCATCCGCTGAAATGCGCCGCGCCCCTTGCGGCAGGGGCAGGGCGCGCGTCTCCCGCCAGTCCAGCATGGCGGGCGCGTCCAGCCAGAAGGCAGGCCGGGATCCGTTCCCGGCAAGGGGCGCGCAGGCGGCTTCCGGCCCCAGACCGAGCAGCAGCAGCGGCGCGTCCGGGGCCGGGCCGGGGGTCAGTTCCCGCCAGGCATGGGCCTCGGCAGGCAGGCTGACGGGCTTGCCGTTCCAGTCCGGCAGGCAGGGACGCGGCGGACGGCCTGAGACGGCGGCAGGGGCATCGGGTGGGGCGGCGTGGGGCATGGCGGGGCGTTCTGTTCCGGCGCGGGGCAAAGGCTGAAATCAGGACTTGGCGGGCGGGAAAAAAAAGGCTAGCATACGCGCCGGCAAATCCCATGAAAGAATATCGCGATCACTATTTCCTCAAGGCCAAGCGGGAGAACTACCCCGCCCGTTCCGTCTACAAATTGAAGGAACTGGACGGCAAATTCAAGCTCTTTCGTTCGGGCATGCGGGTGCTCGATCTGGGCGCGGCTCCCGGATCGTGGTCTCTGGGCGCGGCCGAACGCATCGGCCCGCGCGGGCTTGTGCTGGGCTGCGACATCCAGACCACGGAAACGAGCTTCCCGCCGCAGGTGACCTTCCTGCAGGAGGACGTCTTTCAGCGTTCGCCGGAATTTGAGGCCCTGCTCGCGGAAAAGGGGCCGTTCGACGTGGTCATGAGCGATATGGCTCCGCGCACCACGGGCACGAAATTCACGGATCAGGCCCGTTCGCTGGAACTGGCCTGCGAGGCCCTGAACGTGGCCTGTCTCCATCTGCGGGACGGGGGCAGCTTTGTGGTCAAGATTTTCATGGGGCCGGACGTGCAGGAGCTGCTGCAACCCATGCGCAAGGCCTTCCGTTCGGTCAAGTCCTTCAAGCCCAAGAGTTCCCGCGCCGAAAGCAAGGAAACCTTCTTTGTGGGCATGGGCTTCAGGGCGGCGGCCGAAGCGCAGGCCGGGCCTGCGGTGCCTGATCCCTCGGAGGCATGACGATCCCCTTTCGCGCATGTCGCGGGCGGGGATTCCGGTTTTGGGCGCATCCTTGCGGATGCGTCGCCATTTTTTCGTATCACATGACCGCGCGGGCGGTCGCAACGCACAGCGAGTTTCGGAGGTTGTATGTCTGGGCATAGCAAATGGGCCAATATCCAGCACCGCAAGGGCCGTCAGGACGCCAAGCGCGGCAAGGTCTTCACCAAGGCCGCCAAGGAAATCATCATTGCCGCCAAGAACGGCGGCGATCCGGCGGGCAATCCCCGTTTGCGTGCGGCCATTGCCGCGGCCAAGGCCGTGAACCTGCCCAAGGACAAGATCGAGGCCGCCATCCGCAAGGGCACGGGCGAGGACGCGGGCGGCGACCTCACCGAAGCCTTTTATGAGGGCTACGGCCCCGGCGGCATCGCCATCATGGTGGAAGTGGCCACCGACAACAAAAACCGCACCGTGGCCGAAGTGCGCCACCTCTTCACCAAGCATGGCGGCAACATGGGCGAAAACGGCAGCGTGGGCTGGATGTTCGACCGCAAGGGCGTGATCACCGTGGACAAGAACGCCTACGCCGAGGACAAGATCATGGAGGCCGCCCTCGAGGCCGGGGCCGACGACGTGGTGGACGACGAGGATGTCTGGACCATCCAGACCGCCATGACCGACTTCGCCGCCGTGCGCGACGCCCTCGAGGCGGCGGGCATCGCCATGCAGAGCGCCGAGCTGGCCATGGTGCCGCAGAACCTCGTGGCCGTGGACGCGGACATGGGCCAGAAGGTGCTGCGCCTCATGGACGCGCTGGACGACAACGACGACGTGCAGAACGTCTTTGCCAACGTGGACTTCCCCGACGACATGCCCACGGACTAGGGCCTGTCGCCGGCATCTTCCCCTGTGGCGGGGGAGGGCGGTTCCGGCCGTCCTTCCCCGCTGCCTTCCCGGCGGTTTGGGACATGAAAACCCCGTCCTCCCCCCTGAGCGTCATCGGCATCGATCCCGGCTCCCAGCGTACGGGCTGGGGCATCATTCGCGAGGCCTCCGGGGTGCTCACGCTGGTGGATTGCGGCATCATCCGCACCGCTTCCGGCGGCGAGGCGGCCTTTTCCGCGCGGCTGGCCCGCATCTTTGCCGAGCTTGCCGCCGTTGTCCGGCGTCATGCCCCGGCGGAAGCCGCCATCGAGCAGGTCTTCACCGCCAAGAATGCCGCCAGCGCCCTCAAGCTGGGGCAGGCGCGCGGCGCGGCCGTGGCGGCCTGCGCGGCCTGCGGCGTGCCGGTCAGCGACTACGCGCCGACCCTGGTGAAAAAGTCGCTGGTGGGCACGGGCCGGGCCGAAAAGGAACAGGTGGCCTTCATGGTGCGCCGCCTGCTCAATGCGCGCGGCGAGGGCTGGGCGCTGGACACCAGCGACGCGCTGGCCGTGGCCATCTGTCATCTGACCATGCGCCGCTTTGCCTCCCTTGGGCGGAGCTGACGCACTGCCGTCTGAGGTGTGGGAATATGGCCCATCGCGAATCCTTGCTGGCCTGGGTGCAGGCGACCTACGGCACCTTGCCCGTGTATCCCTGGCGGCAATATCCCGCCTATGCCGTGCTGCGCCATGCCGGACACGGCAAATGGTACGGGCTGATCATGGATCTGCCCCGGGAGCGTCTGAACCTGCCGGGGACGGGCCGCGTGGACGTGGTCAATCTCAAAACGTCCTGCGCGGCGGGCCTGCTGGTCAGCGGCCTGCCCGGCGTCTTTCCGGCCTATCACATGAACAAACAGCATTGGATCACCCTGGCCCTCGAGGGCGGCCTGCCCGATGCCGAGCTGTACGGGCTGGTGGCGGAAAGTTATGCCCTGACCCGCTGAACGGGCGCGCGGCTGCCCCTTGCGCTCTGAAGCCGGGCCGCCCATCCGTCCCTGCGGGGCGTGCGGGCCTTGCGGAGAAAACATGTCCCTTCTTGCCGTCATTCTGCTGGCCGTGGCCCTTTCCCTTGACGCCTTTGCCGTGGCCGTGGCCTCGGGCTGTGCCTTGCGTCCCATCCGGCGGGAGCATTATGCCCGTATCGGCGGGGCCTTCGGTTTCTTCCAGTTCTTCATGCCCGTGCTGGGCTGGCTGCTGGGCCAGTCCGTGCATCGCTATATCGCGGCCTGGGATCATTGGGTGGCCTTCGCGCTGCTGGCTTGGGTGGGCGGCAACATGCTGCGCGGCGCCTGGAAGGATTTTCATCATCACGGCGGCGAGGCCGCGCCCATGGAAAACGCGGCTGCCTCCCTGAGCTGGGGCACTCTCCTCGTGCTGGCCGTGGCCACCAGCATCGACGCGCTGGCCGTGGGCCTGACCCTTGCCATGACGGACACGCCCATTCTGCGGCCTGCCGTGATCATCGGCCTGACCTGCGCGGCCATTTCCGCCGCCGGTCTGCATCTCGGGCGGGTGCTGGCGGGCATGGCCGTGCTGCAACGCTGGGCGGGCCTGGCGGGCGGTCTGGCCTTGCTGGCCATCGGTTTTCGCGTGCTCTGGCAGGACGGGGTGTTCGGCTAGGGCCTGCTGCCACTCTTCGCTGCGTGTTTTGGGGGGAAGGGGAACCCCTCGCTCTGCTGTCGATGCCCGCAAGGCTCCTGCGTCGCCTAACGGGCACGGCCCTTGCGGGCCGCCTTTCGGTCGCTGCCGGCGCTGGAGGGCTTCCCCTTCCCCCCAAGCCCACCATCCCTTGCCCAGCGCGCTTTTACCGGGGAGGAGACAGGGACACAGGGCAACCCTGCCTCCAAAGGCAAGCTGAGCGTGTACGGCCTGTTTGCATCATCTATTGAAATTATTATGCAAAATTTGTGTTGGCAGACCTTGGGGCCTGTCAGCCTGCGGGACAGCTTTCCCTTCTTTTTCCCGCGCCGCCCGAAAAAAAGGGGAGTCTGACCGAGCGGTCGGACTCCCCGAAAAACCTGCCGTTTTGCGGCGGGTCTAGATGTTGTTGTCGCCCACGATGTGGATTTCGTGGCCGCGGCCCCAGTATTGGACAGTTCCCTGGCCGCAGAACTCCTTGACGAGTTCATCTTCCACAGCGCGCTCCTCGGCCCGGAAGCGCAGGGTCACGCCCCGGCGTCCGTCGTCACGGATATTGGACAGCACGGTTACCACGCGGGCCTTGGCTTCCTTGAGGCGATCCAGAATGGCGCGCAGGGTGCCGGGCTTGTTTTCCAGCACAAAGGCCATTTGCACGCTTTCCGTCCGCGAGCCGGTGATGCTGATGAAGGTTTTGAAGATGTCCCATTCGGTGACGATGCCCACGAGCTTGTCGTTGCTGTCCACCACAGGCAGGCAGCCCACGCGCTTTTCCTCCATGAGCATGGCCGCGTTTTCCACGGTCTCGTCGATATGAATGGTGTGCGGGGCCACGGTCATGATCTGCTTGGCCGGCGTTTCAGCCAAGATATCAAGCAGTTCCAGCACTTCCAGACCGGTGGTGTGCTGCGGCGAGAACTCCTTGATGTCGTCCGAACTCAGCAGACCCACCACATGCCCCTGTTTGTCCACCACGGGCAGGTGGCTGATATTCATGTCGCGCAGCAGGCTCTTGCACTTGAGCAGCGAGGTGTCCGGCATGACGGAAACCACTTCGAGCGTCATCCACTGTTTGATAAGCATGGCAAGGCTCCTTGTGACAGCGCCTCATGCGCCGTCATATGGCCGGGGCTTGCGCCCCGACCTGTGATGAAAGAACGATTTTCGTCTACTTGTGCTGACCGCAGGAGCAGCCGCCCAAGCGCTTGCGTATGCCTTCAGGCAGCCAGCCCCGAACGGATTCGATGCTCACCATGCGGCGCATGATGCCCAGCTGATCCTGCAGGGGAATCTGCTTGGGGCAGATGTCGTCGCAAGCCAGCAGGCCCATGCAGCCGAACACGCCGTTGTCGTCGCCGATCAGATCATAGAAGTCCTTGGCCGTACGCTGATCGCGGGGATCAATGTAGAAGCGGGCCATGCGGTTGATGGACGTGGCGCCGATGAAGTCCTTGCGCATGAGCGCCGTGCCGCAGGCCGCCACACAGCAGCCGCATTCGATGCAGCGGTCAAGCTCGAAGATCTGCGTGGCCAGCTCATTGTCCATGCGCTCTTCCTGCGCCTCGGGATCAAAGGTTTTGTTGGTGTGCAGCCAGGATTCGATTTTCTTGCCCACATTGCGGAACCACGTCCCCGTATCCACGGACAAGTCGCCCAGCAGTTTGAACACCGGCAGCGGGTGCAGGGTGATGTGCTCGGGCAGGTCGCTGGTCTGGGTATGGCAGGCCAGGCCGGGGCGGCCGTTGATGACCATGCCGCAGGAACCGCAGATGCCCGCCCGGCAGCAGAAGTCGAACTGCAGGGTGGCGTCCTGATGTTCGCGGATCTGGTTCAGGGCCACAAAGAGGGTCATGCTGCGCTGCTCCTCCAGGGTGAAGGTCTGCATATGCGGCATGGAGCGGGGATCCAGCGGATTGTAGCGGAATATCTCAAAGGTCAGAATGCGTCCCATTGTTCGTCTCCCTTAGGCCTGTTGGTCGTAGCCGATGACCTTTTCATTGGTCATGTCGCCCTGAATGATCTTGCCGCCGCCGTAGCCGCGGTCGCCGGGGGGCAGGATGAACCACGGGGTCGCCCGTTCGTATTCCAGCGTGGGCAGATCCGCGCCTTCCTTCCAGTAGGCGAGGGTGCGCACCAGCCAATCCTTGTCGTTGCGCTCGGGATAGTCCTCGCGGGCGTGGGCGCCGCGGCTTTCCGTACGCATCAGGGCGCCATAGGCCGTGCAGAGGGCCAGCTTGATCATGCCGGGCACGCGCAGGGCCATGGACATTTCCGCATTGGGGCCGGGCTGGTTGCCTTCGAGGCGCATGTTCTTGGAGCGTTCCAGCAGTTCCTGCAGCTTGGCCACGCCGGCTTCCAGATCCTTGGCGTTGCGGAAGATGCCCACATGCTCCATCATGATGTCCTGCATGGCGTTGCGCAGGGTGTAGCAGTTGTCGCCGCTGCCGCGCTTGAGCTGGGTGATGCGATCCTGCACCTGCAGGGCCGCCTCGTTGACGGCCTGGGTGGAGTAGGTGGTTTCGTAGCCCTTGAGGAATTCCACCAGCTTCTGGCCGATGACCCGACCGGAAACCACGGTTTCGGCCAGGGAGTTGCCGCCCAGACGGTTGAAGCCGTGCATGTCCCAGCAGGCGGCTTCGCCCGCGGAGAACAGGCCCTTGAGGCCGTAGGCGTGGCCGTCCTTGTTGATGCGCACGCCGCCCATGCTGTAGTGCTGGGTGGGCCGCACGGGGATGAGCTGGTGCACGGGGTCAACGCCGAGGAAGTGCGTGGAGATGTCGTACACTTCGCGCAGGTTGGTCTTGATGTGCTTTTCGCCCAGATGGCGGATGTCGAGCCAGAGGTGTTCGCCGTAGGGGCTGGGTACGCCGAAGCCCTTGCGCATGTGTTCGGTCATGCGGCGGGACACCACGTCGCGGGAGGCCAGTTCGGCCTTTTCCGGTTCATAGTCTGGCATGAAGCGGTATTCGTTCACGTCCAGCAGGGTGCCGCCGTCGCCGCGGCAGCCTTCGGTCACGAGGATGTCCGTGGGCACGGTGCCCGTGGGATGGAACTGCACGGCTTCCATGTTGCCCAGCGGCACCACGCCGGTATTGAGGGCCGTGATCTGGCCGCCGCCGTCGCAGATGATGGCGTTGGTGGTGGCGCGGTAGATGCGGCCGTAACCGCCGGTGGCGATGAGGGTCGCCTTGGCCAGATAGGCCACCAGTTCGCCGGTGCGCAGGTCGCGGGCGATGCAGCCCATGCAGGTCTGCCCGTCATGGATGAGGGCTTCGGCCTGGGTGCGGTCGTGCATGGTCACGCCCAGCTGCAGCAGGCGATTGTCCAGGGTGAAGAGCACGGCGTGGCCGGTGCCGTCCGAGGTGTAGCAGGTACGCCATTTGGCCGTGCCGCCAAAAGCGCGGGAGTGGATGAGGCCCTCGTTTTCGGCCTTTTCCGTAGCCTGGAAGGGCTTGCCGCCCTTGTAATAGGTATGTTCGCCGGGCACGACGCGGCTCCACGGCACGCCGAGGAAGGCCATTTCGCGCATGGCGATGGGCGCGGTGTTGGCAAAGATGCGCGCCACTTCCTGGTCGCAGCCCCAGTCCGAACCCTTGACCGTATCGTTGAAGTGAATTTCCGGACAGTCGCCGTCCCCCATGATGGAATTGCCCAGAGCGGCCTGCATGCCGCCCATGGCCGCCGAGGAATGGGAACGCTTGGGAGGCACGACGCTGAGGCAGATGACGCTGAAACCGGCCTGCGCCGCTTCCACCGCCACGCGCTCGCCGGCAAGACCGGCACCCATGCACAGAACGTCAGATTGATAGATCCGCATAATACCTCCCTATCCGTGGAACCAGACGCGCGTCATGGCCAGAAAGCCCAGCACGAGATAACAGCCCATGACGATCCAGATGCGCTTGCGCCAGACCTGACGGGTCGCGCGCGTGCAATAGCCGTACTTGACCGCCAGACGGTAGACGCCGATGCCCGTGTGCAGCACCACGCAGGGCAGGAAGATCACATAGAAGGGCAGCCAGCCTGAGGTCATGCGTTCCGCGCTGCGGGCCACCGAAATGGGCAGATCGATCATCACCGTGTAGACATGGAAAAACACGCCCAGCAGGATGACGATGGCCGTGAACACCTGCACCAGCCAGAGACAGGTATCCGGTTCATGCAGGGTACGGCTGTGCTTGACGAAAATGCCCAGCTCATTGGCGCGGAAGGGCATTTTGCGCGCGGCAATGTAAAAGTGGAAGACCACCAGCAGTACGATGATGGGGGCGGAAATCTGCGCCACATAGGTCGCTTCCAGCAGCCAGGCGATGCTGTTGGTCAGCGAGGCGCTCAGCACCACGGTGCCTTCGAGCAGCAAATGCACGCAGACGAAGAGCGCCAGCAGCGCCCCCGACGCGGCTTGCCAGAAATCCAGGCGATTGCGCCGGGCATCCGGTACGTTACGATCCGTCATGTCAACTCCTCTTGTTCGAGATGATGGCCCCGCCCCAGCGGCGGGGCGCCCGCAGGCTCTACAATTCCCTGTAGGGAGCCTGTCCTGTTTCATAATAGTTGTCGCCGGTGCTGTCGATAACCACAATGGCCGGGAAGTCCTCCACCTCCAGGGCGGCCACCGCCTCGGGGCCGAGATCCTCGTACGCCAGCACGGTGTACTTGCGGATGCTGCGGGCTATGAGCGCTCCGGCCCCGCCCACGGCCGCCAGATAGGGCACGCCGTGGGCCTTCATGGCTTCCACCACTTCGGGCTTGCGGTAGCCCTTGCCGATCATGCCGCGCAGGCCCTGCTCGATGAGCGTGGGGGTATAGGCATCCATGCGTCCGGAGGTCGTCGGCCCGGCGGAACCGATGACATGCCCCGGACTGGCCGGACTGGGGCCGACGTAGTAGACCACCTGTCCCCGCAAGTCCACGGGCAGGCTTTCGCCCCGGGCCAGCGTTTCCGTGAGGCGCTTGTGGGCCGCGTCACGGGCGGCAAGGATGGTGCCGGAAATGAGCACCCGATCCCCGGCCCGCAAGGAACGGGCCGTGGCTTCGTCGAAGGGGGCGCGGATGCGCTTGACGTCGTCACTCATGCGCGCCTCCTAGAGCAGCACTTCGGCGTGTCGCGCCGCGTGACAGTTGATGTTGACCGCCACCGGCAGGGAGGCGATATGGGTCGGCGCCCATTCCACATGCACTTTCAGGGCCGTGGTGCGACCGCCGAGGCCCTGCGGGCCGATGCCGGTCTTGTTGATCAGCTCCAGCAATTCGTCCTCAAAGGCCGCGTAGCGCGGATCGGCATTGCGCGTGGCCAGATCGCGGGCTGCCGCGCGTTTGGCGCAGAGGGCCGCCAACTCCATGGTGCCGCCGAGGCCCACGCCCACCACCATGGGCGGACAGGAGTTCGGCCCGGCGGCCAGCACGGCGTCCAGCACCACCTTGCGCACGCCCTCGATGCCGTCGGCGGGCACGAGCATTTTCACCACGCTCTTGTTTTCCGAACCCGCGCCCTTGGGCGCAAGCCGCAGGCGCAGGCCGTCGCCGGGCACCAGCCGCACATGAAGCACGGCGGGCGTATTGTCCCCGGTGTTCTTGCGATCAAACAGGGGTTCCGCCACGCTGGACTTGCGCAGATAGCCGTCCACATAGCTGCGGCGCACGCCTTCGTTGACGGCCTCGCTGAAGTCCCCGCCCACGATGTGCACATCCTGCCCCACGTCGGCAAAGACCACGGCAAGGCCCGTATCCTGACAGATGGGCACCGTTTCGCCGGCCGCGATGTCCGCGTTCTGCATGAGCTGGCCCAGGATATCCCGTCCCACCGGGGAGGGTTCCGTCCGTTGCCGCTCGGCAAAGGCCGCGCGCACATCGGCGGGCAGGCGACAGCAGGCGTCCACGCACAGGCGAGCCACGGCGGCGCTGATATCTGTCACATGAATCTCTTTCATAAATTCTCTACCCTTTCTTGCGATGCTAGTCCATTTCCCCAGCGAAGACTAGGGATGGAAGGGCCAGATCAGGGGGATGAGCAGCCAGCACATGAGCAGCGCGATGACCTGCAGCGGCCAGCCGGCCTTGATGTAGTCAAGGAAGCTGTACTTGCCGGGGCCGAGCACGATGGTGTTCGGCGGGGTGGCGATGGGCGTCAGGAAGCAGGCCGAGGCCGACATGGCGATGCCCATGACGATGGGCAGCGGCGAAATGCCGGACGCCGTGGCAATGGGCAGGGCCAGCGGGGCCATGAGGGCCGCAGTGGCCGTGTTGGACATGAAGTTGGTGACGATGGCGGTCAGCGCGCAGCAGACCAGCATGAGCATCCAGGGGTCGGAGACCCGGCTCACCACGGCATGGGCCACGATGGCGGCGGCGCCGGACTTGTCCATGGCGGCGGACATGGAGAGCATGCCCGCGAACAGGAAGATGGTCGTCCAGTCCACGCTGCGGAAGGCTTCGCGCATGGTCATGCAGCGGGTGATGACCATGAGGCAGGCACCGAGCACGGCGGCGGAGGTCAGGTTCATGACCTCGGAGGCCATCATGGCGACGACGAAGGCGAAGATGCCCACGCTCATCCACATCTTTTCGGTGCGGCGCACGGTTTCCTCGGGCACCAGATCCTCGGGCAGCTCGCGGCCCTTGGGCAGGAGGCGGTAGCCGATAAGACCGTAATAGGCAAGGCCCACCACCAGCAGCGGAATGCCGATGAGGCCGAATTCAAAGAAGCCGAAGGGCTGCACGCCCATCTGTTCCAGCATGGAATTGACGATGCCGTTGGGCGGCGTACCCACGAGGGTCACCGTACCGCCAAGGGAGGAGGCGAAGGCCACGGGCATGAGGATCTTGCCGGGAGCCAGCTTGGCGGAAAGGCACATGCCGAGGATCATGGGCACGGCCACCACCGTGGTACCGGTGTTGGACAGCACGGTGGACAAGAGGCCGATGGCCGCCATGGAGAAGACGAGCAGTTTCACTTCGCTGCCCTTGGACATGGCCACGGCCGCCCGGCCGACCTTGTCGGCAAAGCCCGTGATGAAGGTGCCTTCGCCCACGATGAACATGGCCATGAAGAGCACCACCGTGGGGTCGCCGAAATAGCCGAAGGCCGTCTTGGACGGGATGACCTTGCAGATGGAAAGCGCCACAGGCACCAGCAGCGCGGTGATGGGCAGGGGCACAACCTCGGTGAAGAACATGACCGCGGCCACAAAGAGGATGCCAAGGGTGATGTAGGCCTTGGTGGGATCTTCGGGCAATTTGATTTCCATGGGAGCGGCCAGCGCATCATGACAGGAGAAGATGACGATCCCTGCCAGAACGGCTGCCAGAATCAGAAGACGTTTCATGGGGTCTCCTCGCGGTTAAGAGGTTGGATAAAGCCGACCGTGACCCGAAGGGCACGGCATATGCACCAGTATCGGCGGCAGGCATCGCCCGCCGGGCGCCGCCCTCCCCCGGGAAAGGCGGCGCCGGGAACATCACTTGCCGCTCTGGGCCGCAAGCTGCTTCACAAAGGGACGGATGCGGGCATGGGCCGCGTCGATGCGCTTTCTGAGCTGTTCGGCGTAGGCTGTCATGTCCGCAATGGGGCGCGTGGCCGCGCCGCTGTCCATGGCGGCCTGCGCCACGGCGGGCGTCACCGTGGTGAGGATACGCGGATCCAGCGGCTTGGGGATCACATAGTCGCGTCCGTAGGTCAGTTCCTTCACGCCGTAGGCGGCAAGGACTTCGCCCGGCACCGGTTCCTTGGCCAGAGCGGCCAGTGCCCTGGCCGCGGCCAGCTTCATTTCCTCGTTGATGACGCGCGCGCCCACATCCAGTGCGCCCCGGAAGATGTAGGGGAAGCCGGAGACGTTGTTGATCTGGTTGGGATAGTCGGAACGGCCCGTGCCCATGATGGCCGAGGGGCAGGCGTCCGTGGCGTCCTCATAGGTGATTTCGGGATCGGGGTTGGCCATGGCGAAGATGATGGGCGAATCAGCCATGGAGCGCACCATGTCCTTGCTCACCAGCCCCTTCTTGGACAGGCCGAGGAAGACATCCGCCCCCTTGAGGCAGGCGGCCAGATCGCCCCGGTTTTCGGCCTGGGCGAATTCTTCCTTGTACTGGTTGAGGCCGTCGCGGCCCTTGTAGATGAGGCCGCGGGAGTCGAACATGCAGATGTTTTCGCGCTTCACGCCCATAAGAACATAAAAACGCGCGCAGGCGATGCCCGCCGCCCCGGCGCCCACCACCACGACCTTGAGATCCTCCACCTTGCGGCCGGTGATCTCGCAGGCATTGATGAGCGCCGCCCCGGAAATGATGGCCGTGCCGTGCTGATCGTCATGGAAGACGGGGATCTGCATGGCGGCCTTGAGCTTGTCTTCAATGTAGAAGCATTCCGGCGCCTTGATGTCCTCAAGGTTGATGCCGCCGAAGGTGGGTTCGAGGCATTTCACCACATTGATGAGTTCGTCGCTGTCCGTGGTGGCCAGATCGATGTCGTAGACATCCACGTCGGCAAAGTTCTTGAAGAGCACGCCCTTGCCTTCCATGACCGGCTTGCCGGCCAGCGGGCCGATATTGCCCAGACCGAGCACCGCCGTGCCGTTGCTCACCACGGCCACAAGGTTGGCGCGACCGGTATATTCGGCAACGCAGTCGGGATTTTCCTTGATGGCAAGGCAGGCTTCCGCCACGCCGGGCGAATAGGCCAGAGAGAGATCCAGCTGATTTTCACAAGGCTTGGTCGGGATGACCTCCAGCTTGCCGGGGCGCGGAGCCCGGTGGTACGCCAACGCATCTTCACGGGTGAACAGTGCCATTCACGTTTTCTCCTCAAAAGACCTCTTGAACAGGGCGGCAAGGCGATCCAGCACCGCAAGGCCGCCTCCCTCGCGAAAAAAACATCGACAAAGGTTTCATGAACCTACGCTGCCCATATATATGTGTCAATGTAGATTGATTACGCAAACACCTTCTTTGTGAAAAATGTGCATTTATTCATAAGTGGTTTTGGCATCCTTTTCTTGTCACTGATGAGCTGTCAGTGAAAAAAATTTTCCCGTTCGCCAATTATTGTTGCCTGCAATGGCGGGTTTTTACATTATCGTAACTTCTTTTTTGCAAATACAATGAAAAAATCTTGCATTATGGATCGCCCATTGAAAGCCTACAACTGCACATATGAAGCCATATTTTTTTCTTCGGATCCATGCATACCTGCTCGTGTAAAAACGCAACAGGAGTTGTTGCGAGATGTAACATACTCATATGGACAAAAAATGATTGATGTACCGTGAAAAGAGATAAAAATCACAATCTGCATAGTGATCCCGAACCGTTGCCGCCGCTCCCGTCTGGCGGAGTGCCCGGGCAGCGCTTGCCCTGCCCGGCACACGGGATGCCGCGGCGGCAACCCGCCGCCGCGGCGGTGCGAGAGCCGCACAGCTCCGGGGGCCTTGTGTGTTGTCGGGCCGCAAAGGCCTGCCGTCTTGTTTGCACAGCCGGGTGGGGCAGGCTGTCGGGCGCGTGTTCCCGAGCTTGCCAGTTTTCCCGCGTTTCCCACGGCGGCGTGGTTCCCGCTGGCGGCGCAGGGAGACCCCGTTGCCCGCCCGGGATCGCGCAAAGAAAAAAATGAACCGATCCAAAAAATGGATTGACACCCCCCCCGATTCCGCGTATCTCTCTTTTCGCGTCGGGATGTAGCGCAGTCTGGGAGCGCACTTGAATGGGGTTCAAGGGGTCGAAGGTTCAAATCCTTTCATCCCGACCAGACGCAGAAGAAATCGGCCGGTAAGGTGTTCAGCCTGACCGGCCTTTTTCCTTTTCCGGCCATGTCCCGGCGCTCGACCTGCGCCGCCGTCCGCCGGGGGAAGCCTGTCCTTTCTTCACGCAAGGAGCCGCCATGCCGCATTTCCCGAACCTCCCGCTTGCCGCCCTCCGCAAGGCTGCCGAACAGGGCGACGCCGAGGCCCAACGCCATCTGGCGGACGGTTTCCACAAAGGGGAAGGCGTGCCGCAGGACGATGCGCAGGCCGCCGTCTGGTACCGCAAGGCCGCCGAACAGGGCGACGCCGAGGCCCAGCTTTGTTACGGCTTCTGCTGCGGCAAGGGCATGGGCGTGCCGCGGGATCTTGCGCAGGCTGTCGTCTGGTACCGCAAGGCCGCCGAACAGGGCCAGCTGGATGCCCAGTGCAATCTTGCCAATTGCTATGCCGCCGGCGACGGCGTGCCGCGGGATCTCGCGCAGGCCGCCTTCTGGTTCCGCAAGGCGGGCGAACAGGGAGACGCCAAGTCCCGGGCCAGCCTCGGCATCCTCTACCTGTGGGGGGAAGGCGTGCCGCAGGACGATGCGCAGGCCGCCCAATGGCTGCGCAAGGCCGCTGATCAAGATGAGGAAACCGCGCAATACGCTTTCGGCGAGCTTTGTCTGCTGGGCAGGGGTGTGCCGAAAGACGAGGCGCAGGCCGTGGCATGGTTTCGCAAGGCGGCCGCGCTGGGTCACTGGGGGGCGCGTATCGCCCTTGCGGCCTGTGAGGGGGACGCGGCAGCCCAGGTGAAATTCGGGGATGCCTTTTTTCATGGTCAGGGCGCCCCGCAGGACAAGGCGCAGGGCGTCTTCTGGTGGCGCAAGGCCGCCGAACAGGGCCACGCCAAGGCCCAGTTTTTTCTGGCAAGCTGCTACCGGCTGGGCGACGGCATCGAGCAGGACGAGGAGCAGGCCTTTGTCTGGGTCGGCAAATCCGCCGCTCAGGGTTTTGACGAAGCGCAATTCGGCCTTGCCATGTGCTACTACCTCGGCGAGGGCGTCGAGCGGGATGATGCAAAGGCCGCCGAATGGTTCCGCAAGGCCGCCGCTCAGGGGCATGCCGAGGCGCGGGAGGCCCTTATCCTTTACGATCTTGAGGACGGGGACACATAAACAAGGCCGGAAGCGGAACACGCCCCGTCCCTGACAGCGGCAACGGGGATTGCGAACGGCACATGCCGTCGCCCCCCGCACCGCCGGGCCGTCAGCGGCAAAGCGGCTGGCCCGGCCGGAACGGCGGATTTGCTCCCTCCCTTGACAAGGGCGGCCAATCCATCCAAAAACAGGCAACATGGCTGCCCGCCGTGGTAGGGCGTCCGTCCCCGCATCCCCTTCACGAGGAGGTTCTTTGCATGTCGCTTCTGCGCATCCTTTTGCTGCCGCTGGTCATTGTGTTGCTTCTGTTCGTCGTCATCAAGTCCGTCTGGGACGTTTTTTTCGTCGCGAAGCGATTGCGTGCCGCCGCCGAAAAGGGCGGCGCCGAGGAGCAGTTCCGCTATGCGGAAGCGTGCCACAAGGGAGATGGCCCGCCCCAGGATGATGATGAGGCCGCCCTCTGGTACCGCAAGGCTGCCGAGCAGGGACATGCCCAGGCACAGCGCTGCCTTGGTGACTGCTATCGCCTCGGGCGGGGCCTGCCGTGCGATGAGGCGCAGGCCCGCTTCTGGTACGAAAAGGCCGCCGAACAGGGCGACGCCGAGGCACGGGAGCTCCTTGCCGCCAACAGTGAGAAAGAAGGAAATATGTCGCAGGAGGCAGCACAGGAGGTCGAAGGCGTCCGCAGGGCCGCCGAACAGGGCGACGCCGAGGCGCAGTTCCGGCTCGGCCAGTGCTATGCGAATGGCAAAGGCGTGCCGCAGGATACTGCGCAGGCCGTCATCTGGTATCGCAAGGCCGCCGAACAGGGATTTGCCAGGGCGCAGAACCATCTCGGCATTTGCTATGACAATGGCTGCGGCGTGACGCAGGATGCTGCGCAGGCCGCCGTCTGGTATCGCAAGGCCGCCGAACAGGGATTTGCCACGGCGCAGTGCAATCTCGGCTGGAGCTATGAGAAAGGCAAAGGCGTACCGCAGGATGATGCGCAGGCCGCCGTCTGGTATCGCAAGGCCGCCGAACAGGGAAATATGACGGCGCAGAACAATCTCGGCTTTTGCTATGACAACGGCAACGGCGTGCCGCAGGATTATGCGCAGGCCGCCCACTGGTACCGCAAGGCCGCCGAACAGGGAGTTGCGGCGGCGCAGCACAATCTCGGCTTTTGCTATGACAACGGCAACGGCGTGCCGCAGGATGATGCGCAGGCCGTCCACTGGTACCGCAAGGCCGCCGAACAGGGATTTGCCAACGCGCAATACGCTCTTGGGCATCGCTATTCCCTTGGGCAGGGCGTACCTGAGGATGACGAACAGGCCGTCTTCTGGTGGCGCAAGGCCGCCGAACAGGGCCATGCCGGGGCGCAAAACTTCCTTGGGATGAGCTACGCCAAGGGGCTGGGCGTGCCGCAGGATGACGAGCAGGCCATCCTCTGGCTCCGCAAGGCCGCCGAGCAGGGCTTTGCCGAGGCACAGAACAATCTCGCTCTCAGCTATGCGCGTGGGGAAGGCGTGCCGCAGGACTATGAACAGGCCGCCTTCTGGTGGCGCAAGGGCGCCGAACAGGGCTACGCCAGTGCGCAGTACAATCTCGGCTGGTGCTATGACAACGGCAACGGCGCGCCGGAGGACGACGCACAGGCCGCCGTCTGGTACCGCAAGGCCGCCGAACAGGGGCATGTCTCAGCGCAATTCTGCCTCGGCTACAGTTATCTTCACGGCGAAGGTGTGGAAGAAGATGCGGCAAAGGCCGTCCACTGGTTCCGCAAGGCCGCTGAACAGGGCCACGCCGAGGCGCAGTACCATCTCGGCCTTTGTTACGAGGAGGGGAACGGCGTGACGGAGGACGAGGAACAGGCCGTCGTCTGGTTCCGCAAGGCCGCCGAACAGGGGCATGCCGACGCCCGGGAGGCCCTTGTTCCCTACGGCGTGGCGATCCGGAACGAATAGCGGAACACGCCCCGTCCCTGACAGGGGCGACAGGGATTGCAGACACAAAAGAAACGTGCCGCGCCCCGCGCCGCCGGGCCGGGGCGGAGGCGGACACGGCCCCGGCCGCACAGGGCCATGCCGAGGTGCGGGAGTCCCCTGCCGCCACTCAAGAGAAAGGAGGAAAGATGTCGCAGGATGCGGCACAGGAGATCGAAGGCGTCCGCAAGGCCGCCGAACAGGGCGACGCCGAGGCGCAGCGCAAGCTCGGCTTTTGCTATAACAATGGCAAAGGCGTGCCGCAGGATAGTGCGCAAGCCGTCCTCTGGTATCGCAAGGCCGCCGAACAGGGGAATGACGACGCGCGGGAGGCCCTTGTCCCCTACGGTATGGCGATCCGGAACGAATAGCGGAACAGGCCCCTCCCCTGACAGCGGCGGCGGAAAGCGTACAAGGAAAAACGCCATGTTGCATTATTTGCGCGCCCTCGCGTGTGTTCTGTTCCTGTGCTTCCTGATCTTCCTCGGGTATGTCCAGCACGTTCAGAACAGGATCGACCGCTTCCTGCGGGACAAGGCCCCGACGCGGTATGCCTCCGGCTGCCGATACGCCGGGTGCGGCCTGCCGCTCAATGAGACGCAGGTTCGCTTCTTGTACGAAATGGCCGAACAGGGCGACGCAGAGGCCCAGCTCCTCTATGCGGAGTGTTGCCGCAAGGGAGAAGGCGTGCCGCAGGACGATGCGCAGGCCGCCGTCTGGTATCGCAAGGCCGCCGAACAGGGATTGGCGGTGGCGCAGTTCAATCTCGGCCTTTGCTTTGCGGATGGCAAAGGCGTACCGCAGGACGATGCGCAGGCCGCCGTCTGGTTCCGCAAGGCCGCCGGACAGGGGCATGCCAACGCGCGGGAAGCCCTTGTTCTCTACGGTATGGCAATCCGGAACGAATAGGATAGCCCGTCCCTGACAGGGGCGGCAGGAAGCACAAACAAGGCCGCCGCGCCGTCAACGCGGCATGGGAACAAGACCCGGTCGGAGAGGAGGTTTTCCGTCATGTGGCGTCTTTTGGGCTACCTTGCGCTCATCCCGGTTTTGATCCTCTGGCTTATCGTCCGGCTTGTCCGGCATGTCCTGCGCACCTTCTTTCAATTTGTCCGGCAGGTTTTGTTCATGAACAACCGTATGTTGCGGGCCGGGGCGGAAGCGGGCAAGCCCTCGGCGCAGTATGGCCTCGGCTGCAAATACGCCGAGGGCATCGATGTGCCGCGCGATGAAAAGCTGGCCGCCTTCTGGTGGCGCAAGGCCGCCGAACAGGGCTACGGCCCGGCGCAGGGCAATCTTGCCCTTGCCTGCGAACAGGGACGCGGCGTGCCGCAGGACGACGTGCAAGCCGTCTTCTGGCACGGCAAGGCGGCGGAACAGGGCTTTGCGCCCTCACAGGTCTGCCTCGGCCTGCGCTGTGAGCAGGGGAACGGCGTGCCGCAGGACGAGGCGCGGGCCGTCTTCTGGTATCGCAAGGCGGCGGAACAGGGCGATAAGGAGGGGCAATTTCATCTCGGCCGCTGCCTTGATGACGGCATCGGCACGCCGCGCGACATGGACGAGGCCTTCCACTGGTGGCGCAAGGCCGCCGAACAGGGGCATGCCATAGCGCAGGCGGCGCTGGGCGACTTCTATCTGTTCTGGCTGGAGGATGCGTCGCAGGCCGTCTACTGGTTTCAGAAGGCGGCGAAACAGGGCCATGTTTCGGCGCAGGGCCGCCTCGGCGTCTGCTGCCTGCTCGGAAACGGCATCGACGAAGATGAGAAACAGGCCGTTTTTTGGCTGCGCAAGGCCGCCGAACAGGGCCATGCCGAGGCGCAATTCTATCTCGGCATCTGTTGCGAGTGCGGGCTGGGCCTGCCGCAGGACGCCGCCCAGGCCGAAGACTGGTTGCGCAAGGCCGCCGAGCAGGGATACCCTCTGGCGCAAAACAGGCTTGTCGTCTGTCACGCGCGGGGGTTGGCCCCTGAACAGGCCGTCCGCTGGTACCGGGAAAATCAGGGCAATGCCGAAGCGCAACGCCGCCTCGGCTGGTGCTATCAGGATGGACTGGGCGTGCCGGAGGATGACGCGCAGGCCGTAGTCTGGCTCCGCAAGGCCGCCGAACAGGACGACATCAAGGCGATGGAAAGCCTCGTGCTCTGTTACAAGGTCGGACTGGGCGTGGCACGGGATGCGGATCAGGCCGAGTTCTGGGCGCGCAAGGCCCGGACGCTGAAGAATGGCAATGGGAGCCATCTCCCGCAGCCCGACGAGCAAGAATTGTTGCACGGCCATGACGCGAGCGACGCCGGGCAGGAGATCGTACAGCTCCGCAGGGCCGCCGAACGGCGACATCACGGCGCGGCAATCGAGCTTGGCCGCCGCTATGCCCTCGGCAAGGGCGTGGCACGGGACGATGCGCAGGCGGAGAGCTGGTTCCGCAGGGCCGCCAAGCGCGAGGAGTGGTCAGGGCCGTATCTGTACGGGCGTTGCCTCCTCCGCAAGGGGACGCCGCAGGATGACCGGCAGGCCGCCGCATGGTTCCGTCTGAGCGCCGAATGGCGCGACGACAATGCGCGCAATGCGCTCGGCCAGTGCTTCGTCCGTGGGCGCGGCGTGACGCGGGACGGCGCGCAGGCCGTCAAAACGTTTGGTTTCGCCCGCTATTCCCCCTTTGCCCCGAGTCTCTACAATCTTGCCCTCTGCCACTTCCACGGCATCGGCACGCCGCGCGACGAGGCGCAGGCGGCGCAATGGCTGCGCGAGGCCGCCAAACTCGATCTGGCGGCGGCGCAACATGCCCTCGGCTATTGCTTCTGCTTCGGTCGCGGCCTGCCGCCCAGCGACCGGCTGGCCGTCCGCTGGAGCCGCCGGACGATCCTTCAGGGAACGCTGACCGACGACGAGACCCTGCTCGGCCTTTTCCCCTTTGTGGACAACACGGATCCGCAGGCCGAAGCGCCGGACGTGAGCGCCTGCCGTGAGGCGGCCCGGCAGGGGGACGCGGCGGCCCAAAACCGTCTGGGCCTGTGCTGCCGCTACGGTCTGGGCGTGGCGCGGGATGACGCGCAGGCGGTTCACTGGTTCCGCGAGGCCACCGCACAGGGGCATGCCGGGGCCTTCTACCATCTGGCGCTCTGTCATGCCGAGGGCACGGGCCTGCCTCAGGACGAGGCGCAGGCCCTTGCCTGCCTGCGCGAGGCCGCCGCGCGGCAGGACAGCGAGGCGGCAAGCCTGCTTGCGGACTGCGAACGGGAAGGTTCACTGGCCGAGGCCCTGCGGCGGCGCTTCCCGACGCCGCTTCCGCCGTCCGTGGAGGCCCTGCGCGAGGCCGCCGAACAGGGCGACGCCGAGGCCTGCTTCCGCCTTGGCGAATGTCTCCGCAGGGGGGACGGTCTGCCGCAGGACGAGCGTCAAGCCGCTGAGTGGTACCATCTTGCCGCCCAGCAGGGCCATGTCGATGCCCTGTTCCGCGACGGCCAGCGGGAAAAGGCCGCCAAACGGGGACAGGTGGACGCCCAGCGCAGCCTCGGCGAATACTACGCCACCACCGAGGAACGGATACGTGTGGCGGAACCGCGCGAGGCCCGCTACTGGTTTGAAAAGGCCGCCGCTCAGGGCGACGCCCGGGCGCAGACCAGCCTTGGCCTGCTCCTGCTGAACGACATCTGGCCCCCGCAGAAAAAACTGGGGGCCGGCTGGCTGCGTATGGCCGCCGAACAGGACGAGGAGACCGCGCAATATTGCCTCGGCCTGCTCCATCTGGAAGGCAGGGGCGTGCCGGAAGACAGCGAACAGGCCGCCTTCTGGCTGCGCAAGGCCGCCGATCAGGGACTCGAGATGGCATCCGTCGCCCTTGCGGCCGTGCTGGGCGACGCCGAGGCGCAATGCAGGCTGGGCGTCACGTATTATTACGGCTTTGATCCCGACGACGGCTATGATTCCGACGAAAACGAGGCGCAGGGCGTGCGCTGGTACCGCGCAGCCGCCGAACAGGGCCATGCCGAGGCCCAGTGGCGCCTCGGCTGCTGTCATGAAGAAGGCAAGCATGTCCCGCAGGACATCAGCAAGGCCGTCTTCTGGTGGCGCAAGGCCGCCGATCAGGATCATGTACGGGCGCTCACCGAGCTTGCCCGTTGCTGCCGGGAGGGCAAGGGCGTGCCGCAGGACGACGCGCAGGCCGCCGTCTTCTGGCGCAAGGCCGCCGAACAGGGCGAACATGAAGCGCAGTACGAACTCGGCTGCTGTTATGCGGAAGGCCGGGGCCTGCCGCAGGATGGCGCGCAGGCCGTCTTCTGGTGGGACAAGGCATCCAGTCAGCTGAGCGATCCGATTGTCCGGCTTGAACGATGCTACCGGGAGGGCATCCTCGTTCCGAAGGACAAGGCGCTGCACTTCTTCTGGCTCAGCCGCTGGTGGGCGTCCACCGGGCCGGAATGGGAGTACCGCCTCGCCCTCTGCTACCTTCACGGCGAGGGCGTGTGCCGCAATGCGGAAAAGGCCGTCGAATGGCTCCGCCGCAGCATCGGCAGCACACGGAACTACGCCCCGGCCCAGTATGAACTCGGCAACTGCCATTATTACGGCTACGGCGTGCCGCAGGACAGAAACGAGGCCGCCGACTGGTACCGCAAGGCCGCCGAACAGGGCCACGAGGAGGCCCGCGCCGCCCTCAGGCGCATGACGGAGGATGATGCCGCCGGATGTGCCACAAGCAAGCAACCGGACGTATGAACTGTAATGAGATCCTGATATGTTCAATGCCTATATATGGAAAAATTACCTGCGCGCCGGGGGAAGCGACATTGTTTCCACCTTTGAAAACAATCTGGTATCTTCTGTTTCTGACGAATATATCAAGATGGTATCTCGATTAAGAAAAATCTATTGCCCAGACAGGAGGGTGATCAAACAATCTTGTCAACAGCTTCGGGATCTCGCACGGGATATAAAAGATGATTTCTATCTCATTGAAAATGGAATCTACACGATAACATCAGCCATTGAACATATCTTTGAAAACATGCTTACAGCCAATAATGGCAGCGATCATGATGCGTTTCTTGAGTTTTCAGAATCAATCGACTATTTTACGTCATTTCTGGCAATGGAATTGCCCGAGTTTTTTATTCCGTGGTATTTCAAATACAATTTCAATTTTTTTATGATGATTGCACGAGAATTTGGGATAGAACTTCCACATATTCCTGCCAAAAAAGACTATCGGGGAAGATTTTTCTATTATGGAGAACTTTGCAAATCCCTTTCTATTTTCAGAGAAAAGCATGCCTTGTCTCCATATGAATTATGCGCATTTCTCTATGATTTTGCGCCAAATTGCATTGGAGGAAAAGCGAGCTATATCATCACTTCTTTGCCAGAACCGAAACATGCTTTTCTCATTGGAGGTTCGCAAGACGACATTTTTCTGACAAATGACACGGATCAAGTTGTCTGCTGGCAGGGGAATCCTGACTCGTTGGCAGGCGATATGGCGATTATGTATCTGCGCAGCCCTGTAAGTGCCATTGATTCACTCTGGCAAATCGTCAGTATCGGCTTCAATGATCCCTTCTTTTATTATTACCGCTGTGTTTATATAAAAAAAGTGAAAGCAATCAAGCGAATGAGCTTGAAGCAGTTACGGCAGGATGAAATTTTTGGTAGACTTTCCATTGTCCGTAAAAATATGCAAGGAGTCAATGGTGTCGAGATTCCTCCATCAGCGTACAATTATTTACTTGAACTTTCCTTCTGCGATCTGCCTCGGTTGCAATTTTTTGGAGGAAAAGAACATGCAGACTGTCGAAGCGAAAGGGAGGTTGAAGATAAGCTTATCAAGCCCTTTCTTGAAAAATTGGGATATGCAAAGGAAGAATATCAACAATAATTATACATAGAAATTGGAAACCATAATTTTGCCCTGATTCCTGATTTTGTCATTCTTCCCGTTTTTTTTCATGATCATTATTCCGCATATTTTCTACTGGAAGCAAAACTTTCCATTACTTCTGCAAAACAACTGGCGTCCGCAAAAAAGCAGGCCGGAAGCTATGCACGTCAGCTTGGGGCCGCTTATTGCGTTGTTGCCTCCCAGCAGGGAATTTGGGTCTCAAGCGCCCACGATGGCTACCAGCAGGACGTCATAAAATTTTCCTGGGCCGAATTGGGTAATGAAGACAATTTTTCTCAACTATTCAAACTAATTGGTAATACAAAATCATTGCGCCGCATTGACACGGCTTCTGCCCGTCAGTAGAAGAAACAGGAGCGTTTCCCGGTCGGATCGCGGGAGATGTGCGGCGGGCGCTCCGCCCTGTTCCGCCTCAGTGCGGCCTGCCGAAATGCGCCCCACAGGCGACCCAACGGATGACAGCATGTGCACGCCAAACGATACCCCGTCCCCCAATGTCAAGAAGGCGCTGGCCAAGCGCATTTTCTACAATATTGCCACCCTGCGGAAAGCGTACGCAGAGGAAAAACTCTACCGGCTTGTGCCGGGCAGTCCCTTTTTGCCGAGCGAGCTGTCGGACTGCTATCGCATCTTCCTGAAAAACACGAGCCGTGATCTGCACAAGTGGCACCACTATTTCCCGGTCTATCACCGGCATTTCGAGAAATACCGCAACCGGCCCGTCAAAATCATCGAGGTGGGCGTTTCCAGGGGGGGGTCGCTGAAGCTCTGGAAAGCGTATTTCGGCCCGCAGGCCGAAATTCACGGCATCGACATCAAGGAATCCTGCCTGCGTTTTCACCGGCCCGAAGAGGGCATCCATGTGCATATCGGCGATCAGGCGGATCGCGCCTTTTTGCGGGACGTGCTGCGGCAGTGTCCGGCCCCGGACATCTTCATTGACGACGGCGGCCATACGACCCGCCAGCAAATCGTCACCTTTCTCGAATGCTATCCGCACATTTCGGAACGGGGCGTCTACCTCTGCGAGGATGTGCACGCCAATGCCTGCGAGAAGTTCATCGACAGCCGCATGACCTTTCTGGAATTTGCCAAGAATCATATTGATTTTCTCTATGCCTGGTACAGCAACAGCCGCAACGCCTTCTATCCCTACCTGTGCAAGAACCCGCCGTCGGTGGAAATTCCCCTTTTGACGGCCATTACCCGCAGCCTGCACTTCTATGATTCCATTGTCGTCTTCGAGCGCGGCAAGGTCTGCATGCCGCGGTCGGAAATTCGCTAGCCTGCGGACGCCGTCCGTCCCTCCCGCCGCCTTTCTCCCGCCTCGCCGTCCATGACGCACATGCCTGCCGTGCGCGGGCATGATTTTCCGATGGGCGCGCGCTCCCGGCGGCCGTCCCCGCGCCCCTTCCTTGCCCAGGCCCTTGACAGGGCCTGACAAGTTATTATGCTCATTTGTGCATAACAATGCCGCTCGCCCCGGGAGGAGAACATGCCGCGCCCGCGCCATTGCCGCTATGTCAGCGCCACGCCGAGTGTCACCTATTTCAAGCCGCGAGGCATTCCCCTCACGGCGCTGGACGAGGTTTGCCTGAGCGTGGATGAGCTGGAAGCCCTGCGCCTGGCGGATCTGGAGGGCCTGACGGCCATTGAGGCCGCCGGACGTATGCGGGTGTCGCGGCATACCTTCGGGCGCACGCTGGCCGCTGCCCGGCGCGTGGTGGCCACGGCCCTGTGCCGGGGCTGCGCCCTGCGCATCGAGGGCGGAACCTATGCCGTGACGGCAGAACCTGTCCTGCCGCAAAAGGAGAAGAATCGTATGCGGAAAATAGCCATTTCCAGTGAAGGCCCCACGCTTGAGGATGTCGTGGATCCGCGCTTTGGCCGCGCGGGCGGCTTTGTGGTGGTGGAACTGCCGGATATGAGCGTCAGCTATATCGACAACGGCGTGTCGCAGACCATGAGCATGGGGGCGGGCATCGAAACCGCCGAGCGCATGGCGCGGGCCGGGGTGGAAGTGGTGCTAAGCGGCTATGTCGGCCCCAAGGCCTTTGAGGCGCTGACGGCGGCGGGCATCAAGATTTGCCAGAATGTGGAAGGGATCAGCGTGGGCGAAGCGGTGGAGCGCTACCGCAAGGGCGAGCTGCCCTTTGCCGATGCGCCCAACAAGTAGGAGGCGGGTCATGCGTATCGCCATTGCCAGCGGCAAGGGGGGCGCGGGAAAAACCTGCGTGACGGCCTCGCTTGCCGCCGTATGGGACGCGCCCCTTGTGGCCGTGGATGCGGATGTGGAAGCGCCCAACCTGCACCTTTTCCTGAAGCCGCAAATCCGGGAAGAACGCACGGCCTGGCTGGACGTGCCGCGGCTTGTGCCGGAAGCCTGCACGCACTGCGAAAAGTGCCGCGACATTTGTTCCTACAAGGCCATTGCGTCCTTTGTGGGGCGCATCAGCATCTTTCCGGACATGTGCCACGGCTGCAACGGCTGCTTTGCCGTCTGTCCCGCCGGGGCGCTTG
The DNA here is from genome assembly GCA_019118345.1 of Candidatus Desulfovibrio intestinavium. GTDB lineage: Bacteria > Desulfobacterota > Desulfovibrionia > Desulfovibrionales > Desulfovibrionaceae > Desulfovibrio > Desulfovibrio intestinavium. Next base: position 2,621 of record DWZD01000053.1, on the reverse strand, counting down.
AGCGGGGAAAGCGGGAACTGGGAACAATCAGCAGCGGGACGGCGGCGGATGGTTCGGTGATCTTTCTCATGGGGCGCACCCGCATCGGCGAATCCATGACCCCGCCCTTGCTGCGGCAGGAGCAGACGCGCCTCGAGGAACTGCTGCACGGCGGGGAAACGTCGCGCGATGCCCTGATTGACGCGCCCCCCGGGGTGAGCTGTCCGGCGGTCACGGTGGCGCGCGAGGCGGATATCATCCTGCTGGTGGCAGATCCCACGCCCTTCGGCTTTCACGACTTCCGGCTGGCGCATCAGGCTTTCGTGCCGCTGGGCAAGCGTCTGTGCGTGGTCATCAACCGGGCCGGAGCCGAGGGCAATGCCGCCGGCGACGAGGCCGTGCGCGCCTATTGCCGCGAACAGGGCCTGCCCCTGCTGGGCGAACTGCCCTTTGCGCGGGCCGCCGCCGAACATTATGCCGGAGGCGGGGTGCTCGCCGATCTTTCGCCGGACTGGCGGCAGCGCTTTGCGGCGCTGCGGGATGCCTTGCGGGCAGTAGGGGAGCGATGCGCAAGCAGGCCCGACAAGGAGGCCCCCCATGCGTGAGATCGTCATCATCAGCGGCAAGGGCGGCACGGGCAAGACGACCATCAGCGCGGCCTTTGCCCATCTGGCCGAAAACAAGATCATCTGCGATCTGGATGTGGATGCGCCGGATCTGCATATTCTGCTGGAACCGCGCATCCGGCGGACTGAGAAATTCCTTTCCGGCCTCAGCGCCCACATCATGCCGGAAACCTGCGTCGGCTGCGGGCGTTGCGCCGAACTGTGCGCTTTCGGGGCGGTACGGGACACGGCGGACGGCTATGCCATTGATCCGCTGCGCTGCGAGGGCTGCGGGGTGTGCGCCGCCCTCTGCCCGCAACAGGCCATCGCCACAGGGGAAAATTATTGCGGCGACTGGTACGAGAGCGAAAGCCGCTTCGGGCCGCTGGTACATGCCCAGCTCTTTCCGGGACAGGAAAATTCCGGTCGTCTGGTCAGCCTGCTCAAGGCCGAAGCGCGGCGACTGGCCAGGGAGCAGGGTCGCGACGTCATCCTCTGTGATGGGTCGCCCGGCGTGGGCTGTCCGGTCATTGCCTCGCTTTCCGGCGCGCAGCTGGCCGTGGGCGTGGTGGAGCCGACGCCCTCGGGGCGGCATGACTTCGGTCGTATTGCGGATCTGTGCCGTCATTTCCGCATTCCGCTGGCCGTCATCATCAACAAGGCGGATCTCAATGCCGCCGAAAGCGATGCCATTGCCGCCCAATGCGCGGCGGACGGGCATACCCTGCTGGGCCGCCTGCCCTTTGACCCGCTGGTCACGCAGGTCATGGTGCGGCGTCAGGCCCTGACGGAAAGTGACAATCCTCTGGGAAATCGCCTGAGGGACATGTGGTCGGCCCTTCAGGATATGCGCATCTGGGCCTAGGCTGCGCTTCCTCGACCAGAAAATGGAGTTTTTGACATGAGCAGCTATCTTCTTGCCGTTCCTTCCGGTCTGCCCGGCGGGCTGGATGCCCCGATGGGCATGCACTTCGGCCATTGCGACATTTACACCCTGGTGGAAGTGGAAAACAACGCCGTCAAATCCGTCAGCACGCTGGAAAACGTGCCGCATCAGCAAGGCGGCTGCCTTGCCCCGGTGCAGCATCTGGCCTCCCACAAGGTGACAAAGCTGCTGGCCGGGGGCATGGGCATGCGTCCGCTCATGGCCTTTCAGCAGGTGGGCGTGGAAGTCTACTACGCCGGGCAGCAGCCCACGGTAGGCAGCGCAGTGAAGGCCTTTCTGGAAGGCAAGCTGCCGCCCTTCTCCACGGAATTTACCTGCGGTGGCGGCGGACACCATTAGGAGCGCGCGTATGAACATTGTTTGCGCCACCACCCGCGCCGCCCGCTGGGAGGCGCTGCGTCCGGCCTTTGCCGCGGGCGGAGCGGAACTGCGCCTCGTGCCCTCGTCGGAAACGGCGCTGGCCTGTGTGCGCGATATGCCGCCCGATCTTCTCATTGTGGATCTGGAATTGGATGCCGCCGCCCTGCGGGCCGTGATCATGGACGTGCTGCGGATCAACGCCGTTGTGCATACGGCCGCCGTGACGGACATGGCCGCGGAAGCCTTCCACGATCGTATGGAGGGGTTGGGCATGCTCATGAGCTTGCCGGCGGAACCGGCAGCGGCGGACATTGAGCGCCTGCTGGCCGCCCTGCGGCAGGTTTCAGGGCAGTAGCGTCGCGCACGGCGCTGAATGCCCGGGGAAACGGCCTCGCTCCCCTGCGGGCTGAAAACGATGGAAAAAGCGGTCGCACTCCGGTGCGACCGCTTTTTCATGGGAACTTTCAGGAGGAGAAGTCTGTACTACTGCCAGAGGGGCTGGCCGCAGGCCTTGAGGAAGGCATTGATGGCTTCCTTGCCGCCCATGCCGTCGGCCACCTGGGGCCAGACGCGCTGCAGGGCCACGTCCTTCCACTTGGCCTCGTCGGTGAGCTGGGCGATCTGAAGGCCCTTGGCCACCAGTTCGCGCTTGGCGATTTCGGACATGTTGGAATGATACTTGATGGACTCTTCCTGCGCGAACTTGCCCGCATCCACCACGATCTTCTGCA
>DWZD01000006.1 GCA_019118345.1 Candidatus Desulfovibrio intestinavium | reverse complement strand
CCACACCCCCCAACCCCTCCCCGGCGCGCTGTATCGGGAGGACGGAAGGGCGGCGTTTCCCGGCAAGGCGTCGCATGGCTGTTCCGTTCCCCGGAGCTATGGAAAAGAGGATCGCGGGGCCTGTCGTCGGGGCTGGCATGCGGCAGGATGTTTTCCGGGAAAAGGCAGGGGCTTTTTTCCTTCCATGCCGCCGGGGGACGGATGAGACGGGCGTCGGCCTTGCGGGGTACGACGGTTTGGCATTGACCCCGGCAAAGCGCGTTGAGGAAGGGATGGGGGCGCGGGGGGAAGGGAAACCCGTTGGGCGCGAGCAACGGCTTTCCCTTCCCCCGCACAAAAACACGTTCTCCCCAAGGAGGAAACGGCATGCGCATCAAGATTTGCGGTATGCGGCGACAGGATGATGTGGACGCGGCGGCCCGGCTGGGGGTGGATGCGGTGGGCTTTATCTTCCATCCGGCCAGTCCGCGCGCCTGCCCGCCGGAAGCGGCGGCGGCCCTCTCCAGCCCGGGGCTTGCGCGAGTGGGCGTTTTTGTGGAACAAAAAGAGGAGGAAATTGCCCGGATCATGGCGTTGGCCCATCTGGACGTGGCGCAATTGCACGGCGGGCAGGACACGGCGGCCTGCGCGCGGCGGCTGGGCGCCGAACGGCTGTGGCGGGTCATCTGGCCGCAGCGTTACGGGAACGGAGCCGCCCTGCAGGCGCTGCTGGATGCGCAAGCGCCGTATTGCGCGGCCTTCCTGCTGGATGCGGGCACGGGCGGCGGCGGCAGCGGCTGCGTGCTGGACTGGGCCGCGTTGCAGGGGCTGCGCTGGCCGCGTCCGTGGTGGCTGGCCGGGGGCCTCGGCCCGGACAATGTGGCGGCGGCGCTGACGCTCTGCCGCCCGGACGGACTGGACGTCAATTCCGGCGTGGAGGACGCGCCGGGCAGGAAGAACAGGGAAAAGATGGCGGCGGTCATGCGGGCCGTGCGCCGGGCGACGGCGTTGCCGTCGCGGGAGGACATATGAAAAAAGGCTATTTCGGCGAATTCGGCGGTTGTTTCGTGCCGGAACTGCTCATGCCGCCGCTGCTGGAAGTGGAAGAGGCCATGCAGTCCATTCTGCCCACGGAGCGCTTTCAGGCGGAATTGCGGGATTTGCTGCACAATTTTGCGGGACGGCCCACGCCGCTGACGCATTGTCCGCGCCTGTCCGAGGAGCTGGGCATTGATCTCTGGCTCAAGCGCGAGGATCTGCTCCATTCCGGCGCGCACAAGATCAACAATACGTTGGGGCAGGCCCTGCTGGCCAAATACATGGGCAAGACCGCGCTGGTGGCCGAAACCGGGGCCGGACAGCACGGCGTGGCCACGGCGGTGGCGGCGGCGCGGCTGGACATGCGCTGCACGGTCTACATGGGCGCGGAAGACGTGGAACGGCAGGCCCCCAACGTCATGCGCATGCGCCTGCTCGGGGCCACGGTCATCCCGGTGGAGAGCGGCACCCGTACCCTCAAGGATGCCATCAATGAGGCGCTGCGGGCCTGGATCGCCCAGCAGCAGACCACACATTACTGCTTCGGCACGGCGGCCGGGCCGCATCCCTTCCCCACGCTGGTGCGGATGTTTCAGCAGGTCATCGGGCAGGAAACCGGCGAGCAGATGCGGGAAAAGGCGGGCAAACTGCCCGATGTCGTGGTGGCCTGCGTGGGCGGCGGTTCCAATGCCATCGGCATGTTCCATCCCTTCCTCGAGGAAGAAAGCGTGAAGCTCATCGGGGTGGAGGCCGCCGGAACGGGCGAGCCGGGCTGCTTCAATTCCGCGCCGCTGACCCTGGGGGTGCCGGGGGTGCTGCACGGCAGCCTGACCATGCTGCTGCAGAACGGCGACGGACAAATCGAGCCGTCCCAGTCCATTTCGGCGGGGCTGGATTATCCCGGCGTGGGGCCTGAGCATGCGCATCTGCACAAGAGCGGGCGGGTGCGCTATGTGATGGTGCGCGATCAACGTGCGCTGGCGGCCTTTGAACGCCTGTGCCGCACCGAGGGCATCGTGCCCGCACTGGAATCCTCGCATGCCCTGGCCTGGGTGCTGGATCATGCCGAGGAACTCGCGCCCGGCAGCAAGGTGGTGGTCAACCTGTCGGGGCGCGGCGACAAGGATCTGGGCATCGTGCGCAAGGCGCTCGGCCTGCAGGCCGTGGGCGAGTTCTGCTGAAAAGGGGGTACGTCATGCATATTCTGGAACAGAAAATCCGCGCCGTGCGCGAGGCTGGCCGAACGGCCCTCATTCCCTTCGTGACCGCCGGTTTTCCCGACGAGGGCAGCTTTTGGCCCGCCATTCAGGAACTGGACGAGGGCGGGGCGGACATCATCGAGATCGGCATCCCCTTTTCCGACCCGGTGGCCGACGGCCCGGTGGTGGAGGAGGCCTCGCGCCGGGTGCTCAGCGACGGCATGAGCCTGGCCCGCCTGCTGACCGAACTGGAGGAACGCAAGGACTTCTTCCATTGCGGTATGGTGCTCATGGGCTATTACAATCCCTTCCTGCAGTACGGGCTGGCCAAGTTTGCCGTGGATGCGGCCCGGGCGGGCGTGCACGGCGTCATCGTGCCGGACTTGCCCTATGAGGAGGCCGGGGAACTGCGCGAGCTGCTGGCGGCGCAGGGCATTGCCCTCATTGCCCTGGTCGGCCCCAATACGAGCGAGGAGCGCATGCGGCTGTATGCCGGGGTGAGTCAGGGCTATGTCTATGTGGTATCGGTCATGGGCATCACGGGCCAGCGTTCCCTGCTGGTGCAGCAGGTGGCGGCCACCATGCGTCGGGCGCGCACAGTCTTTTCCCTGCCGCTGGCGCTGGGCTTCGGCCTTTCCGAACCGGCCCAGATCGAGGATTTGCCGCCGGATGCCCGGCCCGATGCGGCGGTGTTCGGCAGTGCGCTCCTCCAGCATCTGGATGCGGGCGGCAGCGCGGCGGAATTCATGGCCCGCTGGAAATAGCGACGGCGGGAGACGGGGCAACGCGGGGGAGGGAGCTTCTCCCCCGCCGGGGGACGCGACGGCCGCCTGTGCCGCCGCGTCCTGTTGTCACAAGGGATCAGATGTCGCTTTCCGGGATGCCGCAGGCCCGGGCTACGCCCGCGCCGTAAGCCGGATCGGCCTTGGCGCAGTGGCGGATATGGCGCAGCTTGATTTCCACGGGGGCGTCGCCCAGCGCGCGGGCCGTGTTGCCGAACAGGGCTTCCTGCTGTTCCGGCGTCATGACGCGGAACAGTCTGCCGGGCTGCTCGAAGTAGTCGGCGTCATCGCAGGGATAGTCCCAGCGGGCGGCGTCGCCGCTGATCTTCAGGGGCGGTTCGGCATAGTCGGGTTGCTCTTTCCATGCGCCCTCGCTGTTGGGTTCATAGCTCGTATAACTGCCGTAATTGCCGTCCACGCGCATCTGCCCGTCGCGGTGGAAGCTGTGGAAGGGGCAGCGCGCCCGGTTGACCGGGATCAGGTGATGATTGACGCCAAGGCGGTAACGCTGGGCGTCGCCGTAGGAGAACAGGCGGCCCTGCAGCATCTTGTCCGGCGACACGCCGATGCCCGGCACAAGGTTGGCGGGATTGAAGGCGGCCTGCTCCACTTCCGCGAAGTAGTTGTCGGGGTTGCGGTTGAGTTCCAGCACGCCCACCTCCATGAGCGGATAATCCGAATGGTACCAGACCTTGGTCAGGTCAAAGGGGTGATAGGGCAGCTTTTCGGCATCCTCTTCGGGCATGATTTGGAAGTAGAGCGTCCAGCGGGGATAGTCGCCCTGTTCAATGTGTTCATAGAGATCGCGCTGATGGCTGTCGCGGTCACGACCGATGAGTTCCTGTGCCTCGGCGTCCGTAAGGTTCTTGATGCCCTGTTGGCTCTTGAAGTGGAACTTCACCCAGAATCGCTTGTTCTCGGCATTGATCAGGCTGTAGGTATGGCTGCCGAAGCCGTGCATGTGGCGGTAGCTGGCCGGGATGCCGCGATCGCTCATCACGACCGTGATCTGATGCAGGGCCTCGGGCAGGAGCGTCCAAAAGTCCCAGTTGTCCTTGGCGCTGTGCATGTTGGTGCGCGGATTGCGCTTGACCACATGGTTCAGGTCAGGGAACTTGAGCGGATCGCGCAGGAAGAAGACGGGCGTATTGTTGCCCACCATGTCCCAGTTGCCTTCTTCCGTATAGAACTTGACGGCAAAGCCGCGGATGTCGCGTTCCGCGTCAGCGGCCCCGCGTTCGCCGGCCACGGTGGAAAAGCGCACAAACACATCCGTTTTCTTGCCGATTGCGGCAAAGAGCGCGGCCCGCGTATAGGCCGTCACATCATGGGTGACGGTGAAGGTGCCGTAGGCTCCGGAACCCTTGGCGTGCATGCGCCGTTCGGGGATGACCTCACGGTCGAAATGGGCCAGCTTTTCCTGAAACCACACGTCTTGCATGAGCATGGGGCCGCGCGGCCCGGCAGTCAGGGCATGATTGTTGTTGGGGACGGGAGCGCCCGCGTTGTTGGTGAGAAGATCCTTTCTGTCTGTCATGGTGTGCTCTCCTTGCGGGTTGTTCGTTGGAGGGGAAGCGAACAAACGGCCTCGTCGGCGCCGTTCCTGAAGAGAACATGGCACATGTGTTGCGTAATGTAAATAGTAATAGTTATCATTATTATTAAATGGGCAGCAATACCTCGGAATCGCTGGGCATAAAAATGACCGGTCGGACGCCCACCGCAGCGTCAGGCCCGCAGGCGTCGCAGCACGGGCACAAGCAGGGCAATGGACAGCCCGAGTCCGATAATGGGGCAGAAGGCCCAGCGCAGACTGCCTGCGGCATGGGACAGGAAGCCGATGAGGGGCGGGCAGCCGAGAAAGCCCAGATAGCTGACGCTGGAAACAAGGGAAATGCCCACCCGGGCCGGGACACGCGTGGACTTGCCGGCCAGACTGTAGCAGAGAGGCACCACCGAGGCCATGCCGAAGCCCACAAGGCCGAAGCCAATGGTCGCCGGCAGGAAAAGGGGGAAGGCGACGGCGAGGCTCAGGCCCGCGCCGATGCAGATGCCGCTCAGGCGCAGGACGCAGGCCACGCCGTGACGGTTGACCAGCCCGTCGGCCAGCAGCCGCCCGAGCACCATGCAGGCCATGCAGGTCACATAGCCCATGCGCACAAGGGCGTCTCCGGGCCGTACCACCTCGGCAAAATAGACGGAACTCCAGTCATACATGGCGCCTTCGGTGGCCATGCTGCCGAGAGCGATGACGCCCAGCACGAGCAGGTAGGCGTCCAGCCGGGCGCGCCCGCTGCGGGTGGCGGACGTGCTGCGGCCGACGATGCGCACGGGCCGGGGCAGCGTCCAGCCGCGCAGGGCGGCAAGCGTCAGCGCCACCAGACAGAAGATCGCGCAGAAATGCGGCAACGGCGTAATGCCGAGGGGCGCGATGAGCGCGCCGGCAAGGCCGCCCGTCAAACCGCCCAGACTCCACATGCCGTGAAAGGTGGCCATGATGCTGCGGCTGTAGAGAATCTCCACATCCACGGCTTGCGTATTGAGCGCGATGTTCAGCACATTGTTGGCAAAGCCGAAGCCGAACAGCGCGCCGAAGAGCAAGGCCGGGGAGGGCGCGCAGGCCAGCAGGACAAGGCAGGCCGGAACGAGAATGAGGGCGGCGTCAATGGCATGGCGGCTGCCGATGCGGCCCAGCAGCCAGGCTGCCGGGGCAATGGCGAGCATTTCGCCCAGCGGCGCGGCCAGCAGGATGCTGCCCAGGGCGGCGTCGCTCAGACCGAGGGCATTTTTGATGTCCGGGATGCGTACGGCCCAGGAGGCGAAGACAAGGCCCATGACGAAGAAAAAGGCCATGAGAGCCGCCCGGTAATAGCGGCGCGAGCGGCGGGGGGAAAAGGCGAAAGCAAAAGTCATGGGATCATCCGGGAAGGGAGGCCGCGCCACGGGGAAGAAGCGCAGCCGGCGGGGGGGGACGGCAAGACCCCGCACCGAAGCGCGGGGTCCTTGCGAGAACGGGCGGCAAGCGAACTACTTGACGAGCTTCAGATACGCATTGGTGGCGTACTTGCCGTCAGCCACCTTCTTGGCCTCCTCGGCGGTGATGCGGCCGATGGAGCTGAAATAGGCGGCAATATTGGCCTGCCACTGCTGCACCTGACTCGGCCCCTTGCTGTCGTCGAACAGGGCCAGCTGTTCCTGCAAGTCCTGAACCGGGTGATATTGCAAATCCTTGAGAGCAAGATCGGCATCATAATCCTTGCCGACAAATTCGCGGTGGAAACGCTGGTATTCGCCGACCAGCTTTTCCGTGGGCGTTTCCTTGAACATCTTGACGGCCCGCAGGTAGACGCCAAGAAAACGCGCGGTCACCTCGGGATGCCTGGTGGCGTATTTGGTGTCGGCCACCAGCACGATGGGGTTGCCCTTGCCCAGCATTTTCATGTCGGCGGCAATGACGGCGCCCTTGTTCATGGCCACGAACATGTGCGGCGCCCAAAGGCCCACGCCGTCGCCGATATTGTTTTCAAAGGCGGCCAGCGCCTGCGCCTGATCCATGTTCTTGATGGCGATGTCGCTGTCGGTCAGGCCAAGGGCCTCCAGCCAGGCGCTCAGGGCATAATGGGCCGAGGAGACCGTGGTCACGAGGAATGTTTTGCCGCGCACGGTTTCCGGGCTGCCCAGCACGTTGGGATGTTGCTTGTTCCAGCCCTTGACCTTGGCAATGGGGCTGTCGGGCCGCACAAGGACGGCATTGCAGCGGGCTTCATCATTCCCCAGGGCAATGATGGAGGTGCCATAGCGCAGATTGCCCAGCATGGCGGGCACGGCCCCCATGCCCGCAAAGACCCATTTGCCGGACGGCAAGGCATTGAGGATATCCGCGCCGGAGCTGAACAGCTGCATCTTGATGTTCAGCCCGGCCTCCTTGTCCCAACCCTGCTCAATGGCGTACCACATGAGGAAGGACTCGTGCTCGTCCAGCCAGGCGGTGGGAAGTTCAACCAGATCGGCGGATGCCGCATGGCGACAGGTCAGGCCCAGGGTCAGGAAGGCGGCAAGGGTCATACAGAGGATTTTTTTCAGCATACACATCTCCGAAAAGAAGTTCTCCTCAGCCTGACGGCAGGGAATGGGGACGAAGCGTTTTCGCGAGGCCCGGCATGGGCGATCCGGGGCAGCACGGTTGCGCCGGGCTGCTCCGGCAGATAGCGCGTTCTGTCAGCATACGCTGTCCTGAAAGCCGCCGCAAGCCTTCGTTTGGCCTGCTCCCTGGCCGAAACACCGTCAACGGCACGAGCATGCCGGTCGCCGCGCAGACGCGCGCATGGGAGGCGGAGAGGCCTCTGCCCCCGGGCCGCACGCCGGAGCCGCGTGCGCCCGTGCGGCGGAAAGCGCGTGGCCGGAGCGGGGGAAAGGGTCGCCCAATGCAAACGCGCCCCTTGCCGAAGCAAGAGGCGCGTGACGTTTCCGTCATCCTGTCACGATTGCGGGAACCGGACAGGCAGCTGTGTCGAACTGCTTACTTCAGCAGGTCGGCGGCGGGCACGTAGTCGAGGCCGAAGGCATCGGCAACGCCCTTGAAGGTGCACTTGCCGTTCACGGTGTTCAGGCCGCGGGCAAGAGCGATGTTGTCGGCGCAAGCCTTCTTCCAGCCCTTGTCGGCCAGCTGCAGGGCGAAGGGCAGGGTGGCGTTGGTCAGGGCGTAGGTGGAAGCGATCGGCACGGCGCCGGGGATGTTGGCCACGGAGTAGTGGACAACGTCGTGTTTCACGAAGGTCGGGTTTTCGTGGGTGGTCGGATGGCCGGCGGTGGTTTCCACAGCGCCGCCCTGGTCAATGGCCACGTCCACCACGGCGGAGCCGGGGCGCATGGACTTGATCATTTCTTCGGTCACCAGCTGCGGGCATTTGGCGCCGGGGATGAGCACGGAACCGATCACGAGGTCGGCATCCTTCACGGCGGCGGCGATGTTGTGGCTGTTGGAAGCCATGGTCTGCACGCGAGCGCCGAAGATGTCGTCGAGGTAGCGCAGGCGGTTCAGGTTGTTGTCAAGGATGGTCACTTCGGCGCCGATGCCGATGGCCATCTTGGCAGCGTTGGTGCCCACGATGCCGCCGCCCACGATGACGACTTTACCGCGCTGCACGCCGGGCACGCCGCCCAGCAGCACGCCGCAACCGCCGGCATGCTTGGTCAGGATGTTGGCGCCCACCTGGATGGACATGCGGCCGGCCACTTCGGACATGGGGGCCAGCAGGGGCAGGGTGCGGTCGTCGGGCTGCACGGTTTCGTAGGCCAGGCCCACCACGCCGGCATTCAGCAGGGCGTCGGTCTGGGGCTTGTCGGCGGCCAGGTGCAGGTAGGTGAAGAGCAGCATGCCTTCGCGGAAGTACTTGTATTCGCTCTGCAGGGGCTCTTTCACCTTCATGATCATGTCGGCCTTGGCCCACACGTCGGCCACGGGCAGCATGGTGGCGCCGGCGGCTTTGTATTCGTCATCGGAGATGCGGCTGCCGAGACCGGCACCCACTTCGATCATGACTTCGTGGCCATGATCTTTCAGCGCTTTGACGCCGGCCGGAGTGATACCCACGCGATGTTCATTGGCCTTGATTTCTTTAGTAACGCCGATAAGCATTTGAAGCCCTCCTGAAAGGCTGCAAGTGAATGTTGAAAATTCCGTTCACCACGGACGTACCTCTGCGCAAACAGACTTGGAGAAGTCCGCCGCCTGTCGCCGAAGGGACGGGAGGACGGCCTGTTTCCAAGGCTTGCGGCGGCTGTGGTGCTGTTGCGGTGGTTCGCCTGTCGAGACATCACGTCCAGCCGTTCACATCATTGAACAGACAAACAAGTCTGCTCCGCAGCTCGCGAAATGACCCTAGCCCTTTTCCGTAGCAACGGCAAGAGGGTGGGGATGAAATTTCAAGAAAAAATTTACCTGTGCGCTCGGTCTGGCACGGGCTTGCAGCCCATTGAAAAAGATTGATTTTCATTTCCCGGCGACCCGCAAGGGCAGGGCGTGGCGGCGTTTTGGTTCGGCGCGGGTCAACGCCGCGCCGCCAGGCGGATGCGTGCGGGGCCTTGCGGGCAGGCATCATGTTCCGCTGCCCGGCCCGGCGGCTTGCCGGACGCCGCTGCCGTCGCCCGCGGTCAGCGGCAGTTGCAGAGCGTGCGCTGGCGCAAGGAGGGCAGGCGGATGTTGCCGCGCTCCAGTTCCCCCTTCAGTTCGGCAATACGGGACGTCAGGCGCGGGGGCAGACGGTTGCCCGCGCTGTGGGCAAAGGGGCCGAAATCCGTGATGCCCACGCCCTTGCCGGACAGGTCGTAGGTGAGGATTTCCGCACCCTGAAAGCGGCCTTGCGCCAGACTTCCGACAATTTCGGCCACGGCCCGGTCGCCCTGCTTGAGAATGGAAGTCAGCACGACGCCGGGGCGCAGGTTGTCCTGATCGGCGGCCATGCCGATGGCCAGCGCCTCGCGTTCGGCCAGCACGTCCAGCGCGGCCAGACCCGCGCTGCCTGCGGCCAGCACGACGATGTCGGCGCCTTCATCGAGAATTTCCCGGCAGCGCGCGCGGGCGCCCTCTGCATCCTCAAAGGAACCGACAGTCCGGTGCACGATGCGCATCTGCGGATCAACCAGACGCGCTCCCTCCAGAAAGCCATTGAGCATGGTGACGATGGGGCCGGTTTCCTGTCCGGAAAGCCAGCCCAGCGTCTTTTGGGGATTCATGCCCCGGCTGTCGCTGGTGGTGAGCATGGCGGCGGCCACGCCGGCCAGAAAGGCGGCCTGCTCATCGGCAAAGCTCACGGACATGATATTGGCCGCGCGCACGCCGATATCGATGCAGCCGAAGCGCACGCGGGGAAAGGCGGCGGCATTGTTGCGCAGAACTTCATGCAGGCTGTCGTCGGCCACAATGAGCAAGTCCGCGTTGGCGGCTTCCTGCCGGAATATGTCCTGCTGTCCGGGGCCTGCCGGCGCCACGGCCACGCGGGCCGCGACATGGTGTTCCCGCGCGGCGCGGGCAAGGCCCTCCCTGAGCAGATCGTGCCAGCCCTTGTCCGGCACATCGCTTTCGAGCAGCAGGCAGACCCGGAGGGGGGGGGCGGCGGTCAGCCGGATCGGGGCAAGGCACAGGCAGAAGGCGCAGAGGGCGGCCATGAGTGCGATGGGCCGCAAGCGGCGATGAAGCATGGGGAAGGGGATGCGCATGGCAATGGGGGTGCGTCGGGGCGCGGCTGTGGCCCGTCAGCCGCCGGGCGGCAGGGCCGGATCAAAAAAAGGGGGGCCGAAGCCCCCCTTGCAATCGGTGCGGACGCCGGATTAGGCGCTCACCTTGGCCAGAGCCTTGTCGAGGGCATTGACGAGTTCGTCAATGTCGGCCTGAGTGGAGATCAGGGCCGGGCTGAGGCAGATGGTGTTGTTGAATTCGCGGAAGCTGCGGGAGGTCTTGCCGATGATGACGCCCTGCTTGAAGCAGTCGCCCACAACGGCGCCGGCCACGGATTCGTCCACCGGTTCCTTGGTGGTGCGATCCTTGACCAGTTCCAGACCGGCGAACAGGCCCTTGCCGCGCACATCGCCGATGATCTGGTACTTGCCCTTCAGCTCGAGCAGGCGGCCCATGAGGTATTCGCCCTGTTTCACCACGTTGTCGAGCAGGTTTTCTTCTTCAATGATTTCCATGTTGGCCAGAGCGGCAGCCGGGCCGGACGTGCAGCCACCGAAGGTGGAGATGTCGCGGAAGTAGGCGTCGCGGTCGTTGGGATCATTGATGAAGTCCTGGAAGACTTCTTCGGTGGTCACGGTGCAGGAGATGGGCGCGTAGCCGCTGGCCACACCCTTGGCCATGGTGACGATGTCGGGCTTCACGCCGAAGTGCTGGTAGCCGAACCATTTGCCGGTACGGCCAAGGCCGCACACCACTTCGTCGATGATGAGCAGCACGCCGTACTTCTTGCAGATTTCCTGCACGGTTTCAAAGTAGCCGTCCGGGGGCACGATGACGCCGCCGCCGGCGGTGATGGGCTCGAGGATCAGGCCGCCCACGGTGTCCGGATCTTCCTTCTGGATCACTTCTTCGATCTGCTTGGCAAATTTCTTGCCGAGATCGGCGCAGTCGCCGAAGGGCGAACGATACGCGCAGCAGTGCGGCACTTCCACGAAACCGGGGGTGAAGGGGCCGAACTGGTTGCGGCGTTCGTACTGGCCGCAGGCGCTCAGGGTGGTGATGGTGGTGCCGTGGTAGTCACGGTCACGATACAGGATTTTGCTCTTCTTGCCGCCGTGCTTCAGCGCGGAGATCTGACGCACGATCTTGAAGGCCTTTTCGTTGGCTTCGGAACCGGAGTTGGAGATGTACACGCGGCTCATGCCGGGCATCTTCTCAACGAGTTTCTTGGAGAACTCGATGGTCGGAATGTTGCCGTAGGAGTTGGCGAAGTAGCACAGCTTCATCAGCTGATCGGCCACAGCCTTGACGATCTTTTCGCGGCCGAAGCCCACGTTGACGGTCCACACGCCGCCGGACACGGCATCAAGGTATTCCTTGCCGTTGATGTCCTTCACGCGGTTGCCCTTGGCTTCCACGAAAACGACCGGATCGGCGTTTTCATACACTTTGTGCTGGGTCAGGTGGTGCCACACATATTTCTTGTCGGTGGCGATCAGATCGGCGGAATTGCACTGAGCCATGGTAGCCTCCATAGTCATTTAGTTGTCTAGGGTTCATTTTTACGGCGGCACCGGACGCGCCGTCGCACGCCAGAACCCTTTCGGAGCGTGGTTCACATTGGCTATCTGGACAAATAGGAGTTTTAGGATGCCTTGTCAACCGAACGGGCCTTTTTTTACAACATCCTGAAACGGAAAAGGGTTTTTGCGCCTTTCCCGCATCCTTCCGGGAGAGGGCGGGCGGGGGCGCGCGTCCGGCGGCGGCAACCCGGACGGTCTTTGCCGTCAGGGAGAAAAGCGGAAGCGCACTCAGGAGTTTTTCTCGTAGTTTCCCTTGGTTATGTCATTTTGCGGCAGGGAGGGGCCGCGCGTTTGCCCGCAGGGGGCTGTGAAAAAAAGCGCTCGCTTTTCCGGGCGGCGACTGGTAGAATCATTCCTTCCGATGGCAGGCCGGGCCGCAATGCGTTCCGGGCACGCGAACGCGCGGGGCTGCGGCGGAAATGTCTTTAGCAGATGAGGGTGAATCCATGTCGAACTTTTCCCTTCCGTCCTGGCTGGACAGGCGCGCCATTGAAGAGGCGCTGGCCTGTGCCGTGGCGCCGGATGCCGCCCGCCTGAAAGGCATCCTGGACAAGTCGCGCGCCCTGCGCCCCCTGACGCTGGCCGAAACCGCCACCCTCATGCGCGTGAGTTCCCCGGACGGTCTGCGGGCCATCATGCGCGCCGCCGACGAGGTCAAGCAGCGGGTCTACGGCGATCGCATCGTGCTCTCGGCCCCGCTGCACATCACCAACCATTGCGGCAGCGAGTGCGTGTACTGCGCCAACCGCAAGGGCAACGACATGGTGCAGCGCAAGTACATGACCTCGCCGGAAATCCGCGAAGCCGGGCGCAAGCTCATCCGGCAGGGGCACAAGCGGGTGTTTCTGGTCAGCGGGCAATTGCCCAATGCCGATGTGGAATATCTGGCCGAGGCGGTGAGCATTCTTTACACCCTGTATGAGGGGGATGGCGAAATCCGGCGCGTCAACGTCAACGTGGGGCCGTTGCGGGCGGATCAGTACGAGGTGCTGCGCGCGGTGGACGTGGGTTCTGTCCTGCTCTATCAGGATACCTATCATCCCGAGCATTATCAGGCGGTGCACAAGGCCGGCCCCAAGGCCGACTATCAGCGCCGGATCAATGCCGCCGACGAGGCGCTCAATGCCGGCATGGGCGATGTGGGGTTGGGCCTGCTGCTGGGCCTTGCGCCGTGGGAATTCGACGTGCTGGCCCTGAGCCAGCATGCGGCGCATCTGGCGCAGGTCTACGGCACGGGCGGCCATACGGTCAGCATGCACCGGCTGCGTCCGGCCCCCGGCGGGCTGGCTCAGGCCCCCTTCCCGGTGAGCGACCGGGATTTCCTGCGCTGTGTGGCCATTACCCGTCTGGCCATTCCCTATACGGGCATCATTCTCAGCTCGCGCGAGCCGTCCGGCCTCTGGCGCGACGGCTGCGGGGTGGGCTGCTCGCAGCTGCTCACGGGCAGCGTGGCCAATCCCTATGAGGACTGGAGTCCGCTGCCCGGCCCGGACGGCGTGCCCTTCCCCATCGGCGAGAACTGCCATGTGGATGATGTGGTCAGCTTCCTGCTGGAAGAGGCCCGCCACCTGCCGTCCTTCTGCACGGCCTGTCCCCGGCTGGGCCGCAGCGGGGTGGAATTTCTCTCCATGGTGCGCGAAAGCGGCATGAAGGGCCAGTGCGGCCCCAATTCCATTGCCTCCTTCCTGGAATTCCTGCTCAATTACGCCACGCCCGCCACGCGGCGTCTGGGCGAGGCGCTCATCGAGGAAAAGCTGGCGGCCATGCCTGAACCGGACAAGGGCGCGTCCCTGCGCCTCCTGCAAAAGGTGCGTGCCGGGCGCGTGGATGAATTCATCTGAAAGGCGCGACAGCGAGCGTCGCCGCATGGCGCAATGCCGGGTTTCGGCAGGCAGGAGGCCGCCCCCGGGCGGCCTCCCGTTTTGGGGGCGGGGCGTCCCCGTTGTCTGAACGATGGGCAGAGGAGGGCAGGACGTGAGCAAGGGCAAACGCCGTTTCAGCCGCTATTTCGACCGGCAGGACAGGGAAATTCTGGTCCTGGTCAATCGCATACTGGATGCGCCGGACGATGCCATGTCTCCCCTGTCTGGGGATCTCGCCAATCCCGAGCTGCATCCGCACGGCATCAAGGAAATGGTCACCTCGCAGGTCTCGCGCATGGCCTGCGCCACGGTGAACCTGCTGCGCAATCTGGAGGTGGGCGGTTCCAGCGCGCGGGACAGGCTCTGCGCCCTGCAAAGCCTGTTCGACGAGGTGCTGGCCAGCGCCCATTCGCCCCTGCGGCGCAATACCGCGCGGGTGCTCCTGCAAATCATGAAGGATATGGTGCGGGCGCAGGGCAATGCCACGGAGCAGCTCAAGCTGGCGCACGACTTCCGCAAGGCGGCCCTGGGCACGCCGCGCGTGGTGCGGCGCATGCTGGCCCGCTATCACCTGCCGGAAATGCCCGAAGAATGGAATCAGATCGCCTTTGACGATCACGTTTACGACGTGAACACCAAGGGCCGGAAAACGCCGACGCATCTGATCATGGATGCCTGGATCAAGGGCCTGCGCACCCTGACCGTGCTCTATGACAACTGCATCGAGCTGGATGCCGCCGAAGAACTGTTGGAAGCCGCAAGCATCACCGATACCACGGTGCGGGTGGGCATCGAGTATCAGGTGCCCTTTTACGGGCGCTATGTGAGCTTTTTGTGGGTTCCGCGCGGTTTTGTCTCGCGGCAGGGTTTTCTGGAATTTATGGACGGCGCCCCGATGCGGAAGATGCAGGAGCGGGGGCAGGCCGTGCTCTCCTGGCGGCGCGACCGCGCGCTCCGGCTGCTGGACATCTGGAACCGGCGGCAACGCCCGCAGCTGGAAAGGCAGTGGGGCGTTTCCGTGGCGCCGGGCAGTGCCGAGGCCTTCCTGAACTTTCTGGGGCGGCGGCATTCGGTGAGCCTGCGGCTGGCCGAATACCTGCATCAGCTTGTGCTGCCCAGCCTGCGCCTGCGGGCGCGCCAGCTCGAAAGCCGGCGCAATGCCGGGGACGAGGCCGCCCGGCAGGAGATCGAGGCGCTGGAACAGCTCACCGTGGACATCATCTATCACGAGTGGTTCCCCGCGCTGCAGGAGGCGAGCCTGCCCGATGCGGAAATTCCCGGCGAGGATCCAGACACCCCCGAGCTGCGCTGCCTTACCGCCGCCGAGCTGACCCGGCAGCTGCGCGATCTCATGCCGGGCTATCAGCTGACCCTCTGCACCGAAAACCTCAGCGCCGCCGATGTCATCGAGCTTTTGTGGGATTGTCAGGGCGGCATCACCCATCTGGAGCTGTTCAATACCAAGAGCTGGATGCTGGGGCAGCTCACGGGCATGGAGGCCATCAGCCGCCTGTTGCAGGTGCTCAATCATGGGCACGGCCCGCGCATGAAACAGATGATCCGGCAGATCATCCGGCGTCTGGAGCGGGACGGGCCTGTTGAACGTCTGGCCAAGTTTCAGGAAATCCTGCGCAATGTGCCCAAACTCTGGGAGACCTACCGACGTACCCCGCTCAAGACCCAGCTGGGCAGCAATGCGGCCACGCGCCTGCGCGCCTTCGGCATGGGCTTTGCCATCATGGAGACCCTGCCTCCCCGAGGGGTGGCGGCCTTGCGGCGCGATGGCGCGCCCTGCATTCCCGTCCGTGTGCCCGTGGAGGAAAAGCTCGTCTTTGCCGAGCCAGACCATCCGGGACGGCTGCAGCGCCTGCTCGCCGGCTGCCGCGGCTTTCCCGTTCTGGCGCGCCTCGGCCGGGAGCGGCGTCAGGAATGGATCCCGGCCAGCGAAAACTGCCGCTACTGCCCGGAGGGCAATATCCATACCCTCGGCGGGCATAATATCCCGGCTCCCAATGCCTTGCTGGATACGCCCAAAACCGCGCCGGGCAGTCCGGGCTTCCGCTATCTCAATACCGGCCTGATGCTCTGGGCCAAGGTGGTGGTGGGCTTCATTCCGGCCTTTGCCACCTTTCTGGCTACGCAGGAGTGGTGGTTGCTGGCCTGGTTCGGCAGTTTCATCTGGTTCGGCATCACGGGCGTGCGCAACGTACTGCAAATGGTCATGGCCGCACAGGGCGCCACCCGGGGCACGCTGACCCGCTGGAAGGAGCATGTCAGCCTGAACCGCCTCTGTGATTCGCTCATGTATACCGGCATATCCGTGCTTCTGCTGGAAGGCGTCGTGCGCGTGGGCATACTGCAACGGCTGTGCGGCGTCACGGTGGAAGACAGTCCGTTGCTGGTCTTTACCGTGCTCAACGTCATCAACGGGTTCTATATCTTTGCCCACAACATCTATCGGGGCTTTCCCCGGCAGGCCGCCGTCGGCAATCTGTTCCGCAGTGCGCTGGCCATTCCCATTTCCTCCCTCTACAATGCGGGCTTGTGGGGCCTGCTGCTGTCGTTTGGCGTGGCCGATCCCCTTGTCTATCTGGCCCCGAGCGCGGCCATCGTGTCCAAGACGGCCTCGGATACCGTGGCGGCCCTCATCGAGGGGCTGGCTGATGCCCGGCTCAATATTCGCATGCGCCGCCGGGATTACGAAGGCAAGCTGCGCCGGGCCTTTGACTGTTATACCCGGCTGGAACTGCTCTTCCCGCGCGAGGATGCCCTCATCAAGCTGGCCCGGCCCGGCGGGCTTGGCGAGCGGGGCGGGCGGGAGGCCAGCCGGCTGGAACGGGCGCTGATCATCGCCGCCCTTGATCTCATGTATTTCTGGTTTTACCTGCCGCGCGCGCAGGAAGCCTGCGGGCAGATTTTGCGCGCCATGTCCGCCGCCGACAGAAGGGTGTTCTTTCGTTCTCAATTGGTGCTGCTGCGCGAGAAGGAGATCAGCCAGCTGATGGTGGATGGACTGGTTGGGCGCAACTTTTCAAAACCCTTGGCATTCTTTCTGGACAGACATAATGAGTATCTGCGGGCCATGACGCGGCTGTGCCGGGACGGCGTGCGCACGAGAAAGGACGAAAGGCTGGATACGGAACGGGGAGATTGGGGCTGATTTGTCCGCAATAGCCTGTGGAAAGAGGAATTTTGTTCTGCCGTTGTCCTGTGAAAGCCTATTGCATTGAGCAATCAAACAGTCTTGTGATTTTTGGATCTGTTGGCCGTTTTTTGCAAAAAATGCTTGTCATGCATCGTCGCGTGCCGTATTCTGCCCTCTAAGCAATATAAAACCCGCCGCAAAAAACCATTGCGGCGAAAAAAGGAGTCGTTATGAGCACGGACGTGAAGAGCATGCACATGGGGCAAATCACCTCTTTCTTCATCCCCAACGTGACGCTGGTGGGCGAAAACTGCTGCAACGAAATTCCCCGGCGCCTGAAAAATATCGGCGGCAAGCGTCCGCTCATCGTGACCGACAAGGGCATTGTGGCCTGCGGCATCCTCAAGCATATCACCGACATCCTTGACAAGGCCCGCATGAAATATGTGGTGTATGACGGTACGGTGCCGAACCCCACGGACAAGAACGTGGCCGAAGCCACGGAAATGTACAAGGAAAACAAGTGCGACAGCCTCATTACCCTGGGCGGCGGCAGCTCCCATGACTGCGGCAAGGGCGTGGGCTTTGTGGTCAGCAACGGCGGCACCATTCATGATTACGAAGGCGTGGACAAATCCTCCAAGCCCTTCCCGCCCTATGTGGCCGTGAACACCACGGCGGGCACCGCTTCCGAAATGACCCGCTTCTGCATCATCACCGACCTGTCCCGCAAGGTGAAAATGGCCATTGTGGACTGGCGCTGCACGCCCAGCGTGGCCATTGACGACCCGGTGCTCATGATGAACATGCCCGCCTCCCTTACCGCCGCCACCGGCATGGACGCCCTGACCCACGCCATCGAAGCCTATGTGTCCACCGCCGCCACGCCCATGACCGACGCCTGCGCCGAAAAGGCCATGGAATACATCAACCGCTACCTGCGCCGCTCCGTGGCCTGCGGCGCCAAGGACAAGGAAGCCCGCGAAGGCATGTGCTATGCCCAGTATCTTGCCGGCATGGCCTTCAACAATGCCAGCCTCGGCCATGTGCATGCCATGGCGCATCAGCTCGGCGGCTTCTATGACCTGCCGCACGGCGAATGCAACGCCATTCTCCTGCCGCATGTCTGCGAGTACAACCTCATTGCCTGCCGCCGCCGCTTCGCCCGCGTGGCCAAACTGCTGGGCGAACGCGTGGATCACCTCAGCTCCAGCGACGCGTCGCACCGCGCCATTGAGGCCATCAACATCCTGTCCCGCGACGTGAACATCCCCGAAGGCCTCATCGCCCTCGGCAAGAAGTACGGCAAGGACGTGCGCGAGGAAGACATCCCCACCATGACCGCCAATGCCCAGAAGGACGCCTGTGGTCTGACCAACCCGCGCATCATGACCGACGCTGCGGTGGCCGCCATCTACAAGGCCGCCCTCTAGTCGGTTCTTCGCGAAAATGTATGAAAAAGGCCCCGCAAGGGGCCTTTTTCATGTGTTTTCCCCGGGTGCACCGTGCGCTGCCGGCTGTCGCTCAGTCCTGATCGCCGTACTGCTCTCCGTGACGCCTTGTCCACGGCTTTGCTGTCCGCGGCTGTCGCTGGGCATGATACAGTATGAAACAAATCTTGCCGGAAAACCGCAGGGAAGACGCCAGCTTATCAGTAACGATTCTTTTTTGCCCGGAAAAGCCTAAACCATGCCCCGCCCGGGACGATAAGTTGGAAGAGTACCTTTTCGATATGAAAACGCCGCTGACGACTCCTCCGCCCTGTCCTCAGGGGAAGAGCGCAAGGCGGCGGCTGCGGGCGGCATGGAATAGCGGCGAGTCTGCCATTCCGTGCCGGCACATGAACTCCAAGGAGCAGTTATGGAAATCCTTTTGCATATCATCCTTCTGGTGCTGGTGGCGATGCTCGCCCTTCTGGGGACGTCCGGTCTGGCGGGAGCCGTGCTGCTGGCCCTGCTGCTTGCGGGATGCCTTGCCGGGATTGTGCTCGGGCTGCGGTCTGCCCGGGAAAAGAAAGCCCTGCTGGCCGTCCTGCCGCCAGAGACCGCATCTGCCGCGGGCAGTCTGGCCAAGCGCCTGGGTGAACTGCTGACGCGGGAGCGCGAGCAGGCCAGCACCCGCATTCAGGAGCTGGAAAGCGGGCTTGCGGCCGTACAGGCTGAGCGGGAAGACCTGCGCAGGGAAGGGGAGAGCGCGGCGGCCAGTCTGGCGGATCTGCAGGCTCAGATCCGCGTGCGCAAACAGCTGCTGGCCAAGGCCAATCACGTCTGTCAGGGGCTGTCCGGGGAAACGCGCAATCTGTCGCAGCTGGTGGCGGGCGTCAATCACGGCGTGGAGGTGCAGCGCTACCAGCTGGAGGAAACCAGTTCGGCCATGGCGCAGATCAGCGACGCGGCCGTGGAATCGGCCCGACGGGTGCAGGAATTGTCCGACAGTGCGGAAACCTCGCGCAGCAAGGCCTGCGTGGGCGAACAGGATGTGCGCAGCGCCGTGGCTTCCATTGTCTCGGTCAAGGAAACCATCCTGCATCTCAAGGAGGCCATGGACAAGCTGGGCCAGCGGGCCAGCAGCATCGGACAGGTGATGAGCGTCATCAACGAGGTGGCGGATCAGACCAACCTGCTGGCGCTCAATGCCGCCATTGAGGCCGCCCGGGCCGGGGAGGCCGGCCGCGGCTTTGCCGTGGTGGCCGACGAGGTGCGCAAGCTGGCCGAAAAGACCATGAGCGCCACCAAGGAAGTGGAAGAGGCCGTCCGCGCCATTCAGGAAGAAACGCAGAACAATGTGGAAGCCGTGGAAGCCGCGGCCCAGATGACGGTGGAGGGCGCCAAGCGCGCCGACCGCGCCGGCGAGTTCATGGCGGAAATCATCAGCTGCATGGAGGAGACGGCGGATCACCTCAAGGTCATTGCCACCGGCACGGCCGAGCAGTCCGAGCACAGCCGTCAGACCAGCTCTTCCTTGGCGGCCATTCATCAGGTGGCCGAGGAAAATGCCGACAACATGGAGAGCTTTACCGGATCCATCCTTTCCTTCAAGGGCGGCATCGAGGATCTGGGCATGATCGTCAGCGCGCTCTTCAGCGGCAATCTGGAAATGGCGTCCTCCAGCGACAAGTTCGTGCAGTGGACGGACAAGCTCAATCTTGGCGTGCAGCTCGTGGATGAACAGCACCGTATGCTCTGCAGCTACATCAATGATCTCTACCATGCCATGAAGAACAATTCCGCCAAGGATGAGCTGAGTTCCATCATGCAGCATCTGCGCGAATACACGGCTTCGCACTTCAGCACCGAAGAGCAGCTCTTTGAGCACTCGGCCTATCCGCATACCCGCGAACACAAGGAAGTGCACCGCCGTTTCGTGGCCAAGCTGGAAGAGTTCGAGTCGCAAATCAAGAACGGCACCACCACCGTCAGCATGGATTTGCTGGCCTTCCTCAAGGATTGGCTCATCAATCACATTCAGGGAACCGACCCCGGCTATGTCTCCTACCTCAAGGGGCATGGCGGCAAGCGCCGTTAGTCTCGGCGCACGGTTCGTCAATGACGCTTGCAACAGAACGGCGTCCGGCTTCGGTCGGACGCCGTTTCGCCGTTGACGGCGGGGACGTTCTCCTGTCCGGACAGAACGACGCCCGGCCGGAGCCGGGCGTCGGATGAAGCGGTTGAAGGTAGGGGCGGGATCAGGCCTGCATGCCGAGGAAGAGGGCATGCAGCCGGGTATCCGGCGTCAGTTCGGGATGGAAGGACGTGGCAAGGATGTTGTCTTGCCGGACAGCCACGATGCGCTCGCCCTCACCGCCGTGCGCCGCCATGTCCACGCGGGCCAGCACCTCCACATCCGGCCCCACCGCCGTGATGAGCGGCGCGCGGATGAAGACGGCCCGCAAGGGGGCCGTCAGTCCCTTGACGGCAAGATCCGTCTCGAAGCTGTCCACCTGCCGTCCGAAGGCGTTGCGCCGTACCGTGGCCTGCAGCAGGCCGATGCGCGGCTGCGTGGAGTCCTCGATCTGCTCGCAGAGCAGGATAAGGCCCGCGCAGCTGCCGTAGACGGGCATGCCCGCCGCAATGCGATTCCGCACGGGTTCCAGCATGTGCAGATCCGTCAGGAGCTTGCCCATGACCGTGCTTTCGCCGCCGGGCAGGACAAGGCCGTCGATGCCGTCCAGATGCTTGCGCTGGCGCACTTCGCGCACCGCTGCCCCCAGCCGGGACAGGGCGGCGGCGTGCTCGCGGAAGGCCCCCTGCAGGGCCAGAACGCCGATCAGCGCCATCGTTCTACCAGCCCCGTTCCTGCATGCGTTCGGTCTCGGGAATGGCGGAGATTTCGATGCCGACCATAGGCTCGCCCAGATCCTTGGATATTTCGGCCAGCAGGGCGTAATCATTGTAGTTGGTCACGGCCTGCACAATGGCGCGGGCGCGCTTGGCCGGATCGCCGGATTTGAAGATCCCGGAACCCACAAAGACGCCGTCGCAACCCAGCTGCATCATCAGGGCGGCGTCAGCCGGCGTGGCAATGCCGCCGGCGGCGAAGTTCACCACCGGCAGGCGGCCTTCCTTGCGCACAAGGTGGCAGATTTCCAGCGGCGCGCCGATCTCCTTGGCATAATTGGCCACCTCGTCCTCGGGCAGGACGCACAGGCGGCGGATATCGTCCAGCACCTGACGGCAGTGGCGCACGGCCTCGACGACATTGCCCGTGCCCGGCTCGCCCTT
>DWZD01000052.1 GCA_019118345.1 Candidatus Desulfovibrio intestinavium | reverse complement strand
AGGCCCCCCGTCACGGTCCTTGCAGCCGCGACATATGTGAAGGTGTCGCTCGCAAGGACCGCGCCGGGCCAATCCTGCCTGTCTTGTTAGACTGCCTCAAAGAATGTGCGAAAAATTCTGGACACTACCTCGCCGCAGCAGCGTGCGGACTCTTTTGTTGTCGCCGGATTGCGGCGTCAGCCCGGCATGACGCCTTGTCCGCTGTCTGGCTTGCGGCTCAGGTTTGGTATGAATTTGGCTATTGTCCGTGGCTTGCGGCTTCGGCCCGGCGCTCGGGCTTGGTCGCCTCCCGGCGTGGGGCAGGGGACAGGGGCTTGCGCAGCCCCTTGTCCCCTACAACCCCTTACCCCGCGTTGGACAGCCATCCCTTGCGGGGGGCGTGTCCCTTCAGGCGTACCCTGCCTCCCTTTGCCGTCGCGCGGCATAGGGCAACGCCCTCCCGCTGTCCCGGCTTTGCCAGGACGAGCGTGCGGGCGGCGTCGGAGCTTCCGCCCCTGCGGGGCGGCGATCTCCTCCGCGCCATGCCGCGCTTGCGCCTGCGAGGCGGGATGCCGGGCACGGGCAGGCATGTCGTGCGTTCGCAGGCGCAAGGGAGGGGCGACCAATCCACCCCTATTGATTCGCTTCTCGCCTGAAGGTCATACGGCATGCCAGGGTTTGCAGCGGGCTGCTGGATGCTCCGTGCCCTTTGTCCCTGTCGGCGCGTCCTTTTGGGCGTGCACGCTTTTTCTACCCCGCGCAGGGCACATGACGAGCGTCCGGGCGGCGTCGGAGCTTCCGCCCCTACGGGCGGCGATCTCCTCCGCGCCATGCCGCGCTTGCGCTTTCGCAGCCGGATGATGGGCACGGGCAGGCATGACGAGCGTTCGCAGGCGCAAGGGAGGGGCAACCAATCCACCCCTATTGATTCGCTTCCCGCCTGAAAGTCATACGGCATGACAGGGTTTGCGGCGGGGGGCTGGATGCTTCGTGCCCTTTGTCCCTGTCGCGCGTCCTTTTGGGCGTGCCCGCTTTTTCTACCCCGCGCAGGGCACATGACGAGCGTCCGGGCGGCGTCGGAGGGCCTGTGGCGGTCTTGGGTTCTCTTCTTTTTTCGTTGCAGGACGGCGGCTTCGTCCAAGCATTTGATTTTGGTCGCCTGCGCGGCGGGGCGGCAGGGGGCAGGGGCTTGGCAGCCCCTAGCCCCCTACAACCCCCTACCCCGCCTTAGGCAGCCATTGCTTGCGGGGAGCGTGTCCCTTCAGGCGTCCCCTGCCTCTCTTTGCTGCCGCGCGTCATTTGGCATCGCCCTTCCGCTGTCCCGGCTTCGCCGGAACGAGCGTCCGGGCGGCGTCGGAGCTTCCGCCCCTACGGGCGGCGATCTCCTCCGCGCCATGCCGCGCTTGCGCCTTCGAAGCTGGATGATGGGCATGGGCAGGCATGACGTGCGTTCGCAGGTGCAAGGGGGGGCGACCAATCCACTCTATTGATTCGCTTCCCGCCTGAAAGTCATACGGGATGACAGGCTTTGCTGCTGCCGTGCTGGACATTTTCTGTCCTCCGTCCCTGTCGCGCGCCTTCTGGCGTGTGCCATGCCGCCCGCTGCGGCAAGGGGTTCCTTTTCCCCTCACGCAAGCGACCGTTGCGGCGCTGCGCCATGGGGGGCAGGGCAATGTGGGCGAACGATGAGTGTTGCTATTTTTTTGCAAATCGTGCTACTAATGGCTTGCCTGAACCGCTCATTCCCGAAAGGTTCACACCACGATTGGCAAGGAGAAAATCGCATGTGGAAAATAGTTTGTCCGGCATTGGCGTTGCTTCTAGTTTTGACCGGTCAGGTCGAGGCGCATTTTGGCATGGTCATTCCCTCGTCTTCCACAGTGATGGAAAAAAAAGATGCAGGCCTGAAGCTCGAGGTTTCTTTTTCGCACCCCATGGAGATGGTGGGCATGGACATGCCATCGCCCAAGTCCTTGATGGTGACGGCAGAGGGGAAGCGCGAGGATCTGACGGCGCGGCTCAAGCCCGTCAAGATGATGGGCCGTCAGGGCTGGCAGGCAGAATATGTCGTCAAGCGGCCCGGGGTGTACCAGTTCAGCATGGAGCCGACGCCATACTTTGAGCCGGCGGAAGATTGCTTCATCATCCACTATACCAAGACGGTGGTGGCGGCCTTTGGCGCGGAAGAGGGCTGGGGCGAAGCTCTGGGGCTGAAGACGGAAATTGTGCCCTTGACGCGCCCCTTTGCCAACTATAGCGGCAACCTTTTTCAGGGCCGGGTGCTGCTGGACGGCAAGCCTGTCCCCGGAGCCGTGGTGGAAGTGGAATGCTACAATCGCGACGGCGGGCACAAGGCCCCCAATGCCTATTTTGTGACGCAGGTGGTCACGGCTGACGAAAACGGGATTTTTTCCTATGCCGTGCCGTGGGCGGGCTGGTGGGGCTTTGCCGCCCTGAACACGGCCAAGGAAAAGCTGGAGCATGAGGGCACGCCCAAGGATGTGGAGCTTGGTGCTGTAATCTGGGTGGAATTTACCGAACCTCTGGGCAAGTAACGAGACCATTTGCGAACAGGCAGCAGGGTTGCGCCCGCTGCCGGCGCGCATGGCGCGCCGCAATCATGGAAGCATTATGGGCGTGCGTCCGGTGTTGGCGGACACGGCTTCCGCCGCCCGGACAACGCTGAGGAGGATGCATGGGTACGCATTTCGGTTGGGGCAGAGGTGGGCTGACGCTGTGTCTGGCCTGTCTGCTTCTTCTGGGCGCCGCCGGTTCCGCACTGGCGCACCGGGTCAATATTTTTGCCTGGCTGGAAGGGGAGAGCGTTCGTGGGGAATGTACCTTCCACCGTGGCGCTCCCGTGCGAAACGGCACGTACAGGGTTTTTGATCAGGAGACCGGCAGGGAGCTGCTGCGGGGACAGACGGACGACGAGGGCCGGTTTGCCTTTACGGTGCCTGCCGCGCTGCGGCAGGAGCACGGGCTGCGCATCCGTATTCAGGCCGGGGATGGTCATCAAAATGAATGGGTCATAGAGGCCGCTGAATTTCCCTCGCAGCTGACGGCGGAAAAGGAATCCGCCCGCTTGGCCGCGCCAGCGCCGGACAAGGAGGCAGCCGCGACGGCGGAGCAAGGCGCGGGCAGCGTCCCCCCTCCAACCTCAACGGCCTCTGCGGCGGATGTGAGCAAAGCGGACAGCCTGAGCCGGGAAGATGTCGAAGACATCGTCAATACCGCATTGGAACGCCACTTGGCCCCCCTGCGCCGCAGCCTTGCCGCCGCCAGCGAGGCAGGCCCCAGTCTGCAAGACATTGTGGGCGGCCTGGGCTGGATCATGGGACTGGCAGGCATCGCCCTGTGCGTTTTCCGGCGTCGCCCCTGAGATCCGTCGTTCGTTGTTGAGATCGCGACCGCGTCTGCAGGCATGATCTTGCGCGGCTATGAGCATCAGGGTTGCGACCGGCGAGGCAGCCGGGCAGCGCAGCCGTCGCCGAGCCTCACCCGGTGGAACCCCGAACGAAAAAAGGACTTGCGGCATTGGCCGCAAGTCCTTGTGTTCTCTGGAGCTGGCGAAGGGACTTGAACCCGCAACCTGCTGATTACAAATCAGCTGCTCTACCAATTGAGCTACACCAGCACGGCAAGGAATCTAGCCCGACATGTCGCAAAAATCAAGGGCCGTTCAGGGCGGTTATTTTTCCAGCCAGAGGCCGAGGCGGCGTTCCAGCTCGTCCGCTGCGAGGCGAGGGGCGGCGTAAAAGCCCGCTTCCTCCCGCTGGCGGGCTGCTTCGGCCAAAATGATGGCCGAGGCCACGGAGACGTTGAAGCTCTGGATCATGCCGTACATGGGGATGTACAGCTGACCGTCGGCGGCCTGCACGAGTTCCTCGTTGACGCCGCTGTGCTCGTTGCCCATGATCACGGCCGTGGGGCGTGTGAAGTCCCATTGGCGCAGCGGGCGCGCCTCGGCGGTAAAGGTGGTGGCCAGCACCTGCATGCCCTGTGCGCGCAGGGCGGCAAACAGTTCCGCGCGATCCCGGTGCCGCACGCTTTCCACCCATTTGCGGGCCGAGGCCGAGGTTTTGCGGCCCAGAACGGGAAAGGGCGTATCCGTGTAATACAGGTGCACCTTGTCCACGCCAAAGGCGTCGCAGGAGCGGTAAATGGCCGAGACGTTGTGCGGATCGTGGATATTGGCCAGCACAAGCGTCAGATCGGGCTGACGGTGGGCCAGCACCTCCTGCAGGCGCGCCTTGCGCCGGGGAGTGGCTTCCTTGCTCATGATTCCTCCGTAAGCGGACGCCTGGCCGGGGCAAAAGATATGCCGGCACCCGCCGGAAGGGCAGGGCGGCGTGGCGCATGGCATCCGGATGCGCGCGTACGTTCGCGTGTTGTCCTTGTGGCAGAAAAGGGGCGGTCAGGCAAGATTGCCTGCGCGGCGGGGGAAGCATACCATGAATGACACCATAGCAGAAGGAGAAGAGCATGGACGCAAACGATACCGTCACCATTCGGCCGCTGGAGCGCGAGGATCTGAAGTTTGTCCACGGTCTGGACAATAACGCCACCATCATGCGCTACTGGTTTGAGGAGCCGTATGAAGCCTTTGTGGAATTGCAGGATCTCTACAACAAGCACATTCATGACCAGAGCGAGCGGCGTTTTATTGTGGATCGCGCTGGGGAAAGCATTGGCCTTGTGGAGCTGGTGGAGATCGATCACATCCATCGGCGGGCGGAATTTCAGATCATCATTGCGCCGGAATGGCAGAATCGCGGTTATGCCCGCCTGGCGGCGCAACTGGTCATGGCCTATGCCTTTGATGTGCTCAATTTGTACAAGCTGTATCTGGTGGTGGACATGGAAAATACCCATGCCCGCCATCTGTATGCCCGACTGGGCTTCACGGAGGAGGGCGTGCTGCGGCGGGAGTTTTTCGTCAACGGCAGCTATCACGACGTGACCCGCATGTGCATCTTTCAGGATGACTACTGGCAACGACGTGATGCGGAAGCCGCTGCGGCAGGGCAGACGGACGCCGCTTGTGAACATGGGCGCAATTGATTGTCCGAACAGGCCTTTTTTCGCCGAAATCGTTGCCAAACGGGCCTTATTGGGGTATGCACAAAAGAAATGGCAAGGTCTGCCCCGTTACGGGGCCAACGAAACCGGCATCATCTTGTCGATGCCGCACGCGTGTTATGAGGAGATTCACATGGCAAAACTCCGGCCCTTGATGCTGTCCCTGCTCGTCACCCTGCTGGCCCCGACGCTCGCGCTGGCCGCCGGTGGTCACCACCCCACAATCCCGGGGCCGGAGCTGTCGGCCGTGTGGGTCATTCCCTTTGCCTGCATGCTGCTGTCCATCGCCATCATGCCGCTGGCCATTCCGCATATCTGGCATCATCATTTCGGCAAAATTGCCGTATTCTGGGGGCTGGCCTTCCTGGTGCCCTGTTTCATCGTCTACGGGGCGCAGGTGGCCATCTATGAGCTGCTGCACGCCCTTCTGCTGGAATACGTTCCCTTCATCGTCCTGCTCTTTGCCCTGTTCACCGTGGCGGGCGGCGTGCGCCTGAAAGGCTCGCTCGTGGGCACGCCGGTCGTGAATACCGGCATTCTGGCCGTGGGCACCGTGCTCGCCAGCTGGATGGGAACCACCGGCGCGGCCATGCTGCTCATCCGGCCCCTGCTGCGCGCCAATGCCCATCGCCGCTATCGCGTGCATTCCGTGGTGTTCTTCATCTTCCTCGTGGCCAACATCGGCGGCTCCCTCACCCCGCTGGGCGACCCGCCGCTCTTCCTCGGCTTCCTCAAGGGCGTGAGCTTCTTCTGGACGACCACCCACCTGTTCCTGAAGACCCTGCTCATGGTCGTCGCCCTGCTGGCCATCTTCTTTGTGCTGGATAATGTCCTCTACAAGAAGGAAGGCTCGCCCGTGCCCGCCGTGGATCCCGATGCGCCGAAGGAAAAGCTCGGTCTTGACGGCAGCATCAACCTCTTCTTCCTCCTGCTCATCGTGGGCGCGGTGCTGGTGTCCGGCCTGCTGCAGCTTGGCCCGGCCATCACCATCTACGGCGTCACCATGGAAGGCCAGAACCTGCTGCAGGTCATCTCGCTGCTGGCCATCGCCGGTCTGTCCTGGGCCTTCACGAGCAAGCAGTGCCGCGAACTCAACGAATTCTCCTGGGCACCCATCGAAGAAGTGGCCAAGCTCTTCCTCGGCATCTTCATCAGCATGATTCCGGCCATCGCCATCCTGCGTGCCGGGACGGACGGGGCGCTGTCCGGCGTCATCAACATGGTCTTCCATGACGGCCAGCCGGTGAACGCCATGTTCTTCTGGCTGACCGGCATGCTCTCCAGCTTCCTGGACAATGCGCCCACCTATCTCGTGTTCTTCAATACCGCCGGCGGCGACGCCGCCCGCCTCATGACCGACATGGCCACCACCCTGGCCGCTATTTCGGCCGGTGCGGTGTTCATGGGCGCCAATACCTACATCGGCAATGCGCCCAACTTCATGGTGCGCTCCATTGCCGAAGAACGCGGCGTGGCCATGCCCAGCTTCTTCGGCTACATGATGTGGTCCGTGGGCATTCTGGTGCCGCTCTTCATCATCCTGACCTTCATCTTCTTCATCTAGCTGAAGGCCGGACAGGACAGGACCGGGGCGCGACCGCAGGGTCGCGCCCCTTTTCGTTGCCGCAGGCATCGGTCGTCACGGCGCGAGTCCACTTTTCCGCAAAAAGCATGTGTTAGGGGAATTCATGCGGAAAACGTGTGGCGCTTCAGGGGGATTCTATTCTATAGTGCCGCCATGAAGGAACGCCACCTGCCCATAGCATCCGGCCTGCGGCTGGAAGTGCTGGCCTCCGCCGCCCCCCTGTCGGGGCGCGAGGGGCAGCCTCTCTACCTTGCGCCCGTGGAAGCGGGCTTTCCGTCGCCTGCCGACGACTATCAGGATCGCAAGCTGGATCTGCATGAATACTGCGTGCGCAACGAGGCCGCCACCTTCTTTGTGCGCGCGCACGGCGAATCCATGATCAATGCGGGCATTCACGACGGCGACCTGCTGGTGGTGGATCGTTCCCTGCAGGCCGGGCACAATCGTGTGGTCATTGCGGCGCTGGACGGCGAACTGACGGTCAAGCGCCTTGTCCGGCGGCAGGGCAGGGTCTGGCTCATGCCGGAAAATCCCGAGTATCCCCCGATTGACATTACGGAACGGGAACATGTGCATATCTGGGGCGTGGTCAGCCATGTCATCCACAAGCTGTAAGGCCGGTGCGGCCTGCCGCCCCCGTCGTCCGCGTTCCCTCTGGGCGCTGGTGGACTGCAACAATTTCTATGCGTCGTGCGAGCGCCTTTTCCGGCCCGATCTGGCGTCACGGCCCGTGGTGGTGCTGTCCAACAATGACGGCTGCATTGTGGCCCGCTCGCCGGAGGCGCGTGCCCTGGGCATACCGATGGGCGCACCGGCCTTCACATGGCGCGCCTTCCTGCAGCAGCACGGCGTGGCCGTCTTTTCCTCCAACTATGCGCTCTACGGCGATATTTCCGCCCGCATCATGCGCATTCTGGAGCAGCATTGCCCGCAGGTGGAACCGTATTCCATTGATGAGGCCTTTGTGCGGCTGGATGGCGCGCAGGCTCTGCAGGCGCTGGAGGTTGCCCGACACCTTCGGGAAACCATTGTCCGCTGGACGGGCATCAGCGTTTCCATCGGCGTGGCCCCAACGCGGACTCTGGCAAAGATTGCCAATCATATCGGGAAAAAACGCGCGGATGGGCTGGCTTTTCTTGCGAATGACGCGCATCTGCCCGGACAGGATGCGGCACAGGCCACCCTCTGCTTCGGGACGGACGACGTGCTTGCCCGCCTGCCCGTGACCGAGGTCTGGGGCATAGGCCGCCGACAGGCCCGGACGCTCTGGGCCGCAGGCATCACCACGGCTGCCGCCCTGCGGGATGCCGACGATCAATGGCTGCGCCGCACGTTGACCGTCACCGGCTGGCGCACGGCGCTGGAGTTGCGCGGCCTGCCCTGCCTTGCCGTGGACAATGCCCCGACGCCGCGCCACAGCCTTGTTTCCTCGCGCTCCTTTGCCCGTCCGGTCACGCGGGCCGAGGCCCTGCGCGAGGCAGTGGCCTGCTTCACGGCGCGGGCTGCAGAGCGGCTGCGCCGGGCCGGGCTGGTGGCCGGGGGCATTGCCGTTCACATTCGCACCTCGCGTCATGCCGGGCCGGGCAATTTTTACGGGCCGACCGCCCAGATGTCCCTGCCGGAAGCCACCTCGGACACCCTGGCCTTGCAGCGGGCCGCGCAGGCCGGACTGGAGCGCCTGTTCCGTCCCGGCCACGCCTATGCCAAGGCGGGCGTCATGCTCTATGCGCTGGAGGCGGCTGCCGGGCGGCAGGCCAGTCTGTTGCGCGCCCTGCCCCCGCAGGAGGAGGCGCGCCGGGCCGCGCTCATGCGTACGCTGGACGCCGTCAACAAGAAGTTTGGCCGGGATTGCCTGATCTTCGGCGCGCAGGGGCTGGGCGAGGCGGATTGGCACATGCGGCAGGAGCACCGCTCGCCGCGCATGACGACGCGCTGGGACGAATTGCCGCTGGTACGCTGCTGAGACGGGTTTTTCCGCAACGGGGAGGTGTGCATATGGCCGTGGGCTGGGCCGGCGACAATGCCGTGCAGGATCAGATTCAGGATTCGATCAATGACGAGGTCGCGCGGGCACGGGCGGCCATTCCGCGCGGGGAGAGCGCGCTGTTTTGCGAGGCCTGCGGCGAGGCCATCCCGCAGGCCCGGCGCGAGGCCCTGCCCGGCGTGCGCCTGTGCCGCGACTGCCAGGAAGAGGCCGACAGCGAGCGGCAGGTGGTGCAGCTCTACAATCGCAAGGGCAGCAAGGACAGTCAGCTGCGCTGACAACCAAGCGTCGGGCCATGCCCGCCGCCGATCATGCACGGCCAGAAGGAGCAAACAGGGTGAACATCGGCATCTGGGTGGACTGGATATGCATCGGAGCCTTTGCCATGAGCGGCGTCTTTGCCGCCCGTGACCGCAAGGCCGAGCTGGATCTTTTCGGCGTGGTCGTGGTGGCTGTGCTTACGGCCATCGGCGGCGGCACCCTGCGGGACATTATTCTGCAAACGCCCGTGTTCTGGCTGACGGCGCGCGATCAGATCTATTGTCCCATTCTCGTGGGCGTGCTGGGCTTTTTCCTGACCCGGAGCCGGCGTCATCATCGTCTGGATCGGCCCGTGGCCATGCTGGACGCCGTGGGGCTGGCCTACTTTACCGTGATGGGCACGCAAAAGGCCCTGCTGCTGGGCGCGGCTCCCTTCATTGCCGTGCTCATGGGACTCATGACCGGCGTCAGCGGCGGCATGATGCGCGACGCCTATACCGGACAAGTCCCCTATGTCATGCGCCGCAATACGGATATTTACGCCACCACCTCCCTGCTGGGCGGCGTCGTGGTCGTTCTCCTGCCCGGCAGTCTCGGCCTCTGGCTGGGCGGCCTTGTCTGTTTCGGCCTGCGCATGGCCGCCATCCGCTGGAAGGTCTGCCTGCCCAGCGCCCGTTGGTAAGCGCGCGAGCTGTCCCCCCGCAGGCCGACGCCCGACTCCTGCCCAGCCAAAGGCTGAACAACAAGGCAGGTCGTACAGCATGCACTGTCCGATCTGCCTTTTCGTCATGCCGCCGGGGGACGGAACAGGCGCGCGACGCCTTGCCGGGCCATGTCGCTGTGGCAGCGACCCAAGCAAACGTTTTGGGAAGAGAGTGGGGGAGCGCGAGGGAGCGAGGGAGAACCGTTTTTCAAAACGGTTTCCCTCGCTCCCTCGCAAAAAAAGAAAACTCAGCGTTTTTGCTGCAGGCGGTCGCGCAGGATGATGGCGGCGAGGTTCATGCCGAGCACCAGCAGGATGAGGACAAGGCCAGTGCCGTACTGAAGGGGTCGGGTTTTTTCGATGTCCGTGCCTGCGGTGGCCAGCACATACATGTGATAGGGCAGGGCCATGACGGCGCTGAAGAGGGAGTCCGGGGCCTTGGGCGTGGAAAAGACGGCGGCGGTGAACATGATGGCTGCGGTTTCCCCGGCGGCACGGGCCACGCCGAGGATGGCGCCGGTGAGCATGCCGGGCAGGGCGCAGGGCAGGACGACGCGCAGAATGGTCTGGTAGCGGGCCGCGCCCAAGGCGAGCGAGGCTTCGCGGTAGGTGGCGGGCACGGCGCGCAGGGCTTCCTCGGCGGTATTGATGATGACCGGCAGGGTCAGGACGGCCAGGGTGAGGACGCCGGAAAGGATGCTTACCCCGAAGCCGCAGAAGGTCACGAAGAAGGAAAGGCCGAACAGGCCGAAAACCACGGAGGGCACGCCGGCCAGATTGTTGACGCCCAGACGGACGGCGGCGGCCAGACGGGATTTGCCAGCATATTCATGCAGGTAGACGGCGCTGAACACGCCCAGGGGAAAGGCCAGCAGCAGGGCGCCCAGCGAGAGAATGGCCGTGCCGATGATGCAGGGCAGGATGCCGCCCTCGGTCATCATCTTGCGGGGCGGTTCGCTGAGAAATTCCCAGGACAGGGCAGGCAGGCCCTGTGCCAGCAGAAAGATGCAGATGCCCAGCAGGATCAGCACATTGGCGGCGGCAATAAGGCGCAGCAGGCCGAACATGGCCGCTTCGGTCAGGCGACGGCGTGCGGGGGCGCTCTGCGGGGCGGCGGGAGATGCGGGCGTGGGAAATGTCATGGCGGCTCCTGTGGTGCGGGTTGGGACAAGGGCTACAGGCTGGAGCTTCCCGCCTGCCGGTGTTTTTCGGCAATGCGCGAGGCAATGAGGTTGAAGGCCAGGGTCAGGAAAAAGAGGACGATGCCGATGGCGAACAGGGCGTGATAATGATCGCTGCGGAAGGGGGCTTCGGCCATTTCTGCCGCGATGGATGCGGGCATGGGGCGCACCGGGTCAAGCAGCGAGGTGGGGACGATGCCCGCGCCCCCGGCGGCCATGAGCACGACCATGGTTTCGCCGATGGCCCGCGACATGCCCAGCATGACCGCCGTGCCGATGCCCGAGAGAGCTGCCGGCACGGTGACGCGGCAGATGGTCTGCCAGCGGGTGGCGCCGAGGGCGAGCGAGGCTTCGCGCAGGGTGCGCGGCACGGCGTGCAGGGCGTCCTCGGAGACCGAGCAGATGGTGGGCACGCTCATGACGGCCAGCACCAGCGAGGCATTGAGCAGATTGAGGCCCGTGGCCGCGCCCAGAACATCTTGAAGGAAGGGGGCCAGCACCACCATGCCCAGAAAGCCCAGCACCACCGACGGCAGGGCGGCCAGCAGCTCCACAAAGGGCTTGATGACCCGGCGCACGGCGGCTGGGGCCACCTCGTTGAGATAAATGGCGGTCAGCACGCCGAGCGGCACAGCCAGCAGCGAGGAAAGGACGGTCACGGCCAGCGAGGCGGCAATGAGCGGCAGAATGCCGAACAGGCCGGGATCTTCCGTGGGATACCAGAGGGAACCGAACAGAAAATCCGCAGGCGAATAGTGGGCAAAGAGCGGCAGGCCTTCCATGAAGAGAAAGAGCACGATGCCCGCGAGGGCCAGCAGGGATGTGCCGGCCACGGCGGCGAGCATGCCGCGAAACGCGCGTTCCTTGGTGGCAATCAGCATAGCGACTCCGGGAATCCGTCGAAAAAAGGGGCAAGGGGCGAAGGCGCATCCTCGTCCTTCGCCCCTGTTGGGGGGAAATGCTAGCGGCTCAGGGGCACATAGCCCACGGCCAGCACGTCCTTCTGTCCCTTGTCGGCGGCCAGCAGATAGTCCACAAGCTGCTTCACGCCGCCGGCGGGCGCGCCGTTGGTGACGATATAGAGTTCGCGCGCAATGGGCCATTGCTTGCCGAGCGCGCTTTCGGGCGTGGCCCGCACCCCGTTGACCGTGAGGCCCTTGACCGACTTGTCCAGATAGCCAAGGCCGATATAGGCGATGGCCCGGGGATTCTTGGACACGGCCTGCACCACGGCGCCGTTGGAGGCCTGCATGAGTGCGGACGGGGCAACGCGGGTCTTGCCCATGACCAGTTCCTGCCAGCATTCAAAGGTGCCGGAGGAGGTATCGCGGCTGATGACCACAATCTTGCCGTCCTCGCCGCCGACTTCCTTCCAGTTGCTGATTTTGCCCGCGTAGATGTCGGCAAGCTGGGCCATGCTCAGGTTGCTGACCGGATTCTGCGGATGGACGACCGGCACGATGGCGTCCACGGCAATGGCGGTGGTCACAGGCTCGACGCCATTTTTCCTGGCGGCGGCCATTTCCTTGTCCTTCACATGGCGGGAACTCATGGCCACGTCGCATTGCTTTTCCAGCAGGGCCTTGATGCCGTTGCCGGAACCGCCGCCGGAGATGGTCAGATGCATGTCCGGGTGGGCCGCCATGAAGGATTCGCCTGCCTTCTGCATGACGGGCAGGACGGTGGTGGATCCGTTGATGGTAATGTCCTGCGCCCGGGCGGGAACGGTGAGGCAGCACACGGCGGCCACAGCGGCCAGAATCTTGCCGAATGACATGGTATACTCCTTTGAATGCTGTTTGTTCGCGCAGGGAGTTTTCCGTTGCGCAAGGTTTTTTTCTGCTGTTCGTGTTACAGGATGACGACAGGGGGACGACGCTTGGGCGACAAGCGCGGCGTCCGGCGATGAAAAACATGGCGGCCTGCGCTTGTCACGGAATTGTCACCGTGCCATCACATGTCTGGCGCAAGCCGCGCCCAATGTTCGTTTGCAAGGAGGCTGACTGTGGCAACCATTCTTGTTGTGGAAGACGAGGCTGATATTCGTGAGCTTGTCCGTTTCCATCTGGAACGCGAGGGCCATGCCGTGCTGGAGGCCGCCGACGGCTCGGAAGGACTGGAAAAGGCGCAGAGCCAGCTGCCGCAATGCGTCATTCTGGATGTCATGTTGCCGGGCATGGACGGTTTTGAGGTCTGCCGCCGTCTGGCGACCGGGGAAAATACGGCGCGGATTCCGGTATTGCTGCTGACCGCGCGCGGGGAAGAGGTGGATCGGGTGGTGGGCTTAAGCCTCGGCGCGGATGATTATGTGGTAAAGCCCTTCAGCGTGCGCGAGCTGATGCTGCGGGTCAAGGCCATTTTGCGCCGCACGGAGCAGGGGGGACGCGCGCCCTCCCTCAGCCGCAACGGCATTGTGCTGGACGGTGTGGCGCACTGCGTCAGCGTGGACGGGACGGCCGTCAATCTCACCGCCACGGAATTCCGTCTGCTGGAGGATCTCATGCGGCATCCCGGGGCGGTACGTACGCGCGAGCAGCTGCTCAATACCGTCTGGGGCTACAGTTTTGAAGGATATGCCCGAACGGTGGATACCCATGTGCGCCGTCTGCGCCAGAAGCTGGGCGACAAGGCGGACATGGTGGAGACCGTGCGCGGCGTGGGCTATCGCCTGCATGCCTGATGCGGGCGGCGGCAAATCGGCAAGAAGGACGGAGTCATGAAAGCCCTCTGGTCATCCTTTCGTTTCCGGATTTTCTGCGCGGTGCTGGTGGCGGCGCTGGCTTCGGGCGTCATCGGCCTGTTTTCCGTGCGGGTTTTCATTCAGGACAGGCAGTTGGACGATTTCCGGGAAATGCTGTTGCGGCATACCCGGCTGGCCGCCGGGCTGGTGCAGGAAGCGCCGGATCTGGCGCAGGGCATGCGGCTTGTGGAGCGAAGTTTTGACGGTTGGCCGGTGCGTTGCTCGGTGGCGGACGCCCAAGGGCGGGTTCTGCTGGAAAGCGCCGGCGGCGTGGCTCCCGAAAGCATGGACAATCACAGCGATCGCCCGGAAATGCGGGAAGCGGCGGCTTCCGGCGTGGGTTTTGCCATCCGGCACAGCGCTACCCTGGGGCAGGATTTTGCCTATGCGGCTAGCGCCCTGAGCGACGGCCGCATCCTGCGGCTGGCCCTGCCGCTGCCGGTGCTGGAAGATGCCATCGCCGGGCGCATGGCCGTGCTCTCGCAGGTGGCGCTGGTGGCGGCGGTGGTGGCCATTGGGCTGGCCGTGCTGCTTTCCGGCGCACTGCGGGCCTCGCTGCGCTCCATGATCGACATGGTGGAGGATCTTTCCCGGGGTCATTTCCGGCGACGCCTCTGCCGCCTGCCGGGCCACGAATTCGCACCGCTGGTGGAGGCCGTCAACCGCATGGCCGCCAATATCGAACGGGAGGTGCGCCATTCCGCGGATCAGGCGGCCCAGCTGGAAGCCGTGCTCGACACCATGAGCGACGGGGTGCTGGTGCTGGGGCCGCAGGGGCAAATCCGGCGGTGCAATGCGGCCCTGGTGCGGCTCTTTCCTCTGGCGGGCCGGCAGCCCGGTGCGCAGGTCATCGAGGCCATTCCCCATCCGGCCCTGCAGGAGGCCGTGGACAGCCTGCTGGCCGAAAAGATGGATGCGGCGGGCGGATCGGCTCAGCGCCAGCTCACTCTGGAGCTGCCCACGGACATCAGTCTGGCGGTGGTGCTGTCCCGCTCGGGGCTGGCCGCGGACAGGCTCGGTCTGGTGGCGGTATTCCGCGATGTCAGCGCCTTTGTGCGGCTGGAGCGGGTGCGGCGGGATTTTGTGGCCAATGTCTCCCATGAGTTGCGCACGCCCCTGACGGCCATTCAAGGCTCGGCGGAAACCCTGCTGGAGCTGGACGGCGAGCCGCAGGAGCGCCGCTTTGCCGAAATCATTTACAAGCATGCCTGCGCCCTGTCGCGCATGGTGGATGATTTGCTGCAACTGGCCCGGCTGGATGCCCAGCCTGTGGGGGCGCTTGAGGATGTGGCCGCCGGCCCGGTGCTGGAACAGGTACAGGCCCTCTGCCGCGGCCCGCTGGAGGCGCGGCGTCTGGAGCTGCTTGCCCATGTGCCTGCCGATTGCGTGGTGCGCGGCCATGCCCGCCTGCTCATGCAGGTGTTCCGCAATCTGGTGGAAAATGCCTGCCGCTATGCCCCTGAGGGCAGCGCGGTGCGCGTCTTTGCCCTGCCGGAAGATCAGTGGTGGCGCTTCCGGGTGGTGGATGACGGCCCCGGCATCCCGGAGGCCGAACAGAGCCGCATCTTTGAACGCTTCTATCAGGTGGAGCGCCACCGCAGCCAGGGCGGCACCGGTCTCGGTCTGGCCATTTGCAAGCATGCCGTGGAGCAGTGCGGCGGGCAGATCCTTGTGCGCAGCCCCGCTCCGGACGGCAGCACCTCCTTTGAATTCACGCTTGCCCGCTGCGGCGAGCATTCCCCCGCCAAGGAAGAAAACGCATGAATCCCCGTCTTTCCGCCCGTCATGTCAATGTGTTTTACGGCAAGCACCATGCCCTGCACGATGTGAGCCTTGATTTTTTCAGCGGCAGGGTCACGGCGCTCATCGGGCCGTCGGGCTGCGGCAAATCCACCTTTTTGCGCTGCCTCAACCGCATGAACGATCTTGTGCCCGCAGCCCGCGTGGAAGGCGAAATCCTGCTGGATACGCAGGATGTGAACACGCCCGCCACCGACGTGGTGGCCCTGCGCCGCAAGGTGGGCATGGTGTTCCAGAAGCCCAACCCCTTTCCCAAGAGCATTTTTGAAAACGTGGCCTACGGCCTGCGGGTCAACGGCCTGACCGACCGGCGGCTCATCGAGGAAAAGGTGGAAACCTCCCTGAGGCGTGCGGCCCTCTTCGACGAGGTGAAGGATCGACTGGACGATTCGGCCCTCGGCCTGTCGGGAGGGCAGCAGCAGCGGCTGTGCATTGCCCGCGCCCTGGCCGTGGAACCGGAAGTGCTGCTCATGGACGAACCGGCCAGCGCGCTGGATCCCATTGCCACCCGCAAGCTGGAAGACAGCGTGCGCGAACTCGCGGACGGCCTGACCATCATCATCGTCACCCACAGCATGCAGCAGGCCGCGCGCATCTCCGATGAGACGGCCTTTTTCTACATGGGGCGGCTTGTCGAACACGGCACGACGGACAGCATCTTTACCCGGCCCACCCAGAAGCAGACCGAAGACTACATTACCGGGCGCTTCGGTTAGCCGCAGCGCAACAGCGGCCGTAAGCGTCCCCTTTTTCCCGGTCATCACTGAAGCGTGGCGTCCGCATGGCGATGTCACGGCATGGAGAGGAAAGACCCATGAAGCATCAGGAACAGTTCCCCGGACAGGCCATTGCCGGTCTGCGCACCCGCCTGCTGGTCATGTGCGCTGCGGTGGGCATTGCCCTTGACGAAAGTTTTCGCGCGCTGGACGAAACAAGCCCCGCCCGGGCGGCCGCCGTCATTGACGGGGATACGGTCATCGACGATCTGGAGGACGAAATCGACGAGCAGGCCCTCTGCCTGCTGGCCCGCAGTCAGCCCGTGGCCTGCGATCTCCGCTTTGTGGTGGGCGCGCTGCGCATGGTCTCCGATCTGGAACGCATGGGGGATGAGGCCGTCAGCATTGCCGAGCAGGCCATCCTGCTGCAGGATCTGGAACACGGCCCGTCCATGCCGGATGAAATGCGCCAGATGCTGTCCCGCGTGCGTGCGGCCTTTGCCCGGGCCGAGGAGGCCTTTCGCAGCCATGACGGGGATGTGGCCCTGCGCATGAGCGATGAGGACGATGAGGCCGTGCAAAGCGAGGTGCTTGTCATCCAGCGCCTCATGGAGCGCCTCACCGCCAGGCCCGGCTGCGATCCGCGCTGGGTCATGCATTACATCCTCGTGGCGCACAGTCTTTCCCGCATCTGGCGGCGAGCGGTCAATGTGGCCGAACATGTGCATTTCATTACCCGGGGGCAAAGCCTCAAGCACGGCGCGGATGCCTGCCGTGAGGCCTGATGGCGGGCCATTTGCCTTTCTCCCGTACTGCTGGGGCGGCATGGTGCCGCCCTTTTTTTGATCCGTACCCGACCGCTGCCGCCTCCTTTCGGGGTGGCCGGCCCGTCCGTCCCGGGGTTGGAGGGCGGCAAAACCGGCAGACAGGAGGGGGCGGACGGACATAAAAAAAATACGAAAAAATTTTTGCGCCTCTTGACAGGCGCAGAGGCAAGGCTGCTCTATCTTGGCAGACATGGAAAGAAAAATGGAGAAAAATTGAGTAAAAAAGAGAAAAATAAAATGATGATTGTTGAAAAAGTTATGCACCATTTTGTTGAAAAATCTGCCGGCCTGCTTGCCAGCGTTGGTTTTTCAGGCTTTTCCTGACCGGCTTCACCAAACAGAAAAATAAAAATCACATTGAAAAACAATATGATATGTATATCCCGCTTGGGGAAGGCAAAAAAAGGATTTGGGCATATCTGCGCATTTTCCTCTCGTTGCCCCGGTTTTACGGCTTCGGGTATAGATGCCCCATGCAGGAACAATGGCGGAAGATAAGAGAAATTCTAGAAAATCTTGTGGAGGCCGGGCCGTTCAAGGTCTGGATCGCTCCCGTGCAGGCTGTGGTGGAAGGTACGACCGTGCGCCTTGCCACGGTGTCGGCCTTTGCCGCCCGCCGGCTGCGCGAGCAGTTCGAGTCCGTGATCCGCGAGGCCGCTGCCATTGTCCTGGAATGCGCCCCTGAAGCCCTGCATCTCGAGTTCGTGACCGCCGCCCCCCAGCCCGTCGCGCCCGTCGCCGCCGCTGACAGTCATGGCGCGCCGTCCGCTGTCCCCGCGCCTGCCGTGCCGTCCGCGCCCGAGCAGGGACTGTTGCCGCTCGCGCTGGCCCCCCTGCCCAAGGCCCGGCCGCGCTTCCGCTTCAGCTTCGACGACTTCGTGGTCGGCAGCAGCAACGAAATGGCCGTGGCCGCCGCCCGCGACGTCTGCAAATCCGACGGCTTTGTGGAAACGCTTTTCGTCAGTTCCGCGCCCGGTCTCGGCAAAACCCATCTGGCACAGGCCGTGGGCCTTGCCCTGCAGCAGGAGGGCGACGGCGCGCGCGTGGGCTACCTCACCGCCGAAGAGCTGACCTCCCGCTTCGTGCAGGCCGTGCGCCAGCGTGACGTGGAGAGTTTTCGCGATCAAATGCGCCACTGGGATGTGCTCCTGCTTGAAGATGTCCACTTCCTGCAGGGCAAGGATAAAATTCAGGAAATGGTGCTCAATCTGGTCAAAAGCCTGCAAGGTCGCGGCGGCAGGGCCATCTTCACCAGCACCTTTACCCCCCGCGA
This sequence comes from Candidatus Desulfovibrio intestinavium, assembly GCA_019118345.1. Classification (GTDB taxonomy): domain Bacteria; phylum Desulfobacterota; class Desulfovibrionia; order Desulfovibrionales; family Desulfovibrionaceae; genus Desulfovibrio; species Desulfovibrio intestinavium. Next base: position 674 of record DWZD01000052.1, on the reverse strand, counting down.
ACTGTCCGGACTGGATAGCCAGCTCGTCTCCCGCCTCTCGGCCGGCATCCTCGCCCCCATGGATCGTCCCACGCTGGACATGCGCCGCGAAATCCTCCAGCGCAAGGCCCGCAGCTTTCAGGTCATGCTCCCCGACGAGGTCAGCGAACTGCTGGCCGGACGCCTCAGCGACGATGTCCGCCAGCTCGAAGCCTGCCTCAACAACCTCGCTTTCAAGGCCCGCCTGCTGCACAAGCGCATCAGCCCCGAAATGGCCCTCGAGGTTCTGCAGCAGTTCGCCGGCGCGGACGCCGTGCCCGACTGGGAAAGCATCGTCGCCCTGGTCTGCAAAATTTACGGCCTGAGCCTGCGGCAGCTCGAATCCCGCTCCCGGCGGCAGGAATGCGTCATGGGACGCAATACCGTCTTCTACCTCGCGCGCAAACACACCGACCTCTCACTGGCCGAAATCGGCGACCGCCTCAATCGCACCCATTCCTCAGTCATCAAGGGCATCACCAGCCTCGAGCGCGAACTCGCCCGCGAAAGCGCCAAAGGCCGCCAGATCGCCCGCGCCCTCGACCTCATCGAACGCAACGCCGGCCTGACCGCCGCTCCCCGCGTTGCCGCGTCGTTGTAAGCCGTTTTTTTCTGCGGGGGGAAAGGGGGGACTTTTTGCAAAAAGTCCCCCCTTT
>DWZD01000051.1 GCA_019118345.1 Candidatus Desulfovibrio intestinavium | reverse complement strand
TTTGGGCGCGAGCAAAGCCCCTTCCTTCCCCCCTCAACAAAAAAATCCGAACACGCCCCACCGCCCCGCCGGGGTGGCGGACGGTGGGGGGGGGCGGGGCATCAGAAGGGGACTTCGTCCATGCCGGCGGCTTCGGAGGGGAAGGCGGGGCCGAGGTCATCGTCGTGATGGGCTTGTTGCTGGGGGCGGCGCGGGGCCGGGCGCTGCCCGCCGCCCTGATTTTGGGGCGCGTTGCGGTAGCCGCCGCGCGGCTGGGGCGGGGCGGCGTAGTCGTCCTCGTAGCCGCCTGCCGGGGCATTGTCGCCGCGCTGCTCGCCGCGACGATCAAGGAACTGCACGCGCTGGGCCTTGATTTCGGTGGTATAGCGATCCTGCCCGTTCTGATCCTGCCACTTGCGGGTTTGCAGGCTGCCTTCCACATAGACGAGACTGCCCTTGGTCAGGTAGTTGGCGCAATTTTCGGCCTGACGCTGGAAGACGGAAACGCGGTGCCATTCGGTGCGTTCCACCTTGTTGCCGTCGCGATCCATGTAGGATTCGTCGGTGGCGATGTTGAGGCTGGCCACGGGCGAGCCGTTCTGGGTATAGCGCAATTCGGGGTCACGGCCCAGTCGGCCGATAATCATGACTTTGTTCAGCATAGCTATTTCCTCGGAATTCGTGCCCGACGGGGGGCGTTTGCGTCAAGGGGGTCAGCGCCTGAGCTTGCGCCCGAAAATGCCCCAGAGGTTGCGCTTGGGCTTGGGCGTGGGGGCACTGCCATAGGGGACGGCCTGTTCCAGCCGGGTCAGCAATTCTTCCAGTTGTTCGCTCAGATGGTTGGCGGTGCAGGGGTCATTCATGGTGCAGGCGGTTTCCAGCGCGCGCCACTTGGCCCCCAATTCCTCGAGCAGGCGGCCGAGAGCCGGATGGGTGGCGGGCGTCCAGCCGTAGCGCTGTTCGCATTCCCGCAGGGCCTGCACCATTTCGGCCACGCCCTGTTCCGTCTTGTCAGCGCGTTCAAAGATGCGCTCATGGAGCGTGGGCCAGAGCTTGGGCAGCAGGGAGGGGTTCCAGCTCACGGCCACGGTTTGCAGGTGCAGCACCGGCATGTTTGTGGGCGGGCGCTGCACAATGCCCTGGGCGGCGGCCAACTTTTCCTCGTAGACATCGAGATGGCTTTCCAGCTCGCGGGCGGCGCGGGTGGCGGCATCGCTCTGCCACATGCCGAGGGCATCCTCCAGCCGGGCTATGGTACGCACCAGCGGATCGGCCTCGGAGAGGGAAAGGCGCAGGGTTTGGGGCAGGGCGCGGGCCAGATCCAGCACACTGCGGCAGGCGGGCGGTTCCGGCAGGCCGTTGGCCGTGATGGCGTCGCAGATGCGCCGCGCCAGCTGCGGCCAGCGCAGGGTCACGTTGCCGGCGTCCAGGGTAACGGCCATGAGACGGATTTGCAGCGCCTTGCCCATGAGAGTCCCGCCCCGTTTCCTAGCGTTCCGCCCATTCGGTCTGGACGCGCATGATCACATCCTGAATGGCGGGCAGCTGATCCTGCGGGCAGACGCCGATAAGCGGCGCGCCTGCATCGATGTTCTCGTTGTATTTGAAATAGACGGCATAGATGACGCCTTCCGGCCCGCTGTAATGCAGGGGCACTTCGCGTTTCATGCGCGACATGATCATCACTTCCATGCCGTCGCGCACGACCACGGAATGGGCGTCGGCGGCGCGAATTTTCTTGTCCACCTCGGGCGTGAAGTAATACTTCGCCCGTTCCGGGGCCTGAAAGAGATGCAGGGCCTTCTTGAGAATGAGGTGCTCCACCTCGTCGCGGGTGAGCATGTGGCGGATGACCATGAGCGGCGTGCCGGCCTCCACGAACTGCCCTTCCAGCTCGGCATGGATGCTGCTGATGACGCCCTTTTCCGTGGCGCAGATGGGCTTGGGATTGCGTTCGCGTTCAAGGGTGGCCAGCTGGGTGCCGGGCCGTTCCTTCCATTGCCCTTGCGGGCCGACCACTTCCTGCCCCTGCGAGAGACCGGCAAAGGTCACGCGCCCGGTGTGGGGCGTGGTGACCGTGATTTCCCGGTAAGGGGAGGCTTTGATTTCTTCCAGCAATGCGGAGATATTGATCATGTTTTCTCCTGCCGCAGCCTAGCGATAGTACAGGTTGCGCCCGCCGATGGTCAGCAGGGCCTGCTTGAGATTGGCGCGAATTTGGCGGCGATCCCAGATGCCCTGAATATGCCCGCGGGACAGGGCATGATAGGAGCGGTGATACTTGGGCGGGATGTCCATGCCCGTGGTTTCCTTGATGACGCCCGGCCCGGCAAAGCCGATATTGGAGGAACGCACCGCGAACTGATACGGCGAGCAGCCCAGAAAGCTGGCCACCGGCCCGGCAAAGGAATTGGTGTCATACAGCACCATGTAGAGGCCGCCGGATTCCACATAGCGGCGCACGGCCACGGTACAGCGCGGCATCTGGATGACGCCGTTGGTGCCTTCCTGAATGCGGATGCCCGCGGTGCCGTGGACATAGGCAAGGAAGGGGTAGCGTTTTTTCTGGGCGCGCTGGGCGGCCTCCACGAACTTGTAGCCCTCGGCCGCGCCCACGGAGCCGCCACGGAACGTGCCCATGAGCATGGCCACCACCATCTTGATGCCGTCGATGCGGGCCTCGAAGGTCATGCAGCCGCTTTTGGTATTGTTCTTTTTCTGGGCTTCGGCGATGCGTTCGGCGAAGCCGGGGAAGTCCAGCGGATTGCCGGCCTCGATTTCGCTGTTGAATTCATAGACCGAACCCACGTCAAAGACGTTCTTGACGTACCATTCCGGCTCCATGGGGAAGTGGTGACCGCAATGGCTGCACACGCCGGCAAATTCCGCAAAGAGATCCGGCCCCCAGAGGTCAAGGCAGCCGTAGGATTCGCTGTTGGGGCAGGTGAGGGTGCGGTCGATCTTGTAGCGCGGCGAGAGGTAGTTCCAGCGGCTGCGGCGCGCGTCGTCCGTCCAGGTGGAGAGCGCGGTGAGTTCCTGGGCCGTATTCTCGGCCTGACGGCCGGGCAGGCGGCGGGTCATCTTGCGCCAGGGGCTGAGGAGGCGATTCTTGAACAGTTCCACCTCATTGCCCACTTCTTCCATGAAGGTGCTGATCTTGCGCTGATGCTTGCGGAAGAAGTCGTATTTGACGTGCATCCACGGCTTGCTCAGCCAGTCCTGCAGGGCGGCCATGTTCTTGGCCATGAAGGGGCGCTTGTCCACTGCGGCCTCACGGGAGAGGCGCAGGAATTTCTGCTGGCGGTGCTCCACCATGCGCTTCTTGGCCGCAGCGGTCAGGCCCCAGCGGGTATGCAGCTCGTCGAGGTTGGCCTCATTGCGCACGCGGGCCACGGCAAGGCCGCGGAAACCCGGCCATTTGCGGTGGCTCAGCACCACCTCGTCGGTGGCGCGCAGCACTTCCTGCCGCAGGGAGCGGAAGAAGTCGAAATGGTAGGGGCGTGCGCCAAGGGGCGGTTCCTGCACGATGCGGTCGATATAGCCGAAGGCGAGGTTGTCCTGCGCGGTAATCTTGAGGTTGCTTGCGCAATGTTCGATGAGATCGGGCGTGGCGCGCTGGCCGGCCTTGAGGCGGCCCTCGATGGCCGCGGCCCCTTCGGGCGAGATCACCGAATAATAGCCGTGCGAGAGCATGAGGCGCTTGTCGGCCAGGCCGATGGCCTCGGCCCCGCCGGAGCCGCCTTCGGAAATGACGGCCACAATGGGCACGCGCAGGCCCGCCATGCCGTAGATATTGCGGGCGATCTGCTGGGCCGCGCCGGGATAGTCCTCGATGGGATAGGAACCGGGCGTGAAGATATAGGCGTGAATGGGAATGCCCTCGGTTTCGGCCACATTCATGTAATGCATGGCCTTGGCATTGCCCCAGGGCTTCACGGAGCCGCCGTTGCGAAATTCCGCGCCGTGGCCCTTTTCCTGACCGATGACCATGACCGACTGGGTATAGGTCTTCTTGCCGCGCCGCCGGGTGATGATGGCGCGGGCGATGAGCATGCCGGGGTCAAGGCTGTGTTCGTCCTGTCCGCCCACTTCGGTGAAATTGTCGTAGACGTTTTCGAGGATGTCGCGCAGACAGATGCGCTGCGGATGCCGCACGATGCGCACCTTGTCCATGGGGGTCACGGCATTTTCCAGCCGTTTTTCCACAAAGCTGAACAGCTCTTCCAGCGCCACCACGTCATTGTACGGGTCGGCCAGCTCGCCGCGCCGGGCACGGCCCACAAAGGCCGCCAGCTTTTCCTCCAGCAGGGAGATGTCGTCCTCATGCTTGCCGGCAAAAATGTCACGGGCATAGGAAAGCCTGTCCGTCAGCCCCTGAATGCGTTTCTCGATATTGTTGTCCATCATATTTCGCCCACGCCGCTAAGCGATCCGAGTTGTCGTGAGGGGAAAGATGCGCGCACGCGCACATCCGGCGCTAGAAGCGCAGGATGCGTTCCGTATTGGCCCGGAGGAAGTTGACGTTGGATTTCAGCTCCTCGCCGGCATTGTTGCGGCCTTCCAGCCGCAGGTCGTCAAGGAAGGACAGGCCGCGCTGCCTGGCTTCATCCAGATCCTTGCCCCAGACGATGGCCAGGGCGAGGTTGGGGTCAAATTCCGTGGGGATTTCATAGGGCGCGTCCGTGGGCACATGGGTCAACATGGTCAGCCACGGCTGCGGCTTCCACTGGAAGCGCTCGATGCGCCCCACCCAGGGGGTGAAGCGATTGTCCGGGTCTTCGGCAATGAGGCGGTATTCCACGCCCACGCCCTCGAAGCTGATGTCGTCCTGCCCGTAGCCCAGGGGCTGGCCGAGGCCGATGCGCACCTGTTCGGCCAGCAGATCCACGTCGTCAATGGTTTTCCCGTCCTTGTGGATGCGGGAAATGCGGGCCGAGACGCCGTTTTCCACCTGAATGCGGGTATTGACCTCCATGAGGAAGGGTTCGCCCTTGCGGGTGACGATCCATTCCCAGGTGCCCACGTTGTCGTAGCCCACCTTGCGGGCCATGGTCAGCGAATAGTCCACGATGTCGGCCAGCACCTTGGAGGCGTCAAAGGAATAGGTGATGGGGCCGGGGGCGAAGCCCGGGGCCACCTCCACGCGCTTTTGCAGGCCCGTGGACTGGATGGAGCAGTTGCGGGTGCCGAAATGCACGGGATTGCGGCCCGTGCGGTCGGAGACCACCTGCACTTCCAGATGGTTGAAATCCGTGATGCGCTGCTCGATGAGCACGCCCTCATCCTTGAACTGCCGCAGGGCGTAATTGCGGATGCGGCGATACACGGAGCGGAACACGTCGATATCGTAGACTTCCTCGATGCCCATGCCGCCGCCGCCCGCCGAGGCCTTGACCAGCACGAGCGGCCGCCGGATGCCCTGCTGTTCCTGAAATTCAAAGACGCTGCGGGCAATGCGCTCGGCTTCCATTTCGTCGTAAATGGGCCGGTCGGAACCGGGCACCGTGGGCACGCCCAGGCTGCGGGCCAGGCGCTTGGTGTTGATCTTGTCGCCCAGCTCGCGAATGATCTTCCACGAGGGGCCGATGAAGATCATCTTGCGGTCGCGCTTCATGACGCGGCGGGCAAAGCGGAAATCCTCGGCAAAGAAGCCGTAGCCCGGATGCACGGCCGTGCAGCCGGCTTCGTCGGCCACGGCCATGAGTTCATTGGCGTCATGGTAGGAGGAGACGCGGTAGAGGCTCTTTTCCCCGCCGGTCTCGCGGGCCAGGCGCACATGGCCCGAGGCCGCGTCCTCGGCGGTATAAATGGCCGCAAAGGCCACGCCCAGCTTGCGGCAGGCCCGCATGATGCGCATGGCGATTTCGCCGCGATTGGCCACAAGCACCTTGTGGCTTTCCAGCGGCATGGCATAAAGATCCTGTAAATTCTGCAAGGCACTCTCCTGCCGTCCGGCAGCGTTGCTTGAAGTGCATGCCCGGCCGGGCTATGATGCGCGCAAACGCGACCGCCTGCCGGAGCAGGTGGACGCGCACACGAAAAAACTGACGAACACAACAAGGTATTGTTATGCAAAATCTGCCAGAAGTCCAGCTCGCCGTCCGGGCGCTGAAGCAAAAACTTTCCGCCGCCGGCCGCACGGGACGGGCCGCCACGCCCCGCGCGGGCATGGTGCTCGGCACGGGCCTCTCCGGACTGGCGTCGGCCATGCGCGACAGCGTGCGCATCCCCTACGCGGAGCTGCCGGGCTTTCCCGTCTCCACGACGGACTCGCACGAAGGGGCTTTTGTGCTGGGGGATGTGGCGGGGGTGACCGTGCTGGCCCAGCAGGGCCGCTGCCACCTCTATGAGGGCTACCAGCCGGCGCAGGTCTGCATGGGCGTGCGGGTCATGGCCGGGCTTGGCGTGCGCACCGTGGTCATCACCAATGCGGCGGGCGCGCTCAATCCGCAGTTTGACGCCGGAAGCCTCATGGCCATGACGGATCAGATCAACTTTACCGGCGCCACGCCGCTGGCCGGCCCCAACGTGGACGAGTGGGGGCCGCGCTTCCCGGACATGAGCCGCATCTTTGATCCCGAACTGCTGGCGCTGGCGATGGAAAGCGCCTCCCTGCTGGGCATCCGGCTGGAACGCGGCGTCTACATCGGCGTGCGCGGCCCGCAGCTGGAAAGCCCGGCCGAAACCCGCATGTTCCGGCAATGGGGCGCGGACGCCATCGGCATGAGCACCGTGCTGGAGGTGCTGGCCGCCCGCCATCTCGGCCTGCGGGTGCTGGGCATTTCCTGCCTGAGCAACAAGAACCTGCCGGACTGCATGGCCCCGACATCCCTTGAGGAAATCGTGGAGGTGGCCGCCCGGGCCGGCAGGCAGCTGGAGCGCCTGCTGCTGGACATGGTGACAAAGTTCTGAAAAATGCGTACACCTTCTGCCCGCCCCGCGAAAGGCCGTGCCGGTCGTCAGCGGGGCGGCTTGCGTCCGCCGGACGCAGTCATTCCACGCAACGGCAAGCAAAGGTTTTTTTCATGGAACAGAATACCTCCCTTCGCAATGTGGCCATCATCGCCCACGTCGATCACGGCAAAACCACGCTGGTGGATGCGCTCTTTCGTCAGAGCGGCGTCTTTCGCGCTGATCAGCAGGTGGATGATCGCGTCATGGACAAGATGGATCTGGAACGCGAACGCGGCATCACCATTGCCGCCAAGAACTGCGCCGTGCATTGGAAGGGCGTGAAGATCAACATCATCGACACGCCCGGCCACGCCGATTTCGGCGGCGAGGTGGAGCGCTCCCTGTCCATGGCCACCGGGGCCATCCTGCTGGTGGACGCCTCGGAAGGCCCCCTGCCGCAGACCCGCTTCGTGCTCAAGAAGACGCTGGAAGCCGGCCTGCCCGTGGTGGTGGTGGTCAACAAGATCGACCGCAAGGACGCCCGGCCCGACGAAGTGCTCAATGAGGTCTATGATCTCTTCATCGATCTCGGGGCCAATGACGAGCAGCTGGAATTTCCCGTGCTCTACGCCATCGGCCGCGAGGGCGTGGCCATGTACGGTCTGGAGGACGAGCGGACGGATCTTTCCCCGCTGTTCGAGACCATTCTCAAGCATATTCCCGGCCCGACCCATGACCCGGCCGAACCCTTCCAGATGCTGGTGGCCGATCTCGACTATTCCGATTATCTGGGCCGTCTGGCCGTGGGCCGCATCATGCACGGCACGGTGTACGCCAAGGAAGCGCTCGTCTGCATGGGCGAAAACGGCCAGCCCTCCCCCCTGCGCGCCACCAAGCTGCAGGTCTATGACGGCCTGCAGCTGGCCGAGGTGGAATCCGCCGGGCCTGGCGACATCGTGGTGCTGGCGGGCATCGAGGATGTGACCATCGGCGACACCATCTGCACCCGCGACAATCCGCGCGCCCTGCCCCGCATCCGGGTGGACGAACCCACCGTGGCCATGCGCTTCGGCATCAACACCTCGCCGCTGGCCGGACGCGAGGGCAAGATCGTGCAGAGCCGCGCCATCCGGGATCGGCTGGAAAAGGAATGCCTGCGCAACGTGGCCGTGCGGCTGGAAGACACGGCGGACAAGGATGCCTTTCTCGTCAAGGGGCGCGGCGAGTTCCAGATGGCCATTCTCATCGAAACCATGCGCCGCGAAGGTTTCGAGCTGTCCGTGGGCCGCCCGGAGGTCATCCTCAAGAAGGACGGGAACGGCAAGACTCTCGAACCCATTGAACACCTTTATGTGGACTGCGACGAATACTTCATGGGCGTGGTGACGGACAAGCTCAACCAGCGCAAGGGCCGCATGCTCAACTGCATCAACAACGGCACCGGCCGCGTGCGGCTGGAGTTCACCGTGCCCTCGCGCGGCCTCATCGGCTACCGCGACGAATTTCTCACCGACACCAAGGGCACGGGCATCATGAATTCCTATCTGGACGGCTACGAGAAATGGCGCGGGGACTTCCCCACCCGCTTCACCGGCTCCATCGTGGCCGACCGGGCAGGCAGCGCCGTGGCCTATGCCCTCTTCAATCTCGAACCGCGCGGCACGCTCTTTGTGGAGCCGGGCGACCCGGTCTACGAGGGCATGATCGTGGGCGAGCATAACCGCGACAACGACATCGACGTCAATGCCACCAAGGAAAAGAAGCTCACCAACCTCCGCGCCGCAGGCAAGGATGAAAACGTCATCCTCACCCCGGTGAAGAAAATGACCCTCGAACATGCCCTGCACTTCGTGCGCGAGGATGAGCTGGTGGAAGTGACCCCGCAATCCATCCGCCTGCGCAAGACGGAACTTTCCGCCCAGAAGCGCTATCAGATGGCGGGCGCCAAGAAGAAGGGCTAGCCGCCCTTGCGGCCGCCCCGCAGCCTGCGGCAACAACATTCCGGCGCTCGCCTGACGGCGCGCCGGAATGTTTTTTTTGTGCCTACAAACGCCACAAATCGGACGACAGGGACGGTTGCCCTGCCGACGGGGCCCTGTCCGCGACAGGGAGAGCGCACGAACAGGGGGGGCGCGGGCCGCCTCAGCCTGCATGGTCTGCGACGGCCGCGCGTTTCAGGGAGTTGGCCGAAAGAAATCAGGCTCCGGGATAGCGGGCCAGCAGCCGGCTGAACGCCTCCGCCATTTCCTGATGGGCGTCGAACATTTCTTCCAGCCGGAACCGCCGGTAGCGCCAGCTGATGCCGAAAACGTCCTCAACCACCTCCGCGCAATGCGGCGTGGCCGTGACCGTGCCGTCCTCGCCCGTCGGCTCGAAGCCCTCACGGCGGTTGGCCTCGTACATGATTTGCAGCATCCGTTCCCGGCCCAGTTCCGGCGGCACGACCACCTTCACGCCGGAAGCGTCCACCCGCACCGGGCAGCCCGCGGGCAGGCCGCACGGCCCCGGCGCATGCATGATCTCTCCGGTATCGTAGAGCATGGCCCGGATGATCCTGAGGGCCGAGGCCGCCACGCATTGCTGATTGACCTCCGAAAGCAGGGGCATATGGGCGGGAACCCGCGCCCAGAGATCGCGGTCGATATCCAGCTCGGCGGTAATGTCCCGCCTGTCCTCCTCGATGCGGAGATGGAAGGGAATTTCCGGGGCCAGCGCGCCTTCCTGAAAAATCTGCATGCACATGCAATGGTGACCCACCAGGGTGATGTCCAGCGCTTCGGGCGGCACGTTTCGCTTTTCGGCCACGATGCGTCGCAGGATGGGTTCCAGCAGGGCCACATTGCCCACGCCCACATCCGGGGCCAGCCCCACCTTGCCCAGCATCTCATGCAGATAGTCCGGCCCGGACACGTTGACCACCCGCGCTTGCGGCAGCACGGCGCGCACGACCCGCATGAGATGGGTCAGGAGCACGCCATGACCGGGCGCCCAGGGCCGCAGGCCGCAGCCTTCGGGATCGCCGTAGTAGATGCGGCGGGCCAGCGCATGGGGCAGGCGATGCAGATGCCACCACGACAGCAGGGTCGTGGCGTTGAAGATCACGTCCGGCCGCCAGGTTTCCAGTACCCGGGCAATGTCCTCCGGCCGCATCATGTCCAGCCCCACGGCATCCACCCGGGGGAAGCGCTGCGCCGCCCCCTCGAAAAAATTGACCGAGATCAGACTGTTGGCCACCTGCCGCGCATGTTCTTCACGCACATCGCCCACCACCACATGCAGGCCGGGCAGGCGCGCCGCCAAGTGGGCGGCAAAGCAGCCCACGCCGCCGAGTCCGAGGATAAGCAGGGTCTTGGACATCTTCTTCCTCCTTCCGGGTCAATGAATGCTCGTCATCAGCCGACGCGGCCCGCAAGCCGCGCCTGCCTGCCGTGTCAGCGCATGAGGTTGACGAGGAACAGCGAAATCTGCGGAAAAACGGTGACAATGCCCAGGGTGAGCACCTGCACGCCGAGGAAGGCCCAGGATTCCCGCATGATGTTGCCGATCTTCTCCTTGCAGATGGGCGCGGCGATCCAGAGCTGCGGCCCCATGGGCGGCGTCACTTCGCCGATGATGGCGCAGAACACGGCCAGCGCGCCATAGAGGGCCGGGTCAATGCCGAGCGCCATGACGCTGGGCAAAAAGAGCGGCAGCACGATGACCACCATCGGGAAGGAGGAGAAGAAAAAGCCCATGACCAGCAGAAGCGCCTGTACCGCAAAGAGGAAGGAGGTGGGGCCAAGGTGCATGTTGATGACCCATTGGCTGATCATCTGCGGCAGGCCCACATAGCCGAGCACGCGCCCGAACAGTTCGCCGCCGATGACGAGGAAATAAATCATGCTGCTCAGGCGCACCGTTTCCACCAGCATATTGAGAAAGACGCGCCAGGTTATGCCCTTGTAGATGAACACCCCGAGCAGGAGCGAATAGACGCAGGCCACCGAGGCCGCCTGCGTGGGGCTGAAAATGCCGGAATAAATGCCGCCCAGCACGATGATGGGCATGAGCAGAATGGGCAGGGCCTTGCGGAAGGCATCCAGCCGTTCGGCCGTGCTGGCCTTCTTTCCCCCGTAGTAGCCGCGACGCAGGGAGATGATCACCGTCAGCACGCACATGAGCAGGGCGGCCAGCAGGCCTGGCCCCACGCCCGCGGCAAACAGGTCGGCAATGGAAATGCGATTGCTCGCGCCGAAAATGATCATGAAGACGCTGGGCGGAATGACCGCGCCCAGCCCGGCCGAGGTCACGGCCAGCCCGGATGCGAAGGCCCGGGAATAGCCGGATTCCGCCAGCATGGGCACGAAGATGGTGCCGATGATGGCCAGACAGGCCGTGGCGGAGCCGGAAATGGAACCGAGAAAGGCGGCAAAGATGCAGATGGCCACGGCCATGCCGCCGGGCAGATGACCGACCAGACGGTTCATGAAGTCGCGCAAATGGCCCATGCCGCCGCTGGACAGGATGGCATTGCCCGCAAAGATGAAGAACGGCATGGCCAGCAGGGGATAGCCGCTGATGGTCGTATAAAAAATCTGGGAAATATTGCCGACGGGAAAGCCCATCGTATGGATCATGATGATGATGGAACCGATACTGAAGGTGACGCTCAGCGGCGTGCCGATGAGGAAAAAGAGGACGATCAACGCCAGGGAAAGGATTGTGGTGGTGTCCATGCCGTCTCCTTGTTCAATGCGACAGGCGTGAGAATCTAGTCGCCGTTTTCGGGCTTCTTGTCGTAATTGGTGCGCAGCACGCGGCCAAGCTGAATGAGGGCATACAGGGTGAACACGGCCATGCCCAGCGGAATGCAGATTTCCACCATCCAGCGGGGGACGGGGATGCAACGGATAATCTTCATGTTGAAGCGGTAGCACTGGCTAATGAAAATATAGCCGCTCCAGGTCACCACCGCGCCGAAGGCAATGGTCGCCAGACAGTTGATGATTTCGATGCACTTGCGCGGCTTGCCGTGCACGGCGTCGCGCACCATATCCACGGAAACATGCTCCCCATCCAGCAGAATGGGGCCGGCCAGCATCATGACCGCCCAGATGGTCAGCCAGATGGGCAGGTCGTACATGAGGTCAATGGAAAAATGAAAGACGGTGCGGCAGATGATTTCGGCAAAGTTGATGAGCACTCCCAGAAAAAACACCAGTCCCCAGAATTCCATCCAGCGCTGCTTGATGCGCTCGTAACGGGTCGTCGTGTGGTCGGACATGCGGCCTCCCTGGCTTGCGGCCGGGCCGGAGCCGAGGCTCCGGCCCCGTTATTCCTTACTTGTTGTCGCGAATGGCCTTGAGCAAGGCCGGATCGGCGTCCTTGGTGAATTCCGCGGCGGCTTCAGCCAGCGCGGCATCCCATTCGGCGCGCGCTTCAGGCGTCAGCTTGACCAGCTCGGTGCCGGGGTTTTCATCCCACCACTTGAGGATGCGCTTTTCCTCGGCTTCAAAGTACTGGTGCACGTCCGTGCACTGCACCACGAAGTTGATGGCGTCGCGCTGCTCCTTGGGCAGGTTGTTCCACCATTCCGCGTTCACCACCAGCGCCTGCGGCCCGAAGCCGAAGGGAACCGGCAGCATGTACTTGGTCTGGCGCGGCAGATCGTAATAGGTGTAGCCGAAAATGTCGTTGGTCAGCCCTTCGATCATGTTGGTCTGCAGAGCGGAAACCACTTCGGTATAGGGCAGCGCCACGCCCACGAGGCCCAGCTTGTTGAAGGCCACGGCATAGGACTGCTGGCCGGCATAGCGGATCTTCTGGTTGCGCAGGGCCTTGAGGGTGTCGGCCGGGCCGGTCTTGGTCCAGAGGTAGAAGTGCCCGATGGAGTTCGTCCACTTGAGAATCTTGAAGCCGCAGTTCTTTTCCAGCATTTCCTGCTTGGCCTTCCATTCCGGCGTACTCATGGCGCGCAGGAAGTGGGCCATGTCCACAAACATGCCGGGCGTGGTGATGATGCGCCAATCGGGGTCAAACTGTTCGATGAACTGCGGCAGGGTGTAGGTAATCTGCCCGGCCCCGGTGGCCACGGCATTGAGGGCGTCGGCCGGGGACTTCACCACGTCGCCCACCCAGCGCATCTTGAACTTGCCACGCAGGGCGGGATGGTTCTGCATGTAAAAGTCCAGAGCGCCGTAATAGATGCCCACGGCCTGCCCTTCGGCATAGGAGGAGGCCGCGCTGAAGGGTTCGGGGAAGAGCAGCTTGATTTCCTTGGGTTCGGCCTTGACCGATTCGCTCAGACCGCCAAGAACAAGGGCACACACGGCAAGCGTGCATATCATGGTTTGCAACAGCTTCATGGGACACTCCTTTGATTTTCCTGTTTCCCCGGCCAGTTCCGGGAGATATGAACCTTACCCAAGTGAAATAATGAAAATTTTTTTCACCCCCCCCCTCACTTTGTTCTATTTAATAAAACTTGTTTTATGTAATTTAAATTTTAGAGAAGGGATTTTCACGAGTCAAGGCTTTTATGGGCAGAAAGAAAAAAATTGTGAAAAAAATTACAATTGCATTTCTTTCTCAATAATACCGCCGCGATCTCCCCCTGCCGCCTCCCCGGCAGAAGACGCAAACAGAACGGGGGAACGGCAAAAAAGCCGCTCCCCCGCATCAGCGTTCTCCCTGCCGCGCACTACGGGCGGCGTTTCAGATCAATGCTTGGCAAAAGGCCGCGACGGCCGCCTGCCCGCTTTCACTGCCCGTCAGAGGCATGCGATTCGGGCAGAGACGCGGGCAGAAAATCCGCCCGCACCAGCGACAGTTCCCTGATGGCGCGCGTCTGGCCCCGGCTGAGCTCGCCGGTACGCTCATGGAAGGCGATGACATCCCCCAGCCACGTCAACAGCTCCCCTTCCGAGGCAAGCACCTCCCGCTGTCGGTCAAGGGGGTACAGCGTATGGCTCGCCACGTCCCGCGCGGCCTGTTCCGCGCTGATGTCCTTGCCGCAAAATTCCTTCTGGAACTGCCGGTACAGCGCGCCCAGTTCCTCGGCGGGCATGGCCCGCAGGGCCTCGACGGCCCGCAGATAGCAGGCCAGAAAGGCCCGGACGCCGTCGGGATTCTTTTCCGCATAGTCGCAGCGGGCCATGAGCAGGGTCGGCTGGACGAGGCCGAGATCCTTGCCGGTCAGCAGGGCTTTCAGTCCGGCCTGCTCGGCGGCCCAGGTCTCGGGCGACCAGAGCACGGCCATATCCCCCACCCCGCCGCTGAGATTGCCCACGCTTTCGGCGGGGGGCGTATCCATGAGCGAGATGCTTTCCTCGCTGAGGCCCATGCGATCCAGCCAGAGCAGAAGCAGCTGGTGCGCGCTCGTGCCGCGCGGGCAGAGCACCACCTTGCCCGTCACCAGCCGGGCGTAATCGCGGGCGGACAGCTTTTGCTGAAAAGCCGTCAGCAGCGGACTGTCAGGACGCACATACACGGCATTGGCAGCGGCCTCGTCAGAACCGATGCCCACCACAATGGCCTGCTTGCGCAGCATGCCCGGCACGGCCGGCGCGCCGCCCAGACCGGCCACGTCCCATTTGATGCTGCTCATGTTGTCCATGAGAAATTTGCCCGAAGGATAGATGCGCATGTCAAGGCTGATCCCCGCCTCCGCATCCCATTGCCGCTCATGGGCATACCAGGCGGGCAGGGCCTCGTACTCGTCAAGCCAGGCGCTTTTCACCGTTACAGGGGCAGCCTGCGCCGTCGTGGCGAGCAGCAGGCAGAGCACTGCCCAGAAAAAAACTTGCTTCATGGTTCATGCCTCCGGGATCAGGGGCCGGGGCACAGGCCCCGGCCCGCATACATTAGAGTTCGTGCGCCGTGCGGCTCAGGATGTCTTCCTGAATTTCCTTGCTCAGCTCCACAAAGTAAGCGCTGTAGCCCGCCACACGCACCAGCAGACTCTTGTACTCCTCAGGATTCTTCTGGGCGCAGCGCAGGATTTCGTGGCTGACCACGTTAAACTGCACATGGAACACATCAAGGTCAAGGAAGGTCTTGAGGAAGGCCGAAATGCGGGCACGGCCCTCCTTGCCCTGAATGACCTGCGGCGTGAACTTGATGTTCAGCAGGGTGCCGCCGTCAATGCTTTCGTGGGGCAGCTTGCCGAGCGATTGCAAAATGGCGGTGGGGCCAAGGCGGTCGCGGCCCTGCGAGGGCGAGCAGCCGTCGGCCAGCGGCTTGCCCGCATTGCGGCCCGACGGCAGGGCCGCCACGGCCATGCCCTGCGGCACGTTGGAGGACACGGGATAGAGCGCGGGCAGCTTGTGATTGCCGAGCTTGCCGCGATAGGTGTCGATTTCGCGGATGATCACGTCGCACATGGCGATCATGGCCTCGTCGGCTTCAGGGTCATTGTTGCCCCACTTGGGCGCATCTTCCTCAAGGGCGCGTTGCAGGGCCTCATAGCCCTTGAAGTCGGCCTTGATGGCCGCGGCCAGATCGGCCATGCTGAAGCGCTTTTCGTCAAAGATGATCTTCTTGACCGCAGCCAGGGAATCCACGAAGTCGCCCACGCCGTTGCCGTTCATGCCGGGGCCGGTATTGAATTCCGCGCCGCCGTGGGTGAGGTCAAGGCCCTTTTCCATGCAGCCGGCGGTGAACATGGAGGCCACGGGATTGGGCAGATACTGATAATGCAGTTCTTCCAGCGTATTCTGCGATACGGAGAACTGATGCAGCAGGTGGCGCAGCTGGGCAAAGAGCGCTTCCTTGAACTGCTCGAAGGTCGTGAAGGTGGCCGGATCGCCGGTTTCGATGCCAAGCCTCTTGCCGCTTTGCAGGTGGATGCCGTTGGTCATGGCAAATTCCACGGCGCTGCCCAGATTGTAATGGCCCGCGGAACTCCACTGATAGTGCCGCCCGGCCAGCTGGGCTTCCACGCAGCCGATGGGCGCCCAGTCGCGGGCAAGGTGGGCGGGGATGCCCTTCTTGAGCAGCATCTTGTAGCCCACGTCATCACTGAACACCGCCGGGAAGCCGGAGCCGGTCTGCACCAGTTCGGCCACCTTGAGGAAGAAGGCTTCGGGATTCTTCTTGCTGATGCGCACGGAGAGCGAGGGCTGCACCATCTGCACGTCGATGCCCGCCTGAAGCATGAGATAGGTCAGCGGATTGACGGCATCCCGCCCGTAGGTGTCCAGACCGCCGAGGGCGATGTTCTGGAAGGCGCAGTAGCCCGAATAGTGCCGGGCGGCCGGCTCGTTCCAGTACCAGATTTGTTCGCCGGTCTTGACATAGAAGCATTCGATGATCTCGAGAATCTCCTCGTCGCTCATGCCGTCGGCCTGCGCCTTTTCATAATAGGGCAGCAGGTACTGGTCGAGCAGGCCCGGCGAATAGCCGCCGGCATTGCCCTCGATGAACAGGCCCACAAAGACGAAGTAGACCAGCTGCACGGCCTCGTGGAAGGTGCTGGGCGGATTGTGGGCAATGGCCCGGCAGGCCGCCTCGATGCGGCGCAGATCCTCGCGGCGCTGCTCGTCGGCGCCCACCTGAAGCGCGCGGGCCATGTCGGCATGCCGCTCGCAGAGCGCGGAAAAGCCCTCGCAGCAGATGATGACGGAACGCCAGAAGTCCCGGCGGGCGAAGTTTTCGATCTGGTTGAAGTCCAGATCCTTCAGATGTTCTTCCGCCTGCCGGCGGATGCCGTCGAAGCCCAGCGGAAGAATGATCTGCTGAAACGCCGGCACCATGTCGCCGGGCGTGCATTCGATCTTCACGTCATTGTCGCACACGCCGCCCACGGCCACCAGTTCGCGCACATCCTCGGGGGCGCGGGCATTCCAGTAGTCGCGCAGGGTCTTGCCCTTCCAGTAGGGATAGACGACCTCACGGTACAGGCGCTTTTGCTCCTCGGTGATCTGGTAGGGATCCTGCGGCCGGGTGCTCATGGTGTCCAGCTCGTCATAGAACCAGTTGTTGGACAATTCCGGGTTCACATGGATGCTGCGGGCCACTGCGCCCGCATTGCCCACGATAAGCTCATGGGGCTGGATGGTGATGGTCTTGGTTTCGCAATGCCGCTTGAAGGCCTTGGCGCGGCGGATGATCATGGGTTCGCTTTCGGTCGCCTTGAACACCTCGGTCTTGGACAGCGCGCCTTCAATGCAGACGCTGGGGCGATGTGAAAAGAACTGGGACTTCAGCTTCATGACGCGATCAAGACGCGCCTCTTCGGTAAGAGCCATGATTGTTCCTCCAGAAACGTTGCTCATGACAGGTTTGTTCGTTCCAGCGGTCAGGCCGTACACAGGACGGGAATGCGCCCGAGGCCCTCGCGCAGCAGGGACACCGCCCGGGCGACCCGTTCTTCCTCAAGCGGAGGGGTATCCCCGAGGGCATACTCCCGGCCCAGCATGTCGTATTTGTTCTTGCCGAGACGGTGATAGGGCAGCACCTCCAGATCAAAATTCCCTTCCATGCCCGACAGCAGCGCCGCATAGGCGGCCAGATGGTCGTCGCTGTCGTTGCAGCCCGGGATCAGCGGCAGCCGCACATGAACCGGCTCCACCCTGTCCCGGAGCAGTCGGGCGAAATTGTCGAGGATATGCGCATTGTCCATGCCCGTGAGCCGCTTGTGTTCGGCGTTGTCCGCATGCTTGATGTCCATGAACAGAATATCCGTCACCGACGACAGGCGGCGCAGATTCTCGTAGGGCGCATAGCCCGAGGTTTCTGCGGCCGTCTGGATGCCGAGGGCGTGACATTCCTCGCAGAGCGCCACGGCAAAGTCGCTCTGGGCCAGCACCTCGCCGCCGGACAGGGTGACCCCGCCGCCGGAATTGCGGTAAAAGAGCATATCGGCCGCAATATTGGTCACCACGCTTTCCAGCGTGTATTCCTGCCCGGCCATGACCAGCGCCTTGCCGGGACAGGAGGCGGTGCACAGGCCGCAATTGACGCAACGGCTTCTGTCGATGCGCGGCAGCGAGCCGGGAACCATGCTCACGGCCTGATGCGGGCAGACCGCGGCGCAGGCGCCGCAGCGCAGGCACTTGTCCGCCTTTTGCAGGAGTTCGACCCCGAAATTCTGCGTGGTGGGATTGGAACACCAGGCGCAGCGGAGGGGACAGCCCTTGAAAAAGACCGTGGTTCGCGTACCCGGCCCGTCATGCAGGCTGAAATGCTGAATATTCTCTATGACGGCCTTCATGATTCCGCCTGTACGTCCAGGGTGCTGAATTCATCTTCATGCCGGTGCTTGAGGGCATACAGCTTGGCCAGTTCCACCGAGGCCCGGCGTTCCACATCCTTGGCGCATTCGAGCATGACTTCCATGACCCGCACGGACGGACTCATGCTCAGCAGCCAGCGCAGGGTCTTGGCCACATCTTCCGGCTGCACCATTTCCTCGGGCCTGAGGGACGGCCCTTCATTGGCGGCCATCTCCGTATTGACCCAGCCGGGACAGATGGTCGTGATGCTGATGCCCTGCGCCGCATAGGCCCGGTAGGCGGATTCGCTCAGACCCACCAGACCGTATTTTGAGGCCGAATAGCCGCCCAGTCCCGCCACGGCCACCTTGCCGTTGCGCGACGCCACGTTGACCACGCGCCCGCCGCCCTGCGCCGCCATGTGCGGCAGAAAGGCTTGCATAAAAAGGAAGGGCGCGCGGAGGTTGATTTCAAACAGGCGGGTAAAGGTTTCCGCATCCAGTTCAAAGGTGCCGGGAATGCTGATGCCGGCGGCATTGAACAGAAGATCCACATGACCGTGCCGACGGATGATGTCGTCGGCCGCCGCCTTGACGGCCGCCACATCCGCCACATCCACGGACACCATGTCGGGCTGGTGGGCCGCATCCGGGGCGTGTTTTTCGCTCAACTCCCGGCAGGCCTGTTCCAGATTGCGCGCGCTGCGCGCCACCAGCACCACACGGAAACCAAGGCTCATGCATTCATCGGCCACGGCCTTGCCGATGCCGCGGCTGCCGCCGGTCACTACGGCTACGGGTACCTGACTCATTGCTTCCTCCTCGTGATTGTCCGCGCTTGCGGCTACTCCGGTTCAAAACAACACATGAATATTTTTCTGATGCGCTCGGACACATGCCAGATGTTGCGCGTCCCCTTGGGGATGAGAATGCTGTCCCCGGCCTTCACCGGCAGACGGCTGCCGTCATCATGCTCGATGACGGCCTCCCCTTCCAGGATGGTGCACATCTCATGGCTGGGGTGGGCGGGAATTTCGAAGCTGCCCGCGGCACACTCCCAGATGCCGGCGTTCACCAGCCCCGCGGGATGCACAAACTGCCGCCGCACACGGGTGACGGGATGGCCCGACAGCGGGTTGGGCGCGAGGGCCTCCACGACTTCGGTCGGGGTTCCCTTGTCGCCGAGCTGAATCACCTTTTGCATGGGAGCCTCCTTAATTCACATATCGTGAATTTTTTTCTAGTATTGTTTACAGGCCACACTTTGTCAAGGATTTATCGACGTGAAAAGCAAAACAGGCTATCTTGTTGCTAGGAAAATCGTCATCCTGAGGGGAAAAGGATTTCGTAATGGGGAAGAACAGCGTCATCTATGTGCAAACATTTGAAAAAGGCCTGCAACTCCTGGAGCTGCTCGTTGAGGAGAAGCACGTCACCGTCACCAGCGTGGCCAAACGCATGGGCATGCAGAAAAGCGCCAGCTATCGTTTTCTGAGTACCCTGCGCCTGCACGGCTATGTGGACAAGGATCAGCACAACAACTATGTGCTCACCGACAAACTGTCCAAACTCGGCAAGGGCATCCTGCCCAAACGCGACTTTGATCAGATCGCCATCCAGTTTCTGGATGAACTGGCAAAGAAAAACAAGGACAACAACGGGATATGCAATCTCGGCATGTGGAACGGCAAGGACATCGTCTACCGCCTGCAAAGCACCAATTCCAGCTATGCCCAGTTTTCCGTCGGGCGATCAGTGCCGGCCTATTGTTCAGCCCTGGGCAAGGCCATTCTGGCCCATCTGCCGGAAAAGGATCTGAACGCCTACCTGCAGCGGACGGAATTCGCCACCTTCACGGAAAAGACGACCAGCAGCCCGGAACAGCTGCTGCGGGATCTGGAGGAAGTGCGCAAGCGGGGATATGCCGTCATGGACGGGGAGCTTTATCCCTCGCTCAAGGGGCTGGCCATTCCCATTCTGAGCGAAAAGGTGCCGGTCAAGTACGCCGTGAGCGTCACGCAGACCATTTATGGCCCCATTGACGGCTTCGTGAACGCCATGCTCGGCCCCTTGCGGGATACGGTGGAGGATCTGGTCAGCTATGTGGACTACTACGGCTTCAGTTGATGGAGAGTGACGCCGCGGCTGGCGGCGGGCGCGGCCCCTGCGCAACGCCGCATGGCTTGCGGTGAAGGCGTGTGCCCCGTCCCTCCCCAAGCGGAAGGATGGGTCGGGCGAGAGGATCCCCCGCGCGCGCCGGCGGCGGACGCGGGCCGTGCAGGCATCGGGGCAGAGCGGGGCCACCCCCGGCCAGGCTGTCCCCGGCGGCGGCAGCCCCTAGGGCGTCAGGCGGATGCGGCATGTCTGCCGCGCGCTGCGCCCCAGATCATCCACGGCCAGAATGTCCACCATCCCGGCGCTCGAAGGCCGCCAGAGCAGCACTTCGCCCGGCGCCGCGCTGCCCAGATAGGTTCTGCCCGCAAACCAGTGAATGCGCCGCACGTCCGGCTCGGCGGCGGCCAGCAGCGGCAGGCTGCGATTGTCGCCGGAAAGCGTTTGATAATATGCCACATGCTTCTTGGGCAGCAGGATGCGCGGCGGCCTGCCTGCGGGCGCGAGGGAGGCCTCGGCGCACTGACGGCGGCACTGCGGCAGCCAGTCCGGCGGCAGGGGCTTGTGGATGCCCGCCCGGGCAAAAAGCTCGCGGGCATCTGACGGCCAGAACTCCCAATAGCGTTCCTCGGTCTCGCCCTCGCGCGCTTCGCAGGCCCGCAGGCCCGTGGCCTTGTCGATGAGGATGGGCCGCAGGATGCCGCTGTCGCGCAACGGGGACACCCCGGGAATGAACAGACTTTGCGTGGTTTCGGCACAGCGGGAAACGTCCACGTCCCCGGTGGCGGTGCACACGGGAATTTCCGTCACGTTCAGGCCCGCCCGCCGGGCAGGCAGGGGATCGCGCAGCGGACGCAGGGCCGCCAGAGCGCGTGCCGTATCCCGGAAAAGCGGCAACGCCACTTCCCCGCCCACAAGATAGGGGTTGGGACGATTGTCGAAATTGCCCACCCAGACCACCAGCACATACTCCCCGACGATCCCCGCCGTCCAGGCATCCCGGAAGCCGTTGGACGTGCCCGTCTTGCAGCGCAGGGGCAGCGGCCCGTGGCGGGTGGGCAGGATCAGGTCATCCCGTTCCAGCATGCGCAGGGTCACATAGGCGCTTTCCGGCGAGAGCAGGCGGCGCGGCGCCACAACGGGCGCATCGCGGCGCAGGCGCAACGGCTGCCACAGGCCCTGATTGAGCAGCATGGCATACAGGCCCGCCAGTTCCCGCATGCTGACCTCGGCCCCGCCCAGCACCAGGGCCAGCCCGTAATGCTCCGGCGTCCTGGGCAGGGCCACGCCCGCCTGCCGCAAAAAGCCGTACAGCCCCGGCGCGGCCAGCCGTTCCGCCAGCGCAATGGCGGGCAGGTTGCGGCTGGCCTTGAGCGCCTCATGGGCAGGCAGGGGGCCGCGAAAGCCCTTGTCGAAATTTTCCGGATCATAGCCGCCAAAGGAGCGCGGACTGTCCATGAGCAGGGTCATGGGATGGATCAGGCCCTGCTCCAGCGCCAGGGCATAAATGAAGGGCTTGAGCGTCGAACCGGGCGAGCGGCGGGCACGGCTGCCGTCCACCTGCCCGTCGATGGCCGCATCAAGGAAATCGGCGGAACCGGCCAGGGCGCAGACCCGCATGTCCGAGGCCCGCAGCAGCAGGGCCGCCGCATTGCGGATGCCCCGGACGCGCCCCCGGGCCGTGAGGGCGGACAGCTGATCCTCCAGCAGCCGCTGCGCATCCGGCTCGATGGTGGCGGCAATGACGCCCCGCGCATCCGGCGCGGCGGCATCGGCCAGCAGTTCCGCGCAGACATGGGGCGCACCAAAGGGCAAATGCGCCGGAGAGCGCACCCGCAGGGGCGGCAGGGCCAGAGGCTGTGCGCCGCCGGCGGAGCCGTCCTCCGCCGCCAGCAGGCCTTCCAGCCGGGCGCGCGCCGCCGCAAAGTCGCGGCCATGCAGGGGATGGCGGTGGACGGGATTCTGCGGAATGACGGCCAGCGCATGGCTTTCCAGCGCAGTCAGCTGCGCGGCGGGCTTGCCGAAGTAGATGCGCGCGGCGGCTTCGATGCCCTCTATGTTGCCGCCGTAGGGCGCAAGATTGAAATAGGCTTCCAGAATCTCCTGCTTGCCGTAATGCCGTTCCAGCAGCAGGGCCGCCCAGATCTGCCGCAGCTTTCCGGCAATGCCGGTCGTATTCAGGCCGAGGCGCAGGCGGGCCACCTGCATGGTGATGGTGGACGCGCCCATGCGCCGCCCCCCGCCCGCATAGGTGACCCAAGCCGCCCGCAGCAGAGAAAGGGGATTGATCCCGGGATGGGCGAAAAAATGCCTATCCTCATAGGCCAGCGTCGCCCTGACCGCCTCCGGGGCGACGGCATCCAGCGGGACGCGCAGGCGGTAGGCCTGATCCCCGGCCAGCGCAAGGCGCAGCATGCCCCCCTCCGCATCCAGCACCAGACGGCCAAAGGGCACGCCCTCCAGCAGGGGCGGCGGCGCGCACAGGCCCAGCAGGCCATATGCCAGCAGACCGCAGGCCGCCGTCAGACCGATAGCGCCCGCCGCCCGCCGCAACCAGCGCGGCAGACAGGCGGCAACGGACGACAACAAAGCGGAGAGGCCGCGCATGGCTCATTACCTCGCAATGCTCTTTCCGCCGGGCGGCGGGCCGTACCCTCTCCCGGGCGGGATACGGCCCCGTCAGCGAACTTCCAGCGTTCCGGCGGCGCTGTGCCCGTTGCAGGCCTGATCGTACATGGCTTGGGCCACGATGGGCGGCACAAGGAAGGTTCCCCGATTCACCGCGCGGATGCGATAGGTATAGACAAGGGCTTCCCGGCCCACATCGGCAAAGAGCAGCAGGCGATCCTCCCGCCGTTCGGCGAACTTCAGGCCCTGCGGCTGCGCCGCTTCCGCCTCGCCGGGACGCGGCAGCACCATCTCGCAACCGCCGGGCAAGAGATCGCTGATCACGCAATCCGCCGCAGCCTGCCGCTGGGCACGCACGCTGATCCGCACGGTCAGCACATCGCCCTGCCGCGCCGATTGTACCGGCTCGCCCTGCGCGTCCAGATAGACCCGGCTCACCTCAAGGCCGTTGGCCGCCGCCGTGTCCGGGGGCCGCACGTCATGGCCCGTGGTGGCCACCTGCCAGTAACAGCGCGGCGAATCCGCGGGCAGGGTCAGCGCATAGCGGCGGCATTGCGGCATGTCCACGGTGAGCAGCATCCCCTCGGCCAGCACGGCCTCGCGCGCCTCCCCGTCCCCGTCAACGCAGGTCAGCCGCGCGCGCGTCATGTCCGCCGCCGCGCCCGCGCCGACGGCCAACAGCGCCCGCGCCCCCTGGGCGGCGGAAAAGGTGGCGTAGCTGCCGCTCCGCAGGGCCATGACCGCCGCCTCGAACAGGTCGTTCCTGTGCTCGTCCGCGCACTGCGCAGGGAAATGCCGCGCCAGCAGGCTCATGTGCAGAGCCTGCTGGGCCAGCGCGTCAAACCAGCCCGCCGGACGGTATTCCACCACAGCGGGCGGCTCGCTATCCCGCATGTGCATCTGTCGGCGGCTCGCGGCCATGAGCACGGCCGTCAGATCCGTCTCCCAGTCCGCCACCTTGCGTTCCCCGAGGGTCTCCCGCAGATTTTCCAGAAGCTGGGTGGTCACGCGACCCTCGCGGGTCAGCACCCAGATGGCATAGGCCGACGTGCGGGCCGCTGCCAGCGAAGTCTCGTTCAGGGCGGCCACACGCTCCACCGCATCGCAGACCTGCTGCAGCAGATCCTCGGCCCCGCCCCGCCCGGCTTCACGCATCGCCAGCAAAAAGTCCGCCGCATAGACCGTGAGCAGGGGATCCGCCGGGCCGTCGGGCCAGAGCGCCAGCCCGTCAGGGGTCAGCCGCTCGCGGATGGCGCCGATGGCAGATTCCAGGATGGCTTCATTTTCCTTTTCGTCCGCAAGGATGCCGGGATAAGCGCGCAGCAGCACCCGGACAAGGGCGCGGCTGACGAGCTGTTCCGTGCAGCCGTAGGGATAGGCCCGCAGATAGTCGGCAAAACCGCGCACCAGCGGCAGGGGCAGAGCCGACAGCGAGGCCGCGCTGTGCGCCCCGCAGGCATGTACGCGCCGAACCACGGGCACTTCGACGGACGTCGCGGCACTCCCGGCCTGCACGCTGGTGCGCAGGGGGCTGGCGGGACGCACGGACAGGGACGCCGTGCGCGCATATGTCCCGTCGCCGCCCCGCGCCGTGAAGCGCACATCCGCCGCGCCGGGCTGTTCCCCGGCCCGCATGCGGAACGGCAAGACGATCTCGGCCCGCGCGCCCACCTCAGCTTCCGGCGGCAGCCCGTTCAGGAAGGCAAGGCCCGCGTCCGCCTCCGCCGCGACTTCCGCCCTGAGCGGCTGATCCGTGGTATTGGCCAGCACCAGCGTGCCTGCAAAGACATCGCCCGGCGAGACCGTCAGGGGCAGTTGCGGCGTCAGCACCAGCGGGGCCGCCACCGTATTGGCCCGGGCCGCCGAACCGGCCGCCCCGGGCGAGGCCCCCACCGCCATGAGGCGCAGCTTGCCGTTATAATAGGACGGCAGGGGAATTTCCACGCTCGTGCCCTCCGGCGTCACATCCAGCAGGGCCGACCAGGTGGCCACCGGCGGCTCTTCCCGCCGCTTGAAGGGATTTTGGAAGCGTCCGCCGCCCATGCCGCCGCCGTCGCCCCCGCCAAAGGGGGAAAGCCGCCGGGGCATGAGCAGATCCAGAGCCTGAAAGGTGCGCACCTCCAGCGCACGATCCGCCAGCAGGCTGTCCAGCGGGGACGGCGTGGCAAAACGGGTCAGCTGGAGCACGCCCTCATCCACGGCAAAGAGCACGGCCTTGCCCGCCCGCCGGGCACGCAGGGTCACGCGCAGTGCGGTTCCGGGCAGCGCGCTCTCCGGCGCCTCAATGCTCAGGCCCATGTCGCGCTGCCGGATATTGGACGTGAACGGCGCCACCGCATAGGTATGCGGGGTCATATAGGCCGCGCCGGCCTCGGGGGCGCGTACAAAGGACACGTTCACATATCCGCGCCCCTCGAAATCCTCGGGCACGGTCAGGTGCTGCACCGTATCGCCCGCCCGGGCCGTGAACCAGGCAAAGGCCGCCACGCCGTCGCGCTCCAGGGTGATCAGCCCCGTGCCGTCATAGGGCAGGGACATGGCCAGCCGCATGGTCTCGCCCGCCGCATAGGCCGTCTTGTCCAGACGCAGGCGCATCCTGCCCGAGGCCAGCTCCGCCCCGGGCGGCAAGGGGCGCTCCCCGGCCACCACATAGGGCACCGAGGCCAGCAGCGCGCCCGAGGCATCCCGCACGGCGAGCAGGTATTCCCCGGCTTCCGCCGTATCCAGCGCAAACCGCAGCCCCTCCGCGCCCACCTGCCGGCGCACGCGGCTGACGGGCGCATCCACGGGCGTCTCGTCATAGCGGAAGTCGCCGGCGGCGTCCCGCACCAGACTGGTGACATACCGCCGTTCGAAAACGGAAAAGGTCAGATCGTCCAGCGGGATGCGCGCCAGCTCAGGATTGATGGCCACAAATTCCAGTTCGGCCCGGCCATGCTGCGGGATGAATTGCAGATTGGTCAGCGCCCCCACAGGGCGGTACCCCAGCAGGGATGTGCGCGGAGAAATCAGGAAGGACGTACGGGCGACCGTGGGCCGACCGCCGCCCGCCTCGAAGCCCTCCACGGACAGGGTGCAGCGCGCCGAGGCCAGCCCCGGCAGACCGGCGGGCAGCGTCAGACCGGCCATGCCGTCCTTGTCGGTCAGGCTCTCGGCCAGATCCCGCCGCTGCTCCGTCCCGGCAAAGGGCGCCGGATCAAGAAAGGTAAATTCCTCCCAGCCGGGGAAGACAAAACGCGCGGGCGCAAAGATCGCCTGCCCCCGCACCGCGTGTCCGACGGCAGGCGCGCCGTGCAGATTCGTCAAGCGTGCGCCGAGACGGGGCGGCGTCTTGCCGTCCACGACCAGCCAGCCCTTGCTTGCCGGGCGTTCCAGCTTCAGGGCCAGCGTGTCGGGCTGAAACGACTCCACGCGCACCTGCGTGCTGCCGAGCATCTCGGCTCCGCCGGCCGTGAGCACGCTCAGGGTATAGCTGCCGCTGGGGGCCGTTTCCGGCGACGCCCAGTCAAAGATGGCCATGCCGCTCTCGCCGGCGGTGAAGGGGCGCTTCAGGACAATCTTGCCCAGCGGATTGCGCACCTGAGCCACAAGGGGCAGATCCGGCGGCAGGGCGGCCCAGTCGGCCCGCCGCAGCACGCAGCCGAAATGCAGGACTTCACCCGGGCGAAACATGCCGCGCTGGGCAAAGACAAAGGCCATGAGACCGTCAGGCGAGGACAACTTGCCGCCCACCGGGAAATCGGAAAAATTCAGCTCGCGCGAAACGTCGGTCAGGGGCAGCCAGGCCAGATCCCCGCGCTTGCCGCCGGCGTATTCCGCCACCACGGCCACGGGCCGCCCCTCGCGCGCCAGCCCGCCGAGCGGCGGAAAGGCCACATGCCCGCCCGCGTCCGTATTGCCGCCGGCCACCGGCTTGCCGTTGGCGCCGAGCACGCTGACCCGCACTCCCGCCACGGGCTGGCCCGTGCGGAAGGAATGGACAAAGGCGTCATAGCCGCCCAGAGCCGTGCGCTTCACCAGCAGCCCCAGATCCGTGACCAGCACCATGCGGGAGGCGAAGGCCGCTTCCTTGCCGTCCTTGAGACCGATGAGATTCACGCGCAGAAGGCCGCGCGCATCGCTGCCCGCCGCATCCAGCACCGGCGACAGATTCAGCCCGGCAAATTGCGCCGCGCCCGGCGCGACCGCAGGCAGGGGCAGTTCCCCCCGGACGCTTTCGCTCAGCGCCTCAAGGCCCAGATTGCTTTCCGCCAGCGGCTCGGTGAATGAGCGGCTCGATCCCTGCGCCAGCAGGGCCAGGAAGGGGTCGCGCACAAGTTGCGCCTCCCAGCGGACGGCGTCGAGATTGGTGGCATAGAT
Source organism: Candidatus Desulfovibrio intestinavium (assembly GCA_019118345.1). Classification (GTDB taxonomy): domain Bacteria; phylum Desulfobacterota; class Desulfovibrionia; order Desulfovibrionales; family Desulfovibrionaceae; genus Desulfovibrio; species Desulfovibrio intestinavium. Next base: position 41,621 of record DWZD01000051.1, on the reverse strand, counting down.
GTCCAGCGTATTTTCGCCCGAAAGCGACAGGACATTGCCGGGCTGGAGAAAGTCCAGATCCGCCCCGGCCTTGCCCACACGCAGGATTTTCCGCCAGGGCTTGCCCAGCGTCAGCCCGGATGCGGCGGCGCACCGCTCATGGACGCCGACAAGCAGATAACTGTCCGCTTCGGCGGGCAGACGGAAACGCAGGCGGGAAACGGGCGTATTGTCCGGCATGAGGGAAACGGGCGTGAGCTTCCTTCCCCGTTCCAGAGCCTCGGCAGGCACGACCGGTGCGGCAAGCCAGTTGTAGGGGCGGCTGTCCGCCGGCGTGTTGAAGCGGGGCAGCTGCCGGACGTCAAGATGGCGCAACACCTCTTCCGGCGAGACATAGAGCGACGTCTCGACCGTGAGCACATATTCCTTGTTCAGGTTGTCATCCGGGGCGATTTCCAGCGCGGCAGCCCTGACGGCAAAAAGCGAACGGCTGCCGGTCACGCTCACGCGGAAGGCCGTATCCCCTTCCTGCCCCTGCGCCCGGGGCCCCAGGGTGCCGTCCTCCGGGCTGAACGACGGCAGCCCTTCCACCACGATACGCGCCTCGACCGTTTCCGACGGCAGCTTCGTCACCGGGAAGGCCAGGTTCAGCCGATCGCGCGCGGCGTTCCAGACGCGCTCCGGCTCGCCGAACGCCACGCCCGGCGCGCTGCAGCGGATGACCGGCTCCTTCGCGCCCACGGGAAAGTTGAACTCCAGCGAGACGGCCAGACGGTGCCGCGCCTGCGGCGAAGGATCCACCCAGAAGCGCCCTTCCTGCAGGCGCACGCTCAGAGGCGGCGTGCGCAGGGACAGGCGCGTTTTGTCGAGCTTCACCGACGCAGGCAGGCGCATGCCCTCCAGATCGACCGTGTAGGTCGTCTCAGGAGCGGGCGCCTCCCCCGCAGCCAACACAAAATCCATCCGGCCGCTGTGGCGCCATTCCCAATGTCCGTCAAGAGGCGGCGTCAGGCGCACGCCCGTGGCGGTTGCCCCCGGCTCGCCCAGCTCGGCCGCGCACCTGACTTGCCAGTTTTGGCCGTATTTGGCGCGGCAAAGCTGTTCATCCGTGGCGAACCTGAGGCTCAGGCCTTCCGGCCACGGGTAATTGTGCACAAGGGTCACGGCCTTGTAGGCCGGTTCTCTGGCGGTGGCGCATTCGGCCACGGCGCAGGGCAGCAGCATGACCGCCGCCAGCAGCAGAAACGACGCGAGAACGCGCATGGCAAGCCTCCACGACTCTGGCATCCGCCCGGGAAAGGTTGCTTTTTCAGTGCTGTCAGCTTGACGGTATTCAGCGGAAAAGTAAAGCGTCTCCGGCGGCTCTCTTCCGTGCGGTTCCGCTTACAGGGTCAGAATGACGGACAGGGCCTTGAAGATGATCCAGACGGCACTGCCCTCAGCGGGAACGGGACGTTCGCCGCAGACGTGCAAAGCACAGGCCTGACTGCCGTCGGCCAGTTCCACGAGAATCTCGGCAAACATCCCGTCCTGCCGCACCCGCGAAACCGTACCGCGAAAGCAATTCATGGCCACGGCATGCGGCTCGTCCTGATCGGGATCCGGCTCGAAGACGATCCACGGGGCCTTGATGATGGCCGTCACGAGCATGCCTTCCGCAAGCCGCAGGCTGCGGAAACTTTCATCGGTGATGACGGCGGCGAGGCGCAGGCCGCCCGCCGTGCAAAGGCTTACCCGTACCATAAGCCCGGCGACGCGGATTTCCTCGATGCGGCCCTGAAACACATTGCGCGCGCTGGTACGGGGGCCGGTAGCCCGCTGGATGTGCTCACACAACAGGCTCTGTGCGACCTCGGCATTATACCGTATGCCCCCGGCCTGCGGGCTGTTGCGCCCGGCAAAGAAGATGTCCGCCACCGGCGCGGGCAGGCCCTGCCGGATCAGCTCGAGAATGCGGGCCTGCCGCAGGCTGCGGGCGGTCAGCAGGCCAGCGGGCAAGCCGCAGGCCTGACCGCATTGCTTGAGACTGCGCCGCACATGACTGGCATCACATTGCAACGGCCTGCCGCTGGGCGGAAAAAGCGAGGGATCTTCCAGCAGCTGGCGCAGGCGGCGGCACGGCGCCCACGGCAAGGGGACGCGCCGGGCGCGGTCGCCTTCCAGACAAATGCTGCCGCTGTCCCAGTCCATATGCCGCAGCTCCAGCGACAGGGCCTCCACAAGACGCAGGCCCCCGTACCGGAGCAGCATGAACAGACACCAGAGGCGCGCGTGGCTGCGCCGCATGCGCAGGCAATCCGCTTCGGCAAACTGCCGCCGGAACCAGTTTTCCGCCGTCAGCAGTTCCTCTTCACTGAGGCTTGTCGCCTCACAAAGCAGGCCGGCCGTCTCCCGTCGCAACAGGTTTTGCTGCAACCACTTCCGCTCATCAGCCCCCAGACTGCGCAGCAGACTTTCCAGCTCTTCGCGCCGCTCCACCGAAACCATGCATCCTCCCGAATCGTTCCGAATATAGACGCATGCCACAGGGAGGACACCAACTCACGTTTTTTCCTCAATTCGTGTCTTGATCCGGCCCCCGCCGCAAAAGAGGACGGCATACCGCCTCCCTGCCGTCAGCCCGCCCATGTACGGCGCACGCGCAGTGCACAAAAAAGCGGCCTGTACCCGTTCTTTTTTGCCCAAAAACGTGTCGCCTTGACCCCAGCCGCCCCTTTCCTGTTTCCTGTCAGCATGCAAAAAGCCCCGCATGGGGCGGGGCCGCCCCTTCCGGACGGATCACCAACAGGCGCTCAATGCGCAGGAGACCATTGCCATGAAAAAGGTGCCCTTGCAGGATCGCTATCAGCTCTTCATCGACGGCCAATGGAAGGACGCTTCCGACGGCGGAACCTTTACCACCACCTGCCCGGCCGACGGCGAAGTGCTTGCCGCCTGCGCCGAAGCCACGCGCGAGGACGTGGACGCCGCCGTGGATGCTGCCTGGAAAGCCTTTGCCTACTGGAAAACCGTCAGCGCCAATGAGCGTGCCGCCCTGCTGAACAGGGTGGCGGACATCATCGACGCCCACCGCGATCATCTGGCCATGGTCGAAACCCTCGACAACGGCAAACCCATCCGCGAAACCCTCGCCGTGGATATTCCCATGGCCGCCCAGCATTTCCGCTATTTCGCGGGCTGCGTCATGGCCGAGGAAGGCAGCTCCAACCTGCTGGACGGATCGCCCCTGAGCCTTGTTCTCAAGGAACCCCTCGGCGTCGTGGGCCAGATTGTGCCGTGGAATTTCCCCTTCCTCATGGCCGCCTGGAAACTCGCGCCCGTGCTGGCCAGCGGCTGCTGCACCGTACTCAAGACGTCCAGCGCAACCCCCCTCAGCGTGCTGGAATTCGCCCGCCTCGTGCAGGACGTGATTCCGGCGGGCGTATTCAACGTCATTACCGGCTCGGGCAGCAAATCCGGTCAGTACATGCTCGATCACAAGGGCTTCCGCAAACTGGCCTTCACCGGTTCCACCGAAGTGGGACGCAGCGTGGCGCTGGCCGCCGCCCAGCGCCTGATTCCGGCCACGCTGGAACTGGGCGGCAAGTCCGCCAATATCTTCTTTGACGATTGCGATTGGGAAATGGCCATGGATGGCCTGCAGGTCGGCATTCTCTTCAATCAGGGGCAGGTCTGCTGCGCCGGTTCGCGCGTCTTCGTGCAGGAAGGCATCTACGATCGCTTTGTGGCAGAAGCCGTCAAACGCTTCAATGCCGTCAAGGTCGGCCTGCCCTGGGAAACCGAAACGCAAATGGGCTGCCAGATCGGCCAGGGGCACATGAAAAAAATTCTGGACTATGTGGAAATCGGCCGCAAGGAAGGCGCCACCGTGCTGTGCGGCGGCCGGCAGGAAACCGAAGGCGAACTCGGCAGGGGCTGCTTCCTGCGGCCCACCCTGCTGGGCAATGTGACCAACGACATGCGCGTGGCCCGTGAGGAAATCTTCGGCCCTGTGGCCTGCATCATCAAGTTCCGCACCGAGGAAGAAGTCATCCGCATGGCCAACAACAGCGAATTCGGCCTCGGCGGCGCGGTCTGGACGCGCGATCTCAATCGCGCGCTGCGCGTCTCCATGCATGTGGAAACCGGCCGCATGTGGGTCAATACCTACAACGCCATACCCGAAGGCGCACCCTTCGGCGGCTACAAGGAATCCGGCATCGGCCGCGAAACCCACAAGATCATTCTGGAACACTACACCCAGATGAAGAACATCATGATCAACTTGAAGGAACAGCCCACAGGCTTCTACCCCGCCGCACAGTAACCAACAGCTGAAAGGCCGTCCGCGAAACGGCCTTTCCTCATCGGAACGCGCGACGCAGCGCGCGTCAGGCCGGGATGAACGCGACCGTCCCGACCCCTTCCCTCCCGGCGCCGGGGCCTTGCCGCCCCGGCGTCCGTCATTGCGGCCCCTACAATGACACGAGCGTCATGGCCAGCGGGATGGTCAGGGTGGACAGCAGGGTCGTCAGCGTCACCATCAGCGCCCCGTATTGCGGATCCGTGTCGTAATAGGCGCTCATGAGCGCGGTTTGCAGGATGCTGGGCAGCCCGGCCTGAATGATGAACACCTTGCGCATCAAATCCGGCACGTCCGGCAGGCAGTACGCCAGCATGACGGCCAGCACCAGCGGGGCCAGCACCAGCTTGCCCACAATGCCCAGCACCAGATCCCGGTCGATGTGCAGGTGGCGCAAATCCATCTTGTACAGGGAAACGCCAATGAAAATGAGGGCCAGCGGCGTGGTCATATTGCCCAGATACTGGGCGCAGGATTCCAGAAAGCGCGGCAGGCGCAGCGAAAAGATCACCAGCGCCGCCCCGCTCAACATGCCGATCATGGGCGGCGACAGGATGTGCCGGGCATTGCTCCACAAACTCGCCCCGGCCCGCAGTTCCACCTTGTCATGGCTGATGGCGTAATTGCCCACCGTCCAGAAAAACACCGTGTTGGCAAAGAAATAGAGGAGCACAAAGGGCAGGGCCTCCTCGCCGAACAGGGCCAGATTGACCGGCAGGCCGATGTACATCGTATTGGATGCGGACATGCCCGCGCAGAACAGCCCGCGCCGCCCCTCCTTCACCCGGAACAGCCGCGCCAGCACCCAGGCCAGGGCAAAGGTCACCAGCATGGACAGCAGCGGAAACAGCGAGCTGACAATCATGTGCAGGAGCTGTTCCCGCTGAAAGGAATGGCTCACCGTGTAGAACAGATACGGCGGCAGGGCGACGCAGGTAATCAGGCGCGGCATCATGATGATGGCGTGATCGTCAAACCAGCCCTTGGCCGCCAGCACATAGCCCACTATGCTGATCAAAAGCAGGCCCAGAACCCCCTGCAACGCAAGCCAGAAAACCATAGCGCCCCCCTTTCCCGGACACGTCGGCCACGCGGCCTCCCTGCTGGTGTAAGCCCGCGCCGCCGCAAAAACAAGAGGCCCTGACGCTTCCACCGCCATCCCCGCCTACGCTGGAACATCCGTCCCGTACCGGGCGGCCTTGGCAAACGCTCCCCTTGTCGCTATGCTCCCGCCATGATGCCCATCACCACCGAACGCCTGGTTCTGCGCAACTTCCGCGCCGACGATGCAGAAGAGCTGCTGGCCTATTTCCGGCAGCCTCGCGCATCGTGCTTTTACCCCGAACGCCTGACCAGCATCCAAGATGCGCTGCAAAGCATCCGCGAGCGCAACGCGCGCCCCAACGGCGCCGAACTGGCCGTCTGCCTCAGGGCCAACGGCGCCCTTATCGGCAATCTTTTTTCGCAAGAGGAAGAACACGGCAATCATGGCGTCGGCTGGCACCTCAATCCGGCCTATACCGGCAGGGGCTATGCCGCCGAAGCAGCCCGAGCCTACCTCGCCTTCCTCTTCGACCAGAAAAAGGCCCGAAGAATTTACGCCTATGTCGAGGAAAACAATCTGTCCTCGCAAAAACTCTGCGAACGCCTCGGCATGCGCAGGGAAGGGCTGCTGCGGGAGTTTGCCGCTTTTGTCAATGATGAACAGGGCCGCCCCGTCTACGAAAATACCCTGATCTACGCCGTCTTGCGCACGGAATGGGCCGCCGCCAGCCCTTGCTTGCCATAAAATATGGTTTTTGTGGGGGGAAGGGGGTTGTAGGGGGCGAGGGGCTGCCAAGCCCCTGCCCCCTGCCGCCCCGCCGCGCAGGCGGCCACGATCAAATGCTTGGATGAGGCCGCCATTCAACGAACGAAAAAAAGAAGAAACCCCAAGGCCGCCGCAGGCCCTCCGACGCCGCCCGAACGCTCGTCCCGCGTGCGGGACAGCGGAAGGGCGTTGCCAAAGGACGCGCGACAGCAAAGGGAGGCAGGGTACGCCTGAAGGGTCACGCTCCCCGCAAGCAATGGCTGCCCAAGGCGGGGTAGGGGTTGTAGGGGGCTAGGGGCTGCCAAGCCCCTGCCCCCTGCCCCGCGCCGGGCAGGCGACCCGGCCCGGGTGCCGGGCCGAAGCCGCAATCCATCGAAAGAAAAAAAAGCAGAAAACCCAAGGCCGCTGCAGGCAGCTCTGCTGTCGATGCCCGTAGCTTCCTTCGTCGCAACGGGCACGGCCCTGCGGGCCGCCATTCGGTCGCCCGCCGGGCAGGCGAGCAAAAGGAAAGGGGCCTGTCCGTCAACAGGCCCCTTTCGCGGTTGGGATGGTGTGATGCAGCGGTATGGCGAGTACCGCGAGGAGTGGGAGGGTATGTTGTCCGCTCGGGGGGGGGGCGGGATTATTGGCCCATTTCGTGGCGCAGCCAGTTTTTGATGGCCGGCGTGGGTTCGCTGATGCCGCGACAGGTGCCGTGTACAGCGTGGAAGTCCGCCAGCAGGCTGTCGGGCAGGGGAACGGAAATCAGATCCTCGGCATTTTCCGAGTTGCGCCGCACAAGGCGCACCACAGGCTTTTCGCCCCAGTTGTCCACCACGAAGTAATACGAAACGTCTTCCTTGGAGCGGACGGGCGGATATTCCGCATGCCAGTCGTTGTTGCCCCATTCCAGATACATGGTGACGGCGTGCTCGGGCGACAGGTTCCACGATATATCATACAAGGCGAAATCCTTAAGACTCGACATGGTGTGCCTCCTTGTTGAATAAACAGTAACGATTCCTGAAAGGATAGTCAAGCTGTTTCTTAGCGCTTGGCTTGGTTTTTTTGATCCCGCCCGCCGGGGAAAAAAAGCCCCCCGCAGGGCGGGGGGCGGGGCGTCAGTTGTCTTCCATGCGGCGGCGCAGCTCTTCCTGCCGCTGGCGCTCGGCTTCGGCTTCCTGCAGGCGGCGGGCGTTGTCGGCTTCCATCTGACGTTGACGGCGGATGCGGTCAAGGCGCATCTGCTGGGCCTTTTCGCGTTGCTCGCGGGCTTCGTCAAGGAGCTTTTCCCGCTTGGACTCAAAGACGAGGGTGGAGCGCAGGGCGGAGATGCCCAGAGCGATGACGCTGACGATGAAGACGAGAACCTTTTGAATGTCCCATTGGTTTTCGCCGATGAGGTCGCGCAGCCAGCCGAGGTGGAAATGCTGCCCCCAGAGCACCACGGCGGGAATGCCGAGGAAGCAGAGAATGAGGCCGATGATTTCCACCCAGAGGAATGTCTTGCCCATCGTCATGGCAAAGAGGGTGACATCGCGCACCATGCGCAGGAACTTGAGGCGGCGGCGCAGGTCGCGCAGGAGCTGATTGAGGCGCGGCGTGGTGGTCTGGGCGCGCTTGAAGGTGGCGGCATCGTTGAAGTTGCAGGCAAAGGCCCAGTTGATGATGCCCGCGCATTCATTGAATTCCTGGCTGAATTCCTTGAGGGCCGAGGGGAAGGGAAACCAGGAGGCCTCGTCGCGCACTTCCTGCAGGCGTTCCAGATACCCCTTGTAGCGCTCGCGCAGGTCATCGACCTCGTGCTGGATGCACTCGTCAAGTTCCTTTTCCAGGGGGGTGGTTTCCTCGACCACGCGCAAGAAGGCGGTATAGTTCTTCACCTCGCTCATGTGCTTGAGCTGGCTGATGCGTCGGCCGAGCTTGATATGAACGGGGTGATCCTCCTCGAACCACTGGTTGAGGCGTTCCTCCATCTCGCTGATGCGTCCGCTTTCCTCGAGAGCGCGGCTGTGGGCGGCGTCCCAGATATCGTAGAGCGAGGAGAGGATGAGCAGGCGGCCGCGTTCGAGGGCGGGGTCGATGAGGATGCGGTTGAAAAAGGCGGGTTCGTCATGGACAAGGCGCGAGATCTGATCGAGCACCTGCTCGCCGAAGCCCATCTTGACCTTGCAGACAATTTCCCGGTAGCGCAGGTCATGCCATTGGGGCATGAGGCGCAGCACCTGTGCATACTGCTCGAGGGCCTGCGCATAGTGACCGAGTTCCTCGTGCAAACGGCCCTGGAGATATTCATTCCAGGCTTGCAGGGCCGGCGAGGGGGTCAGGCTGGCGGCGTCGCGGAAGGATTGCTGCGCGTGGGCATAGTCGGCGCGCTCCACCTGCAGAAAGCCCAGCACCGTGCGCAGGCGCGGATCGCGGGAGTGCCGGGTGATGGAATCATTGATGGCCTTTTCCAGCGGCAGGAGGCTGTCTGCCGGGGTCTGGGCCAGCTTGTCGAGAAAATCCCAGGCCGGGCTGTCGTCGCGCTGGGGGTTTTCGTCCTCGTCGAGGTCGCGCATGCGATAGAGCCACTGCCGGGGCACGTTGCGCAGCTGCCCGGCCCCGTTGAGATCGAGCACGGCCTGCAGCAGGGTGGCCGTCGGCCCCGGGGTGTGCAGCAGCTCATCATAACCGTCCAGCCCTCTGGTCACGAGCTGCTGCTCGATCTGGCGGAAGCCTTCATTGATGGCGTCCAGATCAAGGGCGGCCAGTTCGTCCCAGATCTGGGGGCGGCTGGGGGCGCTGATGCGGGTGGGGCACTGGGCGGCGGTGTGGGTGCGAATGCCGCAGTAGAAGCAGCCCACGTCGGACGCGCCGCTGGCGGCCAGCTGCCCGGCCATGAGCAGGGGGATGGAGCGGCGGCTGACGCTGTTTTCATCCAGGATGATGTTGCACCAGCTCTCCATGCTGGACTGGTCGCCGGAAAAGGCGATGTCGCGAATGGTGAAGCCCTCGCCCAGCAGGTAGGCGTTGCGGTAGCTCATGTAGGGGAAGTCCGGCATGAGGCTGTCCCACTTCAGGCCGACCTTCTTGGGCAGATCGCTGTTGAAATTGAGGTTCTTGCGATCCGTCACCACGCAGACGCAGGGCCAGCAGGGCGCATTCTGATCGTTTTCGCGATCAAAGGTCTGGAGGTAGTCGCGCAGGAAGGTGCGCAGCATGAGCAGATTTTCCACGGCCACCATGACGAAACTCTCGTGCACGAGAAAGCGCATCTTGTGGGCCTGGAAGATGCTCTCCAGACGGGCGAACATGGCGGGCCAGCCCACCTGATAGTCCTTGTCCAGCGGGCTGCCCAGCGGATGCAGCAGGGCAAACCAGGCCTGGGTGGACGTGTAGGGCATGCGCACGTCGGCCTTGAGCAGCGCCCAGTCCAGCGAGGCCATGCCCTGCAGGGGCGGCATCTTTTCAAATTCGATGCCGGGCAGGGTGTTCTTGCCCTCGCGGCTCTTGGGATGCACCCAGACTTCCAGATTCTCGCGCACCATCATCTGCTGGGCGGCCAGCTTGCCGTCCACCCAGAGATTCATTTCGCGGCGCGCGCCGAACTGCAGTCGCCCCGGGAAGATTTCAATGGCAACGGCCAGGTCGTTGAAGTTTCCCCAGACCGAAAGGCGCGCCAGCGCCAGAAAGGCGTCGTCGGTAAAGAAGAACCAGAGCGCCTGATCGCTTTCTTCGGCCAGCAGCATGCCGCCATAGTTGAGCAGCGTCTGATTGACGGCGGCGGGCGGCGTCTTGTGCCAGCAAACCCACACGGCGTGGCCCATGGTGCTCATGCGCACCACGGGAATTTCGGGCAGACGGTTGAGAAGCTGCGACAGGTTGGCCATGAAAAAATCCTTTATGCCGGGCGGCGATACATGTAGGCTGTTGCGTCTGACGACGTGTGCGCAACAGGGAGGCTCGACGTATGGACATTACCCAAACTCTGCAGGAACTGAAACGACGCCCCGGCTTCAGCGAACATGTGGGCATGATGCTCGTGCACAACGGCGTGGTGCGGGCCTGGTCCCGCGCGGATCACGCGGCGGTGGGGCGCGTTGTCGTGCGGCCCGACCGGGAACGCATGGCCGCCATCTGCCGCGAAATGGAGCGCCGCCCCGGCATCTTTGCCATACTGGCCGAAGCTGCGGAAGGCGAACTGCGCCCCGGCGACGATTTGCTCTTTCTTGTGGTGGCCGGCGACATCCGCGAAAACGTCAAGGCCGTCTTTGCGGAATTGCTGGATCGCATCAAGGCCGAAGCCGTGATCAAGGAAGAGCTGCCGCCCACGGATGCAGACCGCTGTTGACGCTCAGTTCCTTCTCTCTTATCGGCTCGGAACTCCCGGACATTAGCGTCCCGTTCCTTTTTCTTTGCGGAATGGCGGCATTGCCAAACGGCAAAGCCTGCCTATACTATACGGGAACAGGCCGGGGGCTTGCCCTCCCCACCCATGAACCCCACTTCCCCGATCGCGCGGGCGCGGTCGTTTGTCAGGAGTCCCGATGTTCGGATATATGTTCAAAAAGATTTTCGGCAGCAAGAACGAGCGCTATTTGCGGCGGCTGCGGCCTCTGGTGGCGCGCATCAATGCCCTGGAACCCGCCATGCAGGAGCTGGCCGACGAGGATTTTGCCCGGCGCATGGGCGAATACCGTGAGGCCGTGCAGGCCGGGGAAACGTCGCTGGACGAGCTGCTGCCCGAGGTCTTTGCCCTCGTGCGCGAGGCTTCGCGCCGGGTGCTGGGCATGCGCCACTATGACGTGCAGCTCATCGGCGGCATGGTGCTGCACAAGGGTAAGATCGCCGAAATGAAGACCGGCGAGGGCAAGACCCTTGTCGCCACGCTGGCCGTGGCGCTCAATGCCCTGTCCGGCAAGGGCGTGCATGTGGTGACGGTCAACGACTACCTGGCCCGCCGCGACGCCGAATGGATGGGCAAGCTGTACGGCTTCCTTGGCCTGAGTACCGGGGTCATCGTGCACGGGCTGGACGACGAGGAACGCAAGGCCGCCTATGCTGCGGACATCACCTACGGCACCAACAACGAGTTCGGCTTCGACTACCTGCGCGACAACATGAAGTTCTATGCCGAACAGCTTGTGCAGCGCGGGCACAATTTCGCCATCGTGGACGAAGTGGACTCCATTCTCATTGACGAGGCCCGCACCCCGCTCATCATTTCCGGCCCGTCCGACGAGGATGTGGGCGCGTACCGCGTCATGGACGGCGTGGTGCGCCAGCTCGGGCCGGAGCATTACACCGTGGACGAAAAGGCCCGCACGGCCATGCTGACCGAGGAAGGCGTGGCCCGCTGCGAGGAACTCCTCAAGCTGGACAACCTCTTTGATCCGGCCAATGTCACGGCCCAGCACGGCATTCTGCAATCCCTCAAGGCCCATCACATCTTCAAGCGCGACAAGGATTATATGGTGCTCAACGGGGAAGTGGTCATCGTGGACGAATTCACCGGCCGCCCCATGGAGGGCCGCCGCTATTCCGACGGCCTGCATCAGGCGCTGGAGGCCAAGGAAGGCGTCAGCGTGAACGCGGAAAACCAGACCCTCGCCTCCATCACCTTCCAAAATTATTTCCGCCTCTACGACAAGCTGTCGGGCATGACCGGCACGGCGGACACCGAAGCCGTGGAGTTCCAGCAGATCTACAATCTGGAAGTCATTTCCATTCCGCCCAACCGGCCCATGATCCGCAAGGATTATCCCGACCTCATCTATCGCAGCCGCAAGGAGAAGTACGAGGCCATTCTCGAGTCCATCCGCGAGCTGTACCAGACCGGGCAGCCCGTGCTGGTGGGCACCATTTCCATCGAGACCTCGGAAATGCTTTCCGCGCATCTCAAGCGCATGGGCATCCCGCACAATGTGCTCAACGCCAAGCAGCACGAGCGCGAAGCTGAAATCGTGGCCCAGGCCGGGCAGAAGGGCAAGGTGACCATTGCCACCAACATGGCCGGGCGCGGTACGGACATCATCCTTGGCGAGGGCGTGCGCGAACTGGGCGGCCTGCACATTCTCGGCACCGAACGCCATGAAAGCCGCCGCATCGACAATCAGCTGCGCGGCCGTTCCGGCCGTCAGGGCGATCCCGGTTCCTCCCGCTTCTATCTTTCGCTGGAGGATGACCTCATGCGGCTGTTCGGCTCGGAGCGCATCGCGGGCCTCATGGAAAAGCTGGGCCTGCGGGACGGCGAGGCCATCGAGAACCGCATGGTGACCCGGGCCGTGGAAGGCGCGCAGAAGCGGGTGGAGGCCCATCATTTTGAAATCCGCAAGACCCTGCTGGATTATGACAACGTCATGAACCAGCAGCGCGAGGTCATCTATGCCCTGCGCCGCGAAATCATGATCGAGCCGGACATGGAACCCGTGGTGGCCGAATTCAGGAGCGACGTGCTGGACGACGCCTACGGCCAGCTGGAGCGCGTGCCCGCGGAACAGCTCGAGGAGGTGCGGCATGTGGTCATGGCCCGGCTGGCGGACATTTTCAACCTTGGCCGGGTGATGACGCCGGGTTCGCCCCTGCCCGAACGCGCGGTCTGCGAGGAGAAGATCCACGAGATCTTTGCCCAGTTGCGCGAGGAGGCCCAGAACATGTATCAGCCCATCCTGCGGTATTTCCTGCTGGAGGAGCTGGATCGCTGCTGGAAGGAGCATCTGCGCAACATGGACGCCCTGCGCGACGGCATCGGCCTGCGCGGCTACGGCCAGAAGGACCCCAAGCTGGAGTACAAGCGCGAGGGCTTCGAGATTTTCCAGAACATGCTCTTCCAGATCCGCGAGGGCGTGTTCCGCACCCTGACCCGGGTGCATGTGCAGCCCGAGGCTCCCGAAGAGGAGGCGCAGGCCCTGCGCCACAAGGAAGAGGCGCAGGATCTCTCCTACTCCGGCGGCAGCGAGGTGCAGCCGCCCAAGGCCCGGCCCGCCCGGGCGCGGCAGCAGGTGGGCCGCAACGACCTCTGCCCCTGCGGCAGCGGCAAGAAGTACAAGCGCTGCTGCGGGGCCAACCGCTGACGGCGAACGGATGCGGCCATTGGTGCGGGAGGGATGCGGCAACGTCCCTCCCGCTTTTGCTGCCCGGACGGAGGGGCAAGGCGGGCGCGGGTTCTCCCCTTTGCGCCCGGCGAAAAACATGCTAGGCTGCGCCACCGTATGTCGCGGGGCGGGTTTTGCCCGTGCGCGAGCGGAAAGACGTTCGGCGGAGGAAATCATGGCCGGTGCGCCCATCATTCAGATAATCGGACTGGAAAAACGCTTTCCCGGCAAGAAGGCTGACGTATACGCCCTGCGCGGCATTGATCTCGCCATAGAAAAGGGCGACATCTTCGGCATCATCGGCCAGAGCGGTGCGGGCAAGTCCACCCTTGTGCGCTGCATCAACATGCTGGAGCGGCCCACGGGCGGCAGCGTGCTCTTCGAGGGCAAGGATCTCTGCCGCCTGCCGGAGGCGGAACTGCGCGCGGCCCGGCGTTCCATGGGCATGATCTTTCAGCAGTTCAACCTGCTCATGCAGCGCACGGCCCTGCAGAATGTCTGCTTTCCGCTGGAGCTGGTGGGCACGTCGCAGGCGGCGGCCCGCGCGCGTGCCCTGGAATTGCTGGAGCTGGTGGGCCTTTCCGGTCGGCAGGATGCCTATCCCTCACAGCTTTCCGGCGGGCAGAAGCAGCGCGTGGCCATTGCCCGCGCCCTGGCCACCAATCCGCGCGTGCTGCTCTGCGACGAGGCCACCTCGGCCCTTGACCCGGCCACCACGGATTCCATCCTCGCCCTGATCAAGGACATCAATGCGCAGTTGGGCATCACCGCCGTGGTCATCACCCACGAGATGAGCGTCATCGAAAAGATCTGCAGCCATGTGGCCATCATCAACAAGGGCGTCATCGAGGAGCAGGGACTGGTGGAGGAGGTCTTCTTTCATCCGCAGACCGAGGCCGCGCGGCGGCTCGTCCTGCCCGAGGCCCTGCAGAAGCTGCCCGGCGAGCACATGTACCGGCTCATTTTCAACGGGCGTTCCTCCTTCGAGCCGGTCATCGCCAATATGGTGCTGGAATGCGGCTGCCCGGTGAACATCATGTACGCCGACACCCGCGACATCAACGGCGTGGCCTTTGGCCAGATGGTGCTGCAGCTGCCCGCGCGCGAGGCTTCGCGCGAGCGCATCATGGCCTATGCCCGCGCCCACAACATCCTGCTGGAGGAAATGCGCCGTGATTGACCACCAAACCGTCGAAATGCTCCTTGAAGGGGTGCTGGACACCCTCTACATGACCCTTGCGGCCACGTTCCTGTCCTATGTTTTCGGTTTGGTCATGGGCGTGGTGCTGGTCATCTGCCGCAAGGACGGCATCCGGCCCAATGCGCTGGTGTACGGGGTGCTGGATGTGGTGGTCAACCTGACCCGCTCCTTCCCCTTCCTCATTCTCATGATCGCCGTCATTCCCTTTACCCGTTTCCTTGTGGGCACGACCATCGGCAACAATGCCACCGTGGTGCCGCTGGTGCTGGCCGCCGCGCCCTTTGTGGCCCGTCTGGTGGAAGCCTCCCTGCTGGAAGTGGACAGCGGGGTGGTGGAGGCCGCCCAGAGCATGGGCGCATCCACCTGGCAGATCATCCGCAAGGTGCTCCTGCCCGAGGCCCTGCCCTCGCTCATCAACGGCAGCGCGGTCTCGGCCATCACCATCCTTGGCTATTCGGCCATGTCCGGGGCCGTGGGCGGCGGGGGCCTGGGCAAGCTGGCCATCATGTATGGCTACAACCGCTATCAGACCGACATCATGATCATGACCGTGGTGCTGCTCATCATCATCGTGCAGGCCTTCCAGAGCTTCGGCAACTGGGCCACCCGGCGCAGCGACAAGCGCGGTTCCTGATTCCGCTTTTTCCGTGCGGTGCGCCCCGTGCCGAGGGGGCCGCGCACGACACCCTTTAGCCTGTGGGAGATATGACCATGAAAAAACTGCTTCTCGCTCTGGCGGCCCTGCTGCTGCCCCTTTCCGCCCATGCGGGCAACACCATCGTGGTGGGCGCTTCGCCCACGCCCCATGCCGAAATTCTGAACGAAGCCGCCAAGCTGCTGAAGAAGGACGGCTATGAACTCAAGATCGTGGAATATTCCGACTATGTGCAGCCCAATATGGCCCTGGAAAGCAAGGATCTGGACGCCAACTACTTTCAGCACAAGCCCTATCTGGACGACTTCAACGCCCAGAAGGGCACCAAACTCGTGAGCATGGGCGGCGTGCACTACGAACCCTTCGGCATCTATGCGGGCAAGTGCAAGAGCCTCAAGGATCTCAAGGACGGCGCGCAGGTGGCCGTGCCCAATGACGCCACCAACGAGGGTCGCGCCCTGCTGCTCATGGAAGCCGTGGGCCTCATCAAGCTGAAGAAGGACGCCGGTCTGGCCGCCACCCGGCGCGACATTGCCGAGAATCCCAAAAACCTCAAGATTGAGGAAATCGAGGCCGCCCAGCTTGTGCGCGCCCTGCCCGATGTGGATGTGGCCATCATCAACGGCAATTATGCCATCCTCGGCGGGCTGAAGGTGGCCGACGCCCTGGCCGTGGAAGCTGCCGATTCCGTGGCCGCCGCCACCTATGCCAATATTCTGGCTGTGCGCGCCGGCGATGAGCAGCGCCCCGAGCTGGCGGCCCTCTACAAGGCCCTGACCAGTCCGGAACTGGCGGCCTTCATGAAGCAGAAGTACGCCGGGGCCGTGCTGCCCTCCCACAACTAAGACGACCGAAAAGCCTTCGCCGCGTGCGGCGGAGGGGGCAGGCCGCGCCGCTGGCGCACGGTTCGCCCCGGCAGGCGTCCGCCCCGGCGGACGCCTGCGCGCATTTTCGCCGGCCCGAGGGCGGGCAGGCTTGACCGCAAGGCCGGGTTGTGAAAGACATGGGCTATCATTCTTGCAAAGAAAGACGAGGCATCACATGACCGCGCAACACTATCGCTGCGGCTGGGTGGCGCTCATGGGGCCGCCCAATGCGGGCAAATCCACCCTGCTCAATGCGCTGCTGGGCCAGAAGATCACCATTGTCACGCCCAAGCCGCAAACCACGCGCAATCAGATTGTGGGCATCCACACCGACGAGGCCGCGCAGACCATCTTCATGGACACGCCGGGCCTTTCCCAGGTACGCGGGCGGCTGAGCAAGGCCATGCTGCAGGCCGTCTGGCAGAGTCTCAATCAGGCCGACGTCATCATGCCCGTGCTGGACAGTCATCTGTACATTCGCCACCCCGAGTATCTGGAGCGCGACCTCGCCCCCGTGGCCGAGGCCCTGGCCAGCGAGGAACGGCCCATGATCGTGGTGGTCAACAAGGTGGATCTCTTTGCGGACAAGAGCCGCATGCTGCCCCTGCTGACCCGGCTGAGCGAAATGTGGCCCACGGCGGAAATCTTCCCCGTGTCGGCGCTCATGAAGGACGGGCTGCCTGCGCTCATGGAGCTGGTGCGTTCGCGCCTGCCGGAAGGGGAGGCGCAATTCCCCGAGGATCAGATCTCCACGGCGCCGGTGCGCTTCATGGCGGCGGAGATCATCCGGGAAAAGCTCTTCCTGCAATTGCGGCAGGAAGTGCCGTACTGCATCGCCGTGGAGGTGGAGCACTGGGAAGAGGACGAAGCCCGCGGGCAGACCGTCATTCACGCCGTCATTTATGTGGCCCGGCCCATGCACAAGGGCATGGTCATCGGCAAGGGCGGCAAGGTGCTCAAGCAGGTGGGCATGGAAGCCCGCAAGGATATTCAGGAATTGCTGGGCGGCAAGGTGCATCTGGAACTCTGGGTCAAGGTGCGGGAAAACTGGACGGAAGATCCGGCTTTCGTGCAGGAGCTGACCCGCATCGAGGAGGTTCGCTAGGATGGATGTGCGCGCGCGTTACGCATCGGTGCTGGAACGGCTGGACAAGGCGGTGAGCGCGGCGGGCCGCCGCCGCGAGGAGGTGACCCTTGTGGCCGTCTCCAAGCTGCACCCGGCTGAGGATGTGGCCGCCGTGGCTGCGGCCGGTCAGCTGGACTTCGGGGAAAACTATGTGCAGGAGGCCCTGCAGAAGCGGCAGGATCTGGCCGGCAACCCGGCCTGCGCAAACATCCGCTGGCACATGATCGGCCATGTGCAGAGCCGCAAGGCCCCGCAGGTGGCCGGGGCCTTTGCCCTCGTGCACACGCTGGATTCCCGCAAGCTGGCCGACGGTCTGGAAAAGCGCCTTGCGGCCCTGGATGCCCGGCAGGCTGTGCTCTTCGAGATCAATGTGGGGGCTGAGCCGCAAAAATCCGGCATCATGGCTGAAGATTTGCCGGAACTTGCCGATTATGTTCAGGAGCATTGCCCGCATCTGGCGGTGGAAGGACTCATGTGCCTGCCGCCAGTCTTCGATGCGGGCGAGGCCGCCCGTCCGTATTTTGCCCGCCTGCGGGAACTGCGCGAGGCCCTGCGCGCGCGCACGGGGCTGGCGCTGCCGCATCTGTCCATGGGCATGTCCGGCGATTTTCCGGCGGCGGTGGCCGAGGGGGCGACCATCGTCCGCATCGGCACGGACATTTTCGGCCCGCGTCCGCCAAAGGTTTAGTCTGGCCCGTTTGTTGCAGGATTCGGAGGCAACGCGCCCTTGCGGCGTCTGACCGGCCTCCGCCATGCGGCGCAAGGCCGGGAATGATTTTTTTCGGGATATTGCCAACGGTAAGGAGCATCTATGGCAGCCAAAGACGGCAGCAAGGAATCCCAGGCTCTCCCCCCGGGAGGGGCGGAAAAGCCCAAAAAATCGTCCCGCGTCAAGCGGCTTGTCATTCTTTTGACAATCTTGCTCATTACCCTGAGCGCCGCGGGCGGCGCGGCCTACTGGTGGATATTCCTGCGTGATCCTGCCGGCGCGACGTCGGCGGACGCTGCCGCCGAAGCCGCCGCTCCCGCGGAAAAGGATGCCGCGCCCGGCGGGGCCAAGCCCGCTGCCGCCGGCGGAACCAATGTCGGCAAGGCCAGCACGGGCGCCGCGCCCGGCGCGGAAGCCCGCATCGAGGCGCAAACGCAAGCGCCGCGCACCCAGGGCATTGTCCTGCCGCTTGACCCCATCCGGGTCAACCTGACGGATCCCAGCGGGCGGCGCTACCTGACGGTTGGCATGGAAATCGAGGTCAACAGCGATGTGTCGGCCGATCTCAAGGCCCAGGGCGCGCGCATCAATGACGCCATCATCATGCTGCTGGCCGGGAAGACCTACGGCGATATTTCCACGCCCGAGGGCAAGGTGCTGCTCAAGCACGAGATCGCCGCCCGGCTCAATCAGATTCTGGGTGCACAGCGCGTCATCCGTGTGTACTTTACCAACTTTGTGGTGGAATAGTTCCCCCACGCCTGAAACGAGGATGTAAGCATGGCGCAGGACAATCAGGACGATTTGGCGGCCCAGTGGGCGGCCCAGCTGGAAGGGACGGGGGGAGCGGACGACCTGCTTGCCGACGGCCTGGGCGATCTCGTGGGGGAGGCCTCGGCCCCGGGCAAGGCCGGCGGCGAGGACGAGGCCCTTGCGGCGGAATGGGCCGAAGCCCTGGCCAATGACGAGAAAAAGGGCGGTTCGGACAAGCTCTCGAGCTTTGCCGAACAGGCCACGGATGCCCAGTTCAAGGACATGACCGAGGCCGCCCGCCAGCCGCAGGATCAGAAGCTCAAGCGCGAGCTGGACTTCATCCTGGACATTCCGCTGGACGTTTCCGCCGAACTGGGGCGCACCCGTCTGCTCATCAATGAACTGCTGCAGCTCGGGCAAGGTTCGGTGGTGGAGCTGAACAAGCTGGCCGGCGAACCGCTGGAAGTGTTCGTCAACGGCAAGCTGGTGGCGCGCGGCGAGGCCGTGGTCATCAATGAAAAGTTCGGCGTGCGCCTGACGGACATCATCAGCCCCATCGAGCGGGTGAAGCAGCTTGGCTAGCCGGTGCGGCTTCGCGTGCGTCAGCCTGTTGACAGCAGGACTGATCTGCTGGGCGATCGGGGCGCTGCCTCCGGTCGCTCTTGCCGCTGATGCCGCCGGGGCCGCGGCGGCTTCCGCCCCGACCGGCAGCACGCTCGGGCAGCCGGTCTTTTCCTGGGGCAACTATGTGCAGGCGCTGGCCATACTTTGCCTGCTGCTGGGCGTGCTCTGGCTCGGGGTCTGGCTGCTGCGCCGCTATGGGCGCTTCAACTTCATTCCGCGTCCCGGCAGTCTGCCCCGGGATGCCCTGATCATGGAAGCACAAATGCCGCTTGGCCCCCGCAAGGGGCTGATGGTGGTGCGCTTCATGGATCGCAGGCTGCTGCTGGGCGTGACCGAGCAGCAGATCAGCCTGCTGACAGAGGAGAGCGCAGATCATGAAACGCTTTGTCAGGATTTTCAGCGCATCCTGGAGCAGAGCGCTGCCGGCGCTGCTGACGGCGCTGCTGCTGACGGCTCTCGCGCCTGAGCTGGCGGGAGCCGCGCAGGATCTGACCCTGCCCAGCATGCAGCTCACCCTTTCCGGCGGCGCGAGCGAACCCGGCAAGGTTTCCGTCCTGCTGGAAATCCTCTTCCTGCTGACCGTGCTTTCCGTGGCGCCGTCCATCATGCTGACGGTGACGAGCTTCACGCGCATCATCATCGTGTTCAGCTTTCTGCGGCAGGCCATGGGCGTGCAGCAGCTGCCGCCCACCCAGGTGCTGGCCAGTCTGGCCGTCTTCATGACCGTGGTCATCATGTTCCCGGTGGGCAAGCGCATCAATGACGAAGCCCTGCAGCCCTATCTGCAGGAGCAGATCGACTACCGGGTGGCGCTGGACAGGGCGCAGGCCCC
The DNA here is from genome assembly GCA_019118345.1 of Candidatus Desulfovibrio intestinavium. GTDB lineage: Bacteria > Desulfobacterota > Desulfovibrionia > Desulfovibrionales > Desulfovibrionaceae > Desulfovibrio > Desulfovibrio intestinavium. The sequence continues at coordinate 21,669 of DWZD01000051.1, read as the reverse complement.
CCTGCGCGAATTCATGTTCAAGCATACCCGGGAAAAGGACATTTCCGTCTTCTACGCCATTTCCCGGATGGACGCGCCGAACAACAAGGACGAGGTGCCCACCATCATGCTGGCGGCGGCCTTTGTCATCAGCGAGCTGAAGACGGCCTTCACCATCGGCTTTCTCATCTACATCCCCTTCCTCGTGCTGGACATGGTCATTTCCAGCGTGCTGCTGGCCATGGGCATGATGATGCTGCCGCCCATGATGGTTTCCATGCCGTTCAAGCTCCTGCTCTTTGTCATGGTGGACGGCTGGAACCTGCTGGTCGGTTCGCTGGTGAACAGTTTTCTGCTCTGACGGAGGCGACATGACCACGGATTTTGTGATCGGCTTTGGCCGTCAGGCCATTGAACTCTGCCTCATGATGGCCCTGCCCATGCTGGCCGTGGGTCTGGCCGTGGGGGTGGTGGTGAGCATCGTGCAGGCCGCCACCCAGATTCAGGAAACCACCCTGAGCTTCATTCCCAAGATTATCAGCATGTTCGTCGCGCTTCTGCTGGCCCTGCCGTGGATCATGGAACGGGTGGTTTCCTTCACCCGCGAAGTGCTGATCAACTTGCCGAACTATATCCACTAACCATTTTTTGCCCGCAGGCCGGCGGCAATGCGCCGCCGGAAGGCCCTGCGGGGTCGATGCGCCCGCCGCGAAGGCCGGGGCGCGCTTTTCCTGCACCGGCGTCTTGCCTAAGCGGGGCGGTAATGCTATAAATTTCTTCATGGATGTTCTGGAGCAGCTAGAAATCCGCATTTCGGAGCTTTTGCGCCGGCTGGAAGCCGCACAGGCCGACAGTGCGCGGCATCAAAGCGAGATGGCGGTCGCTGCGAAGGAAAATGAGGCTCTTGTGGCCGAAAATAATGCGCTGCTGCAAGCTCTGGCCCGCGAACGAGCGTGGCGAGCCGAGGCCCTTGCCCGGCTGGATGCCCTGCTCAGACGGGTGGAAGCCGAAGGCGGCGTGGAGTAGGTGACATGAGCCTGGACAACGCGAGCAGGCTGACCGTTCTGGGAACGGAAATCTTTTTCCGACCGGGTGCCGATCTGGAAAGGTTCCGAACCGTCATCGGCATGGTGGAAGAGCGGTTCGCCGAATTGAAACTGAGGTCCCACGGCGCGCAGACCAAAGATATTCTGCTGACGTACTTGGCCCTTGGGCTGGCGGACGATTTGCTGCAAGCGCAGAAAGAGCAGGCGAATGTGCAGAATCGCATTCAGAACCTGCTTACGCAAATAGAAGAGTCGGAATCTCTTTAACCCCCTGGGGTGCGCGTGATCCATGACTCGGTGCTGACCTTACAAGCATACAAACGGGAGCCGTACCCGCTCTTGGTGAGCATGCCCGCAAGGGAAGCCTGAAAGGAGCGCCTCGGTGCCCACCTGGGAGACCAGGTTCTGCACCCAAGTCATGACACGGCACTCTGGGGCATTTGCCCCGGACATGCCGGGTGTGCCTGTCCTGCGCCGCAATGGCGCGTCTCTACCTGCCCCCGCCGTGGTCATATGATGACCGCCGCGCCTTGTGGCGCGACGTGTGTGCGGTTTTGCCGCACGGGGGAAAATCTATGGATATCATGACCATCGGGCTGACAGTGCTGGCGCTCGTCATTGGCGCGGCGCTGGGCTATGTGCTGCAGAGCCGCGCCACAACCAAACGCATCGGCGATGCGGACGAGCTGGCCAAGCGCATCGTGGAGGAAGCCCGCAAGGAAGCGCAGGCCCAGAAAAAGGAAATCCTCATTCAGGGGCAGAACGATCTCTACAACCAGAAGCGCGAACAGGAAAACGAGTTCAAGGAGCGCGAACGCGAGATCAAGAACCGCGAACGCAAGCTGGAGGAAATGGGCGAGCGCCTCGAGGAGCGCCTGGGCAAGGCCACGGAAAAGGAACACGAACTCCTCGCCACGGAAAAGAATCTGGCCCGCAAGGAACGCCAGCTCGAGGAAAACGAGGAATACCTCCAGACCCGCATTGAGGAACAGGAGCAGCGCCTGTCCGAAATTGCCGGACTCACGCCCGATGAAGCGCGCGAACGGTTGCTTGCGGACATTGAGGCCCGCACGCGCCACGAGTCCGCGCGCATGATCCGCCAGATCGAGACCGAAGCCCGCGAAACCGCTGATCGCAAGGCCAAGGAAATCCTGTGCAGCGTCATTCAGCGCTACGCCGGGGATTACGTCAACGAGCAGACCGTGACCGCGGTCAGCCTGCCCAGCGAGGACATGAAAGGCCGCATCATCGGTCGCGAGGGCCGCAATATCCGGGCGCTGGAGTCGGCCACCGGCGTGGATCTCATCATTGACGACACGCCCGAGACCGTCATCCTCTCCGCCTACAGCCCCCTGCGGCGGCAGGTGGCCAAAATGGCCCTGGAGCGGCTCATCCAGGATGGGCGCATCCACCCCGCCCGCATCGAGGACATTGTCCAGAAATGCGAACAGGAACTGGATACCCAGGTGCGGGAGGTGGGCGAACAGGCCACCTTCGACGCCGGGGTGCACGGCATCCATCCCGAGATTGTGCGCCTGCTGGGGCAGCTGCGCTACCGCACCTCGTTCACCCAGAATGTCCTGCAACACTCGCTGGAAGTCTCGGCCCTCTGCGGCATGATGGCCGCCGAACTGGGCATGGACGTCAAGAAGGCCAAGCGGGCCGGCCTGCTGCACGACATCGGCAAGGCCGTGGATCACGAGGTCGAAGGCCCGCACGCCATCATCGGCGCGGACATTGCCAAGAAATACAATGAAGGCAAGGACATTGTGCACGCCATTGCCGCCCACCACGAGGATCAGCGCCCCTCCACGGCGCTGGCCGTGCTGGTGCAGGCGGCGGATTCCATTTCCGGGGCGCGGCCCGGCGCGCGCAAGGAACTGCTGGAAAATTACGTCAAGCGCCTGGAAGATCTGGAAAACATCGCCACCTCCTTTGACGGGGTGGCCAAGGCCTATGCCATTCAGGCCGGGCGCGAGATCCGGGTCATGGTCAATCCCGAAAGCGTGGATGACGACAGCACCTACCTGCTCTGCAAGGACATTGCCGAAAAGATTGAAAAGAATCTGACCTATCCCGGGCAGATCCGGGTGACCGTCATCCGTGAGCGCCGGGCCTCGGGCTTTGCCAAGTAGACGGCATGAACGGGCCTTGGCTGCTGATCCTGCTGCTCAGCGAACTCCCTGTCGCGTTCCTGCTGGCCCTTGGCGCGGCCGGCAGGGCGCGCTGGTGCGGCGCTGGGCGTACCGCCGCCCTGGTGGCGGCCGTGCTCACGCCGTTGCTGGCCGAAGGCCTGCGCCATGTTTTGCTGCGCAGCGGGCAGTATCTCTTTGTTGTGCATCCTGTGCTTGTGCTGGCCGCCATGCTGGCCGGAGGACTCGCGGGTTGGGCGGTGGGCGGTCGGCTTCGGACCGAGCGACTGCTCCCGGCGCTGGACGCTCTGGGATTCTTCCTGCTGACGGCCTTGCTTGTCCATTCGGGACTGGCTTCCGGTCTGTATGAGGCGCAAATCGGCCTCTGCCTGCTGGCCTGGCTCATTGCCGGGCTGACCAGCCTCCTGCGCGACATGCTGCTGGGCGACGCCTCCCGGCTCATGGAAGAACAGGTCTACGCCACGGGCATGGCGCTGGCAGCCCTGTTGCTGCTGGCCGCGCGGCTGCACTGGCCCGCGCTTTGCCTCGCTGACCAGCTGGGTCTTGTCTGGGCGTGCGCCCTGATTCCCCTGCTGCTGCGTGAGGCGATACGCAGCCGCCGCACGGCCCGGCACTAGGGCTTGGCAAGACAAATTTTGCAACGCATTGCAATACATACGATACATGAGGCATGCACGCTCAGCTTGCCGTTGGGAGCGGGGCTGCCTTGTGTCCCAGTCGTTTCTCCCGAAAAAAATGCGTCGGGGAAGGGATGGGGGCGTGGGGAAGGGGAAGCCCTCCCGCGCGAGTTGTGGGCTTCCCCTTCCTCCCCCCGACAAGCGGCAAATCGTGATCACAGGCCCCGGGGGATGCCGCCGCTCTGAGAGACCGGAGAAGCGGCGGAAGGCCCGCGCCGCCGCAATGGCCGTCCGGCGGCAAGAATGCGCCCGAGGCGTTACGACAAAAAAATTTTTCTTTTTTTTCAAATTGTTGCCAGAAATAATACCTGCCCCGGGCCTTTTCAAAAGCGCAGGGACAGGCTATAGCATTGGTCGCCTGCAGGCAGGTTCGTTTCGCCGCGGATACGGCCACGCCGGATTCCGTGCGGCGGTCAGCCTGCTGCCGGCAGGGTGCGTTGTGGCTGCCATTGTCAGGCTGTGTCGCCGGCGCGCCTTTTTTTTATGAACTCCATACGCAAGGGAAAGCAGATGATCCCCATGCCTTCTGAGCTGCCGCATCCGCAGCTTACGCCCAATATCGAAGTCGTGCTGAAAAAGCGCTATCTGCGCAAGGATCCTGAGGGGCAGCTGGTCGAGGAGCCGCGCGACCTGTTCTGGCGCGTGGCTGCGGCCATCGCCGCCGAGGACGGGCGCTACGGCGTTGCCCGGGAAGCGCAGGCCGCGCTGGCCCGCCGTTTCTATGACCTGATGACCTCGTGGAAATTTCTGCCCAACTCGCCCACCCTCATGAATGCGGGCACGGATCTGGGGCAGCTTTCGGCCTGCTTCGTGCTGCCCGTGGGCGACTCCATCGAGGAAATTTTTGACGCGGTCAAGTACGCGGCCATGATCCACAAATCCGGCGGCGGCACGGGCTTTTCCTTCTCCCGCCTGCGCCCCAAGGCCAGCCGGGTGGGTTCCACGGGCGGCGTGGCGTCCGGGCCGGTATCCTTCCTGCGCATTTTCAATACGGCCACCGAGCAGGTCAAGCAGGGCGGCACGCGGCGCGGGGCCAACATGGGCATTTTGCGCGTGGATCATCCCGACATCGTGGAGTTCATCCGCGCCAAGGAAAAGGACGGCGAGTTCAACAACTTCAACCTGTCCGTGGGCCTGACGGAAGCCTTCATGCAGGCCGTGGAGCAGGATGCCGAATACGACCTGATCCAGCCGCAGAACGGCGAGGCGGTCAAGCGCCTGCGCGCCCGCGAGATCTTCGATCTGCTGGTCAAGAAGGCCTGGCAGTCGGGCGATCCGGGCATCATTTTTCTGGATCGCATCAACCGGGACAATCCCACGCCTGAGCAGGGGGACATCGAATCCACCAATCCCTGCGGCGAACAGCCGCTCCTGCCCTACGAGGCCTGCAACCTCGGCTCCATCAATCTGTCCTGCTTCTACCGGCCCGGCCATAACGAGGACGCCGATCCCGCCGCCAAAGGCATCGACTGGGACGCCCTGCGCGAGGTCATCCACCTGTCCGTGCACTTTCTCGACAATGTCATTGACGCCTCGCGCTTCCCGCTGGAGCGCATTGCCGAGACCGTGCGCCGCAACCGCAAGATCGGTCTGGGCGTCATGGGTTTTGCGGATCTGCTCTATGAACTGGGCATTGCCTATGACTCGGAGGCCGGCACGGCCCTCGGCGAGCGCATCATGGCCTTTGTCAACGAGGAGGCCCACAGGGCCTCGGCTGAGCTGGCGCGCGAGCGCGGCCCCTTCCCGGCCTGGGAGCAATCCGCCTATGCGCGGCGCGGCGAAGGCCCCTACCGCAATGCCACGGTGACCACCATCGCGCCCACCGGCACCCTGTCCCTGCTGGCGGGCTGCTCCTCCGGCGTGGAGCCGCTCTTTGCCCTTTGCTTTACCCGCAACATCCTGGACGGGGAAAAGCTGCTGGAGGTCAATCCCCACTTTGAGCAGGCCGTGCGGGCCGCCGGACTGGATTCGGCGGAACTCATGCAAAATGTGCTGGAAAAGGGCTCCATCCGCGAAATGGACTTCCTGCCCGAAAGCCTGCGGCGGGTGTTCGTGACGGCCATGGACATCGATCCGGTCTGGCATCTGCGCATGCAGGCCGCCTTCCAGCGGCATACGGACAATGCCGTATCCAAGACGGTCAATCTGCCCAACAGCGCCACCGAACAGGACATTTACGACATTTACTGGCTGGCCTTCAAGGAGGGCTGCAAGGGCGTCACCGTTTACCGCGACGGCTGCAAGGCCCTGCAGGTGCTGGCCACCGGCGAGGGGCAGAAAAAGATGGACGGCGCGAGCGCACCCGCGCCGGTTTCCGCCGTGCGCAAGCGGCCCGATGTGGTGCAGGGCTTCACCCAGAAGGTGCAGACCGGCCTCGGGGCCATGTATCTGACGGTCAACGAGCTGGACGGCAAGCCCTTCGAGGTTTTTGCCACCATCGGCAAGTCCGGGCGCTCCATTACCGCCAAGGCCGAGGCCATTGGCCGGCTGGTGTCCCTGGCCCTGCGCTCGGGCATCGAGGTGCGGGACATCGTGGCCCAGATCAAGGGCATCGGCGGCGAACATCCCGTCTTCCGGGGCAAGGGCCTGCTGCTGTCCATTCCCGATGCCATTGCCTGGGTGCTGGAACGGCGCTACCTCAAGGATGAGCGGCTCGGATCCGGCGTCACGGACATCGAGCAGCAGCATTGCCCCGAATGCGGCGCGGAACTGGTCTTTCAGGAAGGCTGCCTGATCTGCCCGGCCTGCGGCTTCTCCCGCTGCGGCTAGGGCGTTTCCGGGGTCGGACGACCGCCGGGAGGCAGGGATGATGTTTTGCGGGCAGGGGGCGTCATGGGCGGCCCCTGCCCTTTCGCGATGAACGGATGGGCGTCCGAAAGCCGGACGCGAGGCTGCCATGAAATGGATAACCCATCAGACCGCCGCCGTGGGGCTGGCTCTGGTCTGGCATTTGCCGCCAGCCGGAGTGCTGGCTTCCTGTCTGGGCGCGGTGCTGCCCGACATGCTGGATCAGCGCGCCGCGCGCCTGACGCGCAACCCGCAGCGCACCTTCAACCGCATCCATCGCGGCGTGACCCACTGGTTCGGCTGGTGGCTGGCGATCTTCCTGCTGGCAGCCTGGCTGCCCGTGCCGCCGCATGTCCGGGCGGCCGTTCTCGGGCTGGGCTTCGGCGGCCTGAGTCATGTGCTGCTGGACATGCTCACCCCCGGCGGCGTGCCCCTGCAGCCCTTCAGCCGCAAGCGACGTTTTTCCCTCCGTCTGTGCTCCACGGGGAGCATCGGGGAATACGTCTTTCTGGCGGCCATGCTGGGCTGCTTCGCGCTCTTTCTGGGGCCGCGCTTCGAGGATGTGCTGCATCAGGCCCAGCGTTGGGCCGGACACGCGCTGCGCTTTTAGGGACTGGCCCGGCCTGCCGCCTGTCCTGAGGGCCGCCGGCTTTCCGGGCAATATCGGTCGCGCGGCCCGTGGCGAAGGCTCCCCTGACCGTCACCGTCTCTCGCCATGACTGAAGAGGGGCGCGGCGCGTGACGCGGCCCGGCTGCGCAGGGACAATGCAGCCTTGCCCGCCGCCCTGCCGGAAGCGGCGGCGGGCCGGGATGCCGTTGCCCGGCGGGCGAACGCAAGGCGGGAACGGCGGCAATTACTTCTTGATGCGTCGCAGCACCTTGTCGGCGAAGGTGCATATGGCTTGCATGTCGTTACCCTTGTTCTGCGCCTCCAGCCGCTGCATCTCCTGATCAAACTCACTGCTGAGCGCTTCGTATTTTTCCGGATCCTTTTGGGAAAGTTCATACATCGCCTGCATGAGGGCGGCGGCTTTCTGATTGGCTTCTTCTTCCGTGCAGGCGGCCTGGGACGGGCAGGCAAGCAGGGCGGACAGAACAAGGGCAGCGGCGGCAATAAGAAAGGGCTTGCGCATACGGTGTTCCTTTTTCAAAAAGCGGTGACGGGCGACGCTCCCGTAAGCATCGGCGGCGCGAAGCGCCTGCCCGGTCTCCTGTCGGGAGCGTGATGTGTGAGACGCATACTAGTTGAGATGCCTCGCCTTGTCACGGGCTTTCGCCCCCCGGCGGCAGGGCCGCAGCGGAGGGCCACCCAAAAAGCCGCCGGAAAACCGGCGGCTTTTTGGGTGCGTCAGGCGTCACGGGTACGGCGGGCAAGATCTCCCGTGAGCCGACAACATCGTTCAGGCCATGCGGGGCTTACAGGCCGAGCTGGGCCAGCATGTCGTCAATGGCGTTCTGGGAGCAGCCGTCGCTGCTCGGCCCCTTGAGCTGGCTGTGCTCGGTGCGGCTCTGGCGGAAGTCCTCCACGGCCCGGCTGACTTCGTCGCGCAATTCCTGCGCGTCCTTGGTGGGATTCTTTTCCGCGCCGTCCAGAAAGAGGCCGGAGGAGACGTAGAGTTCCACCACCGTGCCTTCGATGCGGTTGAGGGCCTGCACCACCTTCCGGATGCGCTGGCCGGTAATGTCCTGAAAGCTCAGGGTGGTGAGCACGGTGGTCAGGTCGTCGCCGAGGCCGTTGTTGATGGCCCTGAGGCGCTCCACCTGGCCGGGCGTGGCGGTGCCGTTGGCCACGGCGGCAAGGATCTCGGCGGATTCCTCCTGCCGCTCCAGCTGTTTTTCCACCACCTCAAGGATGCTCATGGTGGCCTTTTCCGTGGCTTCCATCACCTCGCGCAGCTGATCCGAGGCTTCGTTGAACAAATGATCCGCCTCGTCGCAGCCCAGCATCTGACCGCTGGTGGCTTCCGAAATCTGCTGGTAGATGCGCTTGAGTCCCTCGCGCATATCGTCATTGAGCTGACGGTACACGCTTTGATGCTCTGCTCCGCTCATGTCAGGCTCCGACGGCGTTACTTGTTGGTCTTGAGAAAGGTCTTGGCGCGGGCTGCTTCGGGGGAATTGGGATACTTCTTGATCAGTTCCTGCATCCGGGCCTTGGCGGCGGGAGCCTGCTTCATCTTGCTGAAGCAGATGCCCTGCTTGAGATAGGCTCCCGGGGCGCGCGAAGAATTGCCGTACTTGGTGATGACCGTATCGTAAGCCAAGGCCGCATCGGCAAACTGGTTGCGCTGGAAGTAGCATTCCGCCAGATGGTACTGGGCCTCGGCGGTCATGGTATGATTGGGGTAGTTCTTGACAAAGTCGGAAAAGGAACGCTGGGCCTCGTCGTACTTGCGATTGGTGAAGGCATTGATCCCGGCGTCATAGAGCGCCATGGACACGTCCTTCTGCGGGGCCGGGGCCTGCGGCTGCGGCGTGGGCTGGCCCCAGGTGCTGCTCTGATCCACGGCAGCCGTGGCGCCGGCGGCGGCCGCGCCTCCCGCGGCCACAGGGCTGGCCTGCCCCCAGGTTTCGCCGGTGGCGGCGCTGGTGGCCGGTTGCGCCGCGGCCTGCCCCCAGCCGCTGTCGGCCGGGGCGGCCGCCGGTACGGACGCGGCGGGCGGCGTGGCCGAAGCCGCCGGCAGGGCGGGCAGGGGATCGCCCAGATTGAGATTGAGCGCCATGCTGGTTTCCACCTGCCGCAGGGCGGCGTCATGCTTGTTCAGGCGTTCGACCACGGCGCGCGCTCCGCCCACCTGCTGCAGGTCATAGACCTGCCCCTTGAGGGAATTGACCTCCTGCCGCAGGGCCTGTACCTGATTCCACATTTCCGCCTGCGCGGGCTGGAGCTGGCGCAACTGGGAATCCTGCTGCTGCACGCGCTGTTCGAGATCCAGCGAGGAGGAAGACGAGCTGCTGCCGACGCAACCGCCGAGAAGCGAAGCGCCGCAGAAAAGACCAAGGGCGGCAAACAGACGAGTGTGTTTCATGAAGCACCTCAATTTACGGGAAGGGGTCGCCTGCCTTGCGGCGACCGGTCACAATGTAGATCAGCCCGCCGAGGACGGGCACAAAAACCACCAGCAGGAGCCAGAGGGCACGCTGCAACGGACTGGCGAACTGATGCCGCCAGATGTGCAGGATGCTCCAGAATGCGGGCAGCATGGGCAGCAGGGCCAGCGGAATATGCCACCAGGCAAAGGTCATGAGGCGTCCTTCCCCTGTCGGGCATGGGGCTGCCGCCAGAGCAGGATGCAGGCCAGCCCCGCACCCGCGCAAATGGCCATGTCCGCCACGTTGAAGGCCGGCCAGTGCCAGTCGCCCACATAGATATCCAGAAAATCCACCACCGCCCGGAAGCGCAGACGATCAACCAGATTGCCCAGCGCCCCGCCCATGACCAGCCCCAGCGCCCGGAACAGCCACGGCTGCTCAGGCGAGGAGCGCACCAGCAGGATGATGGCCGTCACGGCCGCCAGCGTGGCCAGCAGGAACAGCCAGAACTGCCATTCGATGTCCGAACGGTTGAGAAAGCCGAAGGCCGCGCCCCGGTTGCGGATATTGACGAGATCCAGCAGGCCGGGGATGACGGGCACGCTCTTGTGCTCGGGAATGGTGGACAGCACCCAGAACTTGCTGAGCTGATCGAGCAGCAGCACCAGCAGGGCATAGCCGCCAAGCTGTCGGTAACGCAGCTTCACCGGGCGGATTCCTTCATCACCGCCGCGCAGCGCGGGCAAAGGCCGGGATGATCGGCATCCTGCCCCAGTTCCGTGCTGTAGATCCAGCAGCGTTCGCACTTTTCGCCGTGTGCCCGCTCCACAGCCACGGCCAGGCCGGGCAGGTCGGCATCGGTCAGGGCATTTTGCGGCGCATCGGCCAGCGGCGCGGTCAGGATTTGCGAGACAATGCAGAATTCCCGCAGATCGGCGTGCAGGCTGTCCAGCCGTTCCCGCAGCTCATCACTCAGATGGAGGGTGATGCGGGTATCCAGCGAATGGCCCACCACACCGTCGCGGCGCAACGGCTCGATGGCGCGGGTCACCACGCCGCGCACGGCCATGAGCACGTTCCAGTCGTCGCGCACGCCGTCTTCCAGCAGGAAGGGCGTCACGTCCGGCGCGGGCAGGGCGAAGACCGTGGGGGCCGCGTCGCGCAGATCATTGGGCAGGGCGAGGTAGATTTCCTCCGCGGTGAAGGAGAGCACCGGGGCCATGTCCCGCGCGAGCAGGCAGGTCAGATGATAGAGGGCGGTCTGTGCCGAACGCCGTTCCCGGCTGTCCGGCGCGGAGGCATAGAGCCGATCCTTGAGGCCGTCCAGATAGACGCCGGAAAGGTCGGTGGCGCAGTAGTTGTGCAGGGAATGGTAGACCTTGTGGAACTCGTATTCCGTATAGGCCTGCTGAATGCGCTGATGCAGGCGCGCGGCCACATCCAGCGCATAGCGATCCAGCGGCAGCAGCTCGGCGACAGGCAGGAGATCCGTGCGGTGCAGGTCGGCCAGATTGCCCAGCATGAAGCGGGCCGTATTGCGAATGCGGCGGTAGGCGTCCACGAGCCGGCCGAGAATTTCGTCGGAAATGCGCACGTCTTCCCGGTATTCCACGGAACTGACCCAGAGGCGGATGATTTCGGCCCCGAATTTGTCGATGAGTTCCTGCGGCGCAATGACATTGCCCACGGATTTGGACATCTTGCGTCCGTTGCCGTCCACCACGTAGCCGTGGGTGAGCACGGCCCGGTAGGGCGGCGTGCCGCGCGTGCCCTCGGCCGCCAGCAGGGAGCTGTGGAACCAGCCCCGATGCTGATCCGAGCCTTCGAGGTAAAGATCCGCCGGGAAGGACAGTTCGGGCCGGGCTTCCAGCACCGCAGCCCAGCTCGTGCCGGAATCGAACCAGACATCCAGGATGTCGGTTTCGCGCTTCCAGTGCGAGCCGCCGCAGTGGGGGCAGGTCAGACCGGCGGGCACGATGTCTTCCAGCGGCGCTTCGTACCAGTAGTCGCAGCCGGTGGGGTGCGCGGCAAAGCGGTCGCTCATGGCGCGCATCCAGTCGGCGTCGTTCCAGGCCGCGCCGCAGTCCTCGCAAATCAGGGCCATGATGGGTACGCCCCACTGCCGCTGACGCGAAATGCACCAGTCGGGCCGGGATTCGATCATATTGTAAATGCGTTCCCGGCCCCAGGCCGGAATCCAGCGCACCTTCTCGTTGATGGCCGTGAGCGCCCGCTGGCGGAGGTCATTCTTCTCCATGCTGATGAACCACTGCGTGGTGGCCCGGAAGATGACCGGCTTCTTGCAGCGCCAGCAATGCGGATAGGAGTGGGAGATGGTGCCCGCATGCAGCAGGTTGCCCACTTCCTTCAATTTTTCGATGACCGGGCCATTGGCCTCGAAGACGTTGAGGCCCGCGAAATGTTCCACGCTGGGCAGAAAGCGGCCCGCGTCGTCCAGGGGCGAATAGATGTCGAGGCCGTAGGCAAGGCCCACTTCGTAGTCCTCGCGGCCGTGACCCGGCGCGGTATGCACGCAGCCCGTGCCCGCGTCAAGGGTCACATGGCGGCCCAGCACGAGCGGCGAGGGCCGGTCGTAGAAGGGGTGACGGGCCGTGAGATGTTCCAGCTTCTCGCCCGTCGTCCGGGCCACGATGCGCGGTTCGCCCCAGCCGAAGGTCCGGGCGCAGCTCTCCAGCAGCTCGGCGGCCAGCAGGTATTGCGCGCCGTCAACCTCCACCAGCACATACTCGAATTCCGGGTGCAGGCAGACGGCCATATTGTCCGGCAGGGTCCACGGCGTGGTCGTCCAGATGACCACAAAGGCCCGCGCCGGATCGGCCCCGGGCAGCGCCTCGCCCAGGCGGGCGTCAGTCAGCGGAAAGCGCACGAAGATGGAGGGCGAGCTGTGATCGGCATATTCCACCTCGGCTTCGGCCAGGGCCGTATGACAGGAGCAGCACCAGTAAATGGGCTTCTTGGCCCGGATGACGTTGCCCGCCGCCACGAAATTGGCCAGTTCGCGCGCGGTGGCCGCCTCGTAGGCGGGCGTCATGCTCATGTAGGGATTGTCCCAGTCGCCCAGCACGCCCAGGCGCTTGAATTCCTTGCGCTGGATGTCGATCCACTTGCCGGCGTATTCGCGGCAGAGCTTGCGCACCACATGGGCAGGCAGTTCCTTCTTCTTTTTCTTGAGTTCCTGTTCGACCTTCAGCTCGATGGGCAGGCCGTGGCAGTCCCAGCCGGGCACATAGCGGGCTTCGTGACCCTGCATGTTGCGGGCCTTGATGATGATATCCTTGAGAATCTTGTTGAGCGCCGTGCCCATGTGGATGTGCCCGTTGGCATAGGGCGGGCCGTCATGCAGCACAAATGGCCCCTTGCGGGTATCGTGCTCGATCATGGCGCGGCAGGCGTCGATCTCTTCCCAGTGCTTGAGCATCTGCGGCTCGCGCTGGGCAAGATTGGCCTTCATGGGGAAGGCGGTCTGGGGCAGATTCAAGGTTTTCTTGTAGTCGCTCATGCTGGCTCCCGGAGCGGATAGGAAGGGCGGCTCCGTGCATTTCCCGTGTTGCGCACAGCGCGTTTCCCGCAAAAAGCCCGGCTTTTCACGGCATTGCATACGGCTGTGAAGGCGGCTTGCCGGCGTCTTCCGGCAAGGGGCCTCTCCGTCTGTTCATAAGGCGGTAATTTTCCGCAAAGACGCGCGCAAAGTCAAGGGACGCCGGCGAGCCGTCCCGGCCTCGCGTCAGGCGGGCCGGTCGGGCGGCAGATGGGACAGAAAGGAAAGCAGATGGCCTTCGCCCGCCGCCCGGCAGCTCAGATAGCAGCGCGCATAGTCGCCGGCGGTCATCTGTCGGGCAAAGATGCGGTAGCGGCGCGTGCGGCTTGCAAAGGGCAGGCCCAGGCCGCCGTCGGCCTCGGGCTGGCCCAGGGCCGGGGGCAGGGGCAGCCAGAAGTCCTCCTGCGGCAGGGCGAAGGCCCGGGCCGCGCTTTCCGGCAGGCCGCCCAGTCCCAGCAGGCGCAGCACGCTGTCGGCCACAAAGAGCGTCAGGCGGCGGCCCGGATGATTGACCGTGAGGAAAAGCTGTTCCGTGCGCCAGTGTTCGCGCAGGAGCGGCGCGCAGCGGATGGGGGCGTCGCGTTCCTTTTCCTCCTCGCGGCGCAGGGAGGCTTCGGCGATGCCGGCCGGCGAGCCGAAGACGGCAGGCCGCGCACGCTCGTAGAAAAAACTGGCCTCCAGCGGGGACAGGCCGCGCTGCAGCAATGTTTCCAGCAGGCTGTCGGCAAAATCCACGCCGGGCAGATGCGTCCAGGTGGGCCAGTAGCCCCGGAAGAAGAGATTGGGCAGGCGCAGAACCTGACAGGCAGGCGGCAGGCGGCGGCGTATTTCGGCGCTGGAAAGTTCGCCCCATTTGGCGTCGAGTTCCTGATGCAGGTAGAGGGCGCAGCCGTCGAGCAGGGCGTCGGGCAGCTGTTCGCGCGTGTAGTTGAGCACATGCAGCACGCGAAAGCGCCGGGCAAAGGCCGGGCTGGCCTCCAGCAGCAGGCGCAGGGCCTCGCCCTGACAATTGGCATGCAGCAGGCAGAACGCCCGGCTCATGGGGTCAATCCCGCTCGTCCCATTCCAGATAGGTGGCGGTCTGGCGTCCCTTTTCGGAAACGGCCACGCTCACCAGTTCCACCTGACGGGCCTGCGGATCGGGATGCTCCCGCAGGCGACGGGCCACGTTCTGCCAGATATGCCGGGCCAGATTCTCGGAGGAGGGATTGATCGCGTCAAAGGGCGGCGTCTCGTTGAGCACCCGGTGATCCAGCTCGTCCAGCGCGGCCTTGAGGGCCTCGCGCAGCACCTTGAAATCCAGCAGCAGTTCCGTGTCCGGCAGCAGCTTTTCGCCCTGTACGGTGAGTTCCACGCCGAAGTTGTGCCCGTGCAGGCGTTCGCACTTGCCTTCATAATGCCGCAGGGCATGGCCGGAGGAAAATTCGTCCCGCACCGTGAGGCGCCAGCATTTCTTTCTGTTCATCGGAGAATCCAATACATGATGATGGCCGCGATGACCATGACGATGATGGCCAGAATGATGCGGGCGTTCTGATCCCATTCATAGCTGGCGTCGCTTTCGGGGTCATCGTCCAGCGGCGGGGTGACAAGGTTCTGCAACCATGAAAACAGGGACATGATGTTTCCTCCGGCTCCGGGGAGCGTCAGATTGTCGTCTGTGGCAAACGGTCATTCAAAAAGCGTACCCGCCGCCTACGAGGCCCAGGCCGCCAGGGCGCTGTCCAGCTCCGGGCCGGGGCTGACCCGGTATTGCGCCCCCAGCTGGAGCAGGCAGCAGTAGCCGTCCAGCTGGACGATGGCCCGGGTTTCCACCTCGCCGGCATGGGCGCTCAGGATGTTCTTCAGGCTCAGGATATGCTCGCGGCCCAGCCGCCGGGCCGGGATGGTCACGTCATAGGGATTGTCGTTCTGGCCGCAGGCCTCGCGCAAGAGCTGCACGCCCTGTCCCAGCAGCTTGACCTCGCGCGGGGTCTCCTCGCCGTCCTCCTCGCTGTCCTGCCCCACATCGTCCTGCCGGTCAAGGCGCGCCCGCAGGCAGAGGGGCTGATCGCTCTTGAGCAGGTCGCGGGCTTCGGCATAGGCCCGGGGAAAGAAGGTCACCTCGGCGTGTCCGGTCAGATCCTCGATGCTCACAAAGGCCATGCGTTCGCCCTTGGACTTGGTGAGCACCTCCTTGATGCTGGTGACCAGCGCCGGGCAGGCGATTTCCTCACCGGGATAGCGATCTCGCGCGGCTTCCAGCGTCACGAGGTTCATGCGCCGGATCTCGCGGCTGAAGGGCTGCAGGGGGTGGCTGGTGAGGAAGAAGCCGAGCGCCTCCTTTTCAAAGCGCAGCTTCTCGTCATTATCCCATTCGGCCATGTTCGCCTCGGGGAAATCCATGCCGATGCCGGGCGGCGGGGCGCTCTCCACCTGCGGGGCCAGGGCCAGCAGGGAAACCTGATTGGATTCCTTTTCCTTCGCCTTTTTCTGCGCTCGGGCCACCACCCCGTCAAGGGTGGCGAAAAGGGCCGCCCGGCTCACGCCGAGGCAGTCGCAGGCCCCGCCCTTGATGAGCGATTCCAGCACCCGCCGGGTCACCTTGCGCAAGTTCACCCGGCAGCAGAGATCGAGCAGGGAGGTATAGGGGCCGTCGTCCGCCCGGGCCTCGATGATCTCGCGGATGGCTTCATCCCCCACGTTCTTGATGCCGCCGAGGCCGAAGACCACCTTGCCGTCCTTGGCCGAAAAGGCCCGCTGGCTGTCGTTGATGGAGGGCTGCACCACGTCGATGCCCATATCCTTGCAGCAGGAGACGTACTTCAGCAGCTTGTCCTGATTGCCCATTTCCGAGGTCATGAGCGCGGCCATGAATTCCACCTTGTGGTGCACCTTGAGGTAGGCCGTGAAGTAGGACACCAGCGCATAGGCCGCCGAGTGGGACTTGTTGAAGCCGTAGGCCGCGAATTTTTCCATGAGGTCGAAGATTTCGTCGGCCTTGGCCTGATCGATGCCGTTGGCCAGGGCGCCGTCCACGAACTTGACGCGTTCCTTGGCCATGGCCTCGGCCTTCTTCTTGCCCATGGCCCGCCGCAGCAGGTCGGCCCCGCCCAGGGTGTAATTGGCGATGATCTGGGCGATCTGCATGACCTGTTCCTGATAGACGATGACGCCGTACGTATCCCGCAGGCAGTCGTTCAGGGAGTCGTGCGGATAGATGACCGGCACCTGCCCGTGCTTGCGCTTGATGAATTCATCCACCATGCCCGAACCCAGCGGCCCGGGCCGGTAGAGGGCCAGCATGGCGATGACGTCCTCGAAGCAGGAGGGCCTGAGCATGCGCAGATACTGGCGCATGCCCGAACTTTCCACCTGAAAGACGCCGTCCGTGTCCCCGCGCGAATAGAGTTCATAGGTGGCCGCGTCGGTGAGCGGCAGATTGTCGAGATCCGGCGGCGTCTGTCCCTGCAGGCTGATGTTGTCCAGGGTGTCCTGAATGAGCGTCATGGTCTTGAGGCCGAGGAAGTCGAACTTCACAAGGCCGGTCTGCTCGGTCATGGGGCCGTCGAACTGGGTGACGAGTTCGCCGCGCTTGCCCGTATAGAGCGGCAGATATTCGTCCATCGGCTTGTCGGAGACCACCAGCCCCGCCGCATGGGTGGAGGCGTGGCGGGCCAGCCCTTCCAGCCGCCGGGCCGTGTCCAGCAGCTTCTTGACCTGCGGATCGCCGTCATAGAGCTTTTGCAGTTCCGGTTCGGCTTCCATGGCCTTGTTGACGGTCATCTTGAGATCGTCGGGCACCATCTTGGCGATGCGGTCGGTCTCGGCAAAGCTCATGCCCAGCGCCCGGCCCACGTCGCGCACCACGCCCTTGGCCTTCATGGTGCCGAAGGTGGTGATCTGCGCCACGCTGTCCTTGCCGTAGGTGTCCACCATGTGCTGGATGACTTCCGTGCGGCGGCGTTCGCAGAAGTCCACGTCGATATCGGGCAGGCTCACGCGCTCGGCATTGAGGAAGCGCTCGAACAGCAGATTGTAGGGGATGGGATCCAGGTTGGTGATGCGCAAGGCCCAGGCCACGAGGCTGCCCGCCGCCGAACCGCGCCCCGGCCCTACCGGGATGCCGTGATCCTTGGCCCAGTTGATGAACTCCTGCACGATGAGAAAATAACCCGGAAAGCCCATGTCGCAGATGACGTCCAGCTCGTAGCGCAGGCGTTCGCGGTAGGCGTCCGCATCCACCGAGGCGGGATCGGGATGCTTGCGCAGGCGCTGTTCCAGCCCTTCCTCGGCCAGCCGCCGAAATTCCGATTCCAGCGTGGCCCCCTCGGGCAGGGGATAGACCGGGAAATAATGGTGGCCGAAATCCAGCTCCACGTTGCATTGTTCGGCAATGCGCATGGTATTGGCCAGCGCCTCCGGCACATGGCCGAAGGCGGCCTCCATTTCCTCCACGCTCTTGTAATAGAGTTCCGTGGTCTCGAAACGCATGTGCTTGGGATCGTCCATCGTGGTCTGGGTCTGGATGCAGAGCAGCACCTCGTGGGCTTCCACGTCGTCGGCATTGAGATAATGGCAGTCGTTGGTGGCCACCAACGGCAGACGGAGCTGTTCGGCGATCTCCATCAGGCCGTTGTTGACGACCACCTGCTCCTGCAGGCCGTTGGACTGCAATTCCAGATAGAAGCGATCCGGATAGATGTCGGCGTATTCCCGGGCCAGCGCAAGCGCCTTGTCCATGTCCCCGGCCTGAATGGCGCGCGGCACCTCGCCCGCGATGCAGGCCGAGAGGCAGATAAGCCCCTCGCTGTAGCGGCGCAGCAGGGCCTTGTCCACGCGCGGCTTGTAATGAAAGCCCTCCAGAAAGCCCTTGGTCACGAGCTTGACAAGGTTGTGGTAGCCCGCATCGTTCTGGGCCAGCAGGATGAGATGGTTGCGCTTGCGGGCCAGCTCGGAGGTTTTGTCCAGATGGTCATGGCAAACATAGACCTCGCAGCCGAAAATGGGCTTGATGCCGACCTCGGCGCACTGCCTGGCAAAATAGGCTGCGCCGTACATGTTGCCATGATCGGTAATGGCGCAGGCGGGCATGCCGTAATCCTTGGCCCGGTTGCACAAGTCCTTGAGGCGAATGGCGCCGTCCAGCAGGCTGTACTCGGTATGGCAGTGCAGATGCACGAAATCGGACATGCGTGTTCCTCGGCCGGAGGCCTCCGGCGGCTGGATGATGAAAGGAAGGGCGGCGCAGGAAACACGCCGCCCGACAATGTCCATAGCATGCCTTGTCCCGCGCCTCAAGCGCGGGGCAAGGCCCCGGGCTGGCGGCGGATTTCTTGCAAAAAGGTGCTTTTCTCCTTACATGAAAAAGCCAGAAGTTGCGGCAAGCCAGCACCAGAGCAGCCGCAGAGATTCAGAAGCCGCTGACTTGCCGAGTATCTCCGCAGCGCGGAGGGAGAGAGAATGTGCATGTATGACCCGCCCCTGAAGTCAAGACAATTCTGGGCAAAATGAATGCGGTCAGGTATCCGGCATCTTTTCAAGGGTAGTGCCAGGTGCCATGATGGCGTTAATGGGCAAATATGTTGGGCGCATGGCAACTGGCGTCGGGGACAAAATTCCATTCGGTATCGCAGAGGGCAAGGGGCGTCCCATGAGAAGACGCGATTTTTTAAAACAGGCCGGTGTTACGGCAGTCGCGGCCGCCACGGTGGGGCTCGGAAATCTGGGCGGCGCTGTGCCTGCTTTGGCCAATATGCCGCTTCGCACGTACCAGCTTGGTCGGCTTTCTGTAACCGTGCCCAGCTTTCTGAAACCACTGGTTGAGAAGTGTGTTTTTGTTTGGGACAGTCGCACGCCAGATGGTAAGGACTATTCGCTTGCTTATCCGATTAAGGTTTATGAATATCCGCTTAAAAGTATTTCTGGCAATGCAAAACAGGAATGGGAAAAGAGTGTTTCAGAAGTAATAACACAATACAAAAATAGTTATGATTTATATTTTGATTGGGATGTAAGCAATAAATTCAATGCTCATGCTCACTTTATTTGTTATGATGAAGGGAGACATTATAATTTTCATATGGTAATTCTTGAAAAAAGTCATATTTTACATATAGTTGGATTAAATTCATACAGGTATCCAGATGAACCTGAAAAAGATGATGTCACCAACAAGATTATTTGTATTCTTGCTGACTTTTACAAAAAATATCGCCATGGACATGATGTTCAGCACGGCAATGTATTCCATACCTATTATGGCGAGATGATAAACAATAGTTTTAATTATGATGAACGTATGGCAATTTTCTTTGCAGACATTGAAGACACGTACAGACTCAGGATAGTCACCAATACAAATCCAAGATCAAGATCGGAATCGCATATAGAAAAGCGTATGAAGGACTTGCGCGGCTTTGGCATTTATTCCCGATCCAAAATGATCAAGATACCCTATTTCCCAGGCAAGGGCTGGGAGTCACTGAAAAAAGATGACGATAACATGGCCTTTTGGTCTTTCAATTATAATGGTCCAGGCAGAAATGCCTTTATTCCATCACTCGCCATGGGGGCTGGCAAGAGTCCTGACGGAGATATGGATACGTTCCATGCCATGTGGGAAATACTTCTGCAAAATATCCGTCCCCTCTCGCCAGAAGGCGTTTTGAGGTAACCGCCATATCGTTTGTCAACGTGCAGGAACATGATTTTGACCTGAAAACGTAGGAGTTCGATCTGTTGTCGATTATGTGGTCTGCACAAGCAACGTGGCCGGAGGGATGAGCGCGAGGGAGAAGGGCATAAAATATGTCAGCCGGGTTCTGCTTGCGGGGCTGCGTTGCAATGCTCTGTGCCTGCTGTGCTTCGTGACCTCCTTTGACGAATGGCAATATGGCAGGCTGTGCATCCCCGAGCCGCTTCCCCTCGCCCGGGCGTCAGGTCTGCTGGTGAGCGGCACGCCGTCGGCCCTTGCCGTCGTGCCCCGGCAGGCGTATACCCCTTGCCATGAACACGACCTTCCCGCACGATCCGGCGGACATCAGCGCCCACGAAGACTGGTTTGCCGCCTACGCTCAACGTCAGTACGCCCGCTGCCCCGGGGATGTCTCCCCCCTGCGCCTGAAGCGGGACCACACCTTTGGCGTCCTGGCCCATGCCCGAACTATCGTGGCCGAGGACATTGACGATCCGCTCACCGCCCGTGCCTGCCTGCTGGCCGCCCTGTACCATGACGTGGCCCGCTTCGAGCAATACTTGCGCTACGACACCTTCCGGGACAAGGATTCCCGCAATCACGGCCTCTGGGGATCGGCCATCCTCAGGCATGCGGGTTGCCTTGACGGCGAGAGTCCCGCCATCCGGCGGCTGGTGCGGGCTGCCGTGGCCCTGCACAACCGCTATGCCCTGCCCGCCCGCCTGCCCGCCGAGGCGGCCCGGGTGACGCAGGTGGTGCGCGACGCGGACAAGCTCGACATTCTGCGCGTCATGGATGAACACCTCTCCGGCCCACGTCCCTACTGCCCCACCGTGGTGCTGGGGCTGCCCGACGATCCCGGCAGGGTCAGCGACATTGTGCTGGCCGATGCGCTTGCCGGGCGTGTGGCCGCCTATGCCGACCTGACGAGCGTCAACGATTTCCGTGTATTGCTGGGGACATGGCTCCATGACATGCATTTTTCGTGCAGTCGTCGCCTTTTTGCCGCCAGTGCCCATGCCGTGCGTCTCATTGCCGGCTTGCCGTCCTCAGGCCCCTATGCCGCCGCCCGCGCCTGTCTGCTGGCCCGGCTGGAAGCCGTGCGCACGGATCGCCCGACATGCTGAACGTCGCCGCCGCCCTCAGCCCCGAAGAGCGACAAGCCCTCGCCGCCCGCGTCGGGCCGTTCCTGCCTGCCGATCCCGTGCGCCGCTTCCTCGCCGCCCGCGTGCCGTGGCCCGTACGCGCCGCAGCCGCCCCCCAGCCGCCCGTGCACCTGCCCGATCTGCCCGTGGGCAGCCTGCCCGCCCTGCGGCTGGCCTATACGCTCTCCGCGCTTCCCCTGGCCGAGGCTCGCGCCCTGGCCCGCGCCTGCGCCCTGGCCTGCTGCGACCTTTGGCTGGCTGATTTCGTGCCCGCCGAACGCAATCTCGGCTTGCCCGCCGCCTGTCTCGCCCGCCTGCTGCCCGGCCTGCGCCCCCTCGGTCGCGGCTCGGTACACGGCCGCCGCTGGCTCGCCCGGGGCGGGCTGGAAGGCTGCCTGCACGAGGCCGGCTTGCAGGCCCTCTCCCGCCGTACCCTGCTGGCCGGGGCCGCCCTGCTCGTGCACTGCCGCCTCATGGATCGCGGTGCGTAGTTCTTTTTTTGTTTTTCGGGGGTGAGGGGGGAAGGGGAACCCCGCGCCTCGCGCGGGCGGAGTAGCGCTGCTGTCGATGCCCGTAGCTTTTCTTGAGGGGGGAAGGGGAACCCCGCGCCTAGC
>DWZD01000050.1 GCA_019118345.1 Candidatus Desulfovibrio intestinavium | reverse complement strand
AGGCCCCCCGTCACGGTCCTTGCAGCCGCGACATATGTGAAGGTGTCGCTCGCAAGGACCGCGCCGGGCCAATCCTGCCTGTCTTGTTAGACTGCCTCAAAGAATGTGCGAAAAATTCTGGACACTACCTGCTTGCGCCTCTGCAAAAAGAGAGAGAGATGCCCCATTCCACATCGCCCCGACCGCCCTTGCTTGTTCTGGTTGTGCCCTGCTTCAATGAGGAGGAAATCCTGCCCGGCACCATGACGGCCCTGGCCGAGGTGCTGGCTTCCTGCGCGTCGCGCGGGCTGGTGCGGGAGGACAGCTATGTCCTTTATGTGGATGACGGCAGCAGCGATGCCACCTGGCGCCTGCTGGAATCGCGGCATGCACATGACCCGCAGTGCCGCGCCATTCGCTTTGCGGCCAATGCCGGACATCAGAACGCCGTCTGGGCGGGCATGATCACGGCCCGGGATTGGGGGGCGGATTGCATCATCAGCCTGGACGCGGATCTGCAGGACGATATCGGCGTCATTCCCGAAATGCTTGCGCAGTATGCCGAGGGAAAGGAGATCGTCTACGGAGTGCGCTGCGACCGCAGCACGGATACGCGGCTGAAGCGGGGCACGGCCCATTTGTTCTATGCGCTCATGCGCCGCCTGAAGACGCCGCTCATCCCGGATCACGCCGACTATCGGCTGGTAGGGCGGCGCGTGCTTGAGGTACTGGACGCCTTCCCCGAGCAGGGCCTTTTCCTGCGGGGCCTGTTCCCCTCGTTGGGCTTCAGCAGCGGCAGGGTGTATTACACGCGGCGCGAGCGTGCCGCCGGCAAAAGCAAATACCCCTTCTGGAAAATGGTCTGCTTCGCCTGGAAGGGCATTACTGCCTGCAGTCCCACGCCGCTGCGGCTCTCGGCCTTCATGGGGCTGCTGTGCATGTGCACGGCCCTGGCCTACAGCGCGGTTTCTCTGCTCAAGTATCTGGAAGGGGAAACCATCCCCGGCTGGACGTCCCTGATCATCGTGGTGCTGCTGCTCGGGTCGGTACAGTTGTTCTGCCTGGCGCTTCTGGGCGAATATGTGTCCAAGATTTTCAATGAGGTCAAGCGGCGTCCGCGTTACCTTGTGGAAAAGACGCTATGAGGCTGCCCGTCTGTCTTCTCGCCTGCGCGAGGAGGCTGTTGACCTGCCGCTGGATACGCTTCTGCGTGGTGGGCGGCGCGGCAACGCTCAGTTATGCCCTGCTGGGCCTGCTGTTCGTCAAGGCGCTGCGGCTGCCGGTGCTTGCCGGCAACGGGCTGGCCTATGTTCTGAGCTTTTTTGTTTCCTATCTGGGGCAAAGCCGCTGGACATTCGAGGATTCCCGGCAGACGGGCAGCCCCCGACGGCGGCTGCCCGCGTTTGCGCTGGTGCAGCTTTTCGGCCTGGGCCTCAATTCGGTTCTGCTCACCCTTGTCATGGGGCTGGGGCTTCCGTACGAGGCGGCCATGCCCCTTGTCGCCGTGGCGGTGGCCGTTGTGGTCTACCTGCTCTGTCGCTTCGGCGTGTTCCGGCGAAGCCGGGACAGCGAGGGCTAAACGGAGCGCAGCGCGTGGGGGCGCTCCTCCCTCTCCGACCATGCGCCGTCAATGCGTCGCTGCGGTTTGCGGCGTGCCGCCATTTGCAAAAATCGGGCAGGAACGCCCACGAATCTGTCATGGCAGGAACGCCATGACCGGCTGCGGCAGAAGCTGCGCGGGACGGTGAAGCGGGAGCGCCAGCTTGCCGGGAGCCGGATGGCCGCCGAGGCGGACTACCCCCTGTCGGGGCGACCTTGTCCCACCGGCAGATCGTGAACTGCATCCGCTCTCCTGTCTGACAGACGAAAGCCGCCCGAGACGTTCCCCTGTCGCTGACCGGCCCGCCGGCACGTTCCCGGTCAAGATTGCCGTGGCGCGTCCTGAATTGGGGCGAACGCCATGCCGGCGTGAAACACGCTTGCCGCCGGAAAAGGCCGTGCATGGCGGCATGGGCCTGCACGGCTGAAGAAGAAGCCGAAGAAGGGGAATGCTGCGCCGTCAGCATGGATGCCGCCTTGACCGGCGTCCTCGCCGAAACGACGCTGGAGGATTGCAGGCCTTCTGGAAGCGCTCACGCGAGGAGAGGCCGGACGGCGACATTTGTGCGGCTCATTTCGCGTCCCTGCGCCCCGAAAACGGCCTGACGTTTTCCCAGCATCCGTGCGGCGAAGACGGCGACTCACCCGACCGGGCCTGCCTGCGCGGCAAGCCCCCGTCATCTCTGCCGCTGGCAGGGCGGCCTCCATCCCGCCTTTTTCGGCAATGACCTCAACGGCAGGCTTTGCGCCTGCATATCCCGGGCATCAACGCCGGGGCCATGCGGATGCTGTGGCGGATGGAGAGAAACGGGCACGGACGTGCACCGTCCGCAAGCAGGGCGCAAGCCGGCATGGATTCAGGCCCGAGGCCCATGACGTCGGCTTCCGCCGGCCTCAGCGGTTGATGATATAGACGGGGCGCACCCCCAGCAGGAGGAAAAAGGAGACCGCCAGCGCCAGAATGAGGAAGAAAAGGCCGACATACAGCAGCGGGGCATAAAGTCCCAGTTGCAGGACGGAACCGCCCAGACCGTAAGGCAGATTGGTGCGCTTGACGTTGTAGCGCAGAAGTCCCAGCCCTGCGAGGCCCCCAAGGCCCATGAGGATGATGCCGTTCAAGGTGTCGCCCTGAGCGGCTGCGGCCGATGCGTACCAGGCATGGCCGCCATAGATCAGCAGCACGGCGACTGCCGTTATGGCAAAGGATGCCTGCGTAAAGAAGCGGTAGGAAAATTTCCTGTCGCAATGCGCGTTGAAGGCCATGCAGCCCCACAGTACGCTGGCGACCAGCGCAATGACGATCAGAATGGTCAGGACGGTCATTGTCCGCTCTCCGAAGAATTGTCAGCTGGCGTCGCGCCGGTTTGCCAGTCGGGCCGGGCGGCCTTATCCGGCCGCCGCGTTCGGCGCGGGCCGGCGCAGGCGTTCCACCCGCGCGGGCGGCACGTTGAAGATGACGCGGCGGCAGCAGTCCGCCGTAAAGCCCGCCCGGCGCAGGGGCGTCCTGCCCCACAGGGCATAGGTAAATTGGACAATGCAGCCGTCGGCATCCAGACTGCGCCGCATGGCCGCGATGATCCCGGAGCGGCATTCCGGCGGCAGACTGAGCAGGGGCAGGGACGAGACAATGGCCGCCACCCGCCGGTGCGGCAGATAGTCCTGCAGGCGCATGGCGTCCCCCAGCACCACGGGAACATGGGGAAAGCGGGCCTGCAACATGCGGCAGAAGGTGGGCATGCGCTCGATGAGCAAAAGGCGTTGCGGCGCGATGCCCCTGTCAAGCAGGGCACGGGTCACGACGCCCGTGCCCGGCCCCAGTTCCACCACCAGATCCTCGCCGGTCAGTACGGACGGCGGCAACAGCGCGGCCATGGTCTGGGCCAGTGCCGCGCTGCTGGGACAGACCGCGCCCACGCCGTGCGGCGCGCAAATGGCCTGCCGCCAGAAGGCGCCGAAGGAGGCGGCCATGCCCAGCAGGCCGCCAGTGCCCGCATAACGGTTCCAGTCGGAACGCAGGTTGCGCCAGGTATTGCCAAGGCGTTGCTGTGAAAAGATCTCGAAGCGGCTCATGCCGTATCCTTTGCACGGGTCGGGAAACTGAGTTCCGGCAGGCGGCTGCCCGCACCTCTCCGGAATTTCAGCCGCAACCCGGTCTGCTGTCCTTGTTCTCTCGCATGGCGGATGTCGGCGAAGCGTCAGGATGTGCTGCCGCGCGACCGCCCTTTTTACGGTTCAGAACGTATAGCCGATGGAGACGGAATAGATGTTGGCCACCGTGTCGCGGCTGCTTCCGCCGCGAATGCCGCTCACGGTGGAATGAATGCCTGCTGCGTCGGTTTCGGCGTAGTCCACGCCGTTCACCCAAAGGTGGGCATAGGCCAGATCCAGTGTCCAGTTGCCCCATTTGAAGCCCGCGCCCACGCTGGCGCCGGTGCGGCCATTGCTGGGAACCATGAAGTCCGCGTGCGCCTCGTTGATCACCGGCGTTTCATACCAGATGCCCGCGCGCAGGGCCAGCCAGTCCAGCGGCTCATATTCCACGCTGGCGTTGAAGTTCCAGCCGTCGCGCCAATTCTTGTGGCTGATGGACTGATAATCGGAATCGAAATAGATGTTCAGGGAATCGTAGGTGGACCAGCGGGTAAAGACCGTCCCCACTTCGAAGCTCAGATTGTCCAGCGGCTGATACGCCAGGCCCACGGCGAAGGAATCGGGCAAATGCACGGTGCTGTGGGCATCGGTGTCGATGGTATGGGGCACCTGCCCCTGGTCGGCCAGCAGATTGGCATGGTGGCGGGAATAGTCCACCGTGCCGTTGATATTGAGCGTCACCGGGCTTTTGTAGGTAATGCCAAGGGAAAGCTGGTCGGTCATGTGAAAGTGCGCGCCCACATGCAGGCCCGCGCCCCAGCCCGTGCCGTCGAGGGTCAGTCGGCTGTCCGGGCCTTGCTGGGGAAAGTAGTTGATGATTTGCCAGCTCGGGATTTGCTGGTTCATGCTGAAGGCGGCGTACATGACTTCCACGCCCGCCGAAAGGGACAGCACCTCGTTGACCTTCATGGCTACGGTGGGCACGAGGGAAAAGGTCTGAAAATTGACGCTGGTGAGATTGTAGCGCCCGGTCCAGCTCTCCGAAAATTCGTTGCCGAGGCCGAAGCGTGCGAACATGCCGAGGCCCAGCCAGAAGCGATCATTGAGCTGATGGGTGATGTAGGCGTGCGGCGCGGGCCAGATATTGGGCTTGGTGGTGGTGGAAGTGCGGCCGCCGTTGGCCAGATCGAGGTCAATGGTGCCCATGGGGGCGATGGCGGCAAAGCCGCCCATGACGCGCGTTCCCGGCAGTTGGGTGATGCCCGCCGCATTATAGGCGATGGCCGAGGGATCGTCCGCCCGTCCCACCATGCCGCCCGCCAGCGACAAGCCCCGGGAACTCCATTCAGTGAGGGCAAAACCCTCGGCCCAAACCATTGCGGTCTGACATGCCCACAGCATGCAGACCACAACCATGACGCGCAGTCCCTTCACGCTCTCCTCCCCACGGAAATGGCCCAATCTGCAGGCACGTCCCCCCATGCCCGCGCGAGCCGTGTTGCGGAATGTACAATCTCGTTATGCTATGCCGCAATGCTTTTGCAAGTCAAGCTGTTTGAGCACATCCCGCCTCTGCGGGGCGGCGCCGTGCCAGCCGCGTCCGGGCCTTGCGGCCCTGGCTGGCGCAGGGCCGCATTACAGGGCCACGCGCCGTCCGTGCAGCAGATAATACAGCAGCAGCGCCCCGAGGACGACGGCGGCAAGGCTCTGGTACATGCCGGCATAACCGGCAAGCGGTATCAGGAAGCCGAAAAGATACGGCCCCAGACCGATGCCCAGATCAAAGAAGATATAGAAGGTGGTGGTGGCCTGCGCAAAACGTGACCGCGAAACAAGGGACAGGGCGACCGCCTGTCCGGCGGACTGGAAGTTGCCGAAACCGGCCCCCAGAATCAGTCCGGCCAGCAGCAGCACAAGGCTGCTGTGGGCATGGCCAGCAGGAACAGGGCGAGCGCGGTCAGCACCAGGGCCGGATAGAAGATGACGTTCTCGCCCCGCAGGTCGAGCAGGCGGCCTGACAGGGGGCGGGTGAGCAGGGCGGTGAGGGCATAGAGCAGAAAGAAGATGCTCGCGGCGGCGGTCACGCCGCGTTCGGCGGCATAGGAGGTCATGAAGGCCTGAATGCAGCCATAGCCCAGACAGGTGATGAGCGCCACCAGCGAAAAGCGCACCACGCGAGGATCGACGTAGCTGTACAGGGCGAGGAAGGGACGGCGGCGGTGGCGCATTTCGGGCAGGCGGCCCATGCCGAAAAACATGACGATGCAGGCCAGCCCGATGCCCAGGCAGGTTTGCGCCAGCACGCGGTATGAGGCATGACTGATGAGCTGGATGCCCAGAAACGGGCCGAAGGCCAGGGCCAGCGCCGTGCTCATGGTAAAGATGCTGATGCCCAGGCCGTGATGCTCGTGCGGCACCACATAGGCCACGATGGTGCCTGTGGCCGTGCCGATGATGCCTACCCCGATGCCCATGCAGAGGCGTTGCGCAAAGAGCAGCGGCAGACTGGGAACCCAGAAAAAGGCGGCGATGCTGGCCGCATATACCAGCAGGCCCGCCAGCAGAATCACGCGGCAGCCCAGCAGGGAGAGCATGTTGCCGGTGGCAAAGCGCCCCACAAGGCAGCCGATGACCATGATGCCCGCCGTCAGCCCGGCCGTGCTGAGCGTCGCGTTGTAGGTGGCGCGCGCATAGTCCGCACTGGTGACGAACATGAGGTAGTAGGCCGTCATGAGCAGCAGGTTGATGCCGGATACCACGGTGAAATTGCGGTTGAAAATGGCGCGCAGGGCTTCGCGGGCGCTTCTGGGGGAGGGCCTGGCGGAGGGAGAGCGGCGGCGTTGGGCGGGCATGGGGCCTCCTGAAAAAGAGATTGATTGTTGCGCTTGCAACGGTTTAGGCCGAACACTGCCTGCCGTCAAGCAAAATTCGCTGCGCGGCGGTCGGCCGGCCTGCGCTTTGAAGCCGGGCCAAGACGTGATAAAGCGAAACGTCAGCGAAGCGTATGCCCCGATACGGGCATTTCCCGGCCTCTGCCGGACGCGTGGAAAGGCCAAAGGAGCGGATGTGGATCTCACGTATAAATGGATCGCCCTGGCACATCGGCAGTATCAACTGTACCTGAACCGGCAGCTCGCCGCCTACGGATTAAGCGGAAGCCAGTATCTCTTTCTTATCCACATCTGCCGGGAACCGGGTCTGACGCAGGACAGGCTGCCTGTTCTCGTGAATCTCAACAAGAGCAATGTGACCCGCTCGCTGGCCCAGCTGGAGCGGCTGGGCTACATACGCCGGGAATGCCACCAGCGGGACAGGCGCACCGCCGCGGTTTTTCCGACGCCGGCGGCTCTGGCCGTGTATCCGCGCATCATGGCGATCATTGCCGACTGGGATGCCTCGGCGACGGTACGCCTGTCCATTGAGGAAAAGATGACGCTGGAGCGCCTGCTCAAAAAGGTAGTGGCCGCCACACGCGAGCAGGACGCTGAGGAGGCGGCGGTCAGTCGTGCCGGACAGGCTCAGGCAGGGGCGGGAGAGGCTCCAGCGTGACGCTGCGGGCAATATCGGCCAGGACGTGCCGGAGCGCTTCGGCCATGTGAGGGGAAAAGACGACCTTGATCAGGGCCTCCCGCCGATCCAGCACCGTGAAATAGGCCACATTTTCCCACGCTTCCAGCAAAAAGCGGAACAGGGCGATCTGACGGGCGGGCAGGCGCAGATAAAGGGCCGCACTGTGACGGACGGGCGGGCAGGGTCGGGAGCGATCCCGGCGCGGATGCAGGGCGGGCGGCAGAGGCGCGGAAGCTGAGGTGGGCATCAGTAGATTCCGAAGTGGCGCAATGCCGCCACCAGCAGCATGGCAAAAAGGATGGTGCCGAAAAAACTGCGGGTTTTCCAGGCCACCAGCAGGGACGGCACGGCAGCCGTCAGATAGAGATTGGCCGGCGTCGGATCAAAACGATCGTTGTAAAAGAAAATTTGCGAAGCCAGCAGGGCCGCCATGACCGACACCGGCACGAAGGACAGCCAGTGCCGCAGCAAGGGCGGCAGTTTTTCGGCCTGCAGGTACATGACCGGAATGACCCGGGGCAGCAGCGTCGCCAGCGCGCAGCCGATGATGCACCAGACAAGTTCCGCATGCTGCGCGAGAAAACTCATGCTTCCGCCTCCCCGCGGCGTCCTCCCCGCTGGCGCCGCAGCAGCCAGACGCCGGCGCAGGCCGCCAGCACCGTGGCCAGCACCACATTCCACTGTCCCATGCCCGCCAGCTTGAAGCCCAGGGAGAGCACGCCCGCCAGCAGGGCCACCGCCACATGCAGACGGCTGGCGCATTGCGGCACGAGCAGGGCCAGAAACATGGCGGTCAGCGCGTAATCCAGACCCAGCGGGCGCACGTCCGTCACCAGTTCGCCGCAAAAGACGCCCAGGGCCGTGCCGCCCACCCATGAGGCATGGGCCGTGACATTGCAGGCATAGAGGGTGGAGGCGGCCAGCTGCCAGCCCTTCTGGAAGGCGCCGATATGCACGCCGAAAGTCTCATCGGTCAGTTCGCAGCCAAAGAGAAAGCGTTGCCAGCGTTTGAGCGGGGCAAGATATTCGGCCAGCGCGGCAGACATGAGCAAATGGCGCAAATTGACCACAAAGACGGCCACTATCACCGAAAGCGCACCCACGCCCGCGCCCCACAGTCCGGCCAGCACAAACTGCCCGGAACCGGCAAAGAGCAGCACCGACATGGCCACGGCCAGCGCCGGCGGAATCTGGCTCTTGACAGCCAGCACGCCAAAGGCGAAACCTACGGGCACATATCCCAGAACAATGGGCAGGGCGCGGCGCACGCCGGCGCTGACAGGGGATGGCATACGACCTCCTGCGGGAAAGAAACCGCCATGAGCGAATCCCCTTGATAGCGCTTTCGCCGGACACTGGCAAGAAGGCGTCCTCTCGCGTCGCAAGGAGTTTTCATGTCCGCTTCCCCCCGCCAGCGGTCGCTGGCCGCCCTTTCCCTTCTCTGCTTCGCGCTGGCCGACGTGCGCGACGGCCTCGGCCCCTTTTTCGGCGTCTATCTGCAAGGTCATGGCTGGACGCCGGACGCCATCGGCTATGTGATGACCCTGGGCGGCCTCACGGGAGTCTTTGCCGCGGCACCGGCCGGAGCGCTTGCCGACGCCACACGGCACAAGCGATTCTGGCTGGCGGTGATCGTCTGCGGCATTGTGCTGGCCTGTGCGGGCATCTTTGTCTGGCCCCGTCCGCTCATGGCGGGCCTGAGCCAGATCGGGCAGGGCCTGCTGGCAGCGGCGGTGGCCCCCCTGATCAGCGGCCTGAGTCTCGGTCTGGTGGGGCAGGGCGGCCTGCCCGCCCGGCTGGGCCGCAACGAGGCCTGGAATCATGCGGGCAATGCCGCCAGCGCCGTGCTGGGCGGGCTGGTGGGCTGGTGGTACGGCGGCATCGGCGGCGTATTGCTGGTCATGTCCGGCATGGGCGTCCTTTCCCTGCTGGCCGTGCGCGGCATTCGGGAACAAGACATTGACCATGCCGCCGCTCGCGGGCTGGAAAGCAAGCACGACAGCAGCGCGCGGGCAGACGTTCCCCCGCCCTCGCGTCTTGCCTTTATCTTTTCCGACAAGGCCCTGCTGTGCGCCGGCGGCATCGTGCTCTTCTTCCATCTTGGCAACGCCGCCATGCTGCCCCTGCTCGGGCAGTCGGCCGTGGCGCGCTTTGCTGTCGATCCCGCCGTCTATACGGCCTGCACCGTCATTCTGGCGCAGGCCACCATGATACCGGTAGCGGTCTGGACGGCCTGGCTGGCCCCACGCCGGGGCTATGGCGTGCCGCTGCTCTGCGCCCTGCTGGCCCTGCCCCTGCGCGGGTGCATCGCGGGCTACTGGCAAAGCCCGTGGAGCATCATCCCGGTGCAGATTCTGGACGGGGTCGGGGCCGGCGTGCTGGGCGTGGTCACGCCCGGCGTGGTGGCCCTGCTCTTGCGCGGCAGCGGCCATATCAATCTCGGGCTGGGCATGGTCATGACCCTGCAGGGCATCGGCGCGGCCTTCAGTGCGTCCTGGGGCGGCGTGGTGGCGCATTATCTCGGCTACCATATGGCCTTTTTGGCTTTGGCTGTCGCGCCGTGCATTGCTCTTGCGCTCTTGCTCCTCGGCCTGCGGCGGCTGCCGCGTTTGCGTGAGGCCCTGCGGCGTTGCCCCGCCGGGGAGGAGCTTGCCTAGCGGCGGCAGGCAATGTATGCTGAGGACATCGCATCAGGATTGACCCGAGGCAGGAAGCACCATGTCGGAAAATGCGGAACCTATCGGCGGCCTTGGCGGGCTGGCCGGCATCGGGCTGACGGAAAGGACTGCGCCTTTCCGGCAGTCTTCCTACGCGCGTCAGAATGAACTGACGGGGAAGACGGAGCCTGAGCGGCAGGCGAGCGGTTTTGCCGCCCAAGCCGGGGACAGTCTGCAACTTTCCCCCGAAGCCCGGCAGCAGCTTCAGGAGCTGAAGGCTCGTGATGCGGAGGTGCGCGCCCATGAGCGGGCGCATATGGCCGCCGCCGGCGAGCATGCCGTGGGCGGGCCGCAATACGACTATCAGACCGGGCCTGACGGCAGGCAGTATGCCATCGGCGGTCAGGTCAATATTGATACGTCCGCCGTGCCCGGCGATCCCGAGGCCTCGGAAGAGAAGGCGCGGCAGGTGCGGCGGGCCGCGCTGGCACCCGGCCAGCCCTCGGCGCAGGACATGCAGGTGGCTGCCGAAGCCTCCCGGCTGGAAAATCAGTCCCGCATGGACGGCCGCGAGGAAGGCGAAGGCGAACAGGGCGAAATCCCGGACAATCCGCTGGAAGCCATGCGCAGGCGGGCCGAGGATCCCGCCGTCGGCGCCCTGGCTGCCGGCCCCAATGCAAGCGTGCTTGCCGCGAGCGTACAGGGAGCCATGCTGTTGGCCAGTCCTGACGCCAGCGAGGCCGCGGCCCTGGACGGCGCCGCTGCCATGCCCTCGCGGCGACAGGCCCTGCAGGCCTATGAGACGGCCAGTCTGGGCTCGCCCGCCGTGGCGAAAATGCCCCGGGCCGCCATGCCCTCGGGCGAGGGGGGATCGCTGCGCAACACCATTGACGGGATCATGGCCGCCTATAGCGGCAGTGGCGGGCTGCCGATCCGGCAGCAGGCCGAAGCGGCTGCCGGGAGTTCCTTGGGCGTCAGCCCGCAGCGCGCCGCTCGGGCTTATGCCGGGGTGATGGAGGCGGGCGGGGCTTTTGCCGCTGATTCCGCGTGGAGCGAACGGCTGGTTGCCTGCGTCGCGTGAGCTGCGGCAGGCTGTTGCGTTTTTTCCGGCCCGCAGGGGCCTTTTTTTATGTGGTCGGGAAAGAAGAGGCAAGGCCGTTTGCACGGCCTTGCCTCTTCTTTCCCGCTGGGCGGGAACACGGCGCATGATGCCCTCCACACGCCGTGGAGCAATGAAATGCCTGTCGGCAGCCCCGGTCGGGACGTGCCAACAGGCGGAAAGATGCCCTTTTGCCGCAGAAATTTCAAGGGCCGTTCGCCTGCGCCGAGGCCAGTCGTGGGCGCTGCGGTCGTCCACATTCAGCCTGCCGCCGCCCGCGGCGTGGGATCAGTACACCACGCTGTAGCTCATGACCTCGGGGCGGTGGAACACGAATTCCACGCGCCGGTTGGCGGCCCGGCTGGTTTCGTTGGTGCCGGGCTTGTAGGGCCGAGTGTCGCCGTAGCAGATGCCGCGCAGGGTGGTGGGCTTGATGTGTCCGTCCGTGCTCAGATAGTGCAGGGCGGCAGCCGCCCGCGCCCCGGAAAGCTCCCAGCCCGAAGGATAGTTGGGCTGCGCTTCGGCTGAGTCGGCATGGCCGCGCACCACAAGGTACAGGTTGTACTCGCGCAGAATCTTGATGACGCTGCCCAGCACCTTGATTCCCTGCGGAGAAAGCGTCGCCGAACCGGGCTGGAACATGGCGTCCGAGTTGACGCGCAGCTGCACGCCGACATCATCGGCGCTGATGCCCGAGGCGTTCTGGGGAACGGCATCGGCCATGAGCATTTGCTGCAGTTTCTGGGCAATGGCGATGTGCGACTTTTCGTTTTCCGAAATACGCACCGAATCCGTGCTGATGCGGGCCGTATTCTGCAGGAAGGGATTGTTGGACACCGGCGAGGTGGCGCTGGAATCGTACTGCAATTCTCCCTTGAAATAGGCGGCCAGACCGGCCTTGGTTTCCGGCGGAACCATGCTCAGTACCCACAACAGCAGAAAAAAGGCCATCATGGCGGTTACGAAGTCCGCATAGGCGACTTTCCATGCACCTGCCATAGTTCCTCCTTGCGTATGCCTGACGCGCCATGCCCCTTAGGGTCTGTGACCACGATGCGCTGCGTGTTTTGGGGGAAGGGGAAGCCCTCGCTCTGCTGTCGATGCCCGTAAGGCTCTGCGTCGCCTGACGGGCACGGCCCTTGCGGGCCGCCATTCGGTCGCTGCCGGCTGGAGGGGTTCCCCTTCCCCCCAAGCCCCCCATCCCTTCCCCAGCGCGCTTTTGCCGGGGAAGCGACAGGGACGCGAGGCAAGCCTGCCTCCAAAGGCAAGCGGGGTGTATACGGTCTATTGGTGCTGTCTGGCGAAATTATTTGTAAAATTTTTGTTCACAGACCCTAGGCGCTCCGCAGGCGCTCTTCCATTTCGGCAAAGCGCGGGCGGAAGGGGTAGGGAATGGCCCGACGCCCGTATTCCACGGCGATCAGGGGCGTTGCGCCGCGAATGGCGGCGGAGACGGCCTCCTTGACGGCGTTGAAATAGAAGTGTTCCTCGGAAACGTAGTTTTCCAGCTTGGAGCCCATGGGGCCGAACAGGCCATAGCAGGAAAGGATGCCGATGAACGTACCCACCAAGGCGGCGGCAATGTAGTGCCCGAGGATTTCCGGCGGTTCGTTGATGTTGCCCATGGCCAGCACCACGCCGAGCACGCAGGCCACGATGCCCATGCCGGGCATGGATTCGGCCATGTGGCTCACCGCATGGGCGGGCAGCAGGCCTTCCCCCTGCATGGTGCGCATGTCCACATCCATGAGGCTGTTGATGTCAGCGGGGTCGCCGGTCGTCAGATAGACGCGCAGGGTGTCGCCGATGAAGTTGACCAGCGTGGTATTCTTGCTGATATTCGGGTATTTGCTGAAAATGGGACTGGATTCGGGCTTTTCCACGTCGCTTTCCACGCTGATGACGCCTTCACGGTGCATCTTGGTGAAAAGGGTGTAGAGCAGGGCCAAGGTATCAAGATAGCGTTCCTTGCTGGAACCCGGGTCGGAAAAGAGATACTTCAGGCTCTTGGTGATGAGCTTGAACGTGTACTTGGTCTGGGAACCGAAAAAGGCGCCCAAGCCGCAGCCGAGAATGATGATCAGCTCGGCGGGCTGGAACAGCAC
Source organism: Candidatus Desulfovibrio intestinavium (assembly GCA_019118345.1). Classification (GTDB taxonomy): domain Bacteria; phylum Desulfobacterota; class Desulfovibrionia; order Desulfovibrionales; family Desulfovibrionaceae; genus Desulfovibrio; species Desulfovibrio intestinavium. Next base: position 33,525 of record DWZD01000050.1, on the reverse strand, counting down.
GGACCATTCCCCGTGAGCCACCGTATAGCCCACGATGACCGAGGAAAAAACGACGATGAGGCCTATCAGAAGATACATACAGTCCCACCAGCTCCGGCGACGATGCCGGGTTGAGCAGTCCGGAACAATTTCCGGCAAATCCCCCAAAGGAATAGAACGCCCAAAGGGAAAAATTCTTTAGCCCCGTCCGGGCACATATTCCCCGTGGCGCAAAATCCCTGCGAGCGGCGGGGCCGTGCCCGTGCGCCGCGCCCGTCGGAATCCGGGCGCGTCAGGCCGCTTCCCGTGCGTCATTCGGGCGTTCCTCCCGTTGCCGCGCGCCGGTCAGGCCGCGCTGCCGCCAGCAGAGGCTGCGCCGCCGCAGCGGACGGCAGGCCGGGCGCTGGCGCATGGCCCGTGGCGGTTGCGGGACGTGCGCCGTTTGCCGCCTTCCGGCCCGCTCATCGGGGCCTCCCCCCTCCTGTCCGGGCGGCTAGCGGCCCAGCAGCCCCTTGACAAGGCCGCCCGCGCCCCGAACCGTGTTGCCGAGGGCATTGCCCGCGCCCTTGGCCGCTTCGCCCGCGCTCTTGCCGGCGGATTCCCCGCCCTCCAGAAGGGCGTCGGGCAGGCCGGCGGCCATGCGCGCCAGAAAACGCGGATCCACGGAATAGGACAGATTGCTGAACGGCCCCTGCACGATGACCGGCACGGTCATGCCGAGCGTATTCACGTCGGCCGTGGCGTGCAGATGCTTCCGGGGCAGGCTGGCCGCGGCCTGGCCCTTGGCGTTGAGCTTGGCGGAAGTGGCCGCGAAGGGGCGGGAAGTCACTTCGCCATTCTTGATGACAAAGGGCACCTGCACCCGATCGATGCGTTCGGGCACCGCCTCGCCGAGACCGGGAACATCCCTGAGCACGGCGGAAAGCGCCTGAATCCTGATGTTGCCGGCCTGCAGCGTGCCCTTGCCGTTGAGCGAGGCCTGCACTGCCTCTGCCGTCATGCCGCGCGCGGTGACGTCGGCGGTCGCATCGGCCGTGCCCTCGACCGGGCGTCCCTTGCCGAGCATCTGGGTCAGGCCGCCGAGATCCACGCCCTGGGCCGTGAGGTTCAGGGCATGCCGGCTGTCGGGCAGACGGGTGCTGCCGTGCGCCTGCAGGCGGCCGCCGCTCAACAGGGCGCAACGGAAATCACGCAGCTGGTAATTCCCCTTGTCGCCCTGAAGCGACAGGGAAAGATCCTTGACGCCCATTTCCCCGTATCGCAGGCTGCCCACGGCAAGGGCCATGTCCAGAAGCGGCCAGACCTTGGGCTGCGCCGGGGCGGCAGCCTTCTGATCGGCCTTGGCGGCAGCCGGCGCGGCGTTCGTCTTGTCCGACGCGGCGTTGGTTTCGACCGGGGCCTTGCTGTCCGCCTTGCCGGACGGCTGCGGCAGATACTGATCCACGCGGAGTTCGTTCACCCGCAGTTCGCCGCGCAGGGCCGGCTGCTGCGGGTTCAGGCTCAGCGTCCCTTCCAGATGCGTCTTGTCCTGCGATATCTTGAGCTGACGCAGCGCCAGCCCTTCCGGCGAATATTCCAGACCCGTGGACAGTTCCAGACGATCCTCGCCCTGCGCCGGCAGCGTGAGGCCCCAGAGCGCCGCTGTGGCCCGGGGGGCCGTGATCAGCGAGAGCGTTCCGGCAAAGGTCAGCTCGCGCAGGCTCGCCTCGCCCGCCAGTTCCAGACGGCTGGTGGCGCAGGACAGGGCAAGTCCGGACAGCTTCAGCTTGCCATCGGCAAGATTCACGGCGCTGTCGGCCTGCAGGGCGATGGCTCCCAGTCCGGCGGGAATGGGGCCGCTGCGCGGCGCAAGTTGCGCCTGCAGGCCCTTGATGGTCAGGTTGGGGGCATAGTAGTGGAAGATGCCCTTGAGGGCAAAGCTGCCGGTTATGTCCTTGCCGCCCTGATGCAGGGCATAGTCAAAGCCGGTTTCCAGCGTCATGTCCGCATGGCGGCGCACATTGGTCAGCGTCAGCTGCAATGGGCCGATTTCGGCGCGATTGCCCGCGGCGTCCGTGAAGCGGATGCGCGCATCCTTCACCTGAACCCGGCCCAGCTCCAGCGGCAGGTCATCCGGCGGGGCGGCTGCCGCCGCATCCGACGAGACAGAGGCCGTATCCCTTTCGGCCACGGCAGGGGCGGCGGCAGGCGTGTCCGCCGTCGGCGCGGCATGCTGCACCATGTCCAGGGCCGGCGCGTTCAGCTCGACTTCTTCGATCACGATGTCGCCGGAGAGCAGGGGGGCAAGGGCCAGCCTGGCCCGCCCGCCGCTGGCGCTGACGGCCAGGCTGTGCGCGGCGTCCTCCCGTTTCCAGGACAGGGCGCCGAAACGTACGCCCAGCGGGACAAAGGACAGGCGCGGCGCTTCGGCAAACTCCAGAGGCGCGCCCGTGGCGCTTTCAACGGCATCGGACACCAGACTGGTCACCAGATCGGTGTCGACGCGGCTGAGGATGAATGCGCCCGCCGCGCCCAGCAGCAGGATGACCAGGGCAGACCAGAGCAGAAGGCGTTTCATGGCAGACTCCAAAAGCTCGCGTTGCGACCAAAAAGGCGGCGCGGCGGCGGCACGTTCCTTCCTCCGCCGGGAACCGGCATGCCGGGCCGCCTACAGGTTGGCAGCGTACCAGTCGCCCGCCAGCCGCAGGCCCTGACGCACGTCAAACTGCGGATCATAGCCCAGCAGGGTGCGGGCGCGGCTGATGTCGGCCAGCGAATGCCGCACATCGCCGGCGCGGAAGTCGCGGTACACCGGTTCCGCGGTGGCGGCCTCGGCCTTGTGGCGCGCCACTTCCTCGCGAATGAGCGCAAAGAGTTCGTTGAGCGTGGTACGCTGGCCGAAGGCCACGTTGTAGATCATGTTGCGTCCCGCCTCAGGGGCGAAGCTGGCCAGCAGGTTGGCCTGCACCACATTGTCGATGTAGCAGAAGTCGCGGCTGGTTTCCCCGTCGCCGTTGACGTAGACGGTTTCCCCCTTGAGCAGGCTGGCGAACCATTGCGGGATGACGGCGGCGTAAGCGCCGTAGGGATCCTGCCGCTGGCCGAACACGTTGAAATAGCGCAGCCCCACGCAGTTGAAGCCGTAGCAGCGGGCAAAGACGTCGGCATACAGCTCGTTGACGTACTTGGTGACCGCATAGGGCGAGAGGGGGCGACCGATCTTGTCCTCGACCTTGGGCAGCTCCGGCGCGTCGCCATAGGTGGAGGAGGAGGCGGCATAGACAAAGCTCTTCACGCCGGCATCCCGCGCCGCCAGCAGCATGTTGAGCTGACCGTCGATGTTGCAGCTGTTGGAGAGAATGGGATCGTCAATGGAGCGCGGCACCGAACCGAGGGCCGCCTCATGCAGGACATGATCGATATCCTTGCAGACCGTGCGGCAGGTGTCGAGATCGCGAATGTCCCCCTCCACAAAGGTGAAACGGCTCCACAGCTCCGGGCCGACGGCGTCGCACACCATGTCCAGATTTTTCTGATAGCCGGTCAGGAAGTTGTCCAGTCCGACCACGGTCTGTCCAAGTTTCAAGAGCTGTTCCAGCAGGTTGGAGCCGATGAAGCCCGCCACGCCGGTCACCAGCCAACGCGAGGGGCTGGCCTGCATCCCGGCGCAAAGTGTCTTCCAGTCAGGCATGATGTTCGTTCCTTTGCTTGAATGGGTGAAAAGCATTTCACGGAATGGCATAGTGTACGATGGAGTTTTTCGCCTGTCAAAAGTTCCGGCGGGCACGGGCCGGTTTTTCCCTTTTCAGGCGCGGGGTTTTGCTGCTATACCTTGCAAAAAGCTGCCTGAACAAGGCTCAGGGGTTGCTCATGAAAATAATCGTCCTTGGTAATCAGGCCAAATCCGTGGCCAATTTCTGGAGTGTGCTCATGCGGCGCATGCGTGGGGCGGGGCATGAGGTCATCTGCATGGTGCCTGCCGGCGACGTGGCCACGGAAGGCCGTCTGGCCGCGCTGGGTGCCGCGCCTGCCGATGCGCCGGGATTCCCGCAGGCCCCGGCTTTGCGCATCATCAACTATCCGCTGGATCGCAAGGGACTCAATCCGCTCTGGGATGCGGCCACCTTTGCCTCCTTGTGCAAGACCTTCCTGCTGGAAAAGCCGGATTTGCTCTTTGCCTCCACCATCAAACCGGTCATTTACGGCTGCATGGCGGCCAAGCTCACGGGCGTGAAGCATGTTTACGCCACCATCACCGGTCTGGGTTACGCCTTCGAGGCGGATAGCCGTTTCAAACGCTGCGTCAACCGGCTGGGCGTGGCCCTCTACCGGCAGGCCCTGCGCCATGTGGAAGGGGTGTTCTTCCAGAACCGGGACGATGTGGCCATATTCCGCGAGTCGGGCATTCTCGGGCCGCAGGCGCGCGTACTCATGGCCCGGGGCACGGGGGTGGATACGCGCCGCTTTGCCGAAGCGCCCCTGCCTCCCCTGCCCGCCGGGGATACGCCGCCGGAACAGCGGCGCATCGTCTTCCTGCTGGTCGGCCGCCTGCTGGAGGCCAAGGGCCTGCGCGAATACGCCGCGGCCGCCCGCCTGCTCAAGCGCAAGTATCCGGCGGCGGAATTTCGCCTGCTCGGCCCGGCCGAACAGGGCCTGGGCAGCGTGAGCGAACGGTTGGTGCGCCAGTGGGAAGGCCGCAACGGCATCGTCTATCTGGGGCAGGCCGCCGATGTGCGGCCGCAGGTGGCCGAGGCCCATGTGCTCGTGCTGCCCTCCTGGCGGGAAGGCACGCCCACGGCCATCATGGAGGGCATGAGCATGGGGCGTCCGGCCGTGGTCACCGATGTGCCCGGTTGCCGCGAAGTGGTGACCGAAGGGGTCAACGGCAAGTTGTGCGCCCTGCGGGATGCGGAATCCCTGGCGGCGGCCATGGAGCATTTCATCCTGCAGCCGCAGGATATTGCCGTCATGGGACAGGCCGGACGGCGTCTGGCCTGCGAGGAGTTCGACGCCACGGTGGTCGCCCGCCGCATCCTGAGCGACATGCGCGTGGCGCAGCCTTCGGCGCAACTGGACGAGTCGGAACGATAGCTGGGAGAGATCATGGTCAGTCGTTATCGCATGGCCCTGCTGCAGTGCATGGATCTGCTCTGCATCCTTGTGGCGCTGGGCATTGTCGGCGTGCTTGCCATTGAACCGGAACTGAGCGTCTTTGACGACTACACGGGCGCTTCGCTCTTCACCATCTTCTTCTATATGCTGTTTTTCTACATCCTCGACGCCTACAGCGTGGGCGTGGAGGATTTCCGGGACAGCGTGGTGCGGGTGCTGCTGGCGGGCGTGCTGGCCATCATCTCATCCGCCACCTCGTCCTATGTCTTTGATCACTGGCGCTTCGACCGGGCCAGCACCGGGCTGCTCTTTGTGCTGTCCATGTGCTTCTGCCTGGGCTGGCGGCTGTTCTACTACCGCAATACGGACAAGCTCACCTTCCAGATGCGCGTCCTGCTCGTCGGGGTCGATCGCGCGGGCAAGGTGCGCCAGCTTCTGGCCGAAGGTCTGCCCACGGCCCGCATCATCGGCTATGTGGGCGAGCCGGACATGGATCCCGATGCCGGCCCCTGCCTCGGTGCGCCCTATGACGTGCTGAACATCGCCCGCGATCGCCGGGCCACCACCATCCTGCTGCTGCCGGACGCCCCCATTGACGACGACATTGCCCATGATCTGCTGGAAGCCAAGTTGCGCGGCCGCATGGTGGTGGACATCCGTTCCTTTTACGAACACGTGGTGCAGCGGCTGCCCATTTCCCAGATCAATGACGAATGGCTCTTGCAGACCGAGGGCTTCTCGCTCAATACGCGCGGTTCGCTGCGCCGCCTGAAGCGGGCCTTTGACGTGCTGATTTCGCTGGTGCTGCTGGTGCCCGCTGCGCCCATCATGGCACTGACGGCCCTGCTGATCCGTCTGGAATCGCCGGGGCCGGTCATCTACCGTCAGGATCGCGTGGGCCTGCACGAAAGGGAATTCACGGTCTACAAGTTCCGCTCCATGCGCACGGACGCCGAAAAGGACGGGGCGGTCTGGGCCAGCGCCAACGACAGCCGCGTGACCCGGGTGGGCAAGTTCATCCGCAAGGTGCGCATTGACGAATTGCCGCAGATCTGGAACATCCTCAAGGGCGACATGAGCTTCATCGGGCCGCGTCCCGAACGCATGGCCTTTGTGAGCAAGCTCAAGGAGCATATCCCCTATTACAGCCTGCGGCATACGGTGAAGCCGGGCCTGACGGGTTGGGCGCAGGTCTGTTATCCCTATGGCGCTTCTGAGGAGGATTCCCGCCGCAAGCTGGAGTATGATCTCTACTATGTGAAGAACATGTCCATCCTGCTGGATATCCACATCATCTTCAAGACGGTGGGCGTGGTGCTCTTCCCCAAGGGCGCGCGCTAGGGCCTGCTGACACAAATTGTACAAATAATTTCAACAGATAATGCAAGCAGGCCGTACGCGCTCAGCTTGCCTTGGGAGGCCGGGTTGCCTCGTGTCCCTGTCTTTTCCCCGGTAAAAGCGCGCTGGGGAAGGGATGGGGGCTTGGGGGGAAGGGGAAGCCTCCAGCGCCGACAACGACCGAAAGGCGGCCCGCAAGGGCCGTGCCCGTCAGGCGACGTCTGAGCCTTGCGGGCATCGACAGCAGAGCGAGGGGTTCCCCTGCCCCCAAAACACGCGGCGAATCGTGCTAACAGGCCCTGGCCCGTGCGGCGGCATGAAAACGAAACGTCCCGGCATGCGCCGGGACGTTTTTTTTTGAGGTGCCGGGCATCGGGCATCCGGTTCGGAAGCGGGGATGGCCCGGACGCCTGAAGGGGCGGGCGTCTGCCGGAGCAGGTTTTCTGAGATTCGGAAGAGAAAGGCCGCCCGCCGGCAGCGTTCCGGCAGGCGGCCTTGGGCGGTCGCTATCGGCGGAACGGATCAGGCGCCGTAGCGCGCTTCGATGTCCCGGGCCGCCTTTTCCACGCCGCGCTGCATGTCGGCACGGGCGGCAAGGATTTTTTCGTGCAGGGTGCTGTCCTCCACGGCCAGAATCTGGGCCGCCAGCCAGGCGGCATTGCGCGCCCCGGCCTTGTCCATGGCCACCGTGGCTACCGGGAAGCCCGGAGGCATCTGCACCGTGGCCAGCAGGGCGTCCATGCCGCCCATGACCCCGCCGGAAACGGGAATGCCGATGACCGGTCGGGCGGTACGGGCCGCCACGGCTCCGGCCAGATGCGCGGCCATGCCCGCCGCGCAGATGAAGACCCGCGCTCCGGCGGCCTCCTGCTCACGCACGAGCTGTTCCGTGCGTTCGGGGGTGCGGTGGGCGGAACTGACGGTAAAATGAAAGGAAATGCCCAGCGAGCGCAGCACCTCCACACAGGGGGCGACCTTTTCCTCGTCCGAGGCGGATCCCATCATGATGACGACCTGAGCCATGATTTCTCCTTGTTGCCGGCAACGTCGCCGCCGCAGGGCGGGACGCGGGAAAACGGAAAGGGGAAGGGCGCGCCCGCACGGGAGACGCCCTTGCCCCGGAATGCCGGAAGCGGCGGACGGTGGGTCTTATGAACGCGCGCCGCCCGTCTCAGTCAGTCGGTTGATGCCCTTTTGGCCAATGTCCTTGCGATACTGGCTGTCGGGCATATGGATTTTTTCCAGCGCCGCGTAAGCGGCGGTTTTGGCGGCGGCCAGCGTATCGCCCAGGGCCGTCACGCAGAGCACGCGACCGCCGGCGGCGAGAATGCGCCCATCGTTGAAGGCCGTGCCGCTGTGGAAAACCTTGACGCCCGGCAGGGCATCGGCCTCGGCCAGCCCCTCGATGGGCATGCCCTTGGGATAGCTGCCGGGATAGCCCTTGGCCGCCACCACCACGCCCAGCGCCGTGCGCGGGGAATAGGTCAGCATGGCGGGATCAAGGCGACCGTTCACGCAGGCCAGCATGACGGCGGGCAGATCGCCTTCCAGACGCATGAGCAGGGGCTGGCATTCCGGATCGCCGAAGCGCACGTTGTATTCCAGCACGCGCGGGCCGTCGGCGGTCATCATCAGGCCGGCATAGAGGATGCCCACAAAGGGGTGGCCGTCCCGGGCCAGTTCGCGCAGGATGGGCCGCGCCACGAGATCGGCCAGGCGCTCGGCCTCGCTGTCGGGCAGGACGGGGGCCGGGCTGTAGGCGCCCATGCCGCCGGTGTTGGGGCCTTTGTCGCCGTCAAAGACGGCCTTGTGATCCTGGGCCGAGGGCAGGGGAATGGCGGTTGTGCCGTCGCAAAAGCAGAGGAAGGAGGCTTCCTCGCCCACGAGGCAATCCTCGATGACCACCTGATCCCCGGCGGCCCCGAAGGCGCGGCGGCGCATGATTTCTTCCACGGCCTCCACGGCTTCCTCGGTGCTGTGGGCCACCACCACGCCCTTGCCGGCGGCCAGACCGTCAGCCTTGATGACCAGCGGCGCGCCCTTGGCCCGCACATGGGCCAGGGCCTTGTCCGCATCGGTAAAGACTTCGCAGGCCGCCGTGGGCACGCCGGCGCGGCGCATGATGTCCTTGGCGAAGGCCTTGCTGCCCTCGAGGCGGGCGCAGTAGGCGTCCGGCCCGAAGCAGGCGATGCCCGCCTCGCGCATGCGATCCGTGATGCCGAGCGTGAGCGGCAGTTCCGGGCCGGGCACCACGAGATCGATGTGCTCCTTGCGGGCCAGTTCCACCAGCGCCGCGCAATCGTTCGCGGCCACGGGCACATTGCGCGCGCCTTCGGCGGCGGTGCCGCCATTGCCCGGCGCAACGAGAACTTCCGTTACCGAAGGGCTTTGCCTGAGTTTCCAGACCAGCGCATGTTCCCTGCCGCCTGAGCCGATGACCAATATACGCACGATGCCTCCTGCTGTGTTGTCGTGTTCGAGTTCCTGGGCTGCGTCACAAAGGAAAACCGCCCGGAAGCGACTTCCGGGCGGCGGGAGGTCAGTTGTTGGGATTCACCTCAAAGTCGCTCATGTCCACCGGGGTGTTGGGATCCATCTGGCTCACGTCCAGCGGATAGGCCGTGATGATGCACTGACGGCTGCCCACGCCCAGAGCGGGAGAGGAATTGATGCCCACCACAAGGTCAAGAACGCCGTCGTTGTTCACGTCGGCCAGATCGGCCTGCGCCACCGAACCGCGGATGCGGCGCGTCTTCCACTTGAGGGCCAGGCCCACGCCGTCCCAGAAGAGGGCGTGAATTTCACCCTGCGGGAAGAAGCGGTAGCGGTCGAAGAACTGCGAGGCCGTGGAAATGGGCTTGTTGATGATCAGGCAGTTTTCGCCGGTATGGCCGATGTCGGCCACAATGAGGCGCATGGGCGCATAGTAGCGGCTGGGGAGCTGATAGGTCTTGTCCACGCCGAGGCCGGGCATGCTCTTGTAGTGATCCATGCCGGTGGCCGAGCCGGAGAAGCGTTCCATGGTGGTGTGGATGAGGGTCTGATTGTTGCCCTGAAAGACCTTGATGCGCTCGTCGGGGGTCAGCATGATGAGCTGATCGCTCTTGCTGTCGCGACCGGCCGGGATCCAGGCGCAGTTGAAGACGTTGGCCCCTTCGGGCAGATTGACGCGCTGACCGAGGACATAGCTGTCGCCGGTCTTCACCATCATGTAGACGCCGCGGCCAAAGAGATTGACCGAATCCCAGCTCTGGCCCACGAGGGTCGGCGTGAAGCTGGGAGGCAGCTTCATGACGCTGGCAAAATAGGGCGTGCGCTTGCAGTATTCCTTCAGGCGATTGCCCCGGAAGCTGTAGAAGAAGCTGTAGGGGCGGTTGTCGTTTTCGTCATAGGTGGCGATGACGAGATCCTGCGCGCCGTCGCGGTTCAGATCAATGGCGCGCATGGAGAAATTGACGTTGGTGCGGCTGATGGTGACTTCGTGCAGGGGGTTGAGCTTGCCGTCGTTGCCCCATTTGAACATCATGAGCTTGTGATCGGAAAGGACGGCCACTTCATTCTGACCGTCGCCATTGAAGTCGGCCACGGCCATGTCCACCATGGCTTCGGGAATGCGCTGCGAGCGCAGGCGCGAACCGTCGCTGGCCCCGGCGCCCTGATAGCGGAACTGCGGGTTGAGATAGGCCTGATTCTGGCCGGTTTCATTGACGATGATGTCGCCGCTGCGGGCACGGCCAGCGCTCGTGCCGCGCCCGGCCGCCGCGCCGCCCATGCCCATGACTTCGGCGGCAAGGGCATTGGTCAGCTGCTGCACGGTACCGTTGATGCCGCTCACCGGGCCGGAAGCGGTCTTGCTCCATTCCTTGCCCGCCTTGTCCACGCTGTGCAGGGTGATGGTGCAATCATTGCCCACGATATTGACAGTGCCCCAAACCGCGTAATCCGCACCGCCGAGCGCTCCCTTGGCCTGCGCGGCCGAGGTGGCCTTGAGCGATCCCATGCTGCCCTGTGCCGTACCGGGACGGTTGAGCTTGGGCAGCATGGAAGAGGGCAGGGCCTTGGACAGATAGGCATAGCTCTGTGGCGCATTGATGGTAAAGGGCAAGAGAACAAACGATTTCTGGGCGGCTTGGGCCGCCGTTGCCTGAAGTCCGAGCAGCATCAGGCAGGCCATGAAGGCCAGTCGCATGGCGAATTTCATTCACGTCTCCTTGGAAAAAGCGATACCGCATGCGCGGTGCCGAAACGCCGGATGCACAATCCGGCGTCGAGAGACTATAGCCATACTTTGCCCGGGGCGCAATATGGGCGAGGGAACGCGGGCTTGCCCCCCGCCGCCGAAGCGGCTATGCACAGGACATGAACACTCGGGAAACGCTTTCCTCCCCGCTTGCGACGGGGCGCTCCTTCCGCCTGCTGGGCGATGCGGAGGCCATGCCGCATGTGGAAGAGCTGCTGCGGCTGCAGGGCTACCGTTTCGAGCCGGAACCCTTTTCGCCCTTCTGCCGTCGCCTGCTGCATGAGCCGCGCCCCCTCGGCGCTTCGCTGGCCGCGCTGTTCGGCTACATCTACATTCAGGATCGTTCCTCCATGCTGCCGCCGCTGGCCCTGGCCCCGACGCCGGGCGCAAGCGTGCTGGATGTCTGCGCCAGTCCCGGCAGCAAGACGGGCTTTCTGGCCCAGCTTGTCGGGCCGGGCGGCTTCGTGCTGGGCAACGAACCCTCCCGCGCCCGGCTGGCGACCCTGCGGGCCAACATGCAGGCCTGCAACCTGCTTTCCGTGGGCACCTGCAGTCACGAGGGGCAGGCCCTGCCCCTGCGCCCGGGCAGCTGGGACGCCATTCAGCTGGATCCGCCCTGTTCCGGCTGGGGCACGGCGGAAAAGCATCCCCGGGTCATGGAATTGTGGCAGGGCGACAAGGTGCAGCCCCTCGTCGGGCTGCAACGCCTGCTGCTGCGTCATGCCGCGTCCCTGTTGGCTCCGGGGGGGCGGCTGGTCTATTCCACCTGCACCACCAACGTGGCCGAAAACGAGGAGCAGGTGCGCTTTGCCGAAGAGGACATCGGTCTGGAGCGCCTGCCGCTGTCGCCCTTTCCGGGCTTTGTCTGGGAGGAGCTGCCGGGCGGCGAGGGCACGCTGCGCGTGGATGGGCGGCGATCCGGTGCGCAGGGCTTCTATGTGGCCCTGCTGCGCAAGCCTCTCGCGACGCCGCCGCACGCCGGTGCGGCGTCGGAGGATCCCCCAGCCGCCCGGGATGTGCCGGGCCGCCGGGGCCGAAGCGGCAGGCGCGACGAGGCCGGACAGGAATTGCCCCGTCACGCGCTGGCCGGGCCGTGCTGCGATCCCGATCTGCTGCCGCCGGGCCGGGTCATGCTGTTTGGCGATCTGGTGCGTTTCCTGCCGGAGGACGCCGCCCGTCTGCTGCCGTCGGGCTTCGTCTGGCAGGGGGCGCTGCTGGGCAGGTTTGCCGGGGGCAGGCTTGTGCCCGCGCCGCGTCTGCGCGCGCTCCTGCCGCGTCGGCCCGAAGCGGATGCCGCACTCGTGCTGGACAGCCCGGAAGAGGTGACGGCCCTGCTCAGCGGCCAGAGCCGCCAGACGGGGCTTGCCGGTCGCGAAGCCGCGCTCTGGTGGCGGGAGCTGCCGTTGGGACGCCTCGCCCTCAAGCAGGGCCGGGCCGTAGCCCTGTTCAATTGAGGGTGACCGCTTCTGCACGCGATCCGACCGGTGAGAGGAACCCTCAGGCGTACTGTTGTCATGCTGTTTTTGAACTAGTTTCGTTCAATGCATTGAAAGAGCAGTGATGAACTTGTGTATCCAAATGAATTTGCTGTGTTTTCAACGGATTGAACAGAAACTGTCTTTCCTTTCGACTCGCAAAATTCTTTTGCTTCGTCAAAGGCTTTTTTTTGAGCACTTCCAGCTCCATAAAATTCGCTATCAACGTCCACAGCGACTGAATAAACATTTGGTTTGTATTCCATGACACCGCTGGATGTCGTGCATGAAATCAAAAGCGTACTGATGAGAAATAGACAGAGATACTTCATGATCATCTCCGCGCGGGATTGCGCTGAAGAAAAAAACTCTTTTACAGCGGCTGCTGCTGGCGGGCGATGTCGTGAAAATCGCTTTCGCAGGCCAGAAAGGCCGCGCCCACCACGGGATCAAACTGCGTGCCGATGCCGTCCCGGATAATGGCCACCGCCTGTTCGTGGGGCATGGCCTCCTTGTAGGGACGGCGGCTGATGAGGGCGTCATACACGTCGGCAATGGCCATGATGCGCCCGGCCAGGGGAATGCGCGGGCCGTCCAGCCCCAGCGGATAGCCCTTGCCGTCCCAGCGCTCGTGGTGGCTGAAGCTCATGTCGCGCAGCACCCGCAGAAAGGATCCGTCATGCACGGTCTGCATGGCCCGGGTAATGGCCGATGCCCCGAAGATGGTGTGGCGCTTGATGTCCTCGAACTCCTCCCGGCTCAGCCGCCCGGGCTTGTTGAGGATGGCATCCGGCACGCCGATCTTGCCGATGTCGTGCAGGGGGGCCGCCCGCACGAGATCGCGCACAAAGTTTTCCGTCAGTTCCGCGGCAAACTGCCCGTCATGCTGCAATTGCTCGATGAGGCGCTTGACATAGGCCCGGGTGCGCTGGGCGTGTCCGGCCGTATTTTCGTCCCGGCGTTCCACAAGATCGGAAAGGGCCACCATGATGGCGTCCTGCAGTTCAAAAATGGTATTGGTCTTTTCGCGGACACGTTCTTCGAGATTGCAACGATAGGTGTAGAGATCCGCATGATAGAGCACGCGCGCGCGGATGATCTCGGGCGAGAACTGATTGCCGACGAAGTCCACCGCGCCGCTTTCCAGCCCCCGCCGTTCGATGTCGTGATCCGTGAGGGCCGTGACGAAGATGACCGGCACATCGGCAAGCTGGGGAATGGCCTTGATGCGGGCAATGACCTGAAAGCCGTCTTCCCCGGGCATGTCGATATCCAGCAGAATGCCCTGCAGGGGCAGTTGCGGGATTTCGCCCAGGGCCTCCCTGCCGCTGCCGTACTGGTGGATGACAAAAATATCGTCGAGTATTTTGCCAAGAAATTGGCGCTTCATGCGGTTATCGTCAATGATGGCGATATGTCGGGAAGGCATGTTCATGGAATATCCTCGGTTGCATCCATTACTTCCTTACTAGCCTCATTTGGGCAGGCAGACAAGCCCCCTGCCGAAGCCCCGGCGCACGGACTTGACGAAAATATCCTGTTCTCCTTACATTTTTACGCAGAGAAAATCGGGGCCGCCATGCTGCGGATGCCCTTGCCGCCAGAGCGCCCCTTCCTTGCCGGAGTGTCCCATGCCGCCCATTGACCCGCCCGCTCCTTCCCCTGCGTCTGCCGCCCGCCCTTCCGAAAGCTGTGATTTTTCCGGCGAGTATCTTTTTGTATCCGGGCGCTCGCAGATGCACCGGCTTGACGAGAGCATCGCCCCCCTGCTGGAAGCCCGGGGCGGGCGCATCGTGCGCCTTCAGGCGGATGCTCTGCCGTTGCGCAGCCCCAATGACTGGAATCTGGCGGACATGCCCCGGGATCTCCTTGACCGCCGCCGCTTTCGCGCGGCCTTTACCACGGACAATTCGGCCCCGCGGGATCTGGTTCCCCTGTCGCTCCCCCTGGTGGCCATTCCCCATGCCTTCTGGCAGATGCCGCATACGGAGCGGCTGCTGACAAGCGAGCCTGCCTATCTGGGCAATGCGGACTATTACCTGACGCAGGACAGGGCCGATCCCCCGCCCGTGCGCGTGGCCTCCCTGCGGCGGCGCGACGTGGTGCGCCTGCTGCCCTTCGGCAGCCTCAAGGTGGATGCCCTGCGGGAACGCTGCCTGGCCGAGTCGCGCCGGGACGTGATCATGTACTGTTGCGCCGGGGATGCGCGCTCCCGCTCGCCGGAAGAACGTCTGGCGCTGGTGCGGGCCTGCTTGCGGCATTTTCCCGCTTACCGCTTCGTGCTGCGGCCCTATCCGGGAAAGGAGGCCCCCCTTGCCCCGCTGTGCGAGGCGCTGCGCGGGGAGGAACGCTTTGTCTTTGATACCGGCGGCAGTTCGCTGCGCTGGCTGCCCCGGGCGGCTGTTCTGCTCCATGATGCGAATACCACCACCGGCCAGATTTTTCAGGTGGCCAGCGGGCGGGTCGGCGTCTGCATCGCCGGACAGGACGGGGATGGCGGGCTTTGCTCAGGGCAGCGCTTTCTTGTGGAACGGCCCGAGGAGCTGACGGACGCCGTCGCCGCCTGTCTCGAGCTGAACGGCAGGGGCGAGGATCCCGCGCTGACGGCCCTGCGCGAGCGGCTCATCTACCGGCAGGGGCAGGCGCACGAACTCTTTTTTCAGTACCTTGCCGTCATCCTGCGGGGCGAGGTTCCGCAGGATGCGGTGGCGATCCCCTGCGAGTGGATCGGGGATTGCCGCCCCGCCTCGCGCCGGGAAGAGCTGGCCCTTTTCCTGCAACGGCTGCGGGCCGGGCGTGTGGAATCTTCCTACAACCTCTTTCGCGAATGCGGCTTTTATCAGAGTCTGGAGGCCTTTTACCGCACCCTGCGCCGCCGGGCGCGTCAGGGGCTGCCCTGTCTGGTCAGCCTGTCCTCGCCTCAGGGCGTTCCGCAGCTGGGCATTGAGCGCGGCATGCCGGAGGCCTTCTTCTGCTGGGGGCCGCTGCGTGACTATGGCCCGGCGGGGCTGGGCTTCATCGGCGCGCACCAGGCACGCAAGCGCGATGTGCTGGCGGCAAATGGCCGCATCCTGCTGCCGGACAGGGATAACTCCGTGTTTTCGCAGGCGCTGGCCGAGATTCTGCTTGCCGTCTACGGCGGGGAAGCGGCATAGCCTTGCCCCGGGCCGGGAAACGCGGCGGATGGGCAGGGCGACGGCATGTATTTCTTAGTTTGTCGCTGTGTTTTGTGGCGGGATGCTTTCTCCCCCTTGTCAAAAGGATACTGAATATGTATTATTTAATACAGCGCTCACAGGGAGGAAGCCGCATGGAAGAACAGGAAGGGAAAAAAACACAAGATCTTGAAATTCCCGAAATTGATCGGCTGGATGAAGGCGTCCGCCTGCATATGGCGCGCTCGGCCTGCCTGCTCATGTCCGGGGATCGCAACCTTTCGCCCCGGGATGCCGTAATGGATGCCTATCAGGTATACCGGGACATCCTCAAACTCTGCTGACCGTTCCGCACAACGGGCGCTCCGCGCCTCGTGTCCTGTTTCCGCATTTCTGCCGCGGGCGTGCCTGCGCCCGCCTGCCCCCGCTCTTTACCTTGCTCCGGGGCAGGCGTATGCTGCGCCCAGTCTCGATGCGGAGCGGATATGGACGTCAAAAAAATTTTCAGCATTTCTCTGGGGCACCTCGCCTGCGATATCAATGGCGGCGCGCTGCCGACCCTGTTGCCGCATCTGGCGGCCGCACACCAGTTCAACTATCAGACCTCGGGCGGGCTGATGTTCGCCTATTCGGTGGCCTCGTCCATTGTGCAGCCCGTTTTCGGTCTGCTGTCGGACAAGGTGCGCAAACCGGTATTCGTACCGCTGGGCGTGCTGCTGGCCAGTCTGGGCCTTGGCCTCTCCGGCTGGCTGGACAGCTATTGGGCCATTTTCGCCGTGCTGGTGATCAGCGGCGTGGGCGGCGCGCTCTTCCATCCCGAAGGGGCGCGCTACGCCAACCGCATGGCCGGAGAACAGAAGGGCATGGCCCTCAGCATCTTTTCCGTGGGCGGCAACAGCGGCTTTGTGCTGGGGCCGCTGCTGCTCACGGCGGGCACCGGTCTCTTCGGCCTGCGGGGCACGCTGGTCTTCACGCTGGTGGGGCTGATCATGGCCCTTGTCCTCTTCCGGCTGCTGGTGCTCGTCCCGCAGGCGGAAAGCACGCCGTCCGGCGCGTCCGCTGCCGGGGCGGCGGGGGAAAATGACTGGAAGGCCTTTGGCGTGCTGGTTTTCGTCATCATGTCGCGTTCCATCCTGTTTCTGGGGCTGAACAGCTATATCCCCCTTTACTGGACGGACGTCTTCGGCTGGAGCAATGAGGACGCGGCGCTGGTGCTGGCCCTTTTCGGCGGCGTGGGCGTGACCAGCAACGTGCTGGGCGGCATGCTGGCCGACAGGTCAGGGTACAGCCGGGCCATACGGCTGGCCTATGTGCTCTGCCTGCCTGCGCTCCTGCTCTTCCCGTGGGTGACCTCGCCCTGGCTGGCGGGCCTGCTGCTCATCCCGCTGGCCGTGGGGTTGTTTGCGCCCTTCAGCGCCATGGTGGTGCTGGGGCAGAAGTATCTGGCCCGCAACATGGGCTTCGCCTCGGGCGTGACCCTCGGTCTGGCCCTGAGCGTGGGCGGCATGGCGACGCCCCTGCTGGGCCGCATTGCCGACACGGCGGGCGGTCTGCCCACGGCCTTTCTCTGTCTCGGGCCGGTGGCGCTCATGGGCGGGCTGGCCTCGCTCTTTCTGCACGATCCCCGGGAGACCGCTCCGGCGTCCGGCGACGGGGAGGCGGCATGAGCCGGCGGCTCGTGGCGGAGGGCAGTCTTGTCGTGCCGTCGCCGCTGGGGCCTCTGCTGCTGACGGCCAGCCCCGCCGGGCTGACGCGGCTCTGCTTTGCGGGGCAGGCGGGCGTCTGCGCCGCGGCGGCTGATGAGAACATTGCCACACCGGAAGCTGAGCGGCGGGAGTGCGGGCAGCTGCTGCATCTGGCCGGCGAACAGCTGGCCGCCTATTTCGCGGGCCGTCTGCGCGTCTTTGCCCTGCCGCTGGACGAAGGCGGCACATCCTTTCAGCGTCAGGTCTGGCAGGCCCTGCGGGGCATTCCCTACGGTCGGACATGCAGCTATGCCGAACTGGCCGCCGCTGTCGGCCGTCCCCGCGCCTGCCGGGCCGTGGGCAATGCCAACGGCAAGAATCCCCTGCCCATTGTCACGCCCTGTCACCGCGTCATCCATGCCGACGGCGGCCTTGGCGGCTACAGCGCGGGCCTGTCCGTCAAGCGTTTTCTGCTGGCGCTGGAAGGCGCTGTGCTTCGCCGGGCCTGATGCGCCCGCCGCCCGCTCATGCAACAGCCCCCGGCCTTTGCGCCGGGGGCTGTCGTCATGACGGAAGTGCGTTGCCGGGGGGCTATTCCGCAGGTGCGGCGTCCTGCGCCAGCGGGGCCGCCGGTTCCAGGGGATTGGCGGGCTTTTCCACGGCGGCGGGCTTCTTTTCCGGCAGGGGCGCTTCGATGACCGTGCCGTCGGGCAGCACCATGGACAGGGCGCGCACCGGGCAGGCCTCCATGCAGGCGGTGATGCGCTTGCCGTTCTCCTCGCGCCAGGCCTTGCACATGTCGCAGCGCACGGCCACCTCGCGCCGCGAACGCTGGGCCATGGTTTCCGCGCCGTCGGCGTTCATGTCCGGCATGCCGATGGTATCCAGCGAAATGGTGCCGTAGGGACAGACCGCAATGCAGAGCTTGCAGGCCACGCAGAGCTGCACGCGCATGTTGATGCGGCCATCCTTGTCCTGCTGCAATGCGCCGGTAGGGCAGATGGCGCAGCAGGGCGCGGGATCGCACTGATGGCAGCGCACGGTGGTGCGGAAGCCTTCGGCCTTGACCACCTGTACGCGGGACACGAGCACGTCGCGGTGCTTCATGGCCTCCTTGAAGCTCATGCCGTGATGGGCCGCGATGCAGGCCACTTCGCAGCGGCGGCAGGCGCGGCACTTGTCCGGGACAACCTGAATATGTTCGATCATGGCGTATTCTCCGCTTCCACATCAATGCCCATGAGGGTCAGCCCGTGCCCGCCGTGGAACTGCAGGCGCTCGCCGCCGCAGGCCGGGCAGAGGAAATGCCGCCGTTCAAGGGCGAACGTCGCGCCGCAGTCCTCGCAGCGGCAGGCCAGCGGGGCGGTCTCCAGCACGAGTTCCGCGCCCGCGGCGGGCGTGCCCTCGGCGAAAAGCTCGAAGCAGGCCCGCAGGCTTTGCGGCTCCACACAGGAGAGCAGACCCAGCCGGCAGCACAGCCGGGTCAGGCGTCCGGCGCGCCGGGCGCCGGGCCGGGCATTGTGTTCCTCCACGGCCCGCAGGGCCGTGCGCAACAGGCCCTGAACCAGCGCGGCCTCGTGCATGGGCGCGGGTTCCGTCCGTCCCTAGCGTTCCGTGCAGGAAACGCAGGGGTCGATGCTGTTGGTGATCAGGGCCACATCGGCCACGGTGCAGTCGCGCATCATGACGCCGAGGGCCTCCCAGTTCATATAGGACGGCACGCGCCATTTGAGGCGGGCCGGCATGTCCGTGTCGTTGGTGCGAATGTAGTAGAAGACCTCCCCGCGCGGGGCCTCGCTGCGGGCGCAGGCCTCGGCCGGATGGATGCGGTTCATGGGCGCGGTCACCGGGCCGTCGGGGGAGTTTTCGCAGCATTGGCGGATCAGGCCGATGGACTCGAAGATTTCGTCCAGCCGCACGAGGGCGCGGGTATTGACGCAGCAGCCGTCGCGGCTGATGACCCGGAAATCCAGTTCGGGATAGGCGGCATAGGGCGAGTCCTTGCGGGCGTCGTGCGTGATGCCCGAACCGCGCGCCACCGGGCCGACCACGCCCAGCCGCACGGCGTCCGCCTGCGGCAGGAGGCCGAGACCGCGCGTGCGGCCCAGAATCATGGGATCATGGTCGTAGATGTCGCGGATCTCATCCACCGCCGGGGCCACCTTGTCCAGCATGGACTGGATGTAGTCGAAATGCCGGGCCTCCACGTCGCATTTGACGCCGCCGATGCAGTTGGAAGCCAGATTCATGCGGTTGCCGTAGACGGTTTCCTTCACGTCCTGCATCATTTCCCGCACTTCCATGACGTGCATGAACAGGGATTTGTAGCCGATGATGTGCGCCTGAATGGCCGTATTGAAGAGATGAGAGGCCACGCGCTTGATTTCCTCGGCCATGACGCGCAGATAACGGGCGCGCGGCGGGATGACGATGCCCAGCACGTTTTCCACGGCCATGCAGTAGGTGAAGGAATGGCTGTTGGAGCAGAGCGAGCAGACGCGCTCGGTGAGCGTGGTGTTCTGGATGAGGTTGCGCTGGCTGGCCAGCGCCTCCATGCCGCGATGCACATGGCCGGAGGTCAGCTCCACCTTGCGGATGGTCTCGCCGTCCACGGTCAGGTGAAAATAGACGGGTTCTTCGAGGGCCACATGCACCGGGCCCAGCGGCATGCTGAAGGTGGTAGGCGTACTCATGCGGTCATGCCTCCCCTGTCCCTGAGAATGCGCTCCCAAAGGTCGGTGGTGCAGGCCCCGTTCATCATCACCGAGAGGGGCACGGCCTCGTTGAGCACGCCCGCATCCAGCTCCTCGTCCAGAAAGAGGCGGCGGGGATTGGGATGCCCCTCCACGCGCACGGCGTAGAGTTCCATCATTTCCCGTTCGTGCCAGTCGGCATTGGCAAAGAGCGGCGTGATGGACGGCACGCTGCCCCATTCGCTGCCCAGATTGACGGTCACGTTGTAGATCACGCCCTCCAGCTCGAAATGATAGCAGATTTCCTGCTGCTGCTCGCTGAGCTGGTGGCGGTTGTAGGCCGAGATCATGCACAGGCGCGCCCCGGCGTCCTTCAGGGCTTCGGCGGCCTGGGTCAGGCGGCGGGGCTGCGGCAGCCGGAACCAGTGGTAGGCATTGCCGTAGGCGTCGGCGCTGTGATGCACCGCCGAGGCGGCCCCGCAGAGGGCGGTCAGCGCGTCGATGAGGGCGGGGCGGCCCTTGATGATGTCCTGCATGGCTATCCTTTGGCCCTTCCGGGCCGGGTTACTTCTTCACGGGCGCGGCCGAGGCGGCCACGCTGTCGTCATGGGCCTGCGTCTCGCCGTGCTGCGGCAGGTGGCAGGCATTGCGCTTGGCGTCCTCGATCTGGCGGCACTTGGGGCAGAGATGCCGGATAATGTCGGGATCGAGTTCGGGATTGCGGGCATAGAGCCGACGGGCAATGGGCAGCGGGATGGGCCGGATGGGCGTGCCGCAGTGGGAGCAGGGTTCATAGGTGATGGTCTGCTGCTCCAGCATGCCGAATTTGTCCGCGTCCTCATGGGCATGATGCCAGTCGTTGTCGATGCTCACCGCCCCGGTGGGGCAGTAGTGGCGGCAGGAGGCGCAGAGACAGCAGGAATCCTGCCACACGGAAATGGTATAGCCCGTCCCGTCGGCCCGGTGCTTGATATGAATGGCCCCGGCCGTGCAGGAATAACGGCACATGCCGCAGCCCATGCAGAGTTCCGGGTCGATGCGCACCGTGCCCCGGATGCGCTCCGGCGAAAAGGTCTCGCCCAGCGGATAGGGATCGGTGCTCGGCCCCTGCAGGAGATTGCGGAAAAGGATTTTCAGAAAGCCTGCCATACTTACTCCTTGGGAGAGCCGATCGCGCGGCGGGGGGCGGCAATCATGCCGCACAGATGGTGACAGACCCCGCAGAGGCGGCAGGCGCTCTCGCCCGGCATGCGGGCATTGCGGGAGGTCAGCTGATCGCGCAGCCGCCGGAGGAGATCCTCCACGCGCCGCCACGGGCGACGGGGCATGGCGTCCGCCGCCGGGGGCTGCTGTTCTGTCCGTTGCGCTCTGTTCATGTCAGTCCTCAAGACCCAGTTTGCGCAGCCAGATCTGCTTGGCCAGCACCACGCCTTCCAGAATGGCCTGCGGGCGCGGCGGGCAGCCGGGCACGTTCACATCCACCGGTATGTGCCGGGAAATGGGGCCTTCGATGGAATAGCCCTCACGGAACACGCCGCCCGAAATGGGACAGATGCCCACGGCCACCGTCACCTTGGGTTCGGGAATCTCGTGCCAGACCGTGAGCACGCGATCCCGCACGCGGGTGGTCAGCGGCCCGGTGATGAGCACAATATCCGCATGGCGCGGACTGCCGCAATAGCGGCAGCCGAAACGCTCCACGTCATAACGGGGGATGCAGGCCGTGGTGGCCAGCTCCACGTCGCAGCCGTTGCAGGAGCCGGCATTGATGCGAAACAGCCAGGGCGAACGCACCGACAGTTTCTTGAGCAGGGTATCAAGGCTCATGGCCGCCTCCTTACAAGGCCCAGACCAGCACCAGGCTGCAGAGAGCCAGGGCCGTGGGCACGGTCACATAGAAACGAAAGGCCTGATCGATGCGAAAGCGCCCGGTGGCCGACTTGACCAGCGTCAGCGACACCAGCATGAGGCCCAGGCACTTGGCGATGAACCAGAGCAGGTTGATGGCCCAATGATCGGAGATGAGGCCCGGGAAGAAGAGCGTCACCCCAAGTCCCAGCACCACAAAGGTCTTGAGCGCGCCGCCCATCTGGTAGAGCGCCAGCAGCGGCCCGCCGTATTCCAGCAGCGGCCCTTCGATAATTTCCGTTTCGGCCTCGGGAATGTCAAAGGGCACGACGCCCATGGTGCCGGGCAAAAACATCAGATAGGCGGCCAGCGCCGGGATCATGGCCGGATGGAAGCCCAGCGAGCCTTCCTTCAGCTGCCAGTCGATGATTTTCAGCAGGGAGAATTCCGCCGTGCCGCCGCTCTGGGAACCGACCAGCATGGCCACGGCCAGCAGAATCATGAGCAGGGGCACTTCATAGGCCAGCATGAGCAGCATTTCGCGCGAGAAGCCCACGGCCCCGAAGGGCGAGCTGGAGGCCGAACCGCCCAGCATGATGGCAATGGCCGGAATGGGCAGCAGGTAGAAGAGCACCAGCAAATCGCCCATGTTGTAGAGACCGCCGAAAACCCCGGGCACGGGAATGAAGGCCGCGCAAACGGCCATGCCCGCAAAGCCCACCACCGGCGCGGCCAGAAAGACGCTCTTGCAGGCCGTGCGGGGGATGAGGGTCTCCTTGGTGCAGAGTTTGGCGATGTCCAGCCAGGGCTGCGTCAGCGGCGGGCCCACGCGGCGCTGCAGACGGGCTTCCACGCGGCGGTCGAGGGCCTTGAAAAAGAGGCCCAGGGTCAGCGCGAAGAGACCGCCGGGAAAGAGGGTCATGTGCAGAATGGCGTACAGGGTTTCGCTCATGCTTCAGGCTCCTTGCAGGCGCGTTCGCCTTGCGCGGGATCGGGCGCGCCGGGGAGATGTCCCAGCAGGCGGACGAAACCGCCGTAGATGCTGGCGGGCTTCATGCGGCTGGTGGCCGTTTCCGGCGGCAGGCCGCAGGTATGGATGTCCACTTCACGCAGACGCACGAAGCGCTTGACGAAGAGCAGGCCCCCGCCCACGGCCAAGGCCAGCATCACGGCCATGCCCGTGGCGTTCCATGCGCCCGGCCCTTCGCTGATGCCCGCCGGCGAAATGCGCAGCGTTTCAAGGCCGTATTCCTGCAACACCTGATTGATGGGCCAGAGGGCCAGACCGGGGAAGATGCCGGTCACGAGGCAGCCGAGGGCCAGCACGAGCATGGGCGCGCGCATGACGGACGGCGCCTCGCTGACGTGATCCAGATGCGGCGAGGGCTGGCCGAGGAAGGCGGCATGCAGGAACTTGGCCACATAGGCCAGGGTGATGACGCTGCCCACCAGCGAGAGCAGGGCCAGCAGGGGCTGATCCGCCGCCATGAGGGCGTGGTAAATCAGCCACTTGGAGCTGAAGCCGCTGGTCGGGGGCACGCCCACCACCGAGAGGCCCGCAATGGCGAACATGGCAAGGGTGAAGGGCATTTTGCGGCCCAGCCCGCCCAGATCCTCCAGCGTTTCGCAATGCGTGGCGAACATCACCGCCCCGCAGACGAGGAAGAGCAGATCCTTGAAGAACACATGGTTGATCACATGCAAAAGGCCGCCCGCATAGCCCAGCGCGCCGCCCGCCGCCACGGCCAGCACCATATAGCCGATCTGGCTGACCGTGGAGTAAATGAAGACCAGCTTGACCTGATTGGCCCGCAGGGCCTGCAGGGCGGCGTAGACAATGGTGACGCCGCCGATCCACATGGCGACGAGGCGCGCCCAGGCAAGCGTTTCCGGGGATACCAGATTGTTCACCGTCAGCGCGGCGCCGCCCAGCAGCAGGAAGAGCTTGACCAGCCCGAAGATGGAGCTTTTCAGCAGCACGGAGGAGATGAAGCCCGAGACCGGCGTGGGGGCCACGGCGGGATGCATCTGCCAGTCGATGCGGAAGGGCAGCTGCGCGGCCTTCATGAGGAAGCCCACGCCCAGCAGGCAGAAGCCCAGGGCAAAGGGCAGTTCGCTTTTCCGGCCCAGACGTTCCAGCTGTCGGGTCAGTTCGCCCAGCGTTTCCGGGCTGACGCTCATGGGCAGGTTGCCGCTCAGGCAGCAGACGCCCACAAAGATGAAGCCCGCGCCGCAGACATTGAAGCAGAAGTACTTGAAGGCTTCGCGCAGGGAGAGGGCATCCCCCTCGTGGGCCAGGGCCAGATAGAGCGTCCAGGCGCTCATGATTTCCCAGAACAGGAAGAAGCTGAACAGGGTCGGCGCGGCGGCCATGCCCACCAGCCCGCCGCACATGGCCGTGAAGGCGCAGTAGAAGCGCCACTGGCTGTGGCTGTGGCTCATGTAGCCCAGGGCGTAGATGACGTTGAGCGCGCCCATGCACGGCACCAGCAGGGCAAAGCCGAAGGACAGCGCATCCAGCTGCCGCCCCTGAGCCAGTACGAGGACGACGGTCAGCAGGAGTACCGCCAGCGCGGCCAGCCCGGCCTTGCGGGCATCACGCCGGAACAGGGCGGGCAGCAGCGCGCCGAAGACCGGCACGGCCACATAGAGGGGCCAGATGTTCCCCGACATGAGGAAGGCGGGAATGTCGAGCATCATCAGGGGCACAAGCCCTGTGAGGATGGGGCCGATACTGGCTTCGGCCGTGTCCCCCAGCGGCAGGGGGATGAACTTGCCGTAGAGCAGCGAACCGGCCAGCCAGTCCGCCAGCCAGGGGGCCAGCCCCGGCACAAGGCAGAGCACGGCCAGAATGAGCAGGGCCAGCCGCATGAAGAGGGGCGCTTCCGTCACGGCGGGCAGATGGGCCGGGCGTTCCTCGAAAACCAGCGTTCTGAGAATGCGGATGTAGTAGACCGCTCCCACCAGCGAACCGGCGAGGATGAGCGCGGCCAGCCAGACATGGCCGGCCTGGGTCATGGCCTTGATCATGAGGTATTTGCTGAGGAAGCCCCCGAAGGGCGGCAGGCCCATGATGGTGATGAGGCCCACGCACATGCAGGACACGGTCCACGGCATGGCGCGGCCGAGGCCGCGCAGATCGGCCAGTTGCCGCGAACCGGCGCGCAGGATGAGCGCCCCGGCCCCGAGGAAGAGCAGATCCTTCATGACGGCATGCATGCTCACATGGGCCAGCACCGCATACAGGGCGGGCAGGGTGCCCACGCCCAGCACGAGGGCGATTTCGCCCAATTGGCCCAGGGTGGAAAAGGCCAGCATGCGTTTGATATCCTGCTGTCGCAGGGCCATGATTTCGCCGTAAACGAGGGTGAAGGCCCCCATGAAGACAAGGGCCGTGCCGTACCAGTTCAGGCCGTACAGCCCTTCCTGCGGCCTGGCTGAGGCCAGCAGGCCGAGCAGCAGCAGGCCGTAGATCCCCATCTTGGTGATGATGCCCGACAGCGGGCCGGACACCGACGAGGGTGCGGCGGGGTGGGCATCCGGCAGCCAGGAGTGCAGGGGCACCAGACCGGCCTTGACGGCGAAGCCGATCAGGCAGCAGACCAGGCCCATCTTGAATACATGATCCGGCACATGGGCCACAAGACTGTAGGGCAGCGACATGGCGCCGCCGCAGAGGAGCGTCAGACCGGGCAGGAGCAGGAACGCGCCGCCCGCGCACATGAGGTAATACTTGAAACCGGCGTCATAGGCCGCGCGCCGTCCCTCGTGCACCACGAGGAAATAGGAGGCGAAGGTCATCAGTTCCCAGTAGCCGTAGAAGGCGTCGGCATTGGGCGAAGTCACGATGCCCGCCAGCGCGGCGAAGGTCAGCGGCAGGAAGAACCAGTAGCGGGCCGGATGATCGTCGTGGGCCATGTAGTCCAGCGAATAGAGGCTGACCACCACGGCCACCAGACAGATGAGGGTCAGGAAGATCAGCGGCAGGGCCTTGAAGGCGGCCAGCTGCGGCGGGAAAAGAACGACGCTGATCAGCGCCAGCGCCGAGGTCAGCACCACGGCCCAGGGCGCAAAACGGTTGCGGCACAGGCAGCCCGCGCCGCCGAGCAAGGCCCCGGCGTAGAACAGCCAGAAGGAAATGTGCGGCAGGGTATGGCGTATTTCGCCCAGTTCCATGAAGCGGGCAAAGAAGGAGATCAGCTCGTTGCGGGCCAGCCCCAGCACGGCGATCACGATGGTCAGCGCGAGGGCGGGCAGGCCGGGCTTGCGGGGGGCAAGGGGCGCGGCATGGGCGTAGGGCGCTTCCAGCAGGGTGATCTGGACGGTGTGGAGGTGCAGGGCCAGCAAAACCAGCGTACAGGCTGCGGTCAGCAGGCAGAGGCCGAAGCCCGTGTAGCCGGGCAGCCCGGCCTGCAGAAGTGCATTGGCCAGGAACAGGCGCGCCTCGGGCACGAAGAAGGGCGAACCGCCCACGCTGGCCATGAGGCCGAGGGCAAACAGGGTTCCGGCCGCCGGGCGCGTTTTCCCCGCCCCGCGCAGGGCCGAAAGGGCCGGCGCGGCGCCGTGGGACAGATCGGCCAGTGCGGCCAGCGCCAGCAGGCGGGCCGCCGCTTGAAACGGCACATAGAGAAACGCCACCAGCCGCGCGGTCATGCCGCCGCAGCCCAGGGCAAGGCACACCACGCCCGCATCGACGAGCGCGCCCCAGCAGACAAGGCGTTTGAGGTTTTCGCGCTGTCGCACGGCCTGCCAGGTTCCGAAAAGAAGAAAGAACAATCCCGGCAGGATGAGCACCGGAAAATCGGCAACTGCGAAGGGTATGGTCATACGCGCCCCGGGCGTTGGCTGTCCGCGCTCGCCGTGCCTGCCCCGCCGGCCCCCCGGCGGTTCGCGCCGCACGGGATTGCCGGCAGCGAAAACGGATCAAGAAAATCCTTTCACAAGCGTTCAGCGTAGCGAAATTGCTTCGTTCTGGCAAGTCGCGCGCCCGCTTCCCGCCGTGCCTGCGGGGTATGCGCGGCCACGGCGGCCTTCCTTGCGCACGCCTTCACGTTCGGGGGGGATGATTGCGTGCGGGATAATATTGACATATCAAGCTATATTGATATAAGCTGCATTTCATGTCCGTTACTGATGAAAGGAGCACACCCATGCCTACCATCGGCCACCTGCTGCGTGAACGCCGCGAACCCTTCATTTCCCTGGAATTTTTCCCACCATCCGATCCGGCGCAACTGCCCGCCTTCTACGAAACCGCCGAGCGCCTCCAGGCGCTCAAGCCGCTCTTTGCCTCGGTGACCTATGGCGCAGGCGGCGGCAAGCAGCAAAATACCCTTGCCGTCACGGCGGATCTGGTGCGGCGCGGCTTTCACGTCATGGCGCATCTGACCTGCGTGGGCGCGGAACAGGAGCGCATTCTCGGTTTTCTCGACGATCTGCGGGCCTGTGGCGTGCATGACGTGCTGGCCCTGCGCGGGGATGCGCCAGCGGATCAGCCGCACTGGGACTGGGAGGCCGGGCGCTTCCGGCACGCGCTGGATCTCGTGCGCTTCATCCGGCGGCAGACCCCGGACATGGGCGTGGCCGTGGCGGGCTATCCCTGCCCGCATCCCGAATCCTCCACCTATGCCGCCGACCGGCATCATCTGGCGGAAAAAATCGCGGCGGGCGCGGATTTTGTGGTGACGCAGCTCTTTTTTGACGTGCGCGAATATGTGGAGCTGGTGCGCGGCCTGCGGGCGCAGGGCTTCACCACGCCGGTCATCCCCGGCATCCTGCCCATTCAGAGCTTCGATTCCCTGCGGCGGGTGTTGCGCCTTTGCGGGGCCAACATTCCCGGCAAATTCTATCTGGAACTGGAAGAGGCCCACAACAGGGGCGGCGTGGAGGCCGTGCGCGAGGCCGGACTGCGCGTCGCCGTGCGCCAGATCCGCCGGCTGCTGGATGAGGGTGCGCCCGGCATTCACCTCTATACCCTCAACAAGGCCGACATGTGCCTGCGCCTTGCGGAAGAGGCCGGTCTCTAAGCCGCCGCGCCTTTTCGTGCCGTTCCGGGGGACGGCCCGCGCGCCGTTCCCCGTTTCAACGCCGGAAATCCACCGGCAGCCGCACCCGCTGCCCGGCCTTGTTGCGGAAGAGCACATAACCCCGTGCCCGACCGAACAGGTAGACGCGGCGGGTGACGTCCACATCCTTGCGGCAGTAGGCGGCGATCTCGTCCACGCGGCCTTCCTTCCACCAGCGCAGGGCCTGCAGACCGTCGGCGCTCTTGCCCTCATGCAGCGTGGCCTGCGCCACATTGTCCAGCGATACCCGGTAGTGCAGGCGCTCCTCGATGCGGCGCAGCAGATCGAGACTGGGCAGCTCCCGCAAGGCAAAATCCGCAAAGGGCTGCAATACCGCATAGTCAAAACGCACGGAATTGAAGCCCACCACCAGCGGCGCGCTCCGCAGCCGCTCGAGACAGGCGGGCAACTCCTCCTGCCCGTAGGTGTGAAAGGCCCCGTCCCGGCTGTCGTAGACCACGGCCACGCTCACGCCCATATCTCCGGCCCGCTGCCAGCCGCCCACCTCGGCGGCGCTGCGCCGCGTCTCCACGTCCAACACCACGAAGGGCGGCACATCCGCTTCGGAAATGTCCGCCGCGTCGGGCCTGTCCGGGGCATCCGGCGCGTCCGTTTCCGGCGCGGGCGCGAGGCCTGCCCCGCCTGATGCGTCCGGTGCGTGCGGAGGAGCCGCCGCCTCTCCCAGCTCCCGGTCGCCCGCCACGGTCAGCCCCCGCGAGGGCGCGGGCGAACAGCGCAATTCCCGCGCCAGGGCCTCGCCTTCGGCCTCGCATCCCGGGGCCAGCACATCGTCCGCCAGCGCCACGGCTCCGGCCTTGCTGATGGGCCGGTTGCCCGAACCGCACTTGGGCGAATGCACGCAGGAGGGACAGCCGTCCTCGCAGGGGCAGGACGCAATGGCCTCCCGGCTCAGGCGCAGCAGCTCCCCTGCCTGCCCGAAGGCCTGTCGCGTCAGGCCCGCGCCGCCGGGCAGGCCGTCGTAAATGAACACCCCCGGCAGGCCGGTCTGCGGATGCAATGGAATGGATATGCCGCCGAAGTCGTTGCGATCCGCCATGACCAGCAAGGGCAAAAGACCGATGGCCGCATGCTCCAGCGCATGAATGGCCCCCATGAAATGCAGGAAGGCCGCCTCCAGCCGCAGGCGCGTGCTGTCAGGAAAGACGTACCACAGCCCCTCGGTCTCGAAAACATGCGGCGGCGCGTCCAGCGGCACGATGGTCAGCAGGCGGTTGCCCGAGGTGCTGCGCTTCTCATAGCCCGTCACCTGATCCATGATCCGCAGACGTCCCCGGCAGACCATGCCCCGCCCCAGAGGCCGCCGTTCGTACTCGTCCAGAATGTCCGTGCTTTTCTGCCCCCGCACCCGCGTAAACCAGTTCACCTTTTCCGGCTGCGCCAGCACCCGCCCGCGCGCGACATCCAGCTCCCGCACCACATAGCTTCGGCCCTGATGCAGATAGACCGCGCCGGGATGGGTTTCCCGCCAGGCCCGCCAGCCGTCCACCGAACCGATGACCCGGCCCTCCGTGTCCTCGATGACGCAGTTCTGCCCCGCGCCGCGCAAGTCCACCAGCCGCTGCGGTCGCTTGCGCGCGGCCAGCCACTGATCGCCCTCCGCACTGCGCAGCAGCGTGCCGTCCCGCTCCAGCTGCCGCACCGCCTCCCGCGCGGGCGCATGGCGCAACCAGACCTCGTCCCGCCGCAGGGGCATTTCCGCCGCCGCGCATTCCAGATGCCGGGCCGCAATGACCGCATTGTCGGGATTGACCACCGCCTTTTCCGGCGGGCGGCTGAAAAAGTCGTCAGGATGCCGCATGAAATACTGATCGAGCGCATCCTCCCCGGCCACCAGCAGCACGGCGGATTCCTGCCGCGCCCGGCCCACGCGCCCGCCGCGCTGCAACGTCGCCATGATGGTGCCCGGATAGCCCACCAGTATGCAGACATCCAGCCCGCCGATGTCGATGCCCAGTTCCAGCGCGCTGGTGCTCACCACGGCCAGCAGCTCGCCCGAGGCCATGCGCGCCTCGATGTCGCGGCGCTCCTCCGGCAGATAACCCGCCCGATAGGCCGCAATCTTTCCGGCATGGGGGCCGCTCAGGCTGCCCGCCCACAGGCTGATCAGCTCCGTCATGCGCCGGGAACGGCAATAGACGATGCTGCGCAATCCCCGCGCCAGCGCGGCCTTGAGCAGATCAATGGCCGCCGTGGACGGGCTTTGCTCGGGATCGATGAAAACCACATGGCGCGGCCCCTGCGGCGCGCCGGACTGATCCACCACCACCGGCGCGGCCAGTCCGGAGGCCTCGTCCGCGCCGCAGAGCGCCGCCGCCAGCTCGCCCGGATTGCCCACCGTGGCCGTGCAGAAAATATAGGTGGGCCGCGCCCCGTAACGCCCGGCCAGCCGGTTGAGCCGCCGGAACACCTGCGCCATGTGCGCGCCAAATACCCCCCGGTAGGTGTGGGCCTCGTCCACCACCACATGGCTGAGGCCCGCCAGAAAGGCCGCCCACTGCTCATGGTGCGGCAAAATGGCCAGATGCAGCATTTCGGGATTGCTGATCAGCACCTGCGGCGGATCGCGGCGGATCTTGCGCCGGAAATGCTCGCTCGTGTCGCCGTCATAGAGCGCCGCGCGCGGACGGCTGATTGCCGGCCACAGGGCGCACAGGCTGTTGAAGCCCGCCAGCTGATCCTGCGCCAGCGCCTTGAGCGGAAAAAGATAGAGCGCCCGCGCGTCCGGGTCCTGCCAGAAGGCTTCCAGCACCGGCAAATGATAGACCAGACTCTTGCCGCTGGCCGTGGGCGTGGCCACCACCACCGACCGCCCCGATCTCACATAATCCGTGGCCAGCGCCTGATGCGCATAGAGCCGCTCCAGCCCCCGCGCCTTCAGCAGGCCTTGCATGGCCGCCGACCACGGCAGGCGCGTATCGGCACATTCGGCCTCGCGCCCCGGCAACAGGCGGTGGGTGCGGATCTGCCCGGCAAAACGCGGCGAGGCCAGCAATTTTTCAATATATTCACCGACGGACACGGGCTACTCCCCGGCCATGCCGTCCCGCGCGGCCATGTCGCCCCCGCTTTGCACATTGGCCGCATGGCCCACGTCCACCGCCTCGCGCAAGCCCTCCTCCGGCGGTACGCACAGGCCCGCCGCCTCACAGGGCGTCAGCTGCCGCACCACCCGCGCCGGCGCGCCCGCCGCCACGCACAAGGGCGGCACGTCCCGCGTGACCACACTGCCCGCGCCGATAATGGCCCCATGCCCGATGCTCACCCCCTTGAGCACCATGCAGCCCATGCCCAGCCAGGCATGATCGCCAATGCTCACCGGCGCGTCATGCTCCAGCCCCGGATCGAGCGAACGCCGCTCCGGCGGCCACGGCGCATGAAAGTCCGAATCCACGATGATGCAATTGGGCGCCAGCATGACCTGCCGCCCCAGCGTGATGCTTGTCGATCTCGCCGTCAGCGCCGCGCCCGTCAGTTCGCAGCCCTCGCCCAGCACAATGCGCGCCTCCGGCCCGAAGGTGCGCAAGCGGCACGGCGCCAGCACCGTGGCCGCCGTGGCCCGCCGCCACGAGGATATGAAACTGCAGCCCGCGCCAATCTCAATCCGGCTGCCCGGCCAGCGCATCAGCCCCACCGGCCCGTGCGCCCGCACCCCCGGCCCTACCCGCACCCCCAGAAAGGCCGCTTTGCCCAGAAGGCGCAACGTCCCCAGCAGCCGCCCCCCGTCCTGCATGATCCGCAGGCAGCCGTAACTGATCACATTGGCGGGCGTCAGCCCCCGCTCACGAATTTTGCGCCAGATGCTCACGCAACGTCTTCTCCCAGAGCTTTTTTCAGAATCCATGCCGGACAACGTGCCCCAACACGCCCTCACCGCTTGGCACGTCTCCTCCAGTATACACAAAAAGCAGCGCCCACACAGCAGAAAATCCCCATGTGAAATTTTTGAAAAATTCAATGATATTACATTGTTGTAAGGTGCAACGAAAAGCCTGCGGCAGGCGCGACGGCCTCCCGAACTGGGCATTGTCATATCGTGTTGCTTTTGTTGATTATTTTTC
This sequence comes from Candidatus Desulfovibrio intestinavium, assembly GCA_019118345.1. Taxonomy (GTDB): domain Bacteria; phylum Desulfobacterota; class Desulfovibrionia; order Desulfovibrionales; family Desulfovibrionaceae; genus Desulfovibrio; species Desulfovibrio intestinavium. The sequence goes on along the minus strand of DWZD01000050.1, from coordinate 1,877 downwards.
GGTGAGGGAGGCCTTTTGTTCACAAAAGGCCTCCCTCACCGACCCCCTCCCTGCCAAAAAATTTTGCCGGAGTGTTGAGCAGGCCGCGACGCCCGGCATCAGAACAACAACGTTTCTGGGACGATGAGGGGCGTGAGAAAAAGTCCCTTGTTCATGAAAAGCCCCTCAGTCCGCGCGAAACGTCGCCGAGCAATGGCGACTGATTTTTGTTGAGGGGGGAAGGAAGGGGATTTGCTCGCGCCCAAATCCCCTTCCTTCCCCCCTCCCCCCCCATCCATCCCCAAACGCGCTTTATTGCCTCCCTGCTCCGGCGTCGTATCACACGGGCTTTCCTATGCTCCTGACGGCCGTGCCATGCGGAAAGGGGAGAGCAGTATTGCCCCACGCCCGTCAGATTCTCGCGTTGCGTCTTCCCCTGCCGTCATATCCCCCACCCCGGCCAAACCCTGTGCAGGACACTGCGCACAACCCTGCGTTGTGCCCCCAGAGGAACATTTTTTCTTCCTTTTTCCATCACACTCAGCCTCCCGCACCCCAGACAAAACCTGTTCGCTTGTTCAACCAGCTAAAATGTATTGTGTTTTTACGCAAAATGTGCTATTCTGACTATTCTTTGTATCATTGTGGCCCACGCCGCCGCCCCGGGAGCTTCCCCATGCTGAAACAAAATCGTAACGCCCTCACCAATCTGACCAACCGCTACCGCGCCGTGCTGCGCCGCTGCCGCCTGCGCGCCCTTGCCCTTGCCTGCGCCCTGACCGTCCTGCCGCCCCTGCCCGCAGGGGCCAACAGCGGCGGGGAGGAGGGGACAGATGAGTGGGACCTTCCCGCCTACATCGGCTCAACGACCGGCAGCGGCGGTCATGTGATCATTGACAGCGGTTTCGAGGGGTTTGTCTACGGCGGGTACACTACGGCCCCCGGCACGGACGCCACGGGCAACACGGTCCGCCTGACCAACGGCACGGTGACAAAGGATGTCTACGGCGGGTTGTCGAAGTACGGCAACGCCCATAACAACACGGTCATCATCAGCGGCGGCACGATGAGGGCTGTCTGGGGCGGGGATGGGGCGAGCGGCGCCACACACAACACGGTCATCATCAGCGGCGGCACGGTGACATGGGATGTCTGGGGCGGGATTGCGCAGTACGGCAGCGCCAATGGCAACACGGCCATCATCAGCGGCGGCACGATGAGGGCTGTCTGGGGCGGGGATGGGGCGAGCGGCGCCACACACAACACGGTCATCATCAGCGGCGGCACGATGAAGGCTGTCTGCGGCGGGGATGGGGTGAGCGGCGCCACGAACAACACGGTCATCATCAGCGGCGGCACGGTGACAGGGGTCGTCCACGGCGGGTATACCGCTGATGGCGGCGCCACGAACAACACGGTCATCATCAGCGGCGGCACGGTGGGGGATGTCCGCGGCGGGAACGGCGGGAATGGCATCGCCACGGGCAACCGGGTCATCCTCTCCGGCGCGCCTACGCTGACCGGCCTCATCTCCGGCGGGGAAAACCTCTCCACCGGCGACGTGGTCAGCGGCAACCTGCTGGAGCTGCGGAGCAGCGGCCTGCAGGCCGTTAATATCAAGAATTTTGAGCAGTATGCCTTCCATATGCCTGCCGACATCCGGCCCGGGGCCGTGCTGCTGACTCTGGGTGAAGACCCGTATGTTCCGAGCGCCATGTACGTTACCGACCTCACCAATTTCGGCAAAAGTCTTTCCCCCGTTTTCCGGCGCATTGACGTAGACGGGGCCGCCAGCCCCCTGCGTGTCGGGGACAAGGTGACCCTGTTCCGCAATGACAACGGCCTGACCCCCGGGACGTTGCCGACAAGCGTCAGCGGCACGCAGGGCGTGACGCTCG
>DWZD01000049.1 GCA_019118345.1 Candidatus Desulfovibrio intestinavium | reverse complement strand
GCCCCCTTTGTTCACAAAGGGGGCCTTCCCCCCACGAAAAGAAAACAAAAAAATTCAAGGAGGCCATATGATTGACATTCAGACGGAAACATTTGCGCAAGTTCGGGAAGAGGCTGTGCCGCTGACCCGGGCGCACTGGGACGAGGTGGAGGCCGGGATGCACGGGGCTGAGACCGCGCCGCTGGATGCCGCACAATACGCGCGCTGGGAGGAGCTGGGCATGCTGCACATCAGCACGTTGCGGGAGGACGGGAAGCTGGCGGGGTATGCGGCCTTTGCGCTGTGCCCCTGTCCGCACCGGCCCGGGGTGCAGCTGGCGGCGCTGGACGGTCTGTATCTTGCGCCGGAGGTGCGCGGCGGGCTGGCGGCATTGCGTTTGCTGCGGCAGGCGGAAGGGGCGCTGGCGGCGCGGGGCGTGGGGATCATTCAGTACAGTTCGCCCGCGTCGCGACCTTGTGATGCCTTGTATCGCCGTCTGGGGGCGCGGCATACCGAAAGCGTCTGGCACAAGGAGGTGCGCTGATGGCCGTCGCGAGTACGACTGCCGCCATCATCAGCGCCACGGTGGCTCTGGCCGGGGCGGCGGCGGGCGCATACGGAGCGATCCAGCAGGCGGACAACGCCCGGCAGCAGCAGGAATACCAGAGCAAACTGGCGCAGCGGCAGGCGCAGATTGCGGAGCAGAACGCGCAGCAGCAGGACGAGCAGGCCCGACAGAACCGGCGGGAGGGGTATGAGGCCGCCGTGCGGAAGCGGCAGGAGGCCGCCCGGATCATCGGGCAGCAGCGGGCCGCGACCGGGGCATCGGGCAGCCAGCTTGATGCGGGCAGCGCGCTGGACGTGAATCTGGATACCGCCGAGAAAGGGGAGATTGATGCCTTCTCCCAGCGGGAGCAGGGCTTGCGGGCCGCGCACAACAATGAGCTGTCGGCCTGGAGCGCGCGCAACAGCGCGCAATCCTCGGCTTTGCAGGCCGAATACCATCAGCAGCAGGCCACGACGGATTATCTGGGCCTGTCGCAAAGCCTGCTGGGCAGCGCGCAGAAGGCGGGGCGCAATTTCCAGCTGCTCACCGGGCGCGGCCCCACGCTGGGTTGAGGGAGAGGGAGAAGGACGGCTGATCGCAATGCAAACGGCGTGGCATGGTTGACCATGTCACGCCGTTTTGTTCATGCGTTTTATTCGGGCGAGGCAGCCCGGGGCCTAGCCCCGCCGGGGAAGATTTTTCTGTTTGCCGCGGGCGATGCCCAGTTCATTGTCCGGCACGTCCTTGGTGATGACCGAGCCTGCGCCGATGAGCGCATCCGCGCCCACGCGCACCGGGGCCACCAGCGCCGTATTGCTGCCGATGAAGGCGCGCTCGCCGATATGGGTTTGAAACTTGTGCTTGCCGTCGTAGTTGCAGGTAATGGTGCCCGCGCCGATATTGCAGCCCGCGCCGATGCTCGCATCGCCCAGATAGGTCAGATGATTGGCCTTGGCGCCCTTGCCGAGGCGGGCCTTTTTCAGCTCCACGAAGTTGCCCACATGGGAGGCTTCCTCCATGACGGCGCCGGGCCGCAGCCGGGCATACGGCCCCACCAGCGCATCCGGCCCCACGCTCGCCTGATCCAGATGGCAGAAGGAGCGGATTTCCGCGCCTGCCGCCACCTCGCAATCCCGGATGACGCAATGCGAGGCAATGCGCGCCCCGCCGCGCACCACGGATGCGCCGTAAATTTCGCACGGGCCGGTGATTTCCACGCCCGGTTCCACCGTGGCCAGCGGGCTGATGCGCACGCTGGCGGGGGCATGGAGCATGACGCCGGAGGCCATGAGCCGGGCGTTGACGCGCTCCCGCAGGAGTTCTTCGCATTGGGCCAGTTCCAGCGGCGAATTGATGCCCAGCAGGCTGGTGTCGTCGCCGCATTGCACGCCCAGCACGGAAAGGCCGTCCGCCACGGCCAGCCCCACCAGATCGGTGATGTAGTATTCGCCGCTCTTGTTGGCATTGGTGATGCGGGGCAGGAGCCGTGCGGCCTGTGCGAGATCGAGGCAGTACATGCCCGCGTTCACCTCGCCGGTGGCCGCGCCATACTGCTCCATACGATAGTCCTTGGCTTCCACGATGGCGCGCACGCTGCCGTCATCATGGCGCACCACGCGCCCGTATGCCCCGGGGTCATCCAGGGCGATGGTGGCAAAGGCCAGATCCGCCGCCGCCGATCCTTCCACAAAATGGCGCACCACGTCGGCGGTGATGAGCGGGGTGTCGCCGTTGATGACGAGCAGGCGTTCCACGCCCGCCGCCTCCAGCTGCGGCAGGGCGGTCAGCAGGGCATGGCCTGTGCCGAGCTGCTCTTGCTGCCGCACGAAGCGTTCATCGGGGAAGGCCGCTTCCACCATTTCCCCGGCATGCCCGATGACGATCCAGACGTTTTCCCCGAAGAGAGGGCGCAGGGCCTCGCGCACATGGCGCAGCATGGGTTCGCCCAGCAGGGTCTGCAAGACCTTGGGTTTGCTCGAGTGCATGCGGGTTCCCTTGCCCGCCGCCAGTATCAGGGCAGCCTCTTTCGGCATGGCCGTTTCTCCTTTTCGCATTCGTTTTGGTGCGGCGAGGATACATCCCCCGGGCTGCGCCTGGCAAGCGCCGTTCCCCTCAGATCGGTCACCATCTCGTGACAAAGAGGCGACGTTCCGTCGCCCGGAGCCTGCCGGCGCAACAAGACGGGGCAGCCCCCTCCGGGGGGAAACCGTTGGCGACGGTCAGGCCGTGGGAGGGGGATGCCCCGATGGAGGCCCGCCGCATGGCCGGCAGCCGAGGCCGCTCAGCGGCGGGCACGCGAGCGTGCACAAGGAACGGCGAAACCGTCCCTGCCCGCGGGGCCATATGGCGACGGCACAGCGTTTCCTAGACCGTGCCGCTGCCGTGGCAGACGGGGCAGGGGACGTTGTTGCCGCAACGGGCACAGCTGCCGGGCAGGATGGTCTTCTTGCCCTGACAGCGGGGGCAGGTCTGCTCGCCGGCATCGGTTTTCACCGTGCCGGAACCGAGACAGTCGGGACAGACAATGCGCAGCTGGTGATTCCAGCAGGCGCCGCAGGTGACGCGACCGATGCCGTCGCACTGGGGACAGGTGCTCATGGGAACCTCCTCGGCAGGCGTGTCGTGCCTGCCTCATGGTGAAGCATCCGACCGAAACCGCCTGCCGGATGCAAATAAACGGCGGTACCCGCAGACTAGGCCCTGCCCTGCCCCGCGTCAACCGGCATGCCGCTTGCGCCGCGCATGAACGCCGGATCGTCGGCAGCGGCCCGTCATGCGTCGCGCCTCAAAACAATATATTATTTTCATGGATAAGTTTTTTATTTACAGTGCGCCGTGCAAGACGTATACATAAGGCAACAACGAGCTTCTGCTTCCGTACAGGAGGTTTCCCATGCCCAACACGCATATTTGCTCCGATGTGCTTTCCCGTCTCATGCGGGCGCTGGACGCTCGTTCGGATGCCGAACTTGCGCGCGCCCTGGGCATCAGCCCGCAATCGGTGAGCGGCGCGCGGCGCCGGGGCGAGGTTCCCCCGGCTTGGGTGCAGAGCTGCGCGGAGCGCACGGGCTGCAATGCCCACTGGCTCTTTTTCGGGCAAGGCCCCATGCATCTGCCGGATCCGGCTGAGGAAGACGGGCGCGCCGTCGCGGACGGGCCGGACGTGGAGATGATTACCATCCCGCTGGTGGAGGCCCGGCTTTCCGCCGGCACGGGCAGTCTGGAAGTCAATGCGGGCACGGAAGGCGGTCATGCCTTTCGCGGCGACTTTCTCCGTCGCAAGGGCAATCCCCGCCGCATGGTGCTCATGCGCGTTTCCGGCGACAGCATGGTGCCGGAAATCTTCGACAACGACCTTGTGCTGCTGGATCAGGGCCAAACGGAAATCAGCCCCGGCCGCCTCTATGCCGTGGGCTTCGAGGACGCCATTTACATCAAACGCATCGACATGCTGCCCGGCAAAATCATCCTGCGCAGCGTCAATCCGGCCTATGCCCCGGTGACGCTCGATCTGCGCGGGGACTGCGCGGATCAGTTCCGGGTCATCGGGCGCGTGCTCTGGTCGGGCCGTGAATACCGCTGACGCGGCACGGCCCGCTGGCTCCATAACCAAACGGCGGCGCGGAGAAGTTTCCCTCTCCGCGCCGCCGCGCACATCCGGCGCTCAAAAAAAGCCGGAAACCCTTTCGGAACGCCTTTCCCGCCAGACTCGCTAGCGCAGGGCGCCCACAATGGCGGAAGCGGACGACGAGGCCGGGATCACCCTGCCGTCGGCCACAAGGGCAGGCAGACCGGACAGCTTGTAATGGCGGGCAAGCTGCACGGCCTGATACATGTTCACGCTGCCGGCATCATAGCAGTAGCTCGTGACATCCATTTCCTGACTGGCGGGAACCGGCGGATTGAGACGCTGCAGATAGGCATAGTGAATGGGGAAATCGGTGGGCTGCACGGTGGCGTCATATTCATTGGTAAAGGGGATGGCCTTGCCGCGCGTGCGCTTCTGCCCGGCCTTGACCTCGTTCCAGCGGTCGAGGGCATAGGTCAGATAGGACATGGCCTGCCCCTTGCGCTGGTAGGAAATCCAGATGGCAAGCCCCATGAGATCCGTGCCGTAATTTTCCCGGCTGTTGCCAAAGACGACGATCTTGCATTGCGCGGGATTGAGCGAACGGGAAGCCTCCACCACCTGCTGCCAGACCTTCGCGCTGGCCGGATTGCCGAAGTCCAGCAGCACCAGCAGCTCGTGCGGGGCCTTTTTGTCGCCGAAAACCACGGGGTAAATTTCCTCCCGCCAGTGCGCGCGGTAGGCGGCCTCCTTTTCGATGCGCTGGGCGCTGCCGCCCATTTGCGGCAGCATGGCCTGACCGGCCTCGCTCAGCTCGCGCGTGTTGGGAAGTTTGTCCCGCATCCAGGGATTGAACAGATTGGCCGCGCCGGCACTTGCCCCGCCACCAGCGGCCACGGCCCCGTCAGCCGGCGCGGAAACCTGAGCTGCCGGCGGCGTATCGCCGGCGTCGGAAGATCCCGCGAGGCCGCAGCCCCCCAGCAGGCCAGCCAGCAGCAGCAACAGACTCAAGACCCATCCTGACCGCAAACCATTCCGAAGCATATCTTTCCTTCCTGTCGGTAAAAATACAACGTATATCCGCCGAAAACGTGTCTCCGCCCCGGCAGTCCGCGCGCCCGACACGACGGACAGCGGGCGTTCATGCCCCCTCAGTCCGTCCGTCCAGCCGCGCCACCGCCTGCGCAAGATGCCGCAGCCAGATGGCGGCAAACCCCCTGTATTCGGCCATGCCGCGCAGGATGGGGCAACATTCGTGCCCGGCCCGTTCCAGACGCGACCGCCACGAGCTTTCCGCCTCGCCCGCCATATCCTCGAGCGCATGCCTGCCCACCACCGAAAGCAGCGGCAGGAGCCATACCCTGCGCGAGACAAGGGCGGGCAGCAGGGCTTCCAGTTCCAGCGGGCCGCTCATGGCGCCCACATGAATGTGCGTATCACGCGCCCGCACCGCCCGCGCCAAGGCCTCGTAACGCGACATGGCCGGATGACGCGCGCCGTGCCCCATGAGCACCACATCCTCATCCGGCCTCCGTTCGGCGGGCAGGTGGGCCAGAACGGCCTGGGCGGCAGCCTCCACGTCAGCCTCATCATTGAGCAGGGGCGTCCCCAGCTCCAGACGCATGGCGGAACTGACCGCCACCTCCTCGAGCACGGCCCTGACCTCGCCGTACTCGTCGCCGGGAATGCTCTGCAGGGGCTGTACGGCCACCTGCCGGAAGCCCTCGAACTGCAGCCGCCGCAGGGCCTTGAGCACGGAATCGCTCTTCTGTCTGGCCAGCGCCAGCCGCTCGCGCAAGAGGTGCGAGGTATAGGCCCAGCGAACGGGCAGGCCGGGAAAGGCCGTCCTCACCTGAGCGTCAACGCCGCGCAGGGCCTCCTGAGCCTGTCGTCCGGCAGCCCCGAAAGCCACCAGCAGAATCGCGCATTTCATGGCGGCAGTATAGGGCAGTTGCCTGCTGGTGGCAAGGCGCGCCGACTTGGAGTTGACCCCCGCAAGTGGGGGAGGTAACATGAAAAGACGGAGGTTATCATGGCCAAAGCGTTGGTTCTTGGAGGCGCAACCGGTTTGCTGGGTCAGGCCCTTGTCCGGGTGCTTGCCGCGCGCGGCTGGCAGGTGACGACGCTGGGACGCGGCGACGGCAATCTGCTGGACATGAATTTCCTGCAGGAACGGCTCGAACATATCGAGGCCGATGCCATATTCAATACGGTCGCCTGGACGCAGGTGGATGATGCGGAAGATCATCCCGAGGATGCCATGCTCATCAACCGCACCCTGCCGGATGCCCTTGCCCGCATTCTCCGCAACATGGGAACCGGACAGCTCGTCCATTACGGCACGGACTTCGTTTTCAGCGGCAACCATCACCGCGCCCTCACCGAGGAGGATGCGCCCCATCCCCTCTCGGTCTACGGCAAAACCAAACTGGCCGGGGAGGAGGCCGTTCTCGACGTTCTGCCGGATCGTTCCCTTGTGCTGCGCACGGCCTGGCTGTTCGGCCCGGGACGCCGGAATTTCGTCCAGACCATTCTGGACGCCTGCCGGCGGCGCGATGTCATCAGCGTGGTGCACGATCAAAACGGTTCCCCCACCTATACGCTTGACCTTGCCCTCTGGAGCGCCCTGCTGGCCGAAGGCGGCCAGACGGGCCTCTGGCATGCTGCCAACAGCGGTCGCGCCAGCTGGTGCGAACTGGCCTGCGAGGCGGTTTCCCTTTCGGGCAATGCCTGCCGGGTGGAACCCATCCCCGGTTCCCAATGGCCGCAGAAGGCCCGCCGTCCCGCCTTTTCCGTCCTCAACTGCGACAAGCTGGCCCATTTTCTCGGGGAAAAGCCCAGACCCTGGCCGCAGGCCCTGCGGGATTACCTTTTTCGTGAAGGCGGCGTACAATGATCCCCATCTCTTTTTCATTTTCCCGGCTCTGCCGGATGCTGCCCCTGCTGCTGTTCTGCCTGGTCAGCCTCGGCAGCCACGCCCACGCCCGACCCCGAAATTTGCAGGAACTGGCCGACATCAACAAAAGACTGACAGAAAGCGGCATCCAGTACGGGCAGATTCCCTCGCTCTACCGGCCCCGCTTTGATCGCATGCAGGATGCCGGACTCAGCATGAATGGCGACGATGTGGTCTTTGTGGTCATGCTGCCCGACGGCCCGCGCATCTACCCGCAAAAATACCTTGTCTGGCATCAGGTCATCAACGAACTCATTGATGATGTGGCCTATGCCATTACCTACAGCCCCATTACCGGCAGCTTTGCCGCCTATGACGCTTCCATGGGCGGCCTGAACCTCATCCTTGACGCCGAAGGCCGCCTCTATGACGGCAATTCCGTGCTTATTGATCGCAATTCCGGCAGTCTCTGGCTTCAGGAGCTGGGCATGGCCTTTGACGGCAGCCTGCTCGGTCGCGGTCTGCCGCTTGTGCCCTCCTTCTGGACAACCTGGGAACCCGCACGGCGCTGCTTCCCCACGGCCAAGGTCATGTCGCGACCGCCAGGACGCCGCCCCTACGGGCGTGACCCCTACGGCGACTACCGCAAGAAGGACACCTATTACACCAACGACGAGCTGATCTATCCCGTGCGGCATGTGGATCGGCGCTTCCCCCGCAAGACGCCCATGCTCTGCCTCGAGTATCAGGGGGCCTTGCTGGCCATTGACATTCAGTACGTCAAGGAAAAGGGTGCGGTGAACTTCTTTGTGGGGCCGTCCGCCCTGCTCGCCGTGCATGACAAAAAACTGGACGTGGTGCGCGTGTTCAACCGGCAGGTCTGGGCCGACCCCTTCCTCTTTGTCCGTGCCGACAACCGCCTCATGGACATCGGCACCCGCAGCGTCTGGGATCCCGCCACCGGCGTCTGTCTGGAAGGTAACCTCAAGGGCGCGAGCATGAGCCAGTCCTTCGGCATGTATTCCATGTGGTTTGCCTGGGCCAGTCTCAACCCCGAAACCCTCTTCATCCCCGGCCCCGGCGAAGTGCCTGCCGAACTCCTGCAAATCACCCCCCTCGGCCGGCCCAGCAGCATCCCGCAGCGGGGAAGCGGGCAAACGCCCTACGGCCCCGGGCCATATGACATCCCCGCCGGGGCCATGCCGCCCATCGCGCCGCAGGGCGCGGCCCCGAATGCCGCCCCGGACGCTGTACCCAACGCCGCCCTGCCCGCCGGGGCCATGCCGCCCATCTCGCCGCAGGGCGCGGCCCCGAATGCCGCCCCGAACGCTGTACCCAACGCCGCCCTGCCCGCCGGAGTCATGCCGCCCATCGCACCGCAGGGCGCGGCCCCGAATGCCGCCCCGAACGCTGTACCCAACGCCGCCCTGCCCGCCGGAGCCATGCCGCCCATCGCGCCGCAGGGCGCGGCCCCGAATGCCGCCCCGAACGCCGTGCCCAACGCCGCCCTGCCCGGTGGTGCGGCGTCGCCCGCGACGGCGGGCGGTTTGCCTGCCTACGGCATTTCGCCCGGCGGCTATGCTCCCGCGCCCCCCCTGCCTGCCGCGACACCGGCCCCAGCGGCGGCCCAGCCGGCGGCTCCCGGCCCCGAATTCAGCAGTACAGGCGTCGGAGCGGTAGCGCCCCCCGGAACGACAACCATGCCTCTGCCGCCACAGCAAGCGCCCGCTGCGGGGCAACGGTGATTCCGCACGGAGGAAAACACGACTCCGACTTGCGGGATACCCGTTTTGTCCGTATAACCAAGAAAAAGACATGTTCTCCCCACAAGGTGCAGTGGGACAAAGGGGGAAGCTCGCATGATAGCCATTATCCTGGGCGCGGGGCGCGGAACCAGTCTCAAGGAACTTACCGACGACAAGCCCACAGGCCTTATTGAACTGGGCGGAAAAACGCTTGTCCGCTGGCAGTGCGAAGCCCTCGAGGCCGCCAAGGCCCGTCGCGTCTGTGTGGTGCGGGGCTATCGCTCGGAACAGCTCACGCCCGAAGCCGCCGGCCTGCCGCCCAATGCCTTTGAAACCGTGGAAAATACCGACTGGCTGCACGGCAGCCTGCTTTCCGGGTTACGCTGCGTGGCCCCGTGGATCGACATGGCCCTGGCCGAGGACGAGGACGGCATCATTGTCAGCCATGCCGACGCCCTCTATCCCGCCGACCATGTGCTGGCGCTGGCCAATGCCGTGGAACCCGTGGCCATTACCTATGACACCCGCTGGCAAACCCTGTGGATGCAGCGCTTCGGCGATCCGCTCATGAATGCCGAAACCTTCATCCATCAGGATGGCCGCCTGCTGGAAGTCGGCTTCCGCCCCGAAGATCCCGATGATATCCAGGGCCAGTACATGGGCCTGATCCGCTTCTCGCCCAAGGGTTGGAACTACGCCAAGAAGCACCTCAACAAGCTGGGGGCGGCCTGCGATCACACGGATATGACCACCTTCCTGCAAGGCCTTGTTGACGACGACATCCTTGTGCAGGCCGTGCCCGTGGTCGGCCACTGGGTCGAAGTGGACAGCCGTGAGGATTACTACATCTACAAGAAAGCCCTGGAGCGCCCCGGCTGGTCGCACGACTGGCGCACCACTTCCCTGACGGCCTAGCCGCCCTGAGCTGCTTTTTGAAAGGGGAATCCCACGCCTCGCGCGGGGTTCCCCTTTTTCCATCCCCTCCTCCACCGCACTTTGTCGCCTCCATGCCGCGGCATCGCCATACACGACATTTCCCCTGCCGTCGTGTGCGCTACCACGCGTAATCTGGCAGATACCAACCGCGAGCGGCGGGCAGCTGAAACGTCTTTTCGCTTCATGCGCGGCCGAATGGCAGCCCGCAGGCGCGTGCCCGTTACGACGCAGGAAGCTGCTACCGTTTCCCTGCTTTTCGTTCGCCGGATGACGGCTTCTGCCCGGCATGGCGGGCTGTTTTCTTCTTCTTTTTCCGTCGTTGGCTGGTGGCTTCGGCCAAGCGTTTGATCTTGGCTGCCTGCGCGGCGGGCCTGCGGCGGCCTTGAGTTTTCTGCTTTGCTTTTTCGGCGTTGGCTGGCGGCTTCGGCCCGGAATCCGGGCCGGGTCGCCTGCGCGGCGAGGCGGCAGGGGGCAGGGGCTTGGCAGCCCCTAGCCCCCTACAACCCCCTACCCCGCCTTTGGGCAGCCATTGCTTGCGGGGAGCGTGTCCCTTCAGGCGCACCCTGCCTCCCTCGCTGACGCGCGCCATTGGGCAACGCCCTTCCGCTGTCCCGCAGGCGGGACGAGCGTTCGGGCGGCGTCGGAGCTTCCGCGCCTGCGGCGCGGCGATCTCCGCCGCGCCATGACGCGCTTACGGCATCAAGCAGGGTGACGGGGAGCGCACGAGGCCGGGGGAAGGCACGGTGTTGCAGGTCGGGGCGAGGGGTTGTCCCCCATTGAGTCACGGCAATGGCTGGGGGCGCGGGTAATGACGGCCCGGCGCGGGGTCTGCTCTCCCCTTTCCGCATGGTACGGCAGTCAGGAGCAAGGGAAAGCCCCTGTGGTACGACGCCGCAACAGGGAGGCAGTAAAGCGCGCTGGGGAGGGGTTGGGGGGTGTGGGGGGAAGGGAGCGACCAAAGGCGGCCCGCAGGGCCGTGCCCGTTAGGCGACGCAAGGAGCCTTACGGGCATCGACAGCAGAGCAACCCCTCACGTGCTAGCTGAGGGGTTCCCCTTCCCCCCACGAAAAAAACCGAACGCCAGCCGTTACGCGCCGGGTCGGGGCAGGTCACGCAGCGGGCGCCCGAGCACAAGGGGCAGCAGCTCCGCTTCCAGCGCGCCGCGTTCCAGGCAGAGTTGGCGAAAGGCGGCGTCGTAGCGTTCCATGCGGGCGAGATCGCGGCGGACGGCAGCGGCATCAGCGCATGATTCGAGGGCGGCGCACAGGCTGAGGTAGTCGGCGGCGGGGCAGGCTTCCTCGTGGGCTTGGGCCAGTTCGCGCCAGAGGGGGGCGCGGGATTCCGCGGCGGCCAGCCGGGCAAAAAGCTCTGTGCGTGAAAGAAAATCCCCTGTCGCCAGCAGTTCTTCCACGGCCTGGGGGGCCTCGCAGAAGAGGGCACGGCATTGCCGGGGACGGCGGTCATGGATGGCGCAGGCGGCCAGCCCGGCGGCCTCATGCAAGTAAGGGCATTGCCAGGGATGGGGGCCGGCGCCCGTTCCGGCGATCTTGAGCATTTCGCGGGCCAGCGGGGCAAGGTTGTCCGGGCCGGGGGCGGCGAGGGCCGTTGCGCCCCGGCTGCCGTCATGGCGCGCCCATTCGCCCTGCCGCAGGCAGACAAGGGCGGCGAGGGACAGGGTTCCGTCCAGCAGCCTGTCCGCATCCTCAGGCATGAGGGTGGGGCCGCCGAGGCGGCAGCAGTGCCCGCAGCGGCGGCACTCAGGCATGGGGGGCCTCCTGCGGCTGCTCATGGAAGCGTCCGCCGAAGCGGCGTCCCAGCCATTGCGAGAACTTTTCCATATAATAGTAATAGACCGGCGTGATGTAGAGGGTCACGAGCTGGGAGAAACAGAGTCCGCCCACCACGGCCAGACCGAGGGGCCGACGGGCGTCCGCGCCCATGCCCATGCCGATGGCCAGCGGCAGCGCGCCCATGAGGGCGGCCATCGTCGTCATCATGATGGGCCGGAAGCGCACATGGCAGCCCTGGGTGATGGCCTGCAGGGGAGTGCAATCAGGATTGTGTCGCTGGGCTTCCAGGGCGAAGTCCAGCATCATGATGGCGTTCTTCTTGACGATGCCCAGCAGCATGATGACGCCCACAAAGCCGTAGAGGTCAAGGGGCTGACCGAATATCCAGAGGGTGAGCAGCGCGCCGAAGCCCGCCGAGGGCAGGCCGGAGAGAATGGTGAGGGGGTGGATGAAGCTCTCGTAGAGGATGCCCAGCACGAGATAGATGACCACAATGGCCAGCAGGAGCAGCCAGCCCATGCCGGAGAGCGAATCCTGAAAGGCCTGCGCCGTGCCCTGGGATTCGGCGCTGACCGAATCGGGCAGGAGCGGCAGGGCCGCACGTTCCACGGCAGCCACGCCCTGACTGAGGGCCACGCCGGGCCGCAGGTTGTAGGAGATGGTCACCGCCGGGAACTGCCCGGAGTGGCTGACGGAAATGGGGCCGACGCCGGGCTTCATGCTGGCCACGGTGGAGAGCGGCACAAGATCGCCCTGACTGGAACGCACATAGAGGCGCGACAGGGCTTCGGAAGACTGCTGGAAGGACTTGAGCAGCTCCACAAACACCGTATAGTCGTTGCTCGGGGCGTAGATGGTGGAGATTTCGCGCGAGCCGAAGGCCGATTGCAGGGCCAGTTCGATCTGCCCGGCGCTCACGCCGAGGGCCGAAGCGCGGTTGCGGTCGATGTGCACGCGCAGTTCGGGATTGCGCAATTGCAGATCGCTGTTCACGTCCTGAATTTCGGGCACGAGACGCAGGGCCTGCTCCACCTTTTGCGCGCAGTCGAAGAGTTCCTCCATGTTGGGGCCGGAAAGGGTGTACTGGTAGAGCGCCTTGGAGGAGCGTCCCCCGATATTGATGGAGGGCGGCACCCGCAGGAAGACGCGCAGCGCGGGCGAGGCATTGAGCTTGCGGCGCAGGCGTTCGGCGACCTCGTTGATGCTGGCGCGTTCATGGTAGGGCTTGAGGCGGATCATGAGGTTGCCGTTGCTCATGCTCTGGCTGCTGCCCACGATGCCCACCACGGAGTTGAAACTTTCCACGTCGGGATCGTTGCGCAGGAGTTCGTCCAGGGTATGCTGGGCATCCACCATGCCCTGAAAGGAAATGCCCTGTTCGGCCTCGGTGCTGCCGCTCATGAAGCCCATGTCCTCGGTGGGCAGAAAGCCCTTGGGAATGATCGCCCCCAGCCAGGCCGTGGCCAGCAGCAGGAGGATGGAGGCCAGCAGGGTCAGCCGCCGGTGGCGCAGAACGACATCCAGTGAGGCCGCGTACTTGTGGGCCAGCCAGTCGAAGGCCCGCTCCATGACGCCGTAAAAGCCCTCATAGCCCGCGCGGTGCTGGGGCTGCGCCCGCAGGAAATAGGCGCAGAGCATGGGCGTCAGGGAAAGGGACACCACCCCGGAGAAGAGAATGGCCGTAATGATGACCACGGCAAATTCATAGAAAAGGCGGCCCACCACCCCGCCCATGAAGAGCACGGGAATGAAGACGGCGGCCAGGGAAATGGTCATGGAAATGATGGTGAAGCCGATTTCCCGCGAGCCGTCATGGGCGGCGGTGAGGGGCGGCTTGCCCATTTCCTGGTGGCGGACGATGTTTTCCAGCATGACGATGGCGTCATCCACCACAAAGCCCACGGCCAGGGTCAGCGCCATGAGGGAAAGGTTGTCGAGGCTGAAATTCATGCCGTACATGACCGCAAAGGTGGAAATGACCGACATGGGCAGGGCCAGACTGGGGATGATGGTGGCCGGCAGATTGCGCAAGAAAAGAAAGATGACCAGCACCACAAGAAAGACCGTCAGCACGAGGGTGAACTTCACTTCGGCCACGGATTCGCGGATGGTCTCGGAACGATCATAAAAGATGTTCACGGCGACCGAGGGCGGCACCTGCCGCTGCAGTTCGGGCAGGAGAGCGCGGATGGCGTCCACCACTTCCACGGTATTGGCCCCGGGCTGGCGCTCCACGGCCAGGGTGATGCAGGGCGCGCCGTCATTGCTCCAGGCCAGCTGCTTGTCCTGCTCCACGCTGTCGATGACCTGCCCGATGTCGCGCAGGCGCACGGGCGCGCCGTCCCGGTAGGCCACCACCACATCCCGGAAGGCGCGGGCATCCTCCAACTGGCCCGAGGCCTTGATGGACTGCGACCGCCGCGCCCCGTCCAGCGAACCGGTGGGCAACTTGCTGTTGGCGGCCATGATGGCCTCGGAAACCTCGTCAATGCCGAGGCCGCGCGTGGCCAGGGCGTCCGGGTCAAGCTGCACGCGCACGGCGTATTTCTTCTGGCCGTAGATGACCACCTGCGCCACGCCCTTGACCATGGACAGGCGCTGGCCGATGAGGGTGTCGGCGTATTCGTTGAGATCGTAGAGCGGCAGGGTCGGCGAACTCACGCGCAGATAGAGGATGGGCAGGTCGGCGGGATTGACCTTACGGAAGCTGGGGTCATTGGTCATGTTGGTGGGCAGGCGGCGACGGGCCAGACCGATGGCGGCCTGCACGTCCAGGGCCGCGGCGTCGATGTCGCGATCAAGGGCGAACTGGATGGTGATGCGCGTGCGGCCCGTGGCATTGACCGAGGTGATGGAGTCGATGCCGGCAATGGTGAAGAATTCCTTTTCCAGCGGCGTGGCCACCGAAGCGGCCATGGTTTCCGGGTCCGCGCCGGACAGGTCGGCGGACACCTGAATGGTGGGAAAGTCCACATTGGGCAGCTGGTTCACGGGCAGGTTGACGTAGCCCGCCGAGCCGAAGAACAGCAGGCCCAGCATGATCAGCACCGTGGCCACGGGTCGGCGGATGAAAAGGGAGGCAATATTCATCTATAACTCCAGCATCTGACGCACAAGAAGAAAAACGCCCAATCCGGCGCACAGGACGCCGATGGCCCGCTTGGCCAGTGCAGCCGGGATGCGCGAGGCCACCCGCAGGCCCAGCAGACAGCCCGCCAGCTCCATGAGCATGACCCAGGGCAGAATGCCCCAGTCAATGAAGCCGGAACGGGCATTGCCCCAGCTGCCGGAAAGGATGGTGCCCAGCTGCATGAACATGGACGAGCCAACGGCAAAGAAGGGCGCATGCCCCACGGCCACCATCCACGGGATGGACAGCACCGGCCCGCCCGCGCCGGTAAGACCGGCGGTCAGGCCCGTGACCACGCCGATGGCGAACAGTCCCCGGGCCGACAGCCAGAAGCCCCGGCCATCGCCCTGTTTGTGGGGCCGCAGGGCGGCCACGCCGGCGAAAATGATGATGCAGGCCAGCAGGCAGACCAGCGGCGGCCCGGGCACAAGGGCATTGAGCCTGCCGCCGGTGATGCCGCCCGCCACGCCGCCCAGCAGGAAAATCAGCGCCTCCCGGGGCCGGTACCAGCCCCGACGGGCATAGATGACGGCGGAAAGGAGGCTCAGGGGAAAGAAGGACGCCAGCGCCGTGCCCATGGCCACATGGGTTTCCATGCCGCCCGCGAACATGAGCACCGGCGGAATGAGCACCCCGCCCACCCCGGTGACGGCCCCCAGAAAGCCCACCAGAAAACAGACCGCCGCAATGGCCAGCATGCTCCGCCTCTCCCGAAATGCCGTTCGCTCAGCACCAGCCCGGCGCATCCAGCAGACCGCTGGACGCCAGCGCGGCATAGAGCACGATCCCCGTTGCCGTGGACATGTTGATGCTGCGCACGCCGCCGGGCTGCATGGGGATGCGCACCCTCTCCCCCTGTTCCAGCAGGGCGGCGGGCAGACCGCGCGTTTCCGGCCCCATGATCAGGCAGTCGTCCGCCTCGAAGGCAAAACGATGCAGGGGCGCACCGCCGCGCGCCGAGGTCATGACGCAGCGGGGGGAACGCCCGCCGCGCCGCTCGCGCGCATCCGCCAGCCAGCTTTGCCAGTCCGGCCAGACGGCAAGGCGCACATGGGGCCAGTAGTCCAGTCCGGCCCGCTTGAGATAGCGATCCTCCAGCCGGAAGCCCAGCGGCTCGATGAGATGCAGCGGCACGTCCGTGGCCGCGCAGAGCCGGGCCACATTGCCCGTATTGGGGGGGATCTCCGGCTCGTAGAGCACTATTTCCACACGCCGTCCCCCGCGTCGCCCCCAGTCGCGCGCAAGCGCCCGGCAATGCCCGGCACCACCTGACAGCTCACCCGCATATCCCGCGCGCCATAGCCGCCGTCGTCCAGAGTGGCGAAGGCGTCGGCCTCCAGCACTTCCAGCCGCAGGCCCTCCACATCCCCGGCACTCGTTTCCGTGGCCAGATGCTCCCGCAACAGATCCAGCGCACGGGCCTCCACCTGCGGCAGACGGCTGGACGCGGACAGGCGCTCCTCATGATCCAGCGCCGGAGCGCGCAGCAGACCGCGCCCGGTATCGGCATAGACCTCCAGCGCCGCCGTGGGCAGGGTGAGCGCCGCGCCCACGGCATTGGCCACGTCCGCATGCGACGGGCAGTCCACGGGCAGCCCCATGTGCCGCGCCAGCCGCTCGCGCAGGCGATCCGCCGGGCCGCCCACCAGCCAGATGCGGCGCGGCTGCAGGGTTCGCATGCCCTTGAGGGCGGCCAGGGTATAGACGGGGCGGCCGTTGCAGGCCCGCAGCAGGCTTTGCGCGGCCTCGGCCACCTGCCGCAGGGCATCGGCCTCGGCCTCGGCGGCCAGGGTCGCGGCGTCGCGCCCGGCTGCGGCGGCCAGCGCCGCCATGCCGCATTGCGAGGCCGCGACATCGCCGGAAAGGGACGCCCCCGGCACGGCGGCATCCAGCACGTTGAGCGCATCCAGCAGGGTCGGACGCTCCCCGCCGAAGGCGCAGGCCGGGCCGTCCCGCAGGGGGCCGACCCGCACGCCGTCGGACGTGAGGCGCAGCAGCGAGTCCCCGCCCACGCCGATGGACAGCGAGGCCAGCGCCCGCACAAGGGTGCGGCGGCCCTTCAGCGGCATGCCGTCCCGATCCACCACCGGCGAACCGTCCACAAAGAGGGCGATATCCGTGGTGGTGCCGCCCATGTCCATGAGCAGGGAGCAGTCGTCCTCCTCCACCGGGGCAAGGGCCATGACGCCCATGACGCTGGCCGCCGGGCCGGACAGGATGGACTGCACGGGCTGCCGCCGCGACAGTCCGGCGGGCACGGCCCCGCCGTCGGCCTTGAGCAGGCGCACCGGGGCATGGATGCCCGCGCGGGCCAGCTCCCCTTCCACGGCGTCCAGAAAGGCGGCATGGATGCGGGCCACGGCGGCGTTGTAATAGGCGGTGGCGATGCGGCGCGGAAAATTGAGCTGCCCGGAGAGACAGTGACCGCAGCTCACCGGCAGGCCGGAGGCTGCCGCCGCCTCGCGCATGCGGTTCTCATGGGCGGGATTGCGCGGCGAGAACTTGCCCACGCAGGCCACGGCCCGCACGTCCGCGGCTTTCCAGCGGTCGAGGGCGCGGGCAAGGGGGGCCGTGTCAAGGGGGGTCACCTCAGTGCCCCGGTGATCCAGCCCGCCGGGCAGCACGCAGACGTGCTCCCCGAGGGCAAAGCGTTCCGGCGCAAGGCCCGGCCCGGCGGAAAGCGCCAGCCCCACCGCATCGGCCCTGTCCTGCACAATGGCGTTGACGGCCAGGGTGGCCCCGAGGGTCACCCGCCGGATGCGCGACAGGACGGCATCCCCCACGCCCGGCATCTCCCGCAGGGCCTGCAGGACAGCCGCCACGGAGGACGGCAAATCGTCACGGCGGGTGACGGTCTTGGCCGCGGCCACCAGACCTTCCGGCCCGCAGATCGCCGCGTCGGTATGCGTGCCGCCGGCATCAATGCCCAGTACATATTCGGTCATGACATTCTCCCGGTAGGCGGCTCCGGCCGCCTGTCCCCTTTTGTAGCTTCCGGCGAAGGAGCTGGCAAGCGCCCGCGCGCGTGCCCCTTGCCATATGGCGCGCTTTTCAGTAGTTTTTCCCGAAGCGGTCTGACCGCGCAACCCTGCATCCGCACAGAAGAAGGACATTATCATGGAGAAAACAAATTTCATCTGGTTTGACGGCAAGATGCTCCCGTGGGATCAGGCTCAGGTGCATGTGCTGACCCATGCGCTGCATTACGGCAGCGCCGTCTTTGAAGGCATCCGCGCCTATGCCTGTGCCGACGGCTCATCCTCGGTCTTCCGTCTGGCCGAGCACAGCACCCGTCTGGTCAACTCCGCCAAGATCCTTCGTCTGGAACTGCCCTATACGGCCAAGCAGATTTCCGAGGCCGTGGTCGAAACGCTCAAGGCCAACAAGCTGCGCGAAGGCTACATCCGCCCCCTTTCCTTCGTGGGCGAAGGGGAAATGGGCGTCTATCCCGGCACGAATCCCGTGCACACCATCATCGCCGTCTGGCCCTGGGGCGCCTACCTCGGCCCCGAAGCCCTGGAAATGGGCATCCGCGCCAAGACGAGTTCCTTTGCCCGCATGCATGTCAACACCCTGATGAGCAAGGCCAAGGCCGCGGGCAACTATGTGAACTCCATCCTCGCCAAGGTGGAAGCCAAGGAAGAGGGCTATGACGAGGCCGTCATGCTGGATACCAACGGCTTTGTGTCCGAAGCCAGCGGGGAAAACATCTTCATCGTGCGCGACGGCATCATCAAGACCACGCCCTGGACCTCCATCCTCGGCGGCATCACCCGCGACGCCGTGATGACCGTGGCCCGCGATCTCGGCTACCGCGTGGAAGAACAGCAGTTCACCCGCGACGAACTCTACATTGCCGACGAGGCCTTCTTCACCGGCACCGCCGCCGAGCTGACCCCCATCCGGGAAGTGGATCGCCGCGTCATCGGCGCGGGCAAGGCCGGGCCGGTGACCAAGCATCTGCAAAAGGAATTCTTTGCCGTGGTCAAGGGCGAGAATCCCAAGTACGCCGGCTGGAGCACCCACTACACCATCTAGTTTCCACGCCTGCCGGGGCGCGCCCGCGCGGCGCGCCCCCCGTTTGCCCGCATGAAGCACCTCTCCCTTGCCGCCCGCTACCGTCCCCAGACCTTTGCCGAGGTCGCCGGACAGGATACGGTCAAGACCGTCCTTTCCCGCGCCGCCGCCGAGGACAGGGTGGCGGCCGCCTATCTGCTCAGCGGCACCCGCGGCGTGGGCAAGACCACCATTGCCCGCATTTTCGCCAAGGCCCTCAATTGCGAGCACGCCCCCGGCCCCGAACCCTGCAATCAGTGCGCCCAGTGCCGCAAGATCACCCAGGGCAGCCATGTGGATGTGGCCGAAATCGACGGCGCTTCCAACAACAGCGTGGAAGACGCCCGCGCCCTGCGCGAAACCATCGGTTACGCCCCGATGGAGGGCCGCTACAAGGTCTTCATCATCGACGAAGCCCACATGCTCTCGCGCAATGCCTTCAACGCCCTGCTCAAGACGCTGGAGGAACCGCCCGCCAACGTGGTCTTCATCTTCGCCACCACCGAGGTGCACAAATTTCCCATTACCATCGTCAGCCGCTGCCAGCACTTTGTCTTCCGCCATCTGGGCGAGGAGGCCCTCCATGCCCACTTGCGCGGGGTACTGGACAGGGAAGGCATCGCATACGAGGACGGCGCGCTGCGCCTCATCGCCCGCCGGGCGGCGGGCAGCGTGCGCGACAGCATGTCCCTGCTTGATCAGACCCTGGCTCTGGGCGGGGACAGGCTCACGAGCGAGATGACCCGCGAGGTGCTGGGTCTGGCCGGTCAGGAGCTGTTCGGCAGTCTGTTCGAGGCGCTGGCCGCCCGCGACTGCGCGGCCGTGACCGAGCTGGCCGCCCGCCTCTTCCGGCAGGGGGTGGACATCGGCTTCTTTGTGCGCGAGCTGTCTGGGCATCTGCGCACCCTCTTCCTGCTGCGGCAGGCCGGAGCGGCCATGCTGCCCCATCTGGGCCTCACCCGGGACGAAGCCGCCTGCTGGCAGGCCATTGCCCCGCACTTTTCCGCCGCCCATCTGCATGCGGCATGGCAAATGACGCTGGACGCGCAGCGCGGTATCGTGCAAAATCCCGAACCGGCGGCCGCCCTGGAACTCCTGCTGCTCAATCTGGCCCTGTTGCCGCAGCTGCTGCCGCTGGATCAGCTGCCCGGCACGACAGGAGCGACAGCCGCCCCCCTGCCGGAAAATGCCCCGCCCGCGACGCCGAGCGTACGCGCCGAAGCCGCGCCGAGCGCCTGCGCCCCATCTTCCGTGGAGCCGCGCCGCGCCCCCGGCACCCCCCCGGAACGCCGGGCGGATCCCCCCCGGCAGGAGAACGGCCGGCCGCGCCCCCGGCAGGCCTCGTCCGCCGCATCCCCGGCTGAGGAGGAGACGGACGGCGACGACCCTGCCCCCGCCGCGCGGGAAAGGGATCAGGAGCCGTCCTGGCGGCCTGCCGCAGCGGAACGGGTCGAGACGGCCCCCGCTCAGGCGGCGCAAGCGCCTGACAGCCCGCGGGCGGCCCCGAAAGCCGTTGCCGTCACGGCGCCGCCCGAGACGCTTCCCCCGGCAGACGAGCCGCAAAGCGTTCCCGGCGGCAAGCCGGCGGCGACGCCCACGGGAACGCCTGCCGCGCCGCCGGACTGGCAGCTTTTTTGCGCCTTCTGCGAGGCTGAGCAGGCCGCCGGACGGGATGCGCCGCCCCCGTGGCTGCTGCGGCAGATGCGGGCGGACTGGACAGACGAGAGCCTGCGCCTGCATTGCGGGGCAGCACAGATTTTCAATCAGGCGGACAAGCATCGCCCGCTCATCACGGCGGCGCTGGCCCGCTACGGAGCGGGCAGCCCCGCCCTGGAACTGCTGCCGCCGCGCCATGAGGACGACGCCCGTCCCGCGCGCAGCCGTTCCGAACTCATCGAGGAATTTCGTCAACGGCCGGAAATGCAGGACTGCCTCCAGCTGCTTGACGCAACCATCATGGATTGTACACGAACACTGAACTGAATCCCGAGGAGATTCCCATGCGCAACATGAACGACATCCTGCGTCAGGCGCAGGTCATGCAGCACAAACTGGCCAAGCTCCAGCAGGAGGCGGCCGAACGCTCGTACGAGGCCAGCAGCGGCGGCGGCATGGTCAAGGCCGTGGTCAGCGGCAAGCAGGAGCTGCGCGGCATCACCATCGATCCCAAGGCCCTGGAAGGCGGGGATGTGGAAATGCTGCAGGATCTCATTCTGGCCGCCGTCAACGAGGCCGGGCGCATTGCCCGCGAAACGCTGGAGCGCGAAATGAACGCCATTTCCGGCGGCATCAAGCTGCCGGGCGTGTTCTAGTTCCCGGCCATGTCGCAAATTCCCGAACCCCTGCGGGAGCTGGTGGAACAGTTCTCGCGCCTGCCCGGGCTGGGGCCGAAATCCGCCATGCGCGTGGCCATGACCCTGCTCAAGTGGCCGGAGGCGGAAACGCGCCGCCTGGGACGCAATGTGCATGACCTGCGCGACAAGCTGCACTTGTGCTCCCGCTGCGGCGGGCTGTCGGCCAGCGATCCCTGCGCCGTCTGCGGCGATGCCTCCCGTCAGCGGGACATGCTCTGTCTGGTGAGCGAATGGGACAGCATGCTGACCCTGGAGGAAGGCGGCTTCTACCACGGCCAGTACATGATCCTCGGCGGCCTGCTGGCTCCCCTGGAAAAAATGGACGCGGAAAGTCTGGATCTGGAACGCCTCGTGCGCCGGCTGGAAGAAGGCGAGGTGCGGGAACTGGTGCTGGCCCTGGGGGCCACGCTGGAGGCGGAGAACACGGCCTCCTTCATCAAGTCCCTGTTGCAGCGCCGCTTCCCTCAGGTCACGGTTTCGCGACTGGCGCAGGGCATCCCCCTGGGCGCGGAAGTCAAATACATGGACAGGGAAACGCTCAGGCAATCCCTGCAATATCGTCAAACGCTCTGATTCCTTCCCCCGCCTTGGCCGAAGGCGGGGGCATTTTCCCCGGGCAAAATCCGTCGGCCCGATGGGAAGGCTCTAAACATTCGCGCCACATTGCCGATATGTAAAGGCGACCGTTCTTTTTCACCTGACCCGGAGGCCTTCCATGCAAGTCCTGTGCACCAAGTTTACTCTTCTGCTTTTTGTCGCCCTGGCCCTGATGCTCGGGGTTTCGCTGGCTTCCGCCTCGCTGCCGGCGGGTCTGGTGACAGTCATTGTTCTGACGCTGGCGGGCTTTTTCATTTTCCGTGCCCAGCTCTCTGCCCTGGACAAGGCCCGGGAGCTGCTGCGGCAGGCCAGTGAGGATGCCGACGCGCTCGATCTCTCTCCCCGTGCGGAAGATCCCCTCTGCGCCGACATTCGCGCCTATATCGGCAAGTGCGAGGATCGCGCCCACTGGCTTGAAAGCATCCTCAACAGCATCCCCTTCACCATTTCCGTCACGGACAAGGACATGCGCTGGACCTTCTGCAATGCCACCGCCCTGAAGTCCATGCAAAAGACGGATCTGAAGGAAGTGCTGGGCAAGCACTGCTCCGCCAAGCAGGGTTCCACCTGCAATACGCCCGATTGCGGCATCGAGCGCCTGCGCCGGGGCGAGCATGAATGCCTGAATATTCTGCCCAACGGGCACGCCATGCGCGTGCACCTCGAATTCCTCAAGAATCGCAGCGGGGAAGTCATCGGCCATGTGGAGCTGGGACAGGACGTCACCGAAGAGCTGCGCTTCAAGCGCGAAGCGGGCATTGCCTCCCGCAAGGCCCGCATGGATACCGTCGCCCAGCTCAGCGACGTGGTCGTCACCCTCAACGCCATGACGGATTCGCTCTCCTCCGAGATCAGCAAGGTCAGCGAAGAGGCCGATCACGCCTCCAGCCGTCTGGCTGAGACCTCGGCCGCCATGGAAGAAATGAACTCCACCGTGCTGGAAGTGGCCAGAAATGCCGAAGATGCGGCTCAGGCCTCCAGTTCCGTCCAGCAGCAGGCCAACAGCGGCGTGGAACTGATGGGCAATACGGTCAACGGCATGAAGAACGTGCAGCAGCTCTCCATGAACATCAAGCAGGACATGGAACAGCTGGACGAGCAGGCCCGGGCCATCGGCGCGGTGCTGGTCATCATCCGCGACATCGCCGATCAGACCAACCTGCTGGCCCTCAATGCCGCCATTGAGGCCGCCCGCGCCGGGGAAGCCGGCCGCGGCTTTGCCGTGGTGGCCGACGAGGTGCGCAAGCTGGCCGAAAAGACCATGAGCGCCACCAAGGAAGTGGAAGATTCCATCGGCACCGTGCAGGCGGGCACCCGCCGCAATACCGATACGGTGGAAACCGCCGTGGTGGACATTGAAAAGGTGGCCGAGCTGGCCCAGTCCTCCGGACAGGCCCTGAGCCATATTCAGGAACTGGCCAATGAGTCCAGCCGTCAGGTGCAGGCCATCGCCGCCGCAGCCACCCAGCAATCCGCCGCTTCCGAGGAAATTGCGCGAGCCATTTCCGAGGCCAATGTCATGGGCGGCAACATCTCCGCACGCATGGTCACGGCCAGCAGCGAGGTGGAAAAGCTCGCCGGACAGGCGCAGGCCATCCAGAAGGTGCTGGACGGCATTCGCGAACAGGTGGAACAGGAAGAACGCAACGAACAGTCGCCGTCGGGGCATTAGCCGCCGGTCGGTGTTTGCCGCCCAAAACAAGCCGCGCTCCTTTGGGAACACGGCTTGTTTTTTTGGGGGAGAGGCGCTGGCCGGCGTGCGGCCTCACCGTCAGTCGCTCCAGCGCCGCCCTGTCCGGGCGAAGCTTGCCGGTTGCGCCCCGCCGCCTTGCCAACGGCACGATCCCGCCGTCGCGCATGAAAAAAGGCGGACATCGCCGGACATCCGCCCATCCCCCGCGGGGAGAAGTCGCCCGGGGGGCGGCTCCTCCGTTGGGGTCATTGCCGTCCCATGCTAGGGATGACCTTCAAACTTGTTGGTCAGCGCATCGCTGCCGTTGTGACAGGGGGTGCAGTCCATGACGCCCTTGGCCCAGTTGGCTTCGTTGCCCTTGGTCTGGTGACAGGCGCCACAGGTTTCCACGGCTTCCTGCTTGGCAAAGGTTCCCTTGAAGTTCTTGCCCTGATCAATCTTGGCATTGTAGATTTCCACAGCCTTGGCGGCCACGTCAGCCGTCAGACGGCCACAGCGCTCATTGCGCTTTTTGCTCGTGGCCTCGATCTTGTTGGCAAAACACCACTTGGAAACGGAGATGTGACACAGCACCGACTGCGAGGCGCTTTGCGGCAGTTCGCCCTTGACGCCCTGGGCCGCATCGCCGGGCTGGTAGATGGGCAGTTTGGTCTTTTCGTACCAGCGGTACAGCTCATTGACCATCGGCGTGCGTTCATCGCGGCCCCAGAAGAGCGCATAGGCCGCCGCCGCCCCGTAGAGCGCGCCGCAGATGGTGCCCCAGTCCGAAATGCCGCCCTTGTTGGCTTCCAGCATGGTGAAGGGGAACTGGTTGTAGGGCGCGCCGTACTTTTCGGCCAGCAGGCCCACGATGCTGTAAAACGAACCGTAGCCGCAGGCATAGCCCTTGTGCCAGTAGCCCTCATAGGCCACAGCGGCGCATTCCTTCGGATCCAGCTTGTGGGGCTTCCAGCCGAAATCGCCGCCCGCCTGCGCAAAGCGCGTCATCTTTTCCGAGGCCGCAATGGCCTGGCCCGCCATACCCGCCAGGGCCGTTCCCGCTGCCAGTCCGCCAATGCCGAACATGAGTTGCCGTCTGCTCAGATCCATATGTCCTCCCTTAAGGAAAAACAGATACGCTGGTATTCCCGCACCACACGGGATCTTGTTCAATATTTCACTACACCCGGGAGCCGGCAAGGTCAACGCGCAAACACAATTTTCAAAAAAAATTCTTCCCCCCTCTGGACGCTCCACAAGAAAGACTTACATAACTGTCACGGTTGCATGGGGCCATGCCCCGACCGGAACTGAGATTTATTCCGCTGGGAGGATTTGACATATGTCCAAGATTATCGGCATCGACCTTGGGACCACCAATTCCTGCGTCTACGTCATGGAAGGCAAGGATCCCAAGTGCATTACCAATCCGGAAGGCGGCCGCACCACGCCGTCGGTCGTCGCCTTTACCGACAAGGAACGGCTGGTGGGCGAAATCGCCAAACGTCAGTCCGTCACCAACCCCAAGCGCACCATCTTTGCCATCAAGCGTCTCATGGGCCGCAAGTACGCCTCGCCCGAAGTGGATCGCTGGAAGGAGCATTCTCCCTACACCATCACCAAGGCCGCCAATGACGACGCCGGGGTGGAAGTGGACGGCCGCACCTACACGGCCCCCGAAATCTCGGCCATGATCCTGGCCAAGCTCAAGGCCGATGCGGAAGCCTACCTCGGCGAAAAGGTGAGCGAGGCCGTCATCACAGTGCCCGCCTACTTCAACGACGCCCAGCGTCAGGCCACCAAGGACGCGGGCCGCATTGCCGGTCTGGAAGTGAAGCGCATCATCAACGAACCGACGGCTGCCTCCCTGGCCTACGGCTTCGACAAGAAGGCCAACGAAAAAATCGCCGTCTTCGACCTCGGAGGCGGCACCTTCGACATTTCCATTCTGGAAGTGGGCGACAATGTGGTGGAAGTGCGCGCCACCAACGGCGACACCTTCCTCGGCGGCGAGGACTTCGATCAGCGCATCATCAACTTCCTTGTGGAAGAGTTCAAGAAGGACAACGGCATTGACCTCTCCAAGGACAGCATGGCCCTGCAGCGCCTGAAGGAAGCCGCCGAAAAGGCCAAGAAGGAACTGTCCACCTCCATGGAAGCCGAGGTGAACCTGCCCTTCATCACCGCCGACCAGAACGGCCCCAAGCACCTGCTGGTCAAGATTTCCCGCGCCAAGCTGGAATCCATGGTCAGCGACCTTGTGGACCGCACCATCGAACCCTGCAGGAAGGCCCTGGCCGACGCCGGTCTGTCTGCCAGCCAGATCGATGAGGTCATCCTCGTGGGCGGCATGACCCGCATGCCGCTGGTGCAGAAGGTGGTGGGCGAGTTCTTCGGCAAGGATCCCAACCGCTCCGTGAACCCCGACGAAGTGGTGGCCATGGGCGCGGCCATTCAGGGCGGCATCCTGACCGGCGACGTGAAGGACGTGCTCCTGCTTGACGTGACCCCGCTCTCCCTAGGCATCGAGACCATGGGCGGCGTGTTCACCAAGCTCATTGATCGCAATACCACCATCCCGACCCGCAAGAGCAACGTCTTCACCACGGCGGCGGACAATCAGCCCTCGGTGTCCATCCACGTCCTGCAGGGCGAACGCCCCATGGCCGCGGACAATATGACCCTGGCCCGCTTCGACCTCACCGGCATTCCCCCGGCGCCGCGCGGCGTGCCGCAGATCGAGGTCAGCTTCGACATCGACGCCAACGGCATCGTCAACGTCTCGGCCAAGGACATGGGCACCGGCAAGGAACAGTCCATCAAGATCCAGTCCTCCTCCGGCCTCTCGGAAGAAGACATCCAGCGCCTCGTGCGTGAAGCCGAAGCCCATGCCGGCGAGGACAAGAAGAAGCAGGAAGTCATCGAGGCCCGCAACCATGCCGACAGCCTCATCTACGGCACAGAAAAGAGCCTCGCCGATCTGGGCGACAAGGCCGACGCCGCCCTCAAGGCGGATCTGGAAGGCAAGATCGCCAGCCTGCGCAAGCTGATGGAAGGCGACGATGCCGCCGCCATCAAGGCCGCCACCGAGGATCTGGCCAAGGCCTCCCACAAGCTGGCCGAACAGCTCTACCAGCAGCAGGGCGGCGCGCAGCCCGGCGCTGACGGCGGTTGCGCGGGCGGCTCCTGCGGCGGCAATGCCGGCGGCTCCGGCAACGACGATGTCGTGGACGCCGACTACACGGAAGTGAAGAAGTAATCCTCCCCACGCGAGAGCGTAAGCGTATGTGCCAAGGCGGGCTTCGGCCCGCCTTCTTTTTTGCCCCCCAGTCGGCGAGCGGCAAGACTTGCCTCGCAATGCGCCCTGTATTACTCTGCATCAGAACAGCAACCACCATTATGGAGGGGAACCATGAAAAACGTGCTGTTGTTCTCTTTGCTGGCTTCCCTGTTTCTGCTGGCCAACGGCTGCGTCAACGATCCCTATTATGATGACGGCTACTACGATCCCCCGCGCGGGCACCGGCCGCCGCCCCCGAAACCGGATCATCGCCCCGCACCGCCGCCGGCCCATCGCCCTGAAGCCCGGCCGCAGCAGCCGCCGACCCATCGTCCCGAAGCCCGGCCGCAGCAGCCGGCACACCGTCCCGCTCCCGGCCCGTCGCACGATGCGCCGCGCCCCGAGCCGCGTCATCGCACCTAGCCATTGACCGCAATAACGCCCTGCAGACCATGACCGTCCCGGAAAGGACGCATTCGGAATCTTCCGGGACGGTCTGCCGATCTTTCGACGTCCGTCCACCCCAACACAGGTAAGGGTATCGCATGAAACAGACTCGCCTTTCCATTCTCGCCTGCCTGCTTGCCCTGTCATGCCTTGTCCTCAGCGGCTGCCAATTTCCCTCGCTGGGCGGCGGCAAGAAAGAACCCGCGCCTGCCGTCAAGCAGCAGCCCTGCATCGTGCTGGCCCTGCCCGGCAGCGGCCCCTTCGCGCCCGTTGCCAACAAGATCCGCCGCGGCGCGACGACCGCCGTGCAGGAAATGAAGGCCAACGGCATCGACGCCCGCCTGGAAGAAGTCAATACCAGCGCCGCCGACTGGCTGGTCAAGCTGGATGCCCTGCCCGAAAGCTGCGCCGTGGTGGGCGGCCCCCTGCAAGGCCCGAACTATGCCAAGGCCAAGCAGAGCGGCGCCCTGCAAAAGCGCGCCTTCTTCACGTTCATGCCCGCTCTGGATGACGGCGAGGAAGGCAGTCAGGCCTGGCGCTTCTTCCCCAGCCCGCAGGATCAAATCGATGCCCTGCTCGCCTTTGCCACCGACGGCATGGGCATCTCCACCTTTGGCGCCTTCCACCCCGGCGACGCCTACGGCCTGCGCATGACCGGCCTCATGGAGCAAACCCTCGTCAAGCGCGGCCTCAGCCTGCAAAAGGCCTCCTACGACGCCCGCAACCCCAATGCCTGGGTTACGGCCGTGGCCCCGCTCATCAATCCGACCCAGGCCCAGGACGGCAGCAGCGCCACGCCCATTCCGCAAACGACCTTTGAGGCCCTCTTCCTCCCGGACTCCTGGCGCAACATGCCCATGATCACCACCGCCCTTGTCTACAACGGCGAGGATCGCCTCGTGCTCATGGGCACGACGCTCTGGGAGCAGGCGCTCTCCGGCAAGAGCGTCCCCGGTCTGGAGCGCTACGCCCTCGCCGTATTCCCCGGCGCGTGGAATCAGGCCCGCGCGCCCAAGGCCCTGCAAGGCGCCGGGCACGACTTCTGGACGGCCCTCGGCTATGACTTTGCCCGCTTCTGCATCCAGCTCGGCCTTGTCAAGCGCCCGCCCGCCCAGGATCTCAACGCCGCCATTTCCCGCCTGCGCATGGTCTGGGGCATGGCCCCCATCAAGTGGGACGGGAACGGCATCGCGCATCAGCAGCTCTATCTTTTCCAGCCCGCCGCCAACGGCATGAAGCCTCTCAATCTGGATGAATTCAAGGCCGCGCGACAGGCCATCCTCCAGCGCGCCGCCCTGCGCATGCAGGGCTTGCCCAGCGTGGACGAACAGGGCAATCCCCTCGTACCCGGCTTGCAGCCCGGCCAGCCCGGACAGCCTGTCCTCGTGGACGGTACGGGACAGCCCATTGTCCAGCCTGCCGTGGCCCAGCCCGGCGCGCAACCGGGAGTGCTGCCCCCGACCCAGCAGCCCGTTCAGCAACCCATCGGCACCACGCCGCGCCCCTCGTACAAGCTGCGCCTGCCCGGTTCGGCCCGCTGACCCCTTGCCCAGTCCCGCCGGACGCGGCGCTTGCCGCGTCCGGCCTTTTCAAGCCCAAAGGAAACCCCATGTCCGAAAAAACCATCTCGCAGGAAGACGTGGCCCATATGGCCACGCTCTCGCGTCTCGACGTCACGCCGGACGAACAGGCCCTCTTTGCCCGCCAGTTCGGCGATATCCTCGCCTACATGGATGTGCTCGCCCAGGTGGACACCAGCGACATCGCCCCCCTGTACAGCCCCGTACAGCATGACGGCATCCCCCGACCCGACGAGGCACAACGCCGTCGCCGTCGTGAAGACATCCTCGCCAACGCCCCTCACGGCGACGGCGAATATTTTGTCGTGCCGCGCATCGTCTAGCCCCGCCGGAGACCCCCATGACCGATTTCTGCTCCCTCTCCCTGGGCGACGCCCTCGACGCCCTCCTTGCCAGGCGCATGACCGCCGAACAGGCCACCCGCGCCTGCCTTGACCGCATTGCCGCCACCGAACCCGTGGTGGACGCCCTGCTGCATGTCGATGCCGACAACGCCCTTGAACACGCCCGCGCTCTCGACGCCGCCGGGCCGGACAGCGGCAAGCCCCTCTGGGGCATCCCCGTCACCGTCAAGGATGCCCTCTCCACCGTCGGCATGCCCACCACTGCCGGTTCCCGCATCCTCGAAGGCTTCCTGCCCGTCTATGACGCCTTTGTGGTGGAACGCCTCAAGGACGCCGGGGCCGTCATCCTCGGCAAGAACAATCTCGATGAGTTCGCCATGGGTTCCGGCACGGAAAACTCCGCCTACAAGCCCAGCCGCAACCCCTGGAACCCCCAGTGCGTGCCCGGCGGCTCCAGCGGCGGTTCGGCGGCCTCGGTGGCCGCCGGCCAGTGCTTTGCCTCCCTCGGCTCCGATACCGGCGGTTCCATTCGCCAGCCCGCCGCCCTCTGCGGCTGCGTGGGCCTCAAACCCACCTATGGCCGCGTTTCCCGCTACGGTCTCATTGCCTACGGCTCATCCCTCGATCAGGTCGGCCCCCTGGCCCGCTCCGTGGAAGACTGCGCCCGCGTCCTTGCCGTCATCGCCGGCTACGACGAACGCGACGCCACCTGCGACCCCCGAGCCGTGGATGACTACCTCGGCGCGGCCCGCGAGGGCAAGAACAGCGCCTCCCTCAACGGCGTGCGCCTCGGCCTGCCCCGCGAATTCTACGGCGACGGCCTCGCCCCCGAAGTCCGCGCGGCCTGCCAGAAAGCCATTGACGCCGCCCGCGCGGCAGGCACCGAGATCGTGGACGTGAGCCTGCCCCACACCCACGCCGCCATTGCCACTTACTACATCATCGCCATGGCCGAGGCATCCTCCAACCTCGCCCGCTTCGACGGCGTGCGCTACGGCCGCCGCGCCGAAAACGTCAACAACCTCGAGGAACTCTACCTCCGCTCGCGCAGCGAAGGCTTCGGACAGGAAGTCAAACGCCGCATCATGCTCGGCACCTATGTCCTCTCCTCCGGCTACTACGACGCCTATTACCGCAAGGCCGCCCAGGTGCGACGCCTTATCCGCGACGAATATCACGCCGCCCTGCAGCAATGCGACGCCCTGCTCTGCCCCGTTTCCCCGGTCACCGCCTGGAACCTCGGCCAGAAGAACGCGGATCCCCTGCAAATGTACCTCATGGACGCCTATACCCTGTCCCTCAACCTCGCCGGCCTGCCCGGCCTCTCCCTGCCCGTGGGACTCGGGCAGGAATCCGGCCTGCCCGTCGGCATGCAGCTCATGGGCCGCCCCTTCGAAGAAGCCCCCCTCCTCCGCATGGGCGCCGCCCTCGAAACCGTCCTCCCTGCCATCGGCAGCCCTGCCGGGCTGTAGGCAGCTGTTTTTGCTGTGTTATTTTTTCGGGGAGGAAGAACCTTTTGTGAACAAAAGGTTCTTCCTCCCCGAACCCCTCCTTTCCAAAAAACTATTTGAAAAGCATTGTGTTACGAGGGGGAGAGGGAAACCGTTTTGAAAAACGGTTCTCC
>DWZD01000048.1 GCA_019118345.1 Candidatus Desulfovibrio intestinavium | reverse complement strand
GAGCCTTTTGTTCACAAAAGGTTTCCCTCCCCGAAAAAATAAGCCAGTAAAATTATTGCATAATTCTGCGCGTCGCGCGCCTCAGCCGTCCCCCGGCGGCATGGGAAAGCAGACAAGCCGGGCCGCGCAGGCTGTCCGGTTTTTTTGCAGCGTTTGGCTGGGCTGGAGTCGGGCGTCGGCCTGCTTGCCGCGACGCCCGGCGTCTGGACAGGAACGTTTTTGGGGGGATGGGGGTGTGGGGGGAAGGGCCACTTTGTTCACAAAGGGTTCCCCCCACAGAAAAATGAAAAAAGCAGGCTCGAAGCGTGGCGGAAAGGCTGGCGCAAGCCCGTCGTGTGTTGCTCAGCGTTGACTTTCGGGGCGCAGGGCTTCCGCGATGATGGCGGCATCCTCCTCGGGGCGGGCCTGGACGTTGAGTTCGGCATGGCCGCCGTGGCAGACGAAGCCGGAAGCATCGTGTTCGACGTAGCCTGCGGCGAGCACCTGGGCGTAGGGGAGTTGTTCGCGCATGTCGCCGTGATCCACGCGGCGGGGGAAGATGAAGGGCACGGGCTGGCCGGAAAAGTCCTGCATGATGAGATACTTCATGGTGGGCCTCGTTGTGTTCAGCGTTGTTTGCGGCGGTTTTGCAGATATTGGCGCACGGCGCGGTTGTGGTCGTTGAGATTGGTGGAGAAGACGTGTTCGCCGCCGTCGGTTTTGGCGACGAAGTAGAGATAGTTGTGTTTTTCCGGCGCAATGGCGGCGGCGAGGGCCGCCGTGCCGAAGGAGCAGATGGGGCCGGGCGGCAGGCCGGGCCGCTGGTAGGTATTGTAGGGATTGGCGGGATCGTCCAGATGCTTGCGGCGCAGATTGCCGTCAAAGGAGGCGCCGAGGCCGTAGATGACGGTGGGGTCGGCCTGCAGGAGCATGCTCTTTTGCAGGCGATTGGCATAAACGCCCGCCACCCGGGGGCGCTCGCTGTCGATGGCGGTTTCCTTTTCCACCACCGAGGCGAGGATGACCAGCCGTTTCAGTTCCTCGGCAGCGGGCTTTTTGCCGCCGGGCCAGAGATCGGCGGCCTTGCGCCAGAAGTTGTTCACCAGCCGGGCGGCCACGCGGCGGGCCGAGGCGGCGTCGGGCGTGTCGTCCTTTTTGAGCAGATAGGTATCCGGCATGAGGAAGCCCTCGGCCGAGGCAAAGGGGATGCCGTATTTGCGCAGGAAGGCTTCATCCAGCACCACGGCGCGGAAATCCTCGAAGCGCACGAAGCCGGCCTCTTCCAGCAGCTTGCCGGTTTGCCACCAGCTCAGGCCTTCGGGCAGGGTGATGCGGAAAAGCACGGGCTGACCGTTGACCAGCCAGTCGAGCACCTGATCCGGCGTCCAGTCCGTGCGCAGGGCAAAGCGCCCGGCCTGCAGGCGGTTGTCCATCTGCCGGTAACGGGCCAGCCAGCCGAATTTGCGGGCATCGGTCACCAGCCCCTTGTCCTTGAGGCTCAGGGCGATGCTGTTGAAGCTCGCGCCGGGCGGCACGTCAAAGGTGACTTCGCGGCCGGTGCTTTCCGGGGTGCTGTGCAAAAAGTCGTAGACCAGCCAGGCTACGCCGCCGCCCGCCAGCAGCAGGCAGAGACAGAGGGCGGCCAGAAGGCGGATGAGGATTTTCATGCGGGAGTCCTTGGGGCGGGGCCGTCCGGGCCGTCATGGGGTATTGGGGCGGTACGGGCGGACGGAGCGGCCTCGATGGGCTGACGTCGTGCCGGCGGCAGGGCCAGAAAGGAGGCAAGAATGCGGACGGCGGCCTGCTGATCCAGCACGGCCTTGTGCCGCTTGCGGGCAAGGCCCGCCTCGCGCAGATCCATTGCGGCTTCCACGGAGCTGAGCAGTTCCGGCATCCAGTAGAAGGGGCGGTCGATGCGCCGCATGAGGCGTCCGGCCACATTGCGCACCTGCCGGGTGGTGAGGCTTTCGCTGCCGTCGTCCAGCAGGGGCAGGCCCAGCACGACGGCATCCGGGGCTTCTGCGAGCACCCGTTGGGCAAGGGCGGCCAGAAAGGCCTTGCGGTCGGGATAGTCCGCCAGACGCAGGGTGGTCAGCGGATAGGCCAGCACGCCCGCCTCGTCGCAGGCGGCCAGCCCGGTCCGCTCCAATCCGTAATCAATGGCCACGCATTTCACGGCGCTCAAAGGCCCATGCGGCTGCGCACCATGTCCAGGGTGCGCGTGGCAAAGGCGCGCGCCCGTTCGTTGCCGTCGTCGAGGATTTCCGCCACCCGGGCGTCGCTCAGCCCGGCGCGGCGGGCCTGCAGCGGCTCGAGGAAGGCCGCGAGGTGGGCCAGAAAGCGTTTCTTGCAATCCACGCAGCCCATGCTTGCGTTGGTACAGCCCTGCCGGATTTCCTCCTGTTCCTCGGGCGAGGCGAGAAGGACGTGGTAGGGGAAGAGGTTGCAGACATCGGGATTGCCCGGATCGGACTTGCGCAGGCGGTTCTTGTCCGTGAACATGGTTTTCACCTTGGGTTCGATGTCGGCCAGGGTGTCGCGCAGGAAGATGCCGTTATTGTAGCTTTTGGACATCTTGCGACCGTCGAGGCCGGGGCACTTGGCCGCCGGGGTGAGCATGGCCTGCGGCTCGGGAAAGGTGTTCTCCCCGTAGAGATAGTTGAAGCGGCGGGCGATTTCGCGGGTCAGCTCCATGTGGGGCAGCTGATCCTCGCCCACGGGCACGCCGTGGGGCCGGTACATGAGGATGTCTGCGGCCATGAGCACGGGGTAACAGAGAAAGCCCGCATTGCCGAGATCCTTGTTGGTGATCTGCTGCTGCTGTTCCTTGTAGGTGGGGTTGCGTTCCAGCCAGGAAACCGGGGTGATCATGGAGAGCAGGAGCGAGAGTTCCGCGTGTTCCTTGACGGCGGACTGGCGGAAGATGACGCATTGGGCCGGGTCGAGTCCGGCGGCCACCCAGTCCTTGACCATTTCGGTGATGTTTTCCCGAATGTTGGAGGGGTCGGCGTAGTCGCTGGTCAGGGCATGCCAGTCAGCCACAAAGAAATAGGCTTCCTCGCTGTGCTGCAGGGCCACATAATTTTTCAGCACCCCGAAATAATGGCCCAGATGCAGGGGGCCGGTGGGACGCATGCCCGAGACGGTACGGGGACGTTCCATGCTCATGATCTTCCTCGAAGGCGGCTGCCCCGAGACAGGCAGCCCGGCTTGCGCGGCCCGGGGCCGCATTGACAGGACAGGGGCGATTCCCGCCCGTTCCGGTGCATGTATTCCGCCGGATCAGAGAACCGGGCGCAGTATCATGCTCAGCAGCAGATCCAGTGAGCCTCGCACCAGCGGCTCCAGCACCGTGTTCAGCACGCCGCTGACCAGCAGGACGAGCAGGATCACGAAGCCGTAGTTTTCCAGCCGGCCATAGGACAGGGCCGCCCGCATGGGCAGAAAATAGGACACCACCCGGCTGCCGTCCAGCGGGGGAATGGGCAGCAGGTTGAACCAGGCAAGACAGATATTGATGATGATGCCCTGCAGGCACATCTGGGCCAGAAACGGCATGATGACGCCTGAGGGCTGCGGAGCCTCCCGGAAAAGGAAGGAGAGCAGGAATTCCGGGCTGATGAGGGCAATGCCGGCCGTGCAGAGGGCAAAGAGGAGGGCCAGCAGAAAATTGCAGCCCGGCCCGGCCAGCGCCACCAGCATCATGTCGCGGGCGGGGCGGCGGAAAAAGCGGGGGTTGATGGGCACGGGCTTGGCCCAGCCGAAGACGATGCCGCCCCAGAGGCTCGTGAGCACAAAGCAGATGAGGCCCAGCGGATCGATGTGCGGCAGGGGATTGAGCGTGAGGCGCCCCAACATCCCGGCCGTGGGATCGCCCAGCCGGCGCGCCGCCAGACCGTGGGCCACCTCATGGAGGATGATGCTCAACAG
This sequence comes from Candidatus Desulfovibrio intestinavium, assembly GCA_019118345.1. GTDB lineage: Bacteria > Desulfobacterota > Desulfovibrionia > Desulfovibrionales > Desulfovibrionaceae > Desulfovibrio > Desulfovibrio intestinavium. The sequence goes on along the minus strand of DWZD01000048.1, from coordinate 23,170 downwards.
CAGGGGAATGGCGGAAACGGTCAGCAGACGGAGCGTTTGCGCCAAATCGAAATCGGGAATGTACATCCTTGTACGCTAGCACGGACGGGCCGGAATGTCGATACGCTCTCCGTGCGCCCCCTTCGGCGTCACGGATCTGACGGCGGGAGCCGGGCGGGCGCATGCGGCGTCCGCGCGGGGCCGGCTTCGCGGCAGTCCCTAGCCGGACGAGGCCACCTTGCGCACCAGCAGCTCGTCATCGGGCCAGATCTGCCGATCCGGGGTCAGCAGTTCGCCCCTGCGGGCCACCAGCGCGCATTCCTCGCCGATATTGAGGGCATCCAGCAATTGCCGGGCCAGCTTGGGCCGGGGCAGGGAGAGCCAGCTTTCCTCGGGCTGCAGGCGCACCAGTACGCGCGCGCCCTCGTGCTGCGGGCTGATGACGGTGGGATGTTCCCGGCTGCTCATGGGCGGGCCTCGGGCTGTCCGGCGCTCGGGCCGTTTTCCGCCTCATCGGCCAGCAGATCTTCCAGCAGGCGGCTGGCGCTGACCATGAGATCCAGACAGGAATTGGTGAAAAAGCTGCCGCCCGCCGCCGGGTCGGGCGCGTCCTGCTGCCGGGTGCGCCCGGTCAGTTCACGGCAGATGAGGGAGCCGTGCCGCTCCTCGAACTGATGCAGGAAGGCGTGCTGCTTGCGGGTGAGCACCTTGCGGGCCGCCTTGTCGCCGATGGCGGCGGAGGCAAAGCGCAGGCCCAGCACCATCAGCCCGCCCACGATGCAGCCGCAGACCTGCCCCCGGCCCATGCCGCTGCCGAAGGGCATGCCCAGGCGGACAAGCAGATCCCTGTCCATGTGGAGATCCTCGGCAAAGGAACAGCTGATTTGTTGCGAGCAGCGATAGCCGGCGGCCTTGTTGGCGCGGGCCTTGGCTTCCCGATCCTCACCGCGCAGGGGGATGAAAACGGCTTCGGTCATGGGGTCTCCGACAGAAATTGAAGGTTCAGCAAACGATCAGCCAATACAGCCAGGCAACCAGCGCCATGCTGAGGGCGCGCAGCCCCTGATTGACGAGAATGAGCCGCAGGGCCAGCGCGGGCCGGTAAAAGCCGGCATAGGACGGCAGCTGATGCCGGATGGCCCGCATGGGCGTGGAAAGGATGTTGCCCACCATGAGCGCCAGCACCACGTCCTGCGGCGTGAGGCCGCCGGTCTGGAGCAGGCCGCCCGCCGCGCCCAGCGCCGCGCCCAGCTCCGCCGCCAGATGCAGCACGATGACGCCCACGGCCTGCGGCTTGAGAAAGGAGAGCCAGTCCATGTGCCGGGCCAGCCAGTCTTCCGCCGCCGTGAAATAGCCGTAACGCTGGAGGACGTACATGAGGACATATACAGGAACCGTAAAATAGACAAGTTTGGGCAGGCGGCGCACAAAGCGTTTCCAGGCCTTGGCGCAGGCCGCGCGCCAGTCCGTGCCGCCGCTTTCTCCGGGGGCTTCCGTCGCCGGTGCGGGCAGGGGCAGGATCAGCCGGCCGGCCAGCACGAGGCCGCCGGTGCGCAGGACGGCCGCCAGCAGGGTCAGCAGCACATAGATGATGGCGGGGCTGCCCAGCACGGGCCAGGTCAGGAAGAAGATGGTCGGCGTGTGGGTCAGGAAGGCGGGCAGGCTGTTGAAGATATTGGCCAGCATGAGTTCGCGGCGCGAAATCTCCCCGGCTTCGTGACGTTCGGACAGCAGGCCGTTGGCCGAGGCCGGAGAGACAAAGGCCAGGGCAAAGGCGGCCCCGGCCACGGGGGGCAGATGGGCCACGCGGGCCAGCGGCCGGGCCAGCCGGGCCAGATGGCGCGTCCAGCGCAGGGCTTCCAGGGTATTGGCGATGAGAAGGCCCAGGGCAAGGCCGAGCAGAAGGCGGCACAGGGGCCAGCCGAGGGCGTGCCAGACGGCGGAGAGGGTTTCCATGGTCGTTTCCGTTTCCTGCCGCGCGGGGCGGCGTCATGGGCAGGGCGTGTTCTTGTAACAGCCTTGCGGGGGAAAAGGGAAGTCCCCCGCCGCGCGGGGGGCGATACGGGACGTTCGGTCGCCGGGCAGCTTGCCCGGGAAAAGGGGAAAGATTTTTCCGGGGAGCCTGCGTGCGGCTTGCCAAGCGGGATTGATACGGATAAAGAAAGTTTTTCGATGTCACTCATGGTTGCCGCGCTCTTGTCCTTGGGCGTCGGCTCCGTGGCGCGACTGCCGTTATCCGCAAGGAAGAGGTATTGGTCATGGCCCACAAGGGACCGCATATTTCCATTTCGCCCGATTACGTCGTCAATCGCATCCTGCGCATCAATATCAGCGACTTCGAGGAATGGCCGGAATCCGTCCGGAATCTGGCCATCGCCATTGCCGAAGAGCTGTTTCTGGTGGCCTACAATCCCTTCATTGATGCGGACACGGTGCGCGCCAGCGTGCGGGAACGCTATGAGCGCGAGGCGCTCTCGCTGGCCCATTATTATGCCACGGCCCTGGGCGAAGGCATTACCATGTTCTGGTCGGCCTATGAGGCCGAGGCCGACTTCCGGCAGAAGCTGGCCGAAACCCTGCGCGGCTTTCTGCCCGCCGAATGCGTGCTGACCCATCCGGCGGCGCTGGTGGAAACGGCCACCGACGCCACCGACCTGCGCATGGAACTGCCCCTGCTCGTGGTGGAGCCGGACAATACCGAGCAGGTGGCCGCGCTGGTCAAGCTGGCCAATGACATGAAATTCGCCCTCATTCCCCGGGGCGGCGGTTCCGGGGCCACGGGCGGGGCCGTGCCCGCGCGGCGGCGCACGGTCATTGTCAGCCTTGCCCGTCTCACCCATATCGGGCCCATTGATCTGGAGGCCATGACCGTCACCTGTCAGGCCGGGGCCAATACGCAGGCCGTCATCACGGCGGTGGACGAGAAGGGCGCGCTCTTTTCCGTGGATCCGGCCTCCAAGCAGGCGGCCTCCATCGGCGGCAACGTCTCGGAAAACGCGGGCGGCCCCATGGCCTTCGAATACGGCACCACCCTCGACAATCTGCTCTGGTGGCGCATGGTCACGCCCACCGGCGAGATCATCACCGTGGAGCGGGAAAACCATCCCCGCCACAAGATCCTGCCGGACGAGACCGCCGTTTTCGTGGTCAAGGACGTGAGCGGCGGCGTGCGCAACGTGGTGCACCTGCGCGGGGACGAAATCCGCCTGCCCGGCCTCGGCAAGGACGTGACCAACAAGGCCCTCGGCGGCCTGCCCGGCATGCAGAAGGAGGGCGTGGACGGCATCATTACCGAAGCCTGCTTCATCCTGCATCCCAAGCCGCGTTACAAGCGCGTCATGGTGCTGGAATTTTTCGGCCGTTCCATGCACCCGGCGGCGGTGGTGGTGCGCGAGCTGGTGGCCCTGCGCAACCGCATCCGCGAGGAGGGCGATTATGCCCACCTGTCCGCGCTGGAGGAATTCAACGCCAAGTATGTGCAGGCCATCGACTACAAGCGCAAATCCCGCAAATTCAGCGATCTGCCCATTTCGGTCATCATCCTGCAGGTGGACGGGGACGATCCCTATCTGCTGGACAAGTGCGTGGGCGACATCGTTTCCGTGGTGGAGGAGCAGGAAAACGTGGACATTCTGGTGGCGCAGGACGACAAGGAGGCCGAACGCTTCTGGGAGGATCGCCACCGCCTGTCCGCCATCGCCAAGCGCACCTCGGGCTTCAAGCTCAACGAGGACGTGGTCATTCCCATGGATCGCATCCCGGATTTCGCCCTCTTTCTCGAGCAGCTCAATCTGGAATGCACGGCCCAGGCCTACCGCTACGCCCTGCAGGAGGTGGGCCGCCTGCCCGGCTTCCCCATGGAGGAAAAGGATTTCAACCGCGAGTTCTCCTTTGCCTCCAAGGTGGCCACGGGCGACGTCAAGGCCGCCGATCTGTCGGATACGGAACTCTGGACACGGGCGCAGGCCTATATGGACAGCCTGCTGGAAAAATATCCCCACCTCACCCGCAAGCTGAACAAGATCCGCGAGTACATGGACGCCGGACGCATCGTGGTGGCCAGCCACATGCACGCCGGAGACGGCAACTGCCATGTGAACATCCCGGTCAACTCCAACGACCATCACATGCTGGAGGAAGCCGAGGAAACGGCGGCCCGCGTCATGGCCGAATGTCAGGAAATGGGCGGCGAGGTCTCGGGCGAGCACGGCATCGGCATCACCAAGATCGCCTTTTTCGGCAAGGAAAAGATGGATGCCCTGCGCGCCTTCAAGGAGCGCGTGGATCCGCGCGATGTGATGAACCCGGCCAAGCTGGTCTATCGCGAGCTGCCGGTGCGTCCCTTCACCTTCTCCTTCAACCGCCTCATCCGCGACATCAACGACAGCGGCCTGCCGGACAAGGAAAAGCTCACCGATCTGCTGGCCGCCGTGCAGGTCTGCACGCGCTGCGGCAAGTGCAAGCACGTCTGCCCCATGAACTACCCCGAACGCAGCATGCAGTACCATCCCCGCAACAAGAACATGGTGTTGGGCATGCTCATCGAGGCGGTCTATTATTCGCAGGTCAACAAGGGCAGCATTGATGCCGAACTGCTGCGCTGGCTGCGCGATCTCGTGGAGCATTGCACGGCCTGCGGCCGCTGCCGCGCCAACTGCCCGGTCAAGATCCCCTCCGGCGACGTGGCCCTTTCCCTGCGGGCCATGCTGGAACATGAGGACGCGGGCGGGCATCCGCTCAAGAAGCGGGCGCTGGAATGGCTGGTGCGCGATGTGGAGCACCGCGTGCCCAAGGCCGCCAAGATGGCCTCCCTTGGCCAGAAGATGCAGAACCGCATCCTCGGCTTCACGCCCGATCTCTGGAAGCGCCGCATGCAGAATCCGCTGTTTGCCGCGCGCGGCCCCAAGGTGGGGTATACCAATCTCTACGAATCCCTGCGCCTGCACCGCGGCTCCATCTTCTCGCCCACGGAGGTGACGCAGGGCACGCCGTGCGTCATCTACTTCCCGGGCTGCGGCGGGGCGCTCTTTTACGATCGCATCGGCCTTTCCAGCATCATGCTCCTTTTGCGGGCGGGCTTTGCCGTGGCCGTGCCGCCCCGCCACCTCTGCTGCGGCTATCCGCTGCTGTCGGCGGGCATGGATACGGCTTTCGAGGACAATCTGGCCCACAACCGCCAGTATCTGGCCTCCATGATCCGCGCGCTGGGCAAGCAGGGTTTCGAGGTGGCCCATCTGGTCACCTCCTGCGGCACCTGCCTCGAGGGGCTGGAACGCATGGGCCTGTCCGAGCAGTTCCCGGGCCTGGGGCAGCGCGACATCATGCAGCTTGTCCTGCCCCTGCTCAGGAAGGAGCAGCTGGAGCATCCCCTGCCGCCCGGCACGAGCCTTGTCTATCATGCCTCCTGCCACAGCGAATGGGCGGGCATCCCGGCGGCCAAGGGCCAGAAGCAGATTGTGGCGGCCCTCTCCAACTTCTCCGGGGCCAAGGTGCTGCTCAACGGCGGCTGCTGCGGCGAATCGGGCATGGGAGCCATGACGTCCCCGCAGATTTACAACCTGCTGCGCTCCCGCAAGCAGATCAGCCTGCAGGCGGCCTTTGCCGCCCTGGACGGCCCGGAGGCGCACAGCGGCAAGGCCGCGCTGCCGCCGGTGCTGGTGGGCTGCCCCTCCTGCAAGATCGGCATCGGCCGCTGCCTCATCAACCTGCATGACAAGCGGCCCGTGCTCCATGTGGCCGAATGGGTGGCGGGCATGATCGACGGTGAGGACAGGCGTCAGAGCTTCCGCCGCCGCGTCAATGAAACGCGCGGCGATGTGCGGGTGGTGGAAGGCTAGCCATGTGCGCCCCGGCGTTGCCGCCGCGTCCCGAGGAACTGTACCGGCCCTCGCGTTTGTGCTGCCTGCTGGCCCTCGTGGCCATGCTGCCCTTTTTCTGGGGCTTTGCCTTTGTCTTCCCCCAGGGCGAGGACTTCGAGCACATGAGCCGGGCCATGTTCTTTCTGGACGTGCCCGGCGGCCTGTACGACATGGCCCAGCAGTGGCTGAGCGCCGACGGACGCTATGGCCTGCACTTCTGGCAGACCGTTCTGGGGCGTGCGCCCGAATCCCTGCTGCTCAACGGCGCGGTCTGCCTGCTGGCCCTGGGCAGCTACGGGCTGGCCGTCTACGGGCTGGCGCGGCTCATGGCCCCGGCCATGCCCCACCGGCTGGGTCTGTTCTGCGGTTTGCTGACCATGCTGGGCCTGTGCGCCTGCCATCCGCAGGCGCAGTATTGCTACAATCTGACGCAATGCCTTGCCTACGTCCTGCCGGGCGGCATCTGGCTCTGCTTTCTGCTCTGCCTCTGCCGGCTCTGGCTGGCGGATGCCCCGGCCCGCAAGCGCCTGTCGCGGCAGGCCATGCTGGTGGCGCTGCTGACCGCCGGTCTCGGCGAAATGCCCGCCCATGCCTCGCTGGCGCTGGCCCTGGGCAGCTGGCTGCTGGCCGTCCGGCACCGGCATCCCGCCCGGCGGGATTACGGACGGGTGCTGGCCGTCACGCTCGTCTGCGTGGCCGCCGTCTTTGTCTCGCCCGGGCGCTGGGCCACGCAGTCCGTCCATCCGCTGCCCGCAGGCTGGGAAGACTTTGCGCTGGACTGGCGGCACGCCCTTTCCGGCCTCTGGACGTCGCTCTGGATCGTGCCGGTGCTGGCGCTGGCCCTTTCCCTGCCGCATGCGCAGGGGCCGGGGCGCGTGGGCGGTCAGCCGCTGCCGCCGGATATTCCCGCCGTGCGGCCCGGCTGGCTGAGCGGGCTGGCCGTGCTGGGCTTTCTGCTCGTCTCCCTGAGCATGACGGCCCTGCATGCGGCCGGGGATGCCTTCAGTCTGGCCGATGAACGCCTTGCCGCCGTGCTGTCCGTCTACGGCGCGGCAAGCCTGACCCTGGCCCTGTATCCGTGGCTGGGCCGCCTGAACCTGCGCCTTTTGCAGGGCCGCGCCCGCCTGAGCCTGCTGCTGGCCGCGGCGGTGCTCGCGCTCTGCCTTACGGGGAACTGGCGGGCCGCCGCCGAGCATGCCGCCGCCGGCGACTGGGTCGTCAGCGGCGACAATCTGCAGGCGCGTTACAACTGGCTTTGGGATCTGGGGCGGGTCTACATGCCGCCGGATGCGCCCATACGGCTGGGCCTGTGGGGGCGGCACAATTATCCCGACAGCCCGCGCCTGACGCCCGACCCGCAGCTGCCGCAGGTGGCGGTGCGCGCCCTGTCGGAAACGGCCCGGCCCGTGCTGGCGGGCGAAAGCCTGCGCCATGATCCGCGGCACTGGCCCAATCCGTGGGTGGCCTGGTTTTTCGGGCTGGGCAGCGTGCGCATGGCCTATCCGCAATGGCAGGCCGAGTGGACGGAACCCTTGCGCCGTTTTGCGCGCGGGGAAATCCCGGCTGTCCGGGCCGGTTCGCCCCTGACGCTGGAGCTGCCCGCCCCCTTGCGCGGCCTCGGGCTTGAACGGGCCTGGCTGGCCGCCAGCCCCTCGGATCCCAATGCCACCTTTGCCCAGCTCTGGCTGGTGCTGGACAGCTCCGCGCCGCTTTCCTCGCGGGTGGCGGCCTCGCTGGAAGTCTGGCGGCTCAATCCCGTGGATCCCCGGCGCATGCTGCCCCTGTCGGCGCAAATCGTGCTGGCGCGGGAGCTGCTGAGCCGGGACAGCACGGACAATCCCGCAGGGGAATTCTGGCTGCGCCTTGCCGCCAGCCGCATGCCGCTGGTGCGCGCCCTGCTGGAAGGCGCCAGCGGGCGCACGGTCTATGCCGTGCCGCTGGGCATCATTCCGCAGCAGCTGGACAGGCTGCCTGGCGTCATTCTGCGTCTGGGCCGCCGCACCTACGCCCTGCCCGGCAGGGCCGAGGCCCTGCGGCCCGAATAGGACTGCGCGCCCGGACGGCAATGCCTCCGGGCGTTTTTTTTTGCGCGTGCGGCACTGCGGAAAGCCGCTCCCGCCATCAGGGCAGTCATCAGGGCAGTTGCCGGAGCCGCAGGGCGCGCAGGCCCCAGGCCGCCTGTCCCAGTGAGAGGCCGCCGTCGCCCGGCGGCAGTTCCACGGGCAGCAGGGGCCGCAGGCCGTGCCCGCGCAGGGCCTGCGGCAAGAGGCGGGCCAGAAGCGCATTCTGCAGGCAGCCCCCGGCCAGCGCCACCGCGCGGCAGCCCGTGCGCGCGGCGGCTTGCGCGGCCATATGGGCCAGCGAACCGGCCAGCCGCCCATGAAAGCGCAGGGCCGCCGCAGCCGCGCCGTCCGTGGCCGCATCGGCCTGCACGGCGGCAAACAGGGCCGCGCAATCCACTTCCCACAGATCCGGCGCGCCATCCGGCGGACGCAAAAAGGCTTCCGTCCCTTCCGGCGGCGCATCGGGCCGCGTGGCCAGTCCGGCCAGCCGTTCCAGCCGGATGGCGGCCTGCCCCTCGTAGCTCGTCGTCAGGCAGATGCCCAGCTCGGCGGCCACGGCATCAAAGAGCCGCCCGCAGCTGCTGGTCAGCGGGGAATTGACGCCGCGCCGCAGCATTTCCCGCAACATGGGCGCCTGCGCGCAGGCCGCGGCCCGCGCGTCGTGCAGCAGCGCGTCGCTCCACGCGGCGGGCAGATCCCTGTCGGGCGCATCCGTCCAGCTGGCGGGCAGGGACGTTTGCGCCAGCTGTTCCCGCAGGGCCAGCGCCAGCCGCCACGGTTCGCGGATGGCCGCCTCGCCGCCGGGCAGGGCAAAGGGCCGCAGGCGGCCCAGCCGCCGCCATGACAGATCGCCCAGCGCCATATGGATGAGTTCCCCGCCCCAGATCTGCCCGTCCTCGCCCAGACCCGTGCCGTCCAGACAAAGGGCCAGCGCGCCGTCCAGTTCGCCGCATTCGGCCAGCACGGCCGCCGCATGGGCCGCATGATGCTGCAGGCGCAGCAGGGGCAGACCCTCGCGGCGCGCGCGATCCTCGGCCCAGCGTGCGGACAGGAAATCGGGGTGGAGGTCGCAGACCAGCAGCTGCGGACGCACTTCCAGCAGGTTTTCCAGATGGGCGGACACCTCTTCGTAAAAGCGGAAGGTGGGCAGGTTTTCCAGATCGCCGATGTGCTGGCTGACAAAGGCATAACCGCCGCGCGTCAGGCAGAGGGTGGCCTTGAGCTCCGCTCCGGCCCCGCAGACCGTGGGCGCATCCTCCCCGGCAAGGGCCAGCGGCACGGGGCGCGGTACATAGCCCCGGGCGCGGCGGTGAAAGAAGGGCTGGTTGCCCGCGTCCGTCGAGCCGGGAAAGACGCCGGCCACGCTGTCGTCCACCCGCACGAGAATGTCGCGATTGTGGAGCAGGAAGGCGTCGGCCTGCGCCCCCAGCCGGGAAAGGGCCTCGCGGTTGCCGAGGCAGAGGGGTTCGCCCCGGGCATTGGCCGAGGTCATCACCAGAGCGGGCGGCAGGGCGGCATCCTCGTCCAGAACGTCAAAGAGGGCCGCATGCAGCGGGGTGTAGGGCAGCATGATGCCCAGGGTTCCCGTGTCCGGGGCCAGCAGGGGGGAGAGGGCGTCCGCCGCCGCGCCCCTGCGCAGGGGGCAGAGGACAATGGGCTTTTCCGGCGAGAGCAGCAGGGCTTCATGGGCCGGGGAAAGATCGCAGAGGCCGCGCGCCGCCTCCCCATCCGGCAGCATGACGGCCAGCGCCTTGTGCGGGCGGGACTTGCGTTCCCGCAGGCGGGCCACGGCGGCATCCTGCCGGGCATCGCAGGCCAGCTGAAAGCCGCCCAGCCCCTTGAGGGCCAGAATGTCGCCGTTCCGCAGCAGATCGGCGGCCTGCCGCAGGGTCGTGCGGGCGGCCCCGGGCGTCACGCGGGCGGGAGGGGCGCTGTCCTGCGCATGCGTGACCAGCCAGAGCCGGGGGCCGCACTCGGGGCAGGCCACGGGCTGGGCATGGAAGCGGCGGTCGAGGGGATCGCCGTATTCGGCGGCGCAGCGCGGGCAGAGGGGAAAGCAGGCCATGCTGGTGGTGGCCCGGTCATAGGGGATGGAGCGGGTGATGGTGTAGCGCGGCCCGCAATTGGTGCAATTGGTGAAGGCGTAGCCGAAGCGCGGATTGCGCGGATCGCGCATGTCCCGCAGGCAGTCGGCGCAGATGCCCATATCCGGGCTGACGAGCACGCTGTGCCCGCTGCGGCCCGTGCTTTGCACAATCTGGAACGGCGTGCCGGACAGGGCGGGATCCGGCGGCAGATCCGTGCGCTCCAGCCGGGCGAGGCGGGCCAGGGGCGGCAGTTCTTCCGGCAGACGCCGCAAAAAACGCTCCACGGCGGCGGCCTCGCCCTGCAGCTCGAGGCAGACCCCGTCGGAGGTGTTGCCCACCTGCCCGGACAGACCCTCCTCCACGGCCAGCCGGTAGACAAAGGGGCGAAAGCCCACGCCCTGAACCTGTCCGCCCACGAGGCAGCGGCAGCGAATGTCGGTTGCGTTCTTCATAGGTCTTTCCCGGAAAAACGTGCGGCAGCCCCGTCATTCCCCGCAGGGGCCGTCCTGACGGAAGGCGTCGTCCCCGGCGGCCGGCGCGGGCAGGATGTCGATTTCCAGCCGGTGCAGGCCGCGTTCGTGCCAGACCGCGCCCGCGCAGGCTCCCTTGGTGATGTAGCCCACGGCAACCGTGCAGGCATAGTGCCCGGGCAGATGAAAGCGGATGTCGCTTGCGGGATAGCCGGGCAGGATGTCCGGTTCCCTGCCTTCAGGCCGCTGCGTCCAGCTCACCTGCACGCCGGCAAAGGCCGTTCCGCCGGGCAGGGGCGGCTGTGCCGCCTCCAGCCGCACGGTCTCGCCGCAGCGGGCCACGGCGGGCAGACTGGCCCGGGTTTGCCGCCTGTCGGGCGCGGACGGGGCGTCAGTCTCGGGCGGACGGGAGAGCGCATCCCCGGCTTCCGCCTTGACAGGCCATGAACAAAGAAGACACAAACAGAAAAACAGATGTGCATACTTCATGGTAAACCTCCCGGGGTCATCTGACTCCGCCGCTTCCCGGAACACCGCCATGCCCCAGGCATCTTCTTCGCGCCGCCGCCTTCATCCGCCCTCCGGAAACTTCTCCGGCCTCTTTGTGCCGCAGGACGCCACCCGCCGCAAGGCCGCACAGGTGCTTGCCCGCTTTGACGCCTGCATGGAAAGTTTTTTGGAGTTGTGGACGCTGCACATGCAGGCGGCGGGCTATCTGTCCTTTACCACGGCCCGCCGTGATGACTGCGTGACCGCCTGCCGGGCCTTCCTGCAGCCCGTGCTGCGCCATGCGGCCATGCCGCAGGCCGTCACCTTCGAGACCTTGCGCGACAATGCGGACGGCTGGGCCGACGCCCTGCTGCAGGCCGGCGTGCGGCACTACCGGCGCGGCATTTCCGTCGGCATGTATCTCGGCTGTTTCAAGACCTTCATCATGGCTCTCGAGGATGCGCTTGCGCTCCTGCCGCGGCTCTGTCCGCGCATTCCGGCTGATCAGATTCCGGCGGCGGTGGAGTTTTTGCGGCTGCATGCCCATGCCTTTGAGGTGCTCTGGACGGACGCCGGCATGCGGGAGGTCGCCGCCATGCGTCAGGCCAGCGAATGCTCGCCGGAATGCTCCTGTCAGGACGAACTCCTGCGCCTGCTCACCCTCGAGAAGTGCCGCTTTGAAAACATCTTCAACAGCACATCCGACGGCGTGCTGGTCATGGACGAGGATTGCCGCGTGGCCACGGCCAACCGCTCTCTGCGTCAATACGCCGGAGAAGGCATCGAAGGCAAGCCTGTCTGGGAAGTTCTGGGTCTGGAAGGCGAAAGCCGGGAGGAGTTCTTCCGTTATTATCCCATCGGGCAGACCGTGGAGGTCAGCCCGTTCGGCGAGGGGCTGTTTTTCCGCCTGTCCGTCACCTCGCTGGGGAGCGTGAGTCTTGCCAGTGCCGGGGAATACCTCGTGCTGCTCACCAACATCACGCCGCAGGTGCTGCAACGGGAAATGATGGAAGAGGCCATCGGGCGGCATGCCTCCGCCCTGCTGGAGGAAAAGCGCCGCCTGGAAGAACTCGACATCACGCTGCGTACGGTGCTTTCCACCATTCATGCCGAACGGGACAGCCGTCGGGAGGAACTCTCGTCCCATGTGCGCCGCCTCCTGCTGCCCGCGCTCGATCGCATCGGGCGGGAGCAGGACGCCGTCGCGCGCAAGGCGGTGATCCGGCTTGTGCGCGACAGTCTGCTGTCGCCCATATCCGGCGGGGGAGAGGAACGACCGCATGACGGCCTGAGCCGGCTGACCCTTGCGGAACTCAACGTCTGCCGCTTTATCCGGGCCGGGCACGGCACCAAGGAAATTGCCCGCCTGCTGAACATTTCGCCCGAAACCGTACAGACCCACCGCCGGAACATCCGCCGCAAGCTCGGCCTGCGCGGCCGGGAAACCCAGCTGGCCGTGCATCTGCTGCATGCCGGGGGCAAGAGCGCCTCCGCGTCTTCTGAGGATTCCTCCCCGTCGTCGTCCAGCCCGGACGGCCCTGCAGATCGGGTAGAAGCGCCTACCCGATAACTCCCCGAACAATCTCGCTGGCGCGACATGCGTTGCCGGGGCAAGGTGGTAACAGGAAAAGCGTGTCCTGTCCCTACCCTGTCGGAGGCGAAATGTCAGCGCCACTTGTCAGCCTGCGCCGTACGGCGCTCCTCCTTCGCGACGTCTTTGCCGCACGGACGCGGCGCGAACTGTGTGCCGCCCACGCCGCCCTCATGGCCCATGTGCGGGACGGCGGCCCGGGAGAGCCGCCGGACGACGCGGAGGCCGCCCGTCTGGAATATGCGTTCAACCGCCTTTTCATCGGGCCGGACAAGGTGCCTGCCCCGCCGTACGCATCGGTTTATCTGGACGGCGAGGGCCTGCACATGGGGGCGAGCACGCTGGAGATGCGTGCCCTGCTGCACAGTCTGGGGCGTACCGTCCCGCACGGCGGACAGCCGGACGATTTTTTGCCCTACGAACTGGAAGCCTGGCATGGCCTGACCTGCCTGCTGCATGACGCTGCCGCGCGCCCCGCCGCCCGCGACGCCCTGATCTGGCTTTGCGAGGAGCATCTTGGCCGCTGGCTTCCCGTCTTTCTCGGCAGGGCGCGACAGGCCGCCCCGCCCCCCATGCTCGGGGAGGTGCTGAACGCGCTTGAGGCCTGGCTTGCCGCAAGTTTGCAAAGGAGTCTGTATGAAGAAGCATGAACATCTTTCCGGCCGCCGGGGCTTTCTCAAGGGGCTGCTGGCTGCCGGCGCGGCCGGGGCGCTGCCCCCCGCCGGCAGTCTGCTCCTGCCGCGCCGGGCCGAGGCGACGCCCTTTGATCCCTCGGCCTATCAGGTCTTTCGCAATGCCTGTCCCCGCAACTGCTACGACACCTGCAGCATCAAGACCTATGTGCGGGATGGGGTGGTGCAGTTTGTGGAAGGCGCGCCGGAGTCCACCTTTACCCACGGCGGACTCTGCGTGAAGGGCTACACCTATCCCCGGCGCGTCTACAGCCCGGATCGGATCAAATACCCCATGCTGCAGGAGGGGCGGGGATCCGGCAACTGGCGTCGCATCAGCTGGGATGAGGCCATGAACCGCATTGCCGACAAGATCCTGGAGATCAAGAAGCGTGACGGCTCCCTGCTCGGCCTCGGCCTGACCAAGTATTCGGGCAACTTCGGCATCACCAATTACGGCGTGGAAGGCATGATGTCCTCGCTGGGCTACACCACCCGCTTTGTGGGCACGCCCTGCTGGCCCGCGGGCATCGACGCCCAGAACTATGACCTCGGCGACATGTGGTGCAATGATCCCGAGGATATGGTCAAGTCCCGGTATATCATCGTCTGGGGCGCCAATCCGGCATGGTGCTCCATGCATTCCATGAAATACCTCTATGCCGCGCGTGAACGCGGAGCGAAAATCCTCGTCATTGACCCCATCTTCACCCAGACGGCGGCCAAGGCCGATGAATTTTGGCAGGTGCGGCCCGGCACGGACGGCGCCCTTGCCTTGGGCATGGCCCGTCACCTGCTGGATGCCGGCTTGGTGGACAGGGACTTTGTGCAGAATGCGGCCGTCGGCTTTGACGAATTTGCCGCCTATCTGCAAAAGCAGGTGAGCGTGGAATGGGCGGCAGAGGTTTCCGGCATTCCGGCGGCAGCCATCCGGGCCGTCACCGAGGACTTTGCCGCCGCCAAACCCGCCACGGTCTGGATAGGCTACGGCATGCAGCGCCATACCAACGGCGGGGCCATGGTGCGGGCCATTGACGCCTTTGTGGCCATGAGCGGCAATATCGGCGTCGAGGGCGGCGGGGCGCGTTACGGGCATCTCCAGACCTGGGGATTCAACTATCATGCCATGATCCAGAAGCAGCCCGCCGGTTCCGTGGGCGTGCGCGGCGCGTCCGGCCCCAAGGGCGAGTTCGACTTTGCCGGCGGCGAGGCCGCCGCCTACAGCGACCGCACCCTGAACATCAACAAGACCGCGCAGGAGATTCTCGACGCCAAGGATCCCGAACTGCGCATGCTCTGGATATCCTGCAAAAATCCCTTTGCCCAGGACTTTGACCGCAACAAGCTGGAAAAGGCCTTCAACAAGCTGGAAATGGTCGTGTCCGTGGAGCAGTTCTTCACCGAGACCGTGCGCCATTCGGACATCGTCCTGCCCGCCACCACGCTTTTTGAGGAATGGACCATCAACGTGTCCTACTGGCACTACTGGCTTTCGCTCAATGAACAGGCCATCACGCCCATGTACGAGGCCAAGTCCAACATCGAGATCGCGGCCCTGCTCTCCCGCGCCATGAACGCCAGGGAACCCGGCTCCTGTACCTTCCCGCAGGAGGTGGATGGCAAGGAGTGGATGATCAAGGAATGCAACAAGGGCATCTATGACCTGTTCGGCATCTCCAGCTGGGAAGATTTGCGCAAGGGGCCGGTCAAGGCCCGTCTGGCCTCGTCGGCCTCGTGGCATGATCGCGCATTCAAGACGCCCTCGGGCAAATACGAGTTTGCCTCCGCCCTCTGCGCGAAGAACGGCTTTGCCGCCCTGCCGGAATATGTGGAGGGCCGCCGTTCCGATGCGCCCTTCCGCCTGCTGACGCCGCATGTACAGTTCGGCCTGCATTCGCAGTTCGTCAATCTGGACTGGATGGAAGTCTACTACCCCGAACCCTTTGTCTACATCCATCCCCGGGCCGCGGCCGGGCTGGGCATTGCCGACGGCGACATGGTGCGCGTGTTCAATCGCATCGGCGAGGTGCGCGTGCGCGCCCGACTCAGCGGCAATGTGCTCGAGGATTGCGTGGTCATGTACGAGGCATGGTTCCGCAAGCTGAATTTCAATGTGCAGAACGTGGTGGACGATTGCGCGGCCGACATGGGCGCCATGAAAACGGGCGCGCCCGGGGTGGCCATCCATGATCAGTTCGTGAACATCGCTCCCGTTGACGGAGGCCGGGCATGAGCAAGCGTTACGCCTTTCTGATGGATATGGACAAGTGCATCGGCTGCCGCGGCTGCGGCATGGCCTGCAAGAACTTCAATCAGCTGGAACCGGACATGGTCTGGCGGCAGGTCTATCCGCTGGATGAGCGCATCTACCCGCACCGGGACAGGGCCTTCCTGTCGCTGGCCTGCAACCATTGCGACAATCCGGCCTGTCTGGCCGCCTGTCCGACCAATTCCTACAGTCAGCGGCCCGACGGCATCGTGGTGCACCACCCGGAAACCTGCATCGGCTGCACCAACTGCATCCGTTCCTGCCCCTATGGCGCGCCGCGTTTCAACAAGGCCGGAAAACATGCCGAAAAATGCAGCCTCTGCCACGAACGTCTGGATGCCGGCCTGCAACCGGCCTGCGTGCAGGCCTGCCCCACGGGCGCGCTGACGCTCGTGGATTTGCAGACCTTCGAGGACGCCAATGCCGTGCAGTATCCGGCGGGCTACCCGGCCATGCCGCGACTCAATCCGTCCACCCGGTTCATCCTGCCCCGGATGCCCCGTCTGCTCAGGGGGTAATGCCATGAATTATGAATTTCCGCTTGTGTTCTTCACCGTCCTGACCCAGCTCGGTATCGGGCTGACCCTTGTGGGGGCCTGGAAAAGCCGGCGCGGCCAGAACGCCCCCTCGCGCAATTACTGGCTGGCGGCGCTTGCCGCCACGCTGGCCGGGCTTGTGGCTTCCCTGTTCCACCTCGGCGCTCCCCTGCGGGCGGTCACGGCCCTGGCCGGTCTCGGCCATTCCTGGTTGAGCCGCGAGGGGCTGGTGCTGGGCCTGCTCATCCTCCTGCTGGCCTTCGTCGCGCTGCGCCCGGCGCAACGGGCGGCGGCGCTGGCAGCCGGCATTGCCGGGCTGGCGGTGCTGGTCGTGCAGGGCTTCACCTATGCGCCCGTTTCCCTGCCCGCCGTCAGCAACGGCTTCCCCCTGCTGCTGTTCGCCTTCACCGCACTGGCCCTGGGCACCTGCTTCGGCGCGCAGGCCGTCGGCCCGCAACGGCTGGCGCTCTGCCTGCTGCTGCTCATCCTGCTGCTGGTTCCCTGTCTCTGGGCGTCGGGCGGCGCCGTCATGCAGGAAACGGCGACGCTCTGGCGGCAGTCCCCCGGCTTCTGGATCGGTCTGCTCCTGACCGCCGCCGCGCTGGTGCTGTCCCTTGCCTGTCGGCGGGTGACGCGGGCACAGGGCATTCTGGTGCTGTGCGGCGCGCTGCTTGTCCGCATGACCTTCTTCGGCGCGACGCTGCACAGCGCCGCCCGTCTGGGCATGCCCTACTAGGGCGAGGCTCACGGGGAAAAGCCGCACGGGCAGGCAAAACCCGTGCCGGGCTGTGCGGCGCGTTCCTTCTCAAGGCACGAGGCGCGGGGCATGCCCGCGCCTCTTTCTGTCCCCTGCGGAAGTCCGGCGGCTAGCCGCCGATGACGTAGCGCGAACGCTTGCCGAGGGCTTTCTTGACGGCCCGGACAAGGAGGAGGCAGAGCACGCTTTCCAGCAGGGCCACCAGCAGGGAGGCGGGTACGAGAAAACCGCCGCACAGCGGCAGCAGGCCGGCAAAGAGGGCCGGATCGCAGATATGCTGCACGATGACGTGCAGGAAGAAGAGAGGGAAGCTGTAGCGGGCCAGCAGATCCAGCAGGGGGCTGGGCTGTTGCCTGCG
Source organism: Candidatus Desulfovibrio intestinavium (assembly GCA_019118345.1). Taxonomy (GTDB): domain Bacteria; phylum Desulfobacterota; class Desulfovibrionia; order Desulfovibrionales; family Desulfovibrionaceae; genus Desulfovibrio; species Desulfovibrio intestinavium. The sequence goes on along the minus strand of DWZD01000048.1, from coordinate 6,042 downwards.
TTCCAGCAGGAGGATGACGCACATGCCGATGGCGAGCTTCTGGACGTAGTAGGCGGTTTCCGTATTGGGAATGAAGTCCAGGTAGAAATTGACGAAGATGACCGCGCTGGTGAACAGGGCAATGTGCACGATGCCGCGCAGGTGCCGGACAATGAAGTCCATGCATCTTTCCCGGTTGCGGGCAAAGAAGATGCCCAGCAGGAAGATGGGGAGAAAGTAGCAGTAGTTGCGGAAGAAGAAGAGCAGGCCGCGCGGCACGAGCAGGGGCAGGACGGACAGCGGCACCAGCAGGCGGCTCAGACGCTCGTTGCTCATGTGAAAGAAGACGGGGCTGATGACGAAGACGGACAGGATGAAGGGAATATACCAGTAGGGCGTCAGGCTGGCCGTGCCGTAGAGCAGGCAGATGAGCACATCCGCGGGAGAGGTGACGGGCATGCCCTCGTTGATGAAGGCCGGCACGCCGGCGCCCCAGCGATCCATGAGGGTTCCGGTCAGCAGGAGCAGGCCGGAAATGATCAGGTAGGGCGTCAGCACGTTGCGGACTTTCGACAGGTAGAAGGCCGGGACGGAAAAGGCCTTCCTGCGGTTCACATACTCAAAGAGATAGCCGGAAATGAAGATGAAATAGATGGTGCTGGAATGAAAGAGGGTATCGCTCAGGGCGGTGACGAGGCGCTTTTCCGCCTCGAAGCCCTCGAGGAAGGGCGGATCATGCCAGAGGTGGGTGAACATTACGCACACAATGGCAAAGGCCCGGAAGTAGTGGAAGGTCATGTCATATTTTTGGGTCTGCATGCGCGATCCTCTCGGCCGGCGGCGGGATGCCGCGGGAAAATGGGAAGTGCGACGGCGAGGCCGTGCAGGAGGGGATTCTTGGGCAGGTAGCAAAAAGCGCCGCTGTCGTAAAGACGCCGGGCGCGGACAAGGGCAGGCCCGGGCCTTGTCTTGCCTGAAGGAAGGCCCTTCTGCTATGCAGGGGAGAACATGCCGTCCGCATGGGGCGGGGGGCCGAGGCTTTCCCTTTTTCCGGGAGGAGAAGCATGAGCGAACAACGGCAGGGCCAGCACGGCGCGCAGACGGTGGGGGAGCGGGTGCGCTCCTTTCGCGAGGCGCGCGGCATCGACAGGGAAACGCTGGCGGCGGATGCCAGCCTGAGCGTGGAATTTGTGGAGCGGCTGGAAAACGGCGAAGTCTATCCGGCCATAGGCCCCATGCAGAAGGTGGCCCGTGCGCTGGGCCTGCGGCTGGGCACTTTTCTGGACGATCAGTTCACGCGGGATCCCATCATCAGCGACATTCATGAGACCGGTTCGGATCCCTGTCTGCACACGGGCAGCATGCCGCGCCCGAGCTATGTGTATCATGCCCTCGGCAAGGGCAAGAACGATCGCAACATGGAGCCGTTCTGCATCGAGATCTATCCCGATGCGGAAAACGCCGTGCGCAAGACCAGCTCCCATCAGGGCGAGGAATTCGTGCTCGTGCTGGAAGGCGAGCTGCTGGTGGTCTACGGGCGGGAAACCCATATCCTCAAGGCCGGGCAGACCATCTATTACAATTCCATCGTGCCGCATTATGTCGGCCCGGCCAATGACAAGCCGGTGCGCATTCTGGCGGTGACCTACAATCCCTAGGGCGGCCTGCGGGGGAGGGAAAAGCACATTTGACCGTTGCGCAACGGCGCAAGCGGAGGGCGGCATATGGAAGAGAAGGTGCGGGAACGACAGGCGCAATTTGTCCTGCGCGAAAAAACCCTGGGCCAGATACTGGACGACACCGTGGCGCGCTTCCCGGACAGGGATGCGGTGGTTTATGCCGACCGCAACTACCGCAAGACCTGGCGGGAGTTTGCCGAGGTGGTGGACGACTTCGCCAGGGGGCTTATGGCGCTCGGGGTGCAAAAGGGGGAAAAGGTGGCGGTCTGGGCCACCAATGTGCCCTACTGGGTGGCCCTGCAGTTTGCCACGGCCAAGATCGGGGCCATTCTGCTGACGGTCAACACCAATTATCGCGAACATGAGCTGCGTTACCTTTTGCAGCAGTCCGAGTGCGAAAACATCTTTCTCATCGACAGCCTGCGCGATCACGACTATGTGGATACCCTCTACAAGATCGCGCCGGAACTGCGGGTGCAGTCGCGGGGCGAACTGCGCTGCCGGGAGTTGCCGCATCTCAAGCGGGTCTGCTTTCTCGGCGCGGAAAAATACCGGGGCATGTATTCCGTCCCGGAAATCATGGCCATGTCCGTCATGGTGGATGATGCGGAATACGCGGCCCGGCAGGCCTCCCTTGACCCCTGGGACGCCATCAACATGCAGTATACCTCGGGCACCACGGGCTTTCCCAAGGGCGTCATGCTCACCCATGTGGGCGTGGGCCTCAACGGCTACTGGATCGGGCGGCATCAGCGCTTCAGCGAGCAGGATCGCGTCTGCCTGCCCGTGCCGCTCTTTCACTGCTTCGGCTGCGTGCTGGGGGTCTCGGCCTGCGTCAATCACGGGGCCTGCATGGTCATCCTGGAATCCTTCAATCCCCTGCAGGTGCTTGCCGCCGTGGACAGCGAGCGCTGTACCGCCCTTTACGGCGTGCCCACCATGTTTCTGGCCGAGCTGGAGCACAAGCTGTTCAAACGCTTCGACGTCTCCAGCCTGCGCACGGGCATCATGGCGGGTTCCGTCTGTCCCGAGCCGCTCATGCGGCGGGTGGTGGACGAAATGAACATGAAGGAAATCACCATCTGCTACGGCCTCACCGAAGGCTCGCCGGTGATGACCCAATCGGACATCAACGATCCCTTGCCCCTGCGCTGCGAGACCGTGGGTTGCGCCATGCCCGGCATCGAGGTGCGGGTGGCCGATCCCGAGACCTGCGAGGAACTGCCCCGCGGCGAGGTGGGGGAAATCATCTGCCGGGGCTACAATGTCATGAAGGGCTACTACAAGATGCCCGAGGAGACCGCCCGCGCCATTTCCCCGGACGGCTGGCTGCACTCCGGCGATCTGGGCATCATGGACGAAAACGGCTACCTGCGCGTGACCGGACGCATCAAGGACATGATCATTCGCGGCGGCGAAAACGTCTATCCCCGCGAAGTGGAGGAATACCTCCTCGACATGCCGGGCGTGCTGGATGTGCAGGTGGTGGCCGTGCCCAGCCGCAAGTACGGCGAGGAGGTGGGGGCCTTTCTCATCCCCCGGCCGGGCGTGGAACTGAATCCCGAAGACGTGCGGGCCTTCTGCCGCGGCAAGATCGCCTGGTACAAGATCCCCCGCTATGTGGCCGTGATCTCGGGCTTCCCCCTGACGGCCAGCGGCAAGATCCAGAAATACAAGCTGCGGGAAATGGCCGCCGAACGCTGGCCCGAAGCCATGCAGAAATAGGCGCGTGCCCGCACGCGCGGCGCAACGTGGAAAGGAAAAGAGAGCTGTCATGAAAAAAGTCATGCCCCTGCCCGAACCGTGGCAGGCGACTGAGGAAAGCCCGCACGGAACCGCCCTGCCGGGGGCGCGCGATGTCATGCTGCATGCCGAGGAAAGCCCCAAGGCCGCCCCTGCCGCCGGCGAGCCGGATGCGGCATCGTCCCGGGCCGCCGCTGCGGGGGGCGAAGGTCTGGCGGATCTTCCCCTGCCCGGCGCCGAAGATGCTCCGGCCGCGCCCGCGCCGGGCACGGCGCGCACGGACGCGGCCAGCTGCGCCGCCGCCGGACAGTGTCCGCTGGCCCGCATCCCCGACAGCGCCTGGAAGGCCCTGTTCCATCGTCCCTTCCGCAAGCGGCATCCGATTATCTTTTGGGGGCTTGTCCTGCTGCTGCTCATCGGCGTCGGCTCCTTTGCCGCGCTGGACGAGGAGGACTTCGAGGGGAGCGATCGCCTTGCCCTGCTGGAGATTCGCGGAACCATCGACGATATCCGGCCGCAGCTGGAATGGCTGGACAAGCTGGCCCAGCGGTCGGACGTCAAGGGGCTGCTCGTGCGGGTGGATTCGCCGGGCGGCAGCGCGGCAGCCTCGCAGGAGCTGTATGAGGTCGTGGCCGCCTTCGGCAAGCGCATGCCCGTGGCCGTGTACATGGGCAGCACGGCGGCTTCCGGCGGCCTGATGGTCAGCATGGCGGGCAAGCGCATCTTCGCCAATGCCTCCACGGTGACCGGCTCCATCGGCGTGCGCATGGACATTCCCCAGATTCGCCAGCTGCTGGACAAGATCGGCGTGGGACAGGAAACCCTCACCACCGGCCCCTACAAGGATGCCGGCTCCATGCTGCGTCCGCTGAGCCGCGAGGATCGCGAATACTTCGAGGCTTTGCTCAAGGATATGCACGACATCTTTGTGGAAATCGTGGCCAATGGCCGCAACATGCCGGAAGCAAAGGTGCGGGAGCTGGCCTCGGGCAAGGTCTTTACCGGGCGCGAGGCCCTGAAGCTGGGGCTGGTGGATGAACTGGGCACCCAGGCCGACGCCCTGCGCTGGCTGGCGGAGCAGGCCGATGTGCCTGTGTCGCGCAAGCTGTTGCGCCGTCCCCGGGAGATTGACTGGTGGCGGGAGCCGCTGGAAAGCCTGCTGCGCCTTGTGCCGGGGGCGCAGAGCGTTTCCGGCGGCGGCTCGCCCGCCTTCCTCTATCAGATGTAACCGGTTCCGTGCCGGCGATCTTCGCTGTCGCGGGGGCGCGTCGCAGGTTGGCGGCGTTCCCCCGCGTTGCCGTCTTCCGGTCAGGCGCGGGGACGGGCCAGCGCCAGCAGGCCCACGCCGAGCACCAGCAGGCCGATGCCGCAGACATCCGCCGTGCTGACGGTCTCGTTCAGGAGAAAGATGCCCCAGCAGGCGGCGGCCAGCGGTTCGGCCAGGGCCAGGGTGGCGGCCGTGGCCGCCGGGGTGCGGGCGAGACCGGCGGTCATGAAGCTGAAGGCCAGGGCCGACGTGACCACGCCGAGATAGAGCGCCGTGGCCGCGCCCGTGGCGCTGGCCAGCCAGCCCACGGGAAAGAGGATGAGCATGGGCAGAAGCAGGGCGCCGCTCAGGCCGCAGAGCACAAGCATGATGCTTTCCGAGGCAAAGCGGCTGCCCAGCGGCTTGCTGAAGACGAAGTAGCAGGCATAGCCCGCACCGGCGGCCAGCGGCAGGGCAAGGCGCTGCCAATGGGCCACGCCGCCGCCGTCGAGATTCAGGCAGACAAGGCCGGCCAGCGCCAGGGCCGTGGAGGGGTACCAGAGCAGGGGCGGGCGTTCGCCCAGCACGGCCCAGGCCAGCAGGGCCGCCACCAGCGGGGAAAAGCCGATGGCCACCACCGTGCCCACGGCCACGCCCGCCAGCTGCACGCCCTTGAAAAAGCAGATCTGAAAGGCCACCAGACCCAGGGCGGCGGGCAGCACCCAGCGCAGGGGCCAGTCCGGCAGGCGCGGCAGTTTGCCGCGCAGGGCGCACCAGACCAGCAGGGCGAGGGCCGCCACCTGCATGCGCAATGCCCCGATGACATAGGGCGTCGCGCCCTCGGGCGCAAAGGCCTGCGCCGTGCCAGAGGTGCTGAAGCAGAGCGCGCCCAGCAGCACCAGGGCGGCGCCCCGCGAAGATTGCGCAGCGCTCGCGGTGGGAGCGGATGACAGGGATGCGCCGTCAGGGGAACAGGACGATGGGCGGGACATGGCATCCTCCGGCAGGGAAATGGCGGTTGCAGGGGCGGGCGGCCTGTGCGCATGCCGGCAGAGGCGCTTTTTCCCGCACCTCCTTGCAGCATGACCATTTTTGCGCGGCTGATCAATGAGAATTTGTGCACAAGGTCTGCCGCGCCCGCCAGACGCCCGGGGAAAAATTTTTTCCTGAAAAAGTTTTCCCGCCCCCTAATCCTTGGCCTTGCGACGCCGATAGAACGATCAGTCGCCTGCAGGGACGCAGGTAGTTTTTTCCCCTTTATTTGTACAGACATTCATGGAGGAATGTTATGTATATCAATCACAACGGAATGGCGACCAATGTTGCCAACACCCTGACCAGCCACTACGGCAACCTGCAGACCTCCACCCAGCGCCTGTCCTCGGGCATGCGCAT
>DWZD01000047.1 GCA_019118345.1 Candidatus Desulfovibrio intestinavium | reverse complement strand
GGCGAGGGAAACCGTTTTGAAAAACGGTTCTCCCTCGCCCCCTCGCGCTCCCCCACTCCCTTCCCCAAACTTTTGCTTGGGTCACTGCCACAATGAGGTGGCCCGCCAAGGCGTCGCGTGCCTCGACCGTCCCCCGGCAGGGCCTGCGGCGGCCTTGGATTTTCGTCTTTTCCTTTTGGCCGTTCGTTGGCTGGCGGCTTTGGCCCGGCATCCGGGCCGGGTCGCCTGCGCGGCGCTGCGGCAGGGGGCAGGGGCTTGGCAGCCCCTAGCCCCCTACAACCCCTACCCCGCCTTGGGCCCGGCATCCGTGGCGGGGATCGTGTCCCTTCAGGCGTACCCTGTCCCCCTCTCTGACGCGCGTCATAGGGCGTCGCCCTTCCGCTGTCCCGCACGCGGGACGAACGTCCGGGCGGCGTCGGAGCTTCCGCCCCTCCGGGCGGCGATCTCCTCCGCGCCATGACGCGCTGACGTTGTCGGGCAGGATGAAGGGGAGCGCCCGGGGCCGGGGGACGGCGCGTTGTTGCAGGTCGGGACGAAGGCTTTTCCTTTAATGGGTCACGGCACTGGCTGGCGGACACGGGGGAATGACGACAAGGAATGACATAGCGCACAGAGGGCGCGTTGTTGCAGGTGGGGGCCACGGCTTGTCCCTTAATGGGTCACGGCAATGGTCGGCGGGCGCGGGAATATGAGGACAGGGGACGACGTAGCGCGGAAACATGACGGCCCGGCGCGGGGCGGCTCTCCCCTTTCCGCATGGTACGGCAGTCAGGAGCAAGGGAAAGCCTGTGCGGCACGACGCCGGAACAGGGAGGCGGTAAAGCGCGCTGGGGAGGGGTTGGGGGGTGTGGGGGGAAGGGAGCGACCAACGGGCGGCCCGCAGGGCCGTGCCCGTTAGGCGACGCAGGAGCCTTACGGGCATCGACAGCAGAGCAACCCCTCACGCGCTAGCTGAGGGGTTCCCCTTCCCCCCACGAAAAGAACCCCCTCAATAAAAAAAACCGGGCAGCCGCGTTGCCTGTGCAACGCGACTGCCCGGTTTGCCGACGGCATATCTAGTTATCCTGACGGCGGCGTTCTTCCTCATCGCGGTAGAGTTTGTAGATGACGGAGTCGGCGAGGGCCTGCCAGCTGGCTTCGATGATGTCATGGGAGACGCCGACGGTGACCCAGGTGCGGGAGGCGTCGCCGGATTCGATGAGCACGCGGACGACGGAGGCGGTGCCGCCGGGGCGGCCCACGTCGTCGGCGGTGGTGAGGACGCGCACCTTGAAGTCGAGGAGGCGCATTTCGGTCAGGCGGGGGTAGAAGGGCTTGAGGGCCTTGCGCAGGGCGGTGTCCAGCGCGTTGACGGGGCCGTTGCCGGTGGCGGCAGTATGTTCGACCACGCCTTCCACTTCCACCATGACGGTGGCCTCGTCCATGTTTTCGCCGGTGCTGCCGCGCAGGGAAGTGACGTGGTAGCGCACGAGCCTGAAGAAGTCGCGCACGCCGCGCCGGGCGAGTTTGCGCAGGATGAGCAGTTCCACGCTGGCCTCGGCGGAGGCGTAGTCATAACCGAGGCAGGTTTTTTTCTTGAGTTCGTTGAACAGGCCGCGCACCACGGGTTCATCCTTGTCGAGGTGGAAGCCGAAGCCGCGCGCCATGGAGACGATGTTGCTGCGTCCGGCCAGTTCGGTGATGAGGATGCGCTGGGCATTGCCCACGGTTTCCGGGGGCATGTGTTCGTAGAGGGAGGAGCAGCGGTTGACAGCGCTGGCGTGCACGCCGCCCTTGTGGGCGAAGGCGGACTTGCCCACAAAGGGCTGCCGCCGAAAGGGCTTCATATTGGCCACTTCGGCGAACCATGCGGAAAGAGCGCTGAGCTGGCGCAGGCGCTGGCTTTCGTCGGGCGGCAGACAGGACAGGCCGCATTTGACCTGAAGCACGGGGATGATGGAACAGAGATTGGCATTGCCGCAGCGTTCGCCCACGCCGTTGATGGTGCCCTGCACCATTTCGGCCCCGGCCTGCACGGCCACAAGGCTGTTGGCCACGGCCATTTCGCAGTCGTTGTGGACATGGATGCCCAAGCGCACGTCAGGCAGGGCCGTGCGCAGGGCTTCGACGATGCGGGCAACATCGTCGGGCAGGGTGCCGCCGTTGGTATCGCAGAGGGTGGAAATGCGCGCTCCGGCCTCGTGGGCGGTGCGGATGACGGCGGTGGCGTAGGCGGCGTCATGCTTGTAGCCGTCGAAGAAGTGCTCGGCGTCGAAGTAGACTTCGCCGACGAAGCGGCAGAGGTAGGCAAGGGAATTGCGGATGACCTCGAGATTGCGCTCCGGGGTGATGTTGAGGGCCTCGCGGGCGTGCCGCTCGCAGGATTTGCCGAAAATGGTGACCGCGGGCACGGCGGCTTCCACAAGGGCGGCGAGGTTGGGATCGGTTTCCGGCGTATGGGCAGGATGGTGGGTGCTGCCGAAGGCCGCAATGCGGGCGTGCTTGAGGTGGTAGGAGGCAATTTCCCGGAAAAATTCCACATCCACGGGATTGGAACCGGGCCAGCCCGCCTCGATGTAGTCGATGCCGAATTCGTCCAGCCGCAGGGCGACCTTGATCTTGTCCGCCGTGGAGAGGCTCACTTCCTCGGATTGCGTGCCGTCGCGCAGGGTGGTGTCATACATGATGATTTTTCTGGACATCCTCAGCTACCCCGTAAAAGACTGTGTACGGTCAAGTGCCGTTTCGGGAAAATACAACGTCCCCGGTTCGGAGGCAAGAGGCCGGAGACGGGGGGCAAGTTGCCCGCCGGGCGCATCAGCGGGGAGCGGGGGAAGCGGGGAGATCGGGGGCGGCGGGCGGCCTCCCCAGCACGGAAGCGGCAGCGGACGGCGCGGCATCGGGGGGCGTTGCCGCGCGCCGAGCCTTGCAGAGGATTTCCGGCCGAAATTCAAAGTGCATGAGGTCATATTCATGCCATTTGCCGCCCCAGACAAAGCCCTCGGCCTCAAAGGCGCTCACGATGGCCGTGGGATAGGCGCTTTGCAGGGGATGGGGGCGCCGGCGGCTCCAGCGCCAGTAGGGAGCCTTTTGCGGACTCAGGTCAATGGCGATGCCGAAGGAATGAGGGCTGAGGCGATCCTCCCCGGCGATGCGCCGCCAGAGGAAGCCGCCCGCACTGACGAGGTAGGCCCGCAGGGCGGGCTGGCGAGCCACTTCCGGCGCAAGGCGGGCCTCCACCCGTTGCAGGGCTTCCAGCGCGCGGGCCTCCATTTGTACGCGCTGCCCGAAAAAGGTTCCCGTGCGCAGGCGGGGCCGGACAGCGGCCGCCGAATCGCCGTAGAGGGCGCGCAGCAGCGCATAGGAGCGGCGACGGCCCGGCGAGTCGCCCGCCGGGGTCGGGGGCCGGTGGGGGTCAAGGGGGTAGGGCCGGGCCATGCTGGCCCGTACATCCCCGTCCCAGCGCGGCGGGCCGTGGGGGTCGAGCGGCAAGCCTTCATCATAGAGGACGCGCCGACCGTCGGCCAGTTCCAGCCAGAGGCGGCCCTGCGCATCGGCGCGCAGGCAGTGGATTTGCGGATGGGCGGTGCGCAGGCATTGCCAGTCAAGGAGGGTCTCTCCCTGGGGGATGACGGCATCGGCGCCGCCGCAGGCGGCAAGATACGAAGCGGGCGGCAAGGCCTCGGCGGCAGGGACGGCGACGGGCGCGGCGGCAAGGAGCGCAACAGCGGCAAGGCAGCAACGGAAAAAGGGACGCATGACCACAGGGTAACCGGGCGTGGCGGCTTGTCAAGCGGCGGGGCATTGCCTACAAGGGGAATTGTGGACACGCGGATATTTCATCCGCTGACTTCCGGCTGCACGGTCAATCAACTAAGGGACAACATGAGGGGCCAGCCCCTGCGCGGGACATGGCAGCAGAGCATAACGGAGGCCATATGCAGACCTTTGAAGAAAGACGGCGTGATCCCTTTTTCACCGAAAACGCCTATCAAGAACACCGGAAAGGTACCGAGAGCATGTTCACCGATCCGCATTTTGCGGAAAGCCGTGAGCAAATCAAGGAGGCCGCAAAAGATCTCACGTCCGCGCGCCGGTGCAGTTTTCATCGCGTCATGTGCTTTATCGAAGACGCATGGATGCGCTATTCCGCCGGGGAGCCGCTGGAGAGCCTGCGAGACCATGTGAAATACGCATTTGATGACTTGCAACGGCATAACGAGGCCTTCCCGGATCATACATTCAAGCTCTGGGAGCCGGACGCCTACTACTACACCATGATGCTCACCAGCTGGACGGTGCTGTTCAATCTTCCGGAATGTCTGAATATCCTTGTCGAACATATCAGCCGGGATCCGGAAGACGGCGAGGACAGCTTCATTCATGCGGTGTTTTCCGCCCTCGGCATACAGGATTTTCCCGGAAAAGAGGCAGGGCTGTTGCATGAAGATCCCTACGGCATTTTGTTTGCCTCCTTGGACGGCAGCCGGGAGGAGCAGCAAAACGCCATGCGAAAATATCTCAAGTGCTGGTACCGGAGCGAGTCCATCAAAGGCTGCTATTGGCGTGAGCGCCATTCCTTCAATCCTGCCGTGCACCTCGGCTACTGGGCCTTTGAGACCGGCATGCTGACCGTTTTGAACGGTCTGGACGACAGCGGCTACCGCGAAAGGGGCTTCTACCCGCGCGATCTGGTGGACTACTGCAGGGAACAGGGCTGGCACAAGGACATGGCGGAAAGACTGACGGTCGTGCGCGGCAAGTGACAACGGCAGGGCGGCGCGGCGGCTTGTCAAGCGGCGGCCCATTGCCTACAAGACGGGCTATGGACACGTGGACATTTCATCTGCTGACCTTCGGCTGCAAGGTCAATCAATACGAGACCCAGTCCCTGCGCGAGGCATGGCAGCGTCAGGGCGGCGTGGAATGTGACGACCCCGCCGGGGCGGATGTCATTTGCGTCAACAGTTGCGCCATTACAGCCAAGGGGGAACGCGACGCCCGCGCGGCCCTGCTGCGCCTGCGACGGCTTGCGCCGCAGGCCCGCCTTGTGCTGACAGGCTGCGCGGCCCAGTTGCCCGGCGTGCTGACCCCGCCCCGCCGCCGCAACGCCGGGCAGGCCCTGCCCTCGGCGGATCTGATCGTGCCGCAGGCGGACAAGGCCCGTCTGCTGGACGCGGGTTGGCGGCGGGCGACGCTCCCCCCCTCCCCTGCTGCGGCGGAAGGGCCTGCGGCCTTCCCCCCCTTTGCCATTGACGGCTTTCGCCGCGCGCGGCCGGTGCTCAAGGTGCAGGACGGTTGCGAACACCGCTGCACCTACTGCATTGTGCCGCTGACGCGCGGGCAGTGCCGCAGCCGCGCCCCGCAGGAGGTGATCGCCGAGGCCCGGCGGCTTTTCCGGGCCGGATATGCCGAACTCATGCTTTCCGGCATCAATCTGCGCCAGTATGGCCGGGATCGGCCGGAATACGGGGATTTCTGGCAATTGCTCCTGCGGCTGGATCAGGCGCTTGCCCCGGAATTTGCGGGCCGGGCGCGCCTGCGCATCAGTTCGCTGGAACCGGGCCAGCTGGACGCGCGGGGCGTGGACAGCCTGCTTTCCTGCCGCCTCGTCTGCCCGCATCTCCATATTTCCCTGCAACATGCCTCGCGGGAGGTGCTGCGGCGCATGGGCCGCGGCCATTACCGGGCCGAAGCCCTGCGGGAGGCGGTGCGCGCCCTGCGCGGGCAGTGGCCGGTCATGGGGCTGGGGGCGGACATCATTCTGGGCTTTCCCGGCGAGACGGAAGAGGACGTGGCCTGTCTGCTGGATTTCGTGGCGACGACGCCCTTTTCCTATGCCCATGTGTTCCCCTATTCGGCGCGGCCCAGTACGGCGGCGGCACGCTTTGCCGGACAGATCGCGCCGCAGGTCAAGCAGGAACGCGCCCGCCGGGTGCGCGAGGCCGTGGCCCGGCAGCGGGAAACCTTCCTCCACGCTCAGCTGACCGTGCCGCTGATGCGGCTGGCGGCTGATGCCGCCGGGGGAAAGGACGGGGAAACGGCAGGGGCACGCGGCGTCAATGAGCATTATGTGCCCTGCCGCCTGCGGGCTGCGGACAGCGGGCCGCTGTCCGGCCTTGTGCCGGTGCGGCCGCTGGCGCTGGCTGAAGACGGGCTGCTGGTGGAGCGCATCGGCTGAGGGGCGTGGACGGCGCGGCCCCCCTACTCCACGGGCTGCCAGTCCTTGATGGACACATCCACCGAGGCAATGCCGTTGTAGGTGTCGATGCGCGGGGTATAGGCCAGCCGGATGCGACGGCCCACGCAGGCAGGCGGGAACTGTTCGCCCAGACGCCAGGCCTTGGCCGTGAGGGTCACGCCGGAGACGGTATCCTGCACCTTGAGCAGGGCATGTTCGCGGTTCATGCCCAGGGGGCGGCGTTCCCGGATGATCAGCTCAGGCGAGGCAAAGACGGGTTCGGCATTGCCGGGGCCGAAGGGCTGGAGCAATTCCAGCTCCTTGAGAAAACAGAGATCCCCGGCGGTGGCAAAGTCCAGCTCGCGTTCCAGCAGCAGGCTGGGGGTAAGCTGTCCGGGGCCGAGGGTGGCCTCGACGGCCTGTTCAAAATCCCGGCGAAAATCCTCCAGCCTGTCCGGTTCCAGCCGCACGCCCGCCGCCAGCTTGTGCCCGCCGAAGCGCAGCAGGTGGGTGGCGGCGCGGCTCAGGCCCTCATAGAGATCAAATTCGCGGATGGAGCGGCCCGAGCCCTTGATGGCGCCCTGATCCTCGCAAAGAATGATGGTGGGCCGGTAGAACTCCTCCACAATCTTGGAAGCCACGATGCCCACGATGCCCGGATGCCAGTCACGGCCATAGAGGACAAGCCCGGCCCGGGGCCGCTTTGCCAGCAATTCCTGCGCCTGCTGCCGGGCCTCCCGCACCATGCGCTCTTCCTCCTGCTGGCGCTGGCTGTTGAGGGCGTCCAGCTCGCGGGCCAGTTCGGCTGCCCGCACATGATCCTTGCAGCGCAAAAGATCGAGGGCCAGCTTCCCATGATCCATGCGCCCGGCGGCATTGATGCGCGGCGCCAGACGGAAAACCACCTGCCCGGCGCTGAGGCGGGCCGCGGCATCGAACTTGCTGACCACCTTGAGGGCCGCCATGCCGGGCCGGGTGGTGAGCGCCATGCGTTGCAGTCCGCCGCGCACGAGGATGCGGTTCTGTCCGCTCAGGCGCATGACGTCGGCCAGCGTGCCCAGCGCCACCAGATCAAGGACATCATCCATGCGGAAGCGCCTGCCCGTATGCCCGGCCAGCCGGGCATTGACAGCGGCCATGAGAAAGAAGGCAACGCCCACGCCCGCCAGATGCGGACAGGGGCAGGAGGCTTCCTCCATCAGGCGCGGATTGCAGATGGCGTGCGCCGGGGGCAGTTCCTCCGGCGGCAGGTGGTGGTCGGAAATGATGACCGTCATGCCCAGTTCTCGGGCGCGGGCAACGGCCTCGCCGTCTGAGATGCCGCAATCCACGGTCAGGAGAACGCCGCAGCCCGCGGCTGCCAGCTCCTCGACGCCTTTCCGGTTGAGGCCGTAGCCCTCGCTGCGGCGATCGGGAATATGACTGACCGCGGGCAGGCCGTGAAATTCCAGCACATCCAGCACCAATGCGGCGGCGGTGATGCCGTCCACATCGTAATCGCCCCAGACGGCCAGCGTTTTGCCGGCCAGCAGCTCGTCGGCCAGCAGGCGGGCCACGTCAGGAATCTGCGGCCAGGCGGCGGGGGGAATGAGACTGTCCAGACGCGAGGACAGAAAGGCGTCCATGCTCTCCCGGCTGCCAAACCCCCGTCGCCACAGCACATCCAGCAGCAACGGCGAGATCTCCAAGGCCTCGGCCCACTCTTCCGGGCAGGGCGTTTCCGGGGGCTGACGGAAAAGCCAGTTCTTCATGCCGTGGTATCGACAAAGGGATCGCTCGCCGTTGCCGTCCCCGGCGCAGCGGCAGAGGGTTCACCTTCAGGCTGGGCGGCATCCGCTGCGACAGCGGGGCCGCTCCCGTCAGCGGCGGGCGTTTCCCCGCCCGGGGACGGAACCTCGGGCGTTGCCGCACCCGAACCTTGCCCGGCGGCGGCCAGGGCCTGCTGGATGGCTTCCATCTTGTCGGCCGGGGCCATATCCTTCTGAATGAGCCAGCGCAGGAACTTGAGCGACGGCTCATGGCGCGGGGCAAGCCGCAGGGCTTCCAGCAGATAGTCCACACAGCCTTCCAGATCCCGGGATTCCAGCAGGACGCGGGCCATGTTCATGTTCAGATTTTCATCCTTGGGCGAGAGCTGGAGCGCGCGGGCATAGTATTCGCGGGACTCGGCCAGCATCTTGTTCTTGCGCAGGTTGATGCCGAATTCATTGAACAGATGCTTGTGCTGCGGCTCGAAGGCCGCGTCCAGCTTGACGAGGCGCTCGAAAATGTCCTGCGCCTTGCCGGCGTCGCCGCGCTCCAGATAGGTGAGTCCGATGCCGAAATTGGCCCGCACATTGTCCTCGTCCACCTTGAGGGCGCGCGAATATTCGTATTCGGCGGCAAAGCCCTCGCCGTTTTCGCGGTACTTGTCGCCCTGCTTGATGGACTGCTGCAGCTCCTGCATCTTGGGATACACGGAATTCATGTAGAATTCCGGCTCGGGCGAGAATTTGGCGATCAGATCCTCCATGCTGATCTTGCGCTTGGGGCCGCTGGGAACATAGTTGGTGTTGAGCGGCTGGCACTCGATGACATCCCCGTGCTGCTCCACGAACCAGAAGGTTTTTTGCACGGTCTTGCGGGTGGTTGTGCCGGTACCGACCTTGCGGATTTCCTGTGTGGAAAAGACGCCGCGCACTTCCGGCTGTTGCTGCGGACGGGAAGAAGCTGTCTGGGGGGCGCTGATATTGGACATGGAAACTCCGTCTAGCAGGTATGCATTTCGTCAAGAATGGCGCGGGCCGCGGCAAGCGGATCGTCCGCGCGGGTAATGGGCCTGCCGACCACCAGATAATCCGCTCCGGCGGCCACGGCGGCGGCGGGCGTCATGATGCGGCACTGATCATCCGCCGCGGCGGCTGCCGGACGGATGCCGGGGCACAGGCAGCGCAAGCCCGGCTGACGGGCCTTGATGCCCGCCGCTTCCTGACCGGAGCAGACCACGCCGTCCAGTCCCCAGCCGGCGGCCATGCTTGCCAGCTGAGCCGCGAAGTCGGCCGGTTCCCGCTCAATGCCGGGCATCTGGCCGGGGCCGAAACTGGTCAGCACGGTCACCCCGAAAAGCAGCGGCGGCTGCGCGCTGTCGGCGGCCTGCCGCGCCTCGCAACACATGCGTTCCCCGCCCTGGGTGTGGATGGTCAGCATTTCCGCCCCGTGGCGTGCGGCGGCCCGGACTGCCTGAGCCACGGTATGGGGAATATCGTAAAATTTCAGATCCAGAAAAACATGGAAGCCCATGTCCCGCAGGCGGGCCAGAACAGACGGCCCGGCCTGGCAGAAAAGCTCCATGCCCACCTTGCACCAGGGCACCGTGCCGCGCAGACGTCCGGCCAGTTCCAGGGCGCTGTCGGCAGCGGGAAAGTCAAGGGCCACAATCAGCTCGGCCATGACATCCTCCCTCAGACGGCTGCCGCGTCCAGCGCTCCCTGCTCCAGCGCCCGCAGCAGATCCGGGCGGCAGAGCGGGCGCAGGGTCGCGGCCACATAGGCGGCCCGCAAGTGATCATGGGCCGTATCCACATCGTCATTGACGACAAGGTAATCGTACCACGCCGCTTCGCGCAGTTCCGCGCGGGCATTGCGCAGGCGGCGGGCAATGGTTTCCTCGCTGTCCAGACCGCGACCGCGCAGACGCCGTTCCAGCTCCGCCAGACTGGGCGGCAGGATGAAGACGAACACCGCCTCGCCGAGGCTCTGTTTCAACTGGCGCGCCCCCTGCACGTCAATGTCGAAGAGCACATCCTGTCCCTGCCGCAGCATCTCGCGTACCGGGGCCAGCGGCGTGCCGTAGAGATTGCCGTGCACTTCGGCCCATTCGGCAAAGTGGCCGCTTTCCCGCAGTTCCTCGAAGCGGGCGCGGGTCAGAAAATGATAATCCGCGCCGTCGCGCTCCCCGTCGCGGGGGGCGCGGGTGGTGCAGGAAATGGAATAGCCGAAATGCGGAAATTCCTCGCGCAGCCGCCCGATGAGCGTGGTCTTGCCCGCGCCGGAAGGTGCGCTGATGACCAGCGCAATGCCGTGTCGCCTCATGAATCGTTCCCTTCCTGCGCAAAGCGCTGACTGATGGTTTCCGGCTGGATGGACGAAAGGATGACGTGATTGGAATCGGTCACGATGATGGAACGTGTGCGGCGGCCCTGGGTGGCGTCCACCAGCCGCCCTTCGGCCCGGGCGTCCTCCCGCAGGCGGCGCATGGGCGACGAGGCGGGGCTGACGATGCTCACCACCCGCCCGGCCAGCACGAAATTGCCGAAGCCGATGTTGATCAGTTTCTCGCGGGCCATGACCTATTCCAGATTCTGTACCTGTTCACGACACTTTTCCAGCTCGTTCTTGAAATCCACCACCATGCGCGACAGTTGCACGTCCGGCAGCTTATTGCCGCAGGTGTTGATCTCGCGGAAGCATTCCTGAAGGGTGAAATCCAGCCGTCGCCCGGCATCCCTGCCGTCATCCAGCAGCTCATGCAGTCGCTCCAGATGGGTTTGCAGGCGGGTCAGCTCCTCGCTGACATCCAGCCGATCGGCAAGGATGGTGACTTCCTGCAAAAAGCGGCCCTCTTCCAGCTCCAGACCGTGCACGGCCAGCGCCTCGCCAAGCCGATCGCACATCATGGCGGTACGCTCCTCGCGGATCTGCGGCGCGCGCTCCATGATGCGCCCCGTCCATTCCTCCATGCGCAGAATGCGGGACTGCATGTCCACGGCAAGGGCATGCCCCTCCTTGCCGCGGGCTTCATTCCAGTCCTGCAGGGCCAGATCCAGCCCGCTTTCCAGCAGAGCCACCAGCTCCTCGCCCGTGTCCTCGCCCGTATCGCCCCACAAGGCGGGCAGGGCCAGCAGGGCATTGTAGTCCGGGCTGAAGGCGTCCCCGCGACTGGCGGCCAGATCGCGCAGGCTGTTCAGCATGGAGGCGGCCGCCGCCGCATCAAAGCGCAGGGGCGGCAGACAGTCCGGCGCAAACTGCAAAAGCAGGCTGATATCCACCCGTCCGCGCGAGGCATGACGGCGCACCACCTTTTCCAGTCGCGGCTCAAGGCTGCGGGCGCAGGCGGGCAAACGCCATTTCAGATCAAGGTGCCGTCCGTTGACGCTCTTGATCTCCCATTGCTGAGTCACGCCGCCGTTTTCTACCAGACAGCGGCCAAAACCGGTCATGCTGCGTACCATCTGCGTACTCCCGAAAGGAAAAAACCATACGCCGTCCGTGGCCGGTTCACCGCCGGATGCATCGGCAAACCGCAGGCTTCAGCATAGGGTATGGTCAAACAGTTTGCAATCCGCCGGACGGACGCCGCGAACGGCCTTGCGAAAATGGCAGCATGCCGCCCCGCCGGCCTCAGGACTGTCCGCCCTGCGCCGAGGGGCAGCCCCCGCTGCCGCAGGCCCCGCCGCAACCGGCAAGGCCCTTGCCCATGCGCGAGGCCAGCGGGTGCACCGGCCCCACCTTGAAGGGAAAGGCCCCGGTCTTGAGCGGGCTTGGCGCGCTCACCTGACGCTCGGTTTCGGTGGCGCCGCAGCGCGGACAGGGCGGCACCTCGTCGCCGAACACCAATTCCTCAAATGTGTTCTCACAGCGGGGACAGAAAAAGTCGAACATGGGCATGGCACTGCACCTCTTGGGAAAAAAATCCTTTTCCGGCCTTGCGGGCCGCCGCGTCCATGCTTATATACTCACGGAAACGGGCAAGGCAAGCCGCAAATCCGCGCTGCCGGCCCCTTCCCCCGGGGTGCTGCGGGATCCCGCCGCGGTGCATCCCCCCTTTGAAGCCTTTTTTCAGGAGTTTGATGATGAGCAAAAAAATTCTCTTGCTGGCCGGCGACTTTGTTGAAGATTATGAAGTGATGGTGCCCTTTCAGATGCTGCTCATGCTGGGCTACGAAGTGCATGCCGTCTGCCCCGGCAAGAAGCCCGGCGATGTGGTGAAAACCGCCATCCATGACTTCGAGGGCGATCAGACCTATTCTGAAAAGCGCGGTCACAACTTCGCCATCAACTACGATTTCGACAAGGTGAATGTGGCCGATTATGCCGGTCTGGTGGTGCCCGGCGGTCGCGCGCCCGAATATCTGCGCCTCAATGCCCGCGTGCTGGACATCGTGCGCGAATTCGACGCCGCCCAGAAGCCCATTGCCGCCATCTGCCACGGCCCGCAGATCCTTGTCTCCGCCGGCATCCTCAAGGGCAGGACCTGCACCTGCTACGCCGCCGTCAAACCTGATGTGGTGGACGCGGGCGCGACCTGGGCCGACAACAATGAGACGGCCTCCAACGCCGTGGTGTCCGGCCATCTGGTGACGGCTCCGGCCTGGCCCGCGCATCCGGCCTGGATCGCGGCCTTCGTCAAGCTGCTGGGCGCGCAGATCAGCATCTAACGACAGGACATTGCGTCTTTTTTGCGGACGGGGGAAGCATGTCCCCCGTCCTTTTTGTTGGCCGTGCGATCCGGAGAACCGAAGCGCCCTTCCCCGGATGGCTCAATGCGACGCCTGCCCCAGCAGATTTCCCAGAAAGACATACGCAAGACTGAAATAGACGAACACCCCGGCCAGATCCATCACCGAAGTAATGAGCGGCGAGGACAGGGTGGCCGGGTCGGTACCCAGCCGACGGGCCAGAAAGGGCAGCAGCGCCCCCACCACGCCGCCCAGCGCGGTGCAAATCAGCATGCTCAGCCCCACCACCAGCAGCACGTCGCCGCCGATGCCCTTGGCAAAGAAGGCCATGATGCCTTCCAGCAGGGCCACCACCAGCCCCAGTCCGGCGGCCACGGGCAGTTCCCGGCGCACGACCCGCAGGACATCGCGCCAGCACAGGCCAATATCGCCCAGCGCCATGCCGCGAATGACCAGCGAGGCCGACTGGCTGCCCGTATTGCCGCCCATGTCCACAATGGGCGCGATGAAGGCCGCCAGCACGATGACCTGCGACAGCATGGCCTCCTGCGCGGCCACAAAGGCGCTAGTCGCCACGCCGAAGAGCGTGAGAAGGATGAGCCAGAACACCCGCACCCGGAACATCTGCGGCAGGGGCGTGGCCAGAATGTCCAGATCCGTCTCGCCGCCGGCCGCCGTGCCGCCGAAGCGCGCCAGCTGAGCGGCATCCGTTTCCTTTTCGATGTCCATGGCGTCGTCCACGGTGATGATGCCGATCAT
The DNA here is from genome assembly GCA_019118345.1 of Candidatus Desulfovibrio intestinavium. Classification (GTDB taxonomy): domain Bacteria; phylum Desulfobacterota; class Desulfovibrionia; order Desulfovibrionales; family Desulfovibrionaceae; genus Desulfovibrio; species Desulfovibrio intestinavium. The sequence goes on along the minus strand of DWZD01000047.1, from coordinate 155,842 downwards.
CCGCTCCTCGCCGTTGACGACCGGCAGGGCCAGCAGATCATAACGCCGGATCAATTCAGCCGCCTCGGCGCGGGGGCTTTCGGCCCGCACCCATACCGGCTGCCGGCGCATGATGTCCCCGATGCGGCGCGCATCATCGGCCAGCAGCAACTCGCGCAGGGATAGCGTGCCGCACAGGCGACCCTCTTTGTCCAGCACATAGACAATATATATGGTTTCTCTGTCCGCCGCCGTGGCCCGTACCTGCCGCAGGGCCTCATCCACGCGCATGTCCGGCCGCAGGGCCACGAAGTCTGAAGTGGTCGCGGAACCGGTGCTGCCCTCGGCATAGGCCGCCAGCCGCAGGATATCGTCCCGCTCCTCCTGGTTCAGGGCGAGCAGGAGCCTTTCGCGCTGGCTTTCGTCAAGCTGATGATAGAGATCGGCCCGCTCGTCGGCGGCCATGCCTTCCACCAGGGCCACGGCCATGTGGCGCGGCAAAAGCGCAAGCAGCGACGTCTGCCGCTCGGGCGGGAAGTAAACGAAAATGTCCGCCCGCTCCTGCGCATTCATTTCGGCGAGGAGCTGCATGACCTGTCCGTCGCTGGCCGTGTGCATGGCCCCGGCCAGATCGGAAGGATGCGCGGATTGGAGGACGGCCGCCAGATCGGCGGTGCGGGGATGGGCAAGACAATCCGCAAGGGTGGCGCAAAGCAGTTCACGATTCATGGCAAATCTCCTTTTTCTCGAACGACATGGACGGGACGCCGGGGCGGTTTCGCCCGGGCGACGGCACACGGAAAAAGGAGAACGGACTTCGGCCACGCAGAAGAAGGCACTGCGCCGCCATGACGCCGATCAGGACATCAGATGCCCGGCGGAGCGCACGAACACGGATGAACAACATGGGACAACACTCCTGTGACGCGGGTTGCAGGGAAAACAAAAGCATGTCGGCGGGACGAAATACTGTGACAGTCCATGATCTTCTCCTCGGAAAAGGGACGCGAACAGGGAAGCGCGGACGGGGCCGCGCTCAAGGGACACGCAGGAAAATGGGGCGAAAAGGAAGGTCAACCGCGCGAGGGCGGTTGCAGGGACGGCACGAGCAGATGCCGCCGCCGCAAGGACGGCGGACGGCGAACAATCAGAGAGGTTGCGAACAGGCAAGGATGGGAAAACAGGAAACGCATGACTCCTCCGCGGGCAACGACTTCCCCGCGGCGGAGCGGCGCGGAGGCATCGTCAACGCTGTAACAGACTGGCAGGGGCCGGACAGGCACTTTCTGACGACATGGAAACTCCTCCCGCGCGCAAAAAACGCGCGCTCACCCGCCTATGCCCGTTTTCCGCAGGGGCGTCAAGACGCCTTCTGCGCCATTTCCCTCTGGACACACGCCTGCCCCGGCCTGAGACCCCTGAGGGCAAAAGGGTTGCCCGCTTGCGGTGTGGCCGGATCGGCATTCAGATCATGGGCAAAACGGCGCAAAAGGGCTGCCTGCCGGGAAAATGTCAGGAAAAATTTTCTTTCAATACATTAAATTTATTTGTCTTTTTTTGAAAAAAACGCAAAAGTTCAAAAAAAATCCCTTTTGCCCCTTTTCAATCCGGCAAGCTGCCTTATTTACTATGCCGACGCGGGGAAGATGGTTGAAACGCCTGCCTCCCGCTCAAGAATCCCGCAGCAAACGCTGCACCGAGATAAAAAATTCTTTTGGAGGAGATACCATGAACCTGAAACCCCTTCACGACCGTGTGCTGGTCAAGCGCGTTGAATCCGAAGAAAAGACCGCCGGCGGCCTTTTCATTCCCGATACCGCCAAGGAAAAGCCCTCCAAGGGTGAAGTGATCGCTGTGGGCCCCGGCAAGGTGGAAAACGGCAACCGCATTGAAATGTCCGTGAAGGCGGGCGACATCGTGCTGTTCAACAAGTATGCCGGCACCGAAGTGAAGCTGGACGGCGTGGAACACCTCGTGATGCGCGAAGACGACATCCTCGCCATCCTCAACTAGTCCTCCCCCACTTACATCGCATTATCCCTTAAGGAGAAAATATCATGGCTGCTAAAGAAGTTCTCTTCGATGTCAAAGCTCGCGAAAAACTGGCCCGTGGCGTGGACAAGCTCGCCAACGCGGTGAAGGTGACCCTCGGCCCCAAGGGCCGTAATGTGGCCATCGAAAAGTCCTACGGCGCTCCTGTCATCACCAAGGACGGCGTGACCGTGGCCAAGGAAATCGAGCTGGATGACAAGTTCGAGAACATGGGCGCCCAGCTGGTGAAGGAAGTGGCCTCCAAGACTTCCGACGCCGCCGGCGACGGCACCACCACCGCCACCATCCTGGCCCAGGCCATCTATCATGAAGGCGTGAAGCTCGTGGCCGCCGGTCGCAACCCGATGGCCATCAAGCGCGGCGTGGACAAGGCCGTGGAAGCCCTGATCGCCGAACTGGCCAATCTGGCCAAGCCCACCCGCGATCAGAAGGAAATCGCCCAGATCGGCACCATTTCCGCCAACTCCGACGCCACCATCGGCAACATCATCGCCGAAGCCATGGCCAAGGTGGGCAAGGAAGGCGTGATCACCGTGGAAGAAGCCAAGGGCCTCGAAACCACCATGGACGTGGTGGAAGGCATGCGCTTCGACCGCGGCTACCTCTCCCCCTACTTCGTGACCAACGCCGAAAAGATGCAGTGCGAGCTGGATAACCCCTACATCCTCTGCTCCGAAAAGAAAATCTCCAGCATGAAGGACATGCTGCCCGTGCTGGAACAGGTGGCCAAGGTCAACCGTCCGCTGCTCATCCTGGCCGAAGACGTGGAAGGCGAAGCCCTTGCCACCCTCGTGGTCAACAAGCTGCGCGGCGCCCTGCAGGTGGTGGCCGTGAAGGCTCCGGGCTTCGGTGATCGCCGCAAGGCCATGCTGCAGGATATCGCCATTCTCACCGGCGGTCAGGTGGCTTCCGACGATACCGGCACCAAGCTGGAAAACATGGCCCTCACCGACCTCGGTACCGCCAAGCGCGTGGTCATCGACAAGGAAAACACCACCATCGTGGACGGCGCCGGCAAGAAGGAAGAAATCACCGCCCGCGTGAAGCAGATCCGCGCCCAGGTGGAAGAAGCCACTTCCGATTATGACCGCGAAAAGTTGCAGGAACGCCTGGCCAAGCTGGTGGGCGGCGTGGCCGTCGTCCATGTGGGCGCTGCCACCGAAGTGGAAATGAAGGAAAAGAAAGACCGCGTGGAAGACGCCCTCAACGCCACCCGCGCGGCCGTGGAAGAAGGCATCGTCCCCGGCGGCGGCACGGCCCTCATCCGCGTGTCCAAGGTGCTTGACACCATCAAGCCCGCTGACGACGACGAACTGGCCGGCGTGAACATCATCCGCCGCGCCATCGAAGCCCCGCTGCGCCAGATTGCCCACAACGCCGGCTTTGAAGGCTCCATCATCGTGGAAAAGGTGCGCCAGGGCAAGGACGGCTTCGGCTTCAACGCCGCTTCCGGCGAATATGAAGACCTGCTCAAGGCCGGCGTCATCGACCCGAAGAAGGTGACCCGCACCGCCCTGCAGAACGCCGCTTCCGTGGCTTCCCTGCTGCTCACCACCGAGTGCGCCATCAGCGAAAAGCCCGAACCCAAGAAGGACGCCCCTGCCATGCCCGGCGGCATGGACGGCATGGGCGGCATGGGCGGCATGTACTAGGCCGGCCCTTCCTCCAACTGCCTTGTATGGCTCCCGCTCCGGCGGGAGCCTTTTTTTGTGCCCGCCGTCCGCAACCGTCCGTTCTGATGTGCCGCAGCGGATAAGCGTCTCGCATTGCTTTTTTTCTCTGTCGGGGATAACGAGGTGGAGAAATCGCCACGCTCACAGCCGCGCCCCCGCACTGAAGCCGCCGCATAAAGGAGCGCCTGTCGCCTGATCAGGCGGAAGGCCTTGTTTGTCCACCCTCCCCCCGGACAGGCCATTGCCATCGGAAAACCGCCCATGAAAAAACGCCTGCTTGCCTTTTTCGCCTTCTTCGGCTGCTCCTTCGGCCTCGCGGCCCTCGTCTATCATGCGATGGCCCTGCTGACGAAAGGGGTACTCATTTTCGGCTTCCTGCCGCGCATGTTCCTCTACCATTGGATATATCCCAATCAATATATCGCGCTTGTCTGCCTGATCTACGCTCTGCTGGCTGCCGCCTTTGCCCCGCGCATCGCCCGGCGGCCGTCGCTGGCCATCTGGATCGTTTTGGCCACGCCCCTGCTTGCCTCGCCGCTGGGCGGCATGCTCTGGCACCTGCACGACATGCTGGCGGGCTATTTTCCCAGCAGCTGGCAGGAGAAACTGCTGCTGGACGGCGCACTCGAAGGCGCCGAGATCGGCTGGTTGATCGTGCTGCTGTCCTTCCCCTACAACGTCATCTGCGCACTGCTGGGCATTCGCGGCACGCGGCGGCTGGCGCAACGACTCTACCCTGCGCCGGAGACCGCGTGCACGGCAACGCCGCCCGCCGAAACCGGACGCGCGGAAGGGACGGACAGCGCCCTGAATGACGCAAAAGACCCGAATGGCGCGAATGACACGAATGACGCGCCGGACGCCGCCGCTTCGGAGAAGCTGCCGTGACCTCCCTTCTCCGGCTTGTGCCGCCGCTGCTTGCGCTGATCGCCGCTGTCCTGCTCCTGATCACATGGGGCGAACGGGCCATTTCCTCGCCCGGCATCGCGCATTTTTACAATCCCATGTGGGCCTGCGGCGATGCTCCGCCCTTCCTTGTCGTGGATATTTCCGTAAACAGGGAACAGTACCGGGGAACGGCCATGCGAGTCTTTCGGCATGGCACGGATCTGCATGCGGACGGACAGCCGGGCGCGGAATTGAGCAGCTTTCTGACCTGTGAAGGTCGGATAAAAAAATCCCTTGCGCTTTTTCTGCGAGAATACTTCCTTATGGAAGGCACCTCTGCCGAAGGCATCTTCTTTGACGCCACGAACTGTTTTCCCGCCACGCCCACGCTGGAACAGCAAGCCTTCATCGACCGCATGCTGTACGACGAGGAAAGTCTTGTGCCCTGAGGGCGGCAGGACAGCGAAGCATCGGTGCTGCCGGGGGAGATCCCATCCGGGGTGGGGGCCGCCGCCTGCCGCGTGGCGCAAGCCGGCGCTCAGTGCAGCATGAGGCGCAGGGTTTCCTGCTCGGCGGGGTTGCTGGTGGCGGCAATGGCCCTTTCCACCTGCCGCCGTACAAGGGGATGGCGGGGCGTGAACTCATACAGGCTGGCAGCGGCCTGCCGGCAGAGATCAAAATCTTCCTCGTACTGACGGCCTCCGGCCTTGAGGCGGGCATAACGGCAGGCCGCGGCAATGACGGCATCCACATAGGCCGTGTCGCCTCCGGCCATGAAGGCCCCCCAATACATGTGCAGGACGCTGACTTCCGAGGTGATGTCCCAGCGCAGCAGCGGGCTGGGGCTGGCAAGAATCTGGTCATGCAGGGTCAAATCCGCGCGCCGGGGCAGCAGGCTGGACACCTGTTCCGCCGCCGTATCCAGCCCGGCCAGATGCACAGCCCAGGCAAGGGTTCGGCGTACGGCAGGCGTCTGCACCCGCCCGTCCGGCGGGGCGATGAGCGGCTCCAGCGCCTGGCGCGCGGCGGCGTCCCGGCGCAGGCATTCAGCCAGAAAGGCGGCCACGACCAGACGCTTTTCCCCGTCGGCCAGCATGCCGACCGCATCGAGCTTCAGGAGGACATCGGGCAGCAACGCGGCCTGCGGACGCTGATAGTAGAATTCCATGCGCTGGGCATAGAGCAGAAATCCCCGTCCGGGCGCGGCGCTCGCCGGGGCGGCCTGCGGCAGGGACGGCAGGGCGCACAGCACCGGACACAGGAGCAGCAGGAAGCAGAGCAGGATGTGCGGCATGACGGGCCTTCCGTAAGCGGTCAGTCAAAGTCCGCCAGCAACGCGCCGAGATGCAGGCAGTCCAGCGGGCTGTTGAGCAGATCGGCCTTGAGGCGGGCCAGCGCCTCCTGCAAATGCGGGGAGGAGACGCCATTGCGGATGGAGCTGTGCGCCTCGAGGAAGGCGGCCAGCCTGTCGCATTCCTTGATGAGACGCCCATCCTTGGGCTGGAGGGCGTCGGCATTGCAGCTGCCGTGCAGGGTGTCGAAGTCCTTTATTTTTTTGGCATGGCCGTTTTCGCGGATGGTCTCGTCGAATTCGGATCCCGTTTCCATGCCCAGATAATAGGAGAGCAAATCCACCAGCCCTTCCTGCCCCTCTGTGCGCAAGGGGCCGAAGATGCGGCGTTCCAGCTCCTGTTCCTCATATTCGCGGATGATGCCGGGCAGACTTTCCACGGACTGCTTGACCGGCGAAATGATGTCGCGGGTGAGCAGCTCCGGCAGATCGTGGAGCAGGCCGCAGAAGAAATTGTTGATGGCCCGCGCCCGGCAGGCCCCGATGGACTGGCTGAAGAAATAGGCATAGGCGGCCACGATGAACATGTGCCCGAGCACTGAGGTGGCCGGAATGCGCGGGGCCTGCGTCCAGCGGATCTGGAAACGGAGCTGGCCGCAGATGTTGGCAAAGCGGGCCAGGGCCGTACTGCCCGCCACGATGTCCGGCATGCCCTTCACGTCGCCGAAACCGGCAAGGCGTTCGCGGAAGGACAGATCGATGTCCTCCATTTCCTCGTCAAAGCCGTTGAGCGGCTTGATGAGGCGAAACTCCCACTGCGAGGCATAGAGGTGGGCCGCCGTGAGGATGCGCCGGGCAAGGCTCTCCTCCTCGCTGGCGTGCCAGTCCCGCATGCGCTGCCAGAAGTCCCCCAGCGGGGCGAGCGCGGGTTCGAGGCGCTTCAGCACATGGTCGGTGAGCTGGCGGTAATGCTCGCGGTTTTCCTTGATGCGGTAGAAGACCGGCGGCTTGATGTCCGTGATGATCAGGCGGTAATAGTAGTCAAACAGGCCGCCTTCGATGATTTCCCGGCCCAGCGCCAGCCTGTCCTCGTCGGGCAGGTCGCGGCTGTTTTCGTGCCAGAGGGCGCAGGCCACCAGCATCTTGTGGGCCTGTTTGTCGATTTCCATCAGCTCGGCGGGCCGCAGCTTGTCGTTCCAGCGCAGCAGATAGGCACCGGAAAAGGTGAGTTGCAACAGGCTCTTGCGGATAGATGGCATGACAGACTCCTTGTGGCGCGCCATCCCCGGGCCGGACGCAGGGGATGTGCGGAAAAAAGTGCTGGCATTATACGAAAGAATAGGCTAATGCTCAAGCGCACGCGCGAAAAGCCGTTTCCGAAAACATGTGGCGGGAGACGGCTTGACATTTTGCGCGCCTGAGGCTATGAAGCCTTCTCTTTGCAGCGATATTGTCGTCACCCCCGTTAGGCGGCACGTCGCATGAAGGATTTTCCGCCGCATTACGGCTACTGTATTTTGCAGAGGAGTTCATCCCCATGAAGACGTTCAGCCCTACCCCCAAGGACATCAACCGCCAGTGGTATGTGGTCGATGCTCAGGATCTGGTGCTGGGCCGTCTGGCCAGCCAGATCGCCCACCGCCTGCGTGGCAAGCATAAACCCGAATTCGCCCCCCATATGGACATGGGCGACTTTATCGTCGTGGTCAATTGCGACAAGGTGAAGGTCACCGGCAAGAAGATGCACGACAAGAAATACTACCGACATTCCGGCTGGGTCGGCGGCCTCAAGACCACCGTCCTGTCCGACATGATGGCCGACAAGCCCGAGCGCGTGCTCATGGCCGCCGTGCGCGGCATGCTGCCCAAGAATCGTCTGGGCCGCGCCATGCTGAAGAAGCTCAAGATTTACGCGGGCGCCGAGCATCCCCATGCCGCCCAGAACCCGCAGCCGCTGACCCTGCCCTACTAAGGAGTGACCGTCATGAGCGACAAATTCGATTACGGTACCGGCCGCCGCAAGACGGCTACCGCCCGCACCCGCATCTATGCCGGTTCCGGCAATATCACGGTCAACGGCCGCGCCTTCGAGGAGTATTTCCCCCGCAAGACCCTGCAGATGATCATCCGTCAGCCCCTCGTGCTGTCCAAGCTGGCCGAAAAGCTGGATGTGCGCGTCAACGTGGCCGGCGGCGGCGTCAGCGGTCAGGCTGAAGCCGTGCGTCACGGCATCTCCCGCGCTCTGCTGGTGGTGGATCCCGCCCTGCGCCCGGTGCTGAAGAAAGCCGGTTTCCTCACCCGCGACGCCCGCAAGAAGGAACGTAAAAAGTACGGTCTGCGCGCCGCCCGCGCCCGCTACCAGTACTCGAAGCGTTAATATCCTTCGGGATACGGACATGCAGGGGCAGGCCTTCGGGTCTGCCCCTTTTTGCGTCGCCGTTCCTGCCGCCGGCGGCGGCATGTGGCGCGTGCCCCACCGGCAGGATCTTTCCCCGCCCGCCGTCGGCCTGCGGGCGCGGCCTGTCGCTTCTTTCATCTTGCCCGTCCCCGGGCCGCCGTCTATACTGCCTCCCTGTTCCCTTCCCTTCAGCCGAGCGAGAGACCATGATCAGCCCCGACGACGCGCTGGACTACACCTATGCCCACAGCCGGACAGAGGCCACCACCGGCTATTTTTCCTGTGAACCTCCGGCGGCCCTGAGCTGGGAGGCGGCCCTCGAACGGCTGGAAGCCTGTCCGCTGGACGACTTTTTGCACCAGCACTGCCTGCGCACGCTGGCAGGCAGGGGCGCGGACGCCCTGAAGACGCTGGCGGCCACCGCCTACGACGCGGCTCACGACGCCTTCCGGCGGCCCGTGCTGGCCGCGCTCGTACTGGAATGCGCCCTGCTCGTGCCGGAACTGGCCGCCGCAGCCGCCGTTTTCCCACCGGATGCCGCGCAACGGCTGGCCGCGTTCACGCCGCTCGTCTACCTGCGCGCGGCGGCCTGCCCGGATGCCGGGGCGGCCCGGCAATGGAACGAGCTTTTCCGGCGCAACATCTGCGATCATCATGCCCTGCCCCGCCCGGAAGACGTGGATCTGCCGCCCCTGTATGACGCGGCGGCCATTGACGGGGCGCAGGCGGTCATGCGCGCGCAGGCCGGTTGCCTTGCCGCCGCGCGGGAACGGGTGGCCGCGCTGGGCCTGCCCGCGTGGGAGCGTCCCCCGGCTCAGGACACCTTTTTGCGCGCCACGGACGCCCTGCTGGAGGCGGGCATTCTTGCCGGGCCGGAAATGCGACATCAGGCCTCCCTGTCACCCATTGCCCTCTTGCGGACGTGGCGGCTGGATCTGCGGGTGAGCGGCGGCACGGGCGCGCAGGCCGTGCGGCACAGCCTGCGCGGCGAGGCCACGGCTTACGGGCGCGGGCTGTCGCTGGCCCAGGCGCGGGCCTCCTACAGCATGGAGATCGTGGAGCGGGCCAGCGCCTATGTGGACATTCGCCAGCCGGAGAGCGCGAACGCCCCGGGCGAGGTCGGCAAGCGCAAGCAGCCCCTGCCCGTCATCCGGGCCTCATATGCCGCGCTGCTGGCCGAGGGGCGCGCGGCCCTCTCCCCGGAGCGCCTGCCGCTGGATGCGCCCTTTGCGGGCAGTTGCGGGCCGGAAACGCCTCTGCACTGGGTTCCCGCCCATGATCCGGCAGGCGGGGAAGTGCTGGTTCCCGCGCAGGCCGTCTTTCTGTTCTGCAATCTGGAGGAACCGTCCCTCTTTCTGGCCGCCGGTTCCACGGGGCTGGCCTCGGGCAATACCGTGGAAGAGGCAAAGGTGGCTGCGCTGGTGGAGATTCTGGAACGCGACGCCGAGGCCACCACGCCCTTCAGCCGTCGGCAGTGCTTTACGCTCTGTTCGCAGGATGCCCTGCTGCAATCCCTGTTGGATGACTATGCCGCGCGCGGCATCCGGCTGCAGTTTCAGGATATGACCACGGAGTTCGGCATTCCGGTCTATCAATGCTTTGTCATGAGCCGGCGCGGCGTGGTGGTACGCGCCACCGGCGCGGGCCTCAGCGGGCGCAAGGCCGCGCTGGCAGCCCTTACCGAAACCCCGTGGCCCTATCCCTACGGCGAACCCACCGGCCCGGCCCTTGCGGCCCTGCCGCAACGCTGTCTCGAGGAATTGCCGGAATGGGAGCTGGATTCCCCGGCAGCCAATCTGCGCCTGCTGGAAGAATTGCTCGACGCGCAGGGCCGGACGCCGCTCTATGTGGATCTGACCCGCAGCGATCTGGATATTCCCGTGGTGCGGGCCATTATTCCCGGTCTGGAACTGACGGGGGAGCCGGACAGCTTTTCCCGGCCATCGCCACGCCTCATGGCCCGCTATCTCCGCGAAACGGACGAACGGGCGGCCACGCCCGCCCCCTGAAGGCCACGGGCGGGCACCCCTCTGCCGGGCCGGCTTGCCGCATGGCCGCGAATGTTCCTCCCGGACGCCCGGCCAGTCTGCGCGTTGCCGCGTCGCCTTCCCTGCCATGTCGATATGGCGGGACGCCCCTCAGGCCCTGCCGTTCGTCGGGCCTTGCCCCGCCTCTTTCAGCCTGCGGTAGAGCGTGGGACGGCTGATGCCCAGACGCCGGGCACAAAGACTGCGATTGCCGTGGCAGGCCGCCAGCATGTCGCGGATGGCGCGCAACTCCATGTCCGCAAGACTTCCGGGCGGGCTTGCCGCCGTTTTGCCGCTTTCCCCGCCGCCGCTGCCGAAAAAATGCTCGGGCAGGAGTTCGTCTCCCTCGGCGAGGTGCATGGCCCGTTCCACGCAGCTTTCCAGCTGCCGGACATTGCCCGGCCAGGGACAGGCCAGCAAGGCCTGCCGGGTGACCTCGGGCAGGGGGCGCACCCGCCGATCCATGAGCTGCGCCTGCCGCCGCATGAAGTGATCCGCCAGCAGGAGGATGTCTTCCGGGCGTTCGCGCAAGGGAGGAATCCCGATGGTGAGGGTACTGATGCGGTAATAAAGATCCTCACGGAACTGATGATCGGCAATGGCCTGCCGCAAATCCATATTGGTGGCCGAAATGATGCGCAAATCCACGGCAATGGTGCGCAGACCGCCCACGCGCCGTATTTCGCCGGATTGCAGCACCCGCAGAAGTTTGACCTGCATGTCGAGGGGCATATCCCCCACCTCGTCCAGAAAGAGCGTGCCGGAATCGGCCAGTTCCAGCTTGCCGGGCCGTCCGCCCCGTTGCGCGCCGGTAAAGGCCCCCTCCTCGTAGCCGAACAGCTCGCTTTCCAGCAATTCCTTGGGAATGGCCGCGCAATTGAGGGCCACAAAGGGCTGATGCGCCCGCCTGCCGCTGTTGTGAATGGCCTGGGCAAAAAGCTCCTTGCCCGTGCCGGTCTCCCCGCAGAGCAGAACCGGCGCGCTGCCGCCCGCGGCAATGCGGGCATGGCGCATGGCGAGCTGCAACTTTTCGCTGACGCCCAGAATGGCCTCAAAGGTGAAATGGGCCAGATTGCCCGTCACCTCCACGGCCATGCGCATGACTTCCTTGCGCTCCTGAATGGTCAGCAGGCCGCCCACCACCTCCCCGCCGGGCATGCGCAACGGATCCAGTCCCACAAAATGGGTGATGCCGGTGCGCCGCGTGGCCACCTCCTTGGCGCGCAGACTGTTGCCTGCGGCCAGACAGGAGAGCAGCTCCCCGGCTTCCACATAGTCGTTGAGAAGCCGCCCCTCGCAGGCGGCGGGCAGACGCAGCAGGCTGCGGGCCTGGCGGTTGCATTCGGCAATGCGGCCTTCGGGCGTGATGGTCAGGATGCCGCGCGAGTCCGCGTCAATGATGGCGCGCAGGGACTGCCGCTTGATGGCCAGCTCGCGAAAACGCCCGCGCTCGCGCAATTGCGCGCTGACGGTCTCAGCCGCCTGCCGCACCAGTCCCAAGGTATGAATGTGCATGCGGCTGGATCGGCCGCTCAGGGAGATGGCCCCCAGCACCTCCCCCCCGTCCGGGGAAAAGACCGGCGCACCGGCATTGCTGATATCACGGGCGGGCACGGAATACATGCGGCTGCCCGGCAGGAAGACCGGGATGCGCTCGGCCAGCGCAAGGCCGATGGCGCAGGTGCCCACATCCCGTTCCGTCCAGCGGTAGCCCGGCAGACAGCGCCGCCGGGTGAAATACTCCATGAGATCGGCATCCCCCACCACATACAGCACATAGCCGTCACGGTCGGCCAGCGCCATACAAAAGCCCGTTCCCGTGAGCAGGCGGTAAAGGCCGTCTATCTGCTCCCGGGCCAACAGGAAAAATTCGCGCTGCCCGGCAATGCGCCTGCGCAGCGCCCCGGCGGACAGGCGGGTGGTCTCGGACGCGCCGTCATGGTTGGGGTCGATGCCGTAGGCGGCCGAACGGGCAAGGGATCGCTTGATGACGGCCTCGAGTTCAGGCAAAAAAGGAGGGTGCTGCATATGTAATATCCTGAAACAGTGTTTCAAAATATTACAAAAGTATCCTGCAGCCCGCAAGCCCCGCTTTTCCGGACGTTACGGACATTCAAGAATGGTTCCTGGCAAATTATGTAAAAAAAATTTACAACATTTTCCTGATCCATTCGGGAAATGGGCAACATCTCCTTGCTAACAAGTGAAAATCATTAAAAAAACAAAACAGGCACAGCTGTTGCTTTACGCCGCACAGTACGAGCGGCAGGCGCAGCAGCCTGCAAAGGAGGCCAACATGACCATTCAGCGTTTTGGAACCCCGACCACCCCGGGCGCCCTGCCCTTTTCCAAGGCTGTTGCCGCCGACGGCTGGCTGTATGTCAGCGGGCAGGTGCCCCGTGATGCCGACGGCGAAATCGTCAGCGGCAGCATCAGCGTGCAGGCGCGCGTGACCCTCGACAATCTCAAGAAGGTGCTTGAGCTGGCGGGCTACACCCTCAACGATGTGGTGCGGGTGACGGTCTATCTGGATGATCCGCGCGATTTTGCCGGATTCAACAAGATTTATGCCCAGTATTTCACCGCCGAACACGCCCCGGCCCGCGTTTGCGTACAGGCATCCATGATGAGCGATCTGCGCGTGGAAGTGGATTGTGTGGCCTACAGAAAGCCCTAGGGAGGCGCGGCATGGCGACCTACTCGCAGGATATCCTCATTGTGGGCGGCGGCATCACGGGCGTGGCCCTGGCCTACGGCCTGGCCGGATCGGGGCGGCGCATCACCGTTCTTGACCGGCAGACGCCCACCAACCGCGCCTCGCGCACCAATGTGGGCCTCATCTGGGTGCAGTCCAAATTCCTGCATTTGCCGGACTATGCCCGCTGGGGCTTCCTTTCCTCGCGTGCGTATCCGGAACTGGTGGCCGAACTGGAGGCCGTCTCCGGCCTGCGCATCCCGGTACAGTTCCGGGGCGGCCTCATCCCCGTACTGGGCGAAGCGGAATACCGGCAGCGCGGCGACTATATCGTCAAGCTGCGTGAGACCCTGGGCGAATATCGCGGCGACATGATCGACCGCGCCGCGCTGGATGCCCTGCTGCCCGGCATCCGTTTCGGTCGGGAAGTGACCGGTGCGGCCTGGTGCGAGGAAGACGGCGTCATTGAGCCGCTGGCCCTGCTGCGTGCCTACCGGGCGGCCCTGCCCCGCAAGGGCGTCGAACTGGTGGATCGCGACGTGCTGGATGTGCGGCCGCGCGAGGGCGGCGGCTATCAGGCCATTACCGACAACGGCATCTTTGAGGCCGAAACCCTGGTGCTGGCCGCCGGGCTGGCCAATCGCCGCCTGGCCCGCTTCGCCCTCAACGACGTGCCGTTGTATCCCGACATGGGGCAGGTGCTGCTGGTGGAACGCATGCCCTATGTCATGCCCATTCCGGTGCTGGGCGCCACCCAGACCTTTGGCGGCACCGTCATCATCGGTTTCCGGCACGAAAACTCAGGCCACCGCATGAGCGTGGAACAGAAGGGCGTCTCCGGCGAGGGGCAGTGGGCCATGCGCGTCTGGCCCGAACTGGCCGACAAGCGCGTCATACGCTCCTGGGTCGGGCTGCGCGTCATGCCCAATGACGGCATGGCCATTTACAGCCGTCTGCCGGGCCATGCCAATGCCTATCTCATCTGTACCCACAGCGCCGTCACCCTGGCGGCCGCGCATACGCGCCTGCTGCCGCCCTTCCTGCTGGGCGGCGAATTGCCGGAAACGGCCCGCGGCATGACGCTGCAGCGCTTCGGCATCGCCTGCTAGCCTTGACGCACGCAAAATCTGACCAAGACATCGCATCATTTCAAACGGTTCTGCTCCAGGAGTACAGCCATGAGCAATCCCCCGATCAAGACCGTGCGCCTCATTGTGGACGGCACGCCCACCGATGTCCCGGCTGGCATCAGCGTGGCTGCCGCGGTGCTGGGCCACAGTCATGCGGATCATTTCTATGAACACAGCCTCGACGGCAGCAAGCGCGCGCCGTGGTGTCTCATGGGCGTCTGTTTTGAATGCATGCTGGAAATTGACGGCAAGCCCAATGTGCAGTCCTGCATGGTGCAGGTGGCCGAGGGCATGCTGGTCAATACCCAGAAGCGTCCCGCCATTCCCGGCGAAAGCGCATCATCCGTGCAGGGAGGCAAGGCATGAAGGTCAGCAATTTCGACTGTGCGATCATCGGCGCCGGGCCGGCAGGGCTGGCTGCCGCCTGTGCGGCCCGCGAATGCGGGCTGGAAGTGGCCCTGCTGGATGAACAGCCCGCACCCGGCGGCCAGTTGTTCCGCAATGTGGAATCGCCCCTGACCCAGCGCGTCCTGGACGAGGCGGACAAGCGCAGCGGCCTTGAGCTGGTGGCACGCTTCCGGGAAAGCGGTACGGACTACCGTCCGCAGGCCACGGTCTGGGCCATCGAGGGCACGACCGTCTGTTATTCGCGAGGCGGCGTCTCCGAACATCTGACCGCCTCGCACATCATTCTGACCCCCGGCGGCATGGAACGCCCGGTACCCTTCCCCGGCTGGACGCTGCCCGGCGTCATGGGCGCGGGCGGCATGGACATTCTGCTGCGTTCGGCCTCCCTGCCGCAGATCAGCCCGAGCAAGCCCGTCGTCCTTTGCGGCAACGGGCCGCTGCTCCTGCTGTTGGCCTGTCATCTGCTGGATGCCGGGGTGCCCGTGGCCGCCTGGCTGGACACGGGCGACATGGCGCGGCGCATGGCCGCCCTGCCCCGCATGCTGGCCGCCCTGGGCGATCTCGCCTATCTGGCCAAGGGCCTGCGCATGGCGCGCCGGGTGCTGGCCTCCCGCATTCCCATCATCCGCAATGTGCGCAATGTGCGCGCCGAAGGCGACGGGCATGTGGAATTTGTCCGCTTTACGGACAGCAGGGGCGAACAGCGCCTGCCGGCGGGCATGCTGCTGCGGCATGAGGGCATCATCCCGCGCACCCATATTCCCAATGCGCTGGGCCTTGAACTGACGTGGGACAACGTGCAGCGCTGCTGGCATCCCGTCACGGACATTTTCGGACGGACAAGCTGCGGGCACATCGCCATTGCCGGCGACAGCGCCTTTGTGCACGGCGGCGACGCCAGCCTGCTCAAGGGTCGCCTGGCGGGCATCGACGCGGCGCGCCGCCTGCATGTCATCAGCGAAGCCGAAGCGGAGCACCGCCATGCCGAGGCCCTGCACGGCCTGCGGCGTCTCATCCGGGCGCGCGACTTCCTGCGTCACGTCTTTGCCCCGCGTCCGGAAATCTTTGAAGTACCGGACGAAACCATCGTCTGCCGCTGCGAGAACGTCCGCGCCGGCGATATCCGGGCCGCCGTGCATGAGGGCTTTACCAACGTCAATGAGATCAAGCGTTTTACCCGCTGCGGCATGGGGCCGTGTCAAGGCCGCATGTGCGGGCAGGCGCTGGCTGAGATCGCGGCGCAGGCCACCGGCCTGTCGCCCCACTCGGTGGATATGCTGCATGTGCGCATGCCCTTCCGGCCCGTGACGCTCAATGAATACTGCACGCTCAACGGCCTCGGCCTCGACGACAGCCAGGGGGCCTAAGGCTGCCGGCGTCCCGCATCGCCCCTGTCAACAGGAGAACGGATCATGATTCTTCAGGGTGGAAAACTCTACTATGACACGCCCATCGGCATCCTGTGTCTGGATTCGCAATTTCCCAAGCCGCGCGGGCACCTGCGCAACCCGCGCACCTATCCCTTTCCCACGGTGCAATACCTCATTCGCGGCGTGGATGTGGCGCGTTTGCTCTTCCATCCCACGCCCGAACTCATCGAACCCTTCCTGGAAGGCGCCCGCGAACTGGAACGGCAGGGCGTGCTGGCCATCGCCGGTTCCTGCGGCTTCATGGCCCGCTTTCAGGCCCGCATCGCCGCGGAAGTGCGCGTGCCGGTACTGCTTTCCAGCCTTGTCCAATTGCCGCTTCTGCGCCTCATGCACGGCGAAGGGGCGGTCATCGGCGTGCTGACGGCCAGCGCCCGTTCATTGACTCAGGATCATTTTGCCAATTGCATGACGGACAGGCAAAGCGTCAGGATTCAGGGCATGGAGCACAATCCCGAATTTTCCGAAACCATCCTCGAGGCCAAGCGCAACTGCTTCGACATGGAGCGCCTGCAACAGGAAGTGGTGGATACGGCCACGGCCTTTGCCGCACGGGAAGGACTCGACGCCCTGCTGCTGGAATGCACGGATCTTTCCGCCTTTGCCGCCCCAATACAGCGTGCCGTGAACATTCCCGTCTACGACATCAATACGCTTGTGACCTATGCCGCATCGGCGGTCATGCGACAGGACTATTGCTGACGCATCCGCAGGCTGCCTGCCGCGGCGGCGCGTCAATACGAAAACGAGGGCTTTGCCGCACCGGCGGGAAAGCCCTCGGTCGTTGTCCGGGAAAGACTTGCCTTGCCCGCCCAAGTATGCCAAAAGAAAAGCCCGCCCATTGCCGGGGCAAAGCGCGGGCGCTCCCGTTTCATGCACATTATGTCCTTTCCGGCGACATGCGACACCTTCACCCCTGTTGTTACCTCCTTCTGCTGTGCGGCTTCTGTGCGCTGCTTTTCCGGCCCGTGCAGGCCGAGGAAGTGGAAATCCTGGCGGCGGGGGACGTCATTCTGGGCGGCGGCATGCGGGATGCGCCCCTGCCGGTGCTGCTTTTTTCGCAGGCCGCCCGCCGGCGCATCGAGCAGGCGGACATCTTTCTCTGGAACTGCGAGAGTGCCGGGCCGTCTTCCTGCTCCAAGGAAAACACCTACATCTTCCATGCCGACGCCTTCTTTCTCCCGGAAATGGCCTTTGCCAACGGCGCGGCCTGCACGGCCAACAATCATATCTTTGACGGCTACGAGGAAGGCGCCCTCAACCTGATGCAAATGCTGCAGGGGGCGGGCATTGCGCACAACGGCCTGCACATGCGGGGCCGTTATGCGCCCCTGCCGCTGGCTCCCCACGCGCCCGTGCCCGTCTACCTGCTGACCGGCTCGCCCATGTCCCAGATCGGCAGCGGGCCGCATGTGGTCACCCTGAACTATCCGGGCCTTGTGGAATGGATAGGCCGCTTGCGGCAGGCCGTGCCGAAAAGCCTTATCATTGTCTATGCCCATGACGGCGTGGAGCTGGAGCCGCAGCCCACGCCGCGTCAACGCCAGTGGGCCGGCCTGTTTGCCGCTGCCGGGGCTGATGTGGTGCTTTTTGCCCACAGCCATTGTTACGGGCCGGTGGAAATCCTGTGGGACAGCCCGCGCAAGACGCTGGTCGCCTGGAGCCTGGGCAACTTTCTTTTTGGCGGAAACCGCAAATGGAAACATCATCCGGACGTGCGCCTGCTCAGCATCCGCATCCGGCCCGATACCGGCCACAAGGATGCCGTCTGGCTGCTGGGACGGACAACCAACTGGGAATTTTCCTTTTATCCGGCCAGACCCGCTGAACGGCAGTCATCGGGACAATAGGCCGCGAGCATGACGCCCAAGCGGAAAAAACGCCCCGGCGCGCACCCCGGCATGAAAACGGGCGAGGCAGGGACGGCATCGCCCCCACCCCGCCCCCTCGAGACCCATCCCGAAAGGCGGGCACATCCCCCGCAGCCGGGCCGCACGTCAGGCGCGGCAGACGGAAGCGCCCGCCGGAAGACGTGAAGAACCGTCTCCTGTCGCCGGCGAAGGCCGGTTAACTCTCAGCCGCAGCCTTGTCCTTCAGATTGCTCATGCGCACCTGCTGGGCGCGCTGGACATTGTGCAGCATCTTGCGCTCGAAATTTCTGGACATGAGCTTCTGATCATCGGCATAGCCGCACAGTTTCTTGTAATCTTCCACACTGATGTCATGTTGCGCCAGATGACGCGACGTCAGGGAAGAGCCTTCCTTGCCGCACAGACAGCATTTGATGCTGGCATCGCTGATGGCTTCCTCGGGCTTGCAGACAAGATCGCGCCGGCTGTATTTTTTCCGCCGGGGGGCCTCCAGCGCTTTTTCCTCATCAGGAGCACTGATTTCCGCAGCGTCCAGAGCGACGGATTCTGCTTCCGGCGGCAGATTTTCCGCCAGACGACGCTCAATTTCCCTGTTGAGACGTTTGGCCTTTTCGTACTGGGCCATGACAAATTCGATAGACTGATCGCTGAACTTTTCAAAAATGGCAGCAAAAATATCCTTGTCGTCAAGAGCCATATTGTCCTCTCCTTGCAATTTCTCAAAAATTTACATATTTTTTTAACAAATCACAAGTTATCTTTTCAGGAAATTGCTCCAAAAAAACAGCCGATGACGGAGGAATGCCATGCGCCAATGGACGGCAACCGCCTTTCTTCAGGCTTCCGGCATGTTCTGGGAGAGCTTTGCGCTTCATGCGGCCCTGGCCCTGGATGTCTTTACCCCTCTGGCCGCCGGCCCGCTGCCCATCGAGGAACTGGCCCGTCAAACCGGCTGTTCCCGGCGGGGTCTGGACATGCTGGCGACCGCGCTCTGCGCACTGGATCTTCTGCGCCGCACCGAGGACGGACGCTGCGAACTCCTGCCCTTTGCACGCCAATACCTGTGCCGGGGAGAAGCGGCGTACCTCGGCTACATGGTCGGACATCATCGCGGCCTCGTGCCCGGCTGGTCACGGCTGGCCGAGGCCGTCCGCACGGGGCGCGATGTCTGCGACACCGCGCCGCCGCCCACGGAAAACCGGGAATGCTTCCTCATGGGCATGCGCAATGTGGCCAATGCCCAGGCAAGCCTGAGCGTGCCGCATATCGATCTGGGCGGGCGGCAACGCCTGCTGGATCTGGGCGGCGGCACCGGGGCTTAT
Organism: Candidatus Desulfovibrio intestinavium; assembly: GCA_019118345.1. Lineage (GTDB taxonomy): Bacteria > Desulfobacterota > Desulfovibrionia > Desulfovibrionales > Desulfovibrionaceae > Desulfovibrio > Desulfovibrio intestinavium. The sequence goes on along the minus strand of DWZD01000047.1, from coordinate 136,681 downwards.
GCCGTGCGCTTCTGCCGCGAGCATCCCGAACTGACGGCCACGGTCTTTGACCTGCCCGCCTCGCGCCCCTTTGCCGAGCGTGTCCTGCAGGAGGAAGGACTGACGGATCGCATCCGCTTTGTGGCGGGCGATTTCACCCGCGACGCCCTGCCCTCGGGCTTCGAGGTGGCCTGGCTCTCGCAGATTCTGCACGGCCTGCACCGCGATACGGCGGCCGAGGTGGTTCGCAAGGCCGGTCAGGCGCTCACGGACGGCGGCCTGCTGCTCATTCAGGAATTTGCGCTGGACGACGACCGCATGGGGCCGCTGCATCCGGCCCTCTTCAGCCTGAACATGCTGGTGGGCACACGCGACGGGCAGGCCTATACCCAGGCCGAACTCACGGCCTTCATGCACGCGGCGGGCGCTGACGAGGTGCGCGTGCTGCCGCTGGAACTGCCTCAGGGTTGCCGCATTCTTGCGGGCACCATCCGGCACGGCCGGTAGGGACGTTTCGCCGGGTGCCGCGACGCCAAAAACCCTTCCGACGGTCTGGCCCGCCGGAAGGGTCGCACAAGAGGGGATGGTCGGACGGCCAGCGGCGTCAGCACGCGCAAGCGCGCCGACCGCGAAAGGCCGCATCTTTCCCGGCAACGGCGCCTGCGAAAACGGACGGCGCGACAGGCTATCGTCCCGCGCCCGGGCTAGCCGCCGGCAGGCGGGCAGTCCCGGCGGCCCCTGAGCCGGGCATCATCTTCGCGCACCTCGTCCTGCCAGCCATTGCGGGTATCGACAAAGCAGTCGAAGCGCCGGGAATAGGGCTTGATGTCCAGCAGGGGCGTGCCGTCCAGAATGTCCAGCGCGCCCACATGGAGGATATTGCCCTCAATGCGCTCCAGCGGCACGATGCTCATGCCGATCGGATTGGGGCGGCAGGGCGCGCGCGTGGCAAAGATGCCGCGTTCGGCGTCCTGCAGGAAGGGCTTTACCTTCAGGCGCGCCTCTCCGGCCCGATCCAGCACATAAATCAGGTAGATATGCGAATATCCGTCCAGATCCCGCAGGCCTTCGGCAAAGGCGGGAAAAATCTCCACCGTGCCGGGAAAGTCGGCGGCATAGACGGGCTGGATGGGCGTCTGTCCGGCAATGTGGTGGCGGCTGTGGATGATGCCGATGGGGCAAAAGGAAAAACGCTGTTCCCGCATAAGGCTTCCTTTCCGTTTCACCGGGCTTGCGGCAACGCCCCTTCCACCACAAAGGGCGAGACAATGGGGCGGCTTTCGGTATAGGCGGCAAAGTAGTGCGCGGTGAGGGCCAGCGCCTCTTCCAGCTTGTCCGGCGTGGAAAAGCCGTAGATGACGGTGAGGCAGGCCGATGTGCTCCCGCTGATCATGGCCCGGGTCGAATCGCTGGTGGCGCCGCCGAACGGCCCCTGCTCATCCGCCAGCAGGGGGAGGCGGCACAGATCGATGCTGTCCTTGCCGATGCCGGTATACGCTTCGCCTTCGCGGCCCAGCCGCAGCACGATGTCGCCACTGATGGCATTGAGATCATAAGAACCGATGGAAAAGCCCGTCTCCAGCGAAGCCAGATTGTTGGCATCCACCACGCTGTTGATGCGATAAAGCTCCTTGCCCTGCCGGATGCGGCGGTAAAGCGCCTCGGAGGAGATGCGGTAGCGTCCGGGATCCTTGCCGAAGGCCTTGTAGGCCGCGCGGGATTCCGCCAGATTGGGAATTTCGGCCAGGGGCGTGGCCTCAAGCATCTGCCGCAGAAAGGGCGCCGTCACCTCGCCGAGATGGCGTTGCAGATCCTCCCGGGAGGCCTCCACGCTCACCATGTGGGCCAGACAGCCCAGCCGGGTCTGCGGGTAACGCGCCAGCAGCTCGGGATCAATATGAATATCGGGCAGCATCGACCGCCTCCTGAAAAAGGTTCGAGCCGGATGCGGCCTGCGAGGCAGTCGGCATGCGACCCTGACGGCGCGTCCCGCTCTTCGCGTCTTGTACGTCATCACCGACCGGGCTTCAACCGGAAATCACGGCCGTTCGGCGGACATGCGTCATGGGCCGCCATCCCCGCCCCACCCCCAAGGCCCTGTCATGCCCCATCTTCACCTGCGCACCGGCAAATCGCCGCAAAAAAGCCTTTTCAGCCTTTCCGCCCTATGGCATAATTGCCCCCGTAAAAGAAGGAGTCCCCTATGCAAGCTCGCAGTCGTTCCATACATCTTTCCGTGCATATCCACAAAAATCCGGCGGCCATGGCCGAACGCGCCGCCCATATCCTGGCCGCAGCCTGTGAAGAGGCGGTGGCCGAGCGTGGCGTGTTCAAAATTGCCCTTTCCGGCGGCCAGACGCCCATTCCGCTCTTCCGCCTGCTGGCGGCGCATGACTGGGCAGATCGCCTGCCCTGGGACAAGATCACCTTCTTCTGGGTGGATGAACGCTGCGTCGGCCCGGATCACCCCGAAAGCAACTATGGCCTGGCCCGCCGCGAAATGCTCTCCCACCTGCCGGTGACCCACTTTTTCCGCATGCGCGGGGAACTGGATCCGGTAAAGGCCGCCACCATGTACGAGGAGCAGATCCGCGCCGACTTCAATATCGGCCCCAACGAGATCCCCCGTTTTGACTTCATGCTGCTCGGCGTGGGCGACGACGGGCACACCGGCTCCATCTTCCCCAATTCGCCGGCCCTGCTGGAGCGCAAACGTCTGGTCATCGACCAGTATGTGCCCGAGCGCAAGGCCGACCGCCTGACCCTCACCCTGCCGGTGCTCAACAATTCGCGCTGCTGCATGTTCCTCGTCACCGGCAAGGAAAAGCACGCGGTGCTGAGCAAGACCCTCAACCTGCTGGATGAACCGACTCTGCCCGCCCAGTTCGTGCGCCCCGCGGTGGGCGATCTCATCTGGGTCGTGGACGAGGCCGCCGCAACCGGCGAATAGGCGCCCCGCAGCCTGTGCCCTTTCCCTCCGGACGCGACGGCTTTTGTGCGAACGCGCCCGGAGGGTTGTCTTTTTTCGGGAGGTTTCATGCCCACCTATGTCGATCCCGCCAGATGCGACGGCTGCAGGGGCGGTCAGCGCACCGCCTGCATGCATATCTGTCCCAATGATCTCATGCTGCTGGACAGCGTGAGCATAAAGGCGTTCAATCAGGAGCCTGACGCCTGCTGGGAATGTTATTCCTGCGTCAAGATCTGTCCGCAGGGAGCCATTTCCGTCCGGCCCTATGCGGACTTTGCCCCATTGGGCGGCGTTTGCCTGCCCCTGCGCGGCTCGCAGGACATCGCCTGGACAGTGCGCTTCCGCAACGGCCAGCAAAAGCGCTTCCGCTTTCCCATCCGCACCACGCCGGAAGATTCCATCCGCCACCCCGCCGATCTTGCCGCCGACGCCTCGCTGGACGACAGCCGCCTCGCCACGGAAACGTCGCTCCCGCCCGCTCCGGCCGGAGCCGTGCAACAGCGCTTCACGGTCAGCGATGCCGACAGGCAGCGCGTCTTCGCCACTCACAGCCCCTGCGAGGTGCGGCATGAGCGTTGAGCAGACGGCACAACGGGCGCGTCTGGCCCTGGCCGCTCCCGACATCGTGGAGCACGATCTGGACATTCTCATCATCGGCGGCGGCATGGGGGCCTGCGGCGCGGCCTATGAAGCCGTGCGCTGGGGCGACAGGCACGGCCTGAAGATGCTCATGGTGGACAAGGCCGCGCTGGAACGCAGCGGCGCCGTGGCGCAGGGCCTGTCGGCCATCAATACCTATCTTGGCGACAACAGCCCCGAGGATTATGTGCGCATGGTGCGCACCGATCTCATGGGCCTGGTGCGCGAGGATCTCATCTTTGATGTGGGTCGCCATGTGGACGATTCCGTGCACCTCTTCGAGGAGTGGGGCCTGCCCTGCTGGATCAGGGGCGAGGACGGCCGCAACCTCGACGGCGCCGAGGCCAAAGCCGCAGGCAAGGCCCTGCGCAAGGGCGACAGGCCCGTGCGCTCGGGGCGCTGGCAGATCATGATCAACGGCGAATCCTACAAATGCATTGTGGCCGAGGCCGCCCGCAAGGCCCTGGGGCCTGAGCGCATTCTTGAGCGCGTCTTCGTGGTGCGCCTGCTCACGGACAAAAACGATCCCCGCCGCATTGCCGGGGCCGTGGGCTTCAGCGTGCGCCGCAACGAGGTGCATGCGTTCCGGGCAAAAGCCGTCCTGCTGGCCGCGGGCGGCGCGGTCAACGTCTACCGTCCGCGCTCCTGCGGCGAGGGCCTGGGCCGGGCCTGGTATCCGGTCTGGAATGCCGGTTCCACCTACGCCATGAGCGCCCGCATCGGCGCGGAAATGACCATGATGGAAAACCGCTTCGTGCCCGCCCGCTTCAAGGACGGTTACGGCCCGGTGGGGGCATGGTTCCTCCTGTTCCGGGCCAAGGCGGTCAACGCGCTGGGCGAGGATTATTGCGCAACCAACAAGGGCATGCTGCGCCCCTATGAAGAACGCGGTTATGCCCGCGGCCATGTGGTGCCCACCTGCCTGCGTAATCACATGATGCTGCGGGAAATGCGCGAAGGGCGCGGCCCCATTCTCATGGATACCCGCACGGCCCTGCGCAATACCTTTGCCACCCTGGACGAAACACAGCAGAAAGCCCTGGAAAGCGAAGCCTGGGAAGACTTCCTGGACATGTGCGTGGCGCAGGCCAACCTCTGGGCCAGCACCAATACCGCACCCGAGGAGCGCGGTTCCGAAATCATGCCCACCGAACCCTATCTGCTCGGCTCGCATTCCGGCTGCTGCGGCATCTGGGTTTCCGGCCCGGACGAGGACTGGGTGCCCGAGGCGTACAAGATCCGCGCTGCCAACGGCAAGGTCTACAATCGCATGACCAGCATTGCGGGCCTGTTCACCTGCGGCGACGGCGTGGGCGCATCCGGGCACAAGTTCTCCTCCGGCTCCCATGCCGAAGGACGCATCGCGGGCAAGCAGCTCGTGCGCTGGTGCGTGGATCATCCTGACGCCAGGCCCGTTCTCGCCGAGGACGCCCAAACCCTGGCCGACGAAATCTATGCTCCCTGGCGCACCTATGAGCAGTACAAGGACGCCACCACCGACCCGGAGGTGAATCCCCACATGCTCAGCCCGCGCCACTTCATGCTGCGGCTGATGAAATGCACGGACGAATACGGCGGCGGCGTCTCCACCTTCTACATCACCTCGCAGGCCATGCTGGAACGCGGCTTCGAGCTGCTGCGCCTGCTGGAGGAGGATTCCGCCCGTCTGGCCGCCCGTGACCTGCACGAGCTGCTGCGCTGCTGGGAAAATTATCACCGCCTCTGGACGGTGCGCCTGCACATGCAGCACATGGCCTTCCGCGAGGAGACCCGCTACCCCGGCTTCTACTACCGTAGCGATCACATGCCGCTGGACGATGCGGCCTGGAAATGCTTTGTCAATTCCGTGCATGATCCGCAAACCGGCCAAACGCGCCTTTTCAAGCGGCCCTACATCCAGATCATTCCCGATGCGGCAAGCTGATCGGGCAGGAAAAAACCTGTTGACAAGGCCGCGCGAAGCAGGTAGACCCATGCCTGCGTGAATGCGCCACCGGGGAAGTAGCTCAGCTGGGAGAGCATCGCCTTCGCAAGGCGGGGGTCGGGAGTTCAAGTCTCCTCTTCTCCACCAGAACAAACAAGGGATGACGGCATGTTTCGTCATCCCTTTTTTGCGTCCCCGCGTCTGAAAACGCCGTGGCCATCGGCGGGGACGCCACGGGGACGTGCGCGATGCGCGGCGCCGCCGGTTGACGCTCACATCCCGCCCATTTCCCGCCGGATGCGGGCTGAAGACGCTGGAAGGGGGATGGCCCCGTCGTGACCACCCCCCTTCATCCGGTTCTCACCTTGCGGCACAATGCCGCGTGACGGCGAGGCCCCACAGGAGCCTCACCGCTCATGCCTTACATCTTTGTTTCCTTGAGCAGCACGGAAAGCTCGGATTCCTGCTGCTTCAGGGCCTTCATCCAGTCCTTGCTGCCCAGATAGGACGGCGTGGCGGCAATGTTGCCGGCCTTTTCCACAAAGGCCGGATCCTTCACCAGTTCACTGGTCACCTTTTCCAGCTTGGCCACAACCTCATCCGGCACCTTGGCCGGAGCGGCAATGCCCGCCCAGCCGTAATAGCTGCCCTTGAAGCCCTGTTCCTCAAAGGTACGCACCTTGGGGAAACGCGGATCGTGCTCGCCGATGGCAAGAATCTTGAGCTGGCCGGATTCGACCTGGCTCACATAGTTCTGAGGAAAGACGAAGGTATAATCCGCATGTCCGCCCAGCACAGAGGTCAGCGCCTGCGAGGATCCCTGGAATTCCACCTGCTTGACCTGCACGCCGGCTGTCGTGTGCAGATGGCGCATGGCAAAGGAAAGCCAGGTGGTCGCCCCGGGCGAGGCGAAGCTGTACTTGTTGGGCGAAGCCTTCAAATCGCGGATCAGCTCTTCAAGGTTGTTCCACGGAGCATCCGCGCGGACGACCAGAGCGCAATTGCCGATGGTCGTTCTGGCGATGTACTTGAAGCTGTCGAAGTTGTAGCGGGTATTGGAGACGATGGGCGTAATGATGTTGGGGCCTGCCTGCGCCAAAAACAGGGTATAGCCGTCGGGGCGCGCCATGGCGGCAAAGGTCGTACCGGTAACGCCGCCACCGCCGGTCTTGTTGACCACAAGCACGGGCTGACCCAGCAGCTTTTCCGCAAACTCCGCCCAAAGGCGCGCGGACAGGTCGCCGTCGCCTCCGGCGGCATAACAGCAGACCAGCGTAATGGGGCGCGTGGGATAGTCGCGCGCATCGGAACGACCGACCAACGCCAGCGACAGACAGACCGCCACCAGAACCGCCAGACAACTCTTAGCCAATTGCGATCTCATGCTATTCCTCCTTGTTAATCGTTGTACATGCCAATCTGGGCAAGGCGCTGATTGTTCCTGCGCCGATTGTAGGCGATGCTGATGCCCGTAATCAGGGCAAGGGCAAGCAGGCCCGCCGAGAACGGTCGCGTAAAGATGACGCTGATATCGCCCTCAAACAGAACCAGAACCTGGTCAAAGGTGCGTTCCCACAGCGGGCCGAGAATGAAGCCGATGATAAAGGCTGCGGGGCTGAAATCGAAACGGCGGAAATAGTAGCCGACAATGCCGAAGACGATGAGCGTGGCCAGGTCAAACATGTTCTGGTTGATGGTGTATGCGCCCACGAAGCAAAAGACGGTGACCGCCGAGAAGATGATGTGCTTGGGCGCCTGCGACAGCTTGATCCAGAAGCGGAACCCGCCCTTGGCGATGAAGAACAGAAATACGTCGCACATGATCAGTCCGGCGTAGATGCCGTAAATGAGCATGGTGTGATCATGGAAGATGGTCGGCCCGGGGGCTATGCCCTGAATCATGAACGCCCCCATGAGGATGGCGGTCACGTCATCACCGGGAATGCCGAGCGTCAGCATCGGGATCATGGCCGAACCGGTCACGGCATTGTTGGCGCATTCCGGCGCGGCAATCCCTTCATAGACGCCGGTACCGAACTTTTCCGGGGTCTTGGAGGAGCGCTTGGCCTCGGAATAGGCCATGAAGGCAGCGGGGGAGGAACCGATGCCGGGCATGGCGCCAAGAAACGAGCCAATGGCCGACGACTTGAGCAAAACAGGCAAAAGCGCCACAAACTCGCGCAGGCTCAGCGACCTGTCCTCGCCGGTGCTTCTGAAGCTGAAAACCTCCCGGATCTGCTTTCCGGCGCAGATGCTGACCTGATGCATGATTTCAGGCAGGCACAGCAGCCCGATAATCATGGGAATCAGGGAAATGCCGGAAACAAGCCCATCAAAGCCGAAGACAAAGCGGGTTGCGCCCGTGGTTTCCGAAATGCCGATGGTCGAAAGCATGATGCCCGCACAGCAGCAGAGAATGCCCTTGATGAGCGAAGGCCCCGACACCGTGCCCACCACCGTGAGCGCAAGGACGATGAGACTGAACTGTTCCGCCGGCCCGGCGTGCAAGGTGATGCCGGACAGGGGCGCCGCCACGAAAATCAGCAGCAGGGCGCTGGCAATGTCGCCAAAAACCGAGGCCTTGAGGGAAATATCCAGCGCAAGGCGCGGACGGCCGCTCTGGGCAAGGGGATAGCCGTCCATGGTCGTGCAGACGGCTGGCGGGGCACCTGGCGTATTGAGCAGGATGGCCGAAATGGAGCCGCCATAAATGCTGGCCTTGTAGATGCCCAGCAGCATGGGAATGCCGATGAGCGGGCTGACGTAAAAGGTCATGGGCAAAAGGATGGCAATGGCCATGATGCCGGAAATTCCCGGAATGGCTCCGAACAGGAGGCCGACCGTCGTTCCGAGGGCAATGCCCAGCAGCGGCCCGGGGGCGAAAATACTGGCAATACCGGCAAGAATATTCTCTAGCATGTCAATCTCCTCCGGTGGCATCAGATCACGGTCAGCACGCCCTGCGGCAGCTGAATCTTCAGCACTTCAAGCGTCACAAAGTAGATGAGCAGGGTAAAGAGCACGTAGCCGGGGAAAAGAAAGCGAAGATTTCTGTGCCCCATGGCGACTGTAACGACAGCCATGATGACGGGTGTCGTAATGACGAAGCCCAGTCGTTCAAAACACAGGTAATAGGCAACGAGAATGCACAGATAAATGAAGCTGCTGGATATGGCGTCGCTGGCAATGATTTGGGGAACATGCTCCTTTCTCTTGAGGCTTTGCCGCATCTTGTGCAGGTTGAGCAGGCTGAGGATGAAATAAATGAAACTGAAAAAGATGAACAGATACGTAATGTAAGTGGGGAAAAGCGCCGGGCTGACTGTGGACGGAATACCTATATCAATATAATCGTCGATGGTTGCCGCAAAATAGCTCAACACGACAACAAGAAAAAAAGAAAAGCCGATATCAAAATAAATCTTCTTTTGAACGACCATGTTCTCCTCCTTTTCGCTTGTTTCGCCCTGCTTTTGCAAAAGCTGTTCCTGTTGGCACACGATTTTTCAACAATGCGTACTTTCAGGGAAAAATTGCCAGACCGCCAGCAGCAAGAGGAATCATTCCTCATAGGCCGCACGGATCATGTTCCATTTTTCACCATGTTGTATTTTTTTAATCATGTGAGAGGCGTGCGCCCGGCAGCTGATAAATGCCGCGCAAGGCCATGACCTCGAGCTTGCGATACAGCGTCTGTCGGCTGATGTCCAATATGGCGGCAACCCGGCGGATATTGTCGTGCTCTGCCCGCATGAGCCGCGCAATGTACCGGTAGCACACGTCATCCAGCGTGGAGTGCGCATCTTCCTCCTCCACCTCGCGCATGGCGGACGCGGGCAACTCTTGCGGCATGTCGAGATCGCCCGGCTCGATCACGTTCCGCTGACACAGGTTGACCGTCCGTTCGACGATGCTTTCCAGCTGACGGACATTGCCCGGCCAGGAATAGCGCAGCAGCAGTTCCAGCGCCTCGGGCGAAAAGGACATGTCCGCCCTGCCGAGCGTGCCGCTGAAACGCTTGAGGAAAAAGTTGGCCAGCAGTTCGATATCCCCTTCCCGCTCGCGCAGGGGCGGGATTTTGATGAAAAAGGTGCTGATCCGGTAAAAGAGATCTTCCCGGAACTCCTTGTTCCGCATGGAGAGCTTCAAATCCACATTGGTCGCGGCAATAACCCGAAAATCAAGATGCAGCGGCGTCCGGGAACCGAGACGGTGAACCTCGCCCGACTGCAGGACGCGCAACAGTTTGACCTGCATGTCCAGGGGCATGTCGCCCACCTCGTCCAGAAACAGCGTGCCATGATGGGCAAGCTCCAGCTTGCCGGGATGCCCCTTGCGGCTGGCCCCTGTGAAGGCCCCCTCCTCATAGCCGAACAGTTCGCTTTCCAGCAGCTCGCGCGGAATGGCGCCGCAATTGATGCTGATGAACGGCTTGCCCCGCCTGTCGCTGGCATTGTGAATGGCCTGGGCAAAAAGCTCCTTGCCCGTTCCCGTTTCCCCGAACAGCAGCACCGGCGAAGGACTCTTGGCCGCCTGACGGCAGTATTGCAGGGTTTTTTCAAGCTCCTTGCTGCGGCTGATGATGCTTTTGAAAGAAAATTTCGCCTGAACGCCGCTCAGGGAGTTCACGAGATTGATGACCTGCTGCTTTTCGACAAGCAGCAGCAAGCTGCCCGCAAAGCGCCCGTTGGGAAGCGTCACCGGATCAAGGGTGGCCACAAAGGAACGCATCTGCCCCTGTACCCGGTAGGAAATCTCCCGCTCGGAAAAGCCCCTTTTCTGCGCGGAAAAGGGCTGAATCTTGAAGGAACTGGCAACGACGGCGTCCAGCGGGGCGCCGATGGCGTCCTCCGGCAGGCAGAGCATCTTCCTTGCCTTGGTGTTGTGATGGACAATGCAGCCGTTTTTATCCAGGGCGATGATGCCGCGCCTGTCGGACTCCAGCAGCACCATGAGGTATTGATCCTTCAGGGCCATGTTCTGCTGGTTTTCGATCTCGGCCAGCTGGGCGCGTATGGTGGCCGTGGCCTGAATCACCAGCCCCAGCGTGTGCAGGTGGGTGGCGCTGGCCGGGCCGCTGATGTTCAGCACGCCCAGAAAGATGTCCCGATGGTCGAAAATGGGGGCTGCGGAATTGGTCACATGGGCGGCGTGCTGGTTGAACATCTCGCCTTCCAGCAGCATGATCGGCCGTTTTTCCGTGAGGACAAGCCCGATGGAACAGGTGCCGACATCACGTTCCGTCCAGCGGTAGCCGGGCAGACACTTTCTGATCCGGTACTCGTCGAGCATGGCCCGATGCCCCGTGACTTCCAGAATGTAGCCCTCCTTGTCGGCAATGGCCATGGCATAGCTCGAATCCACCAGAATCTGATGCAGCACGCCCATTTGCCGCAGCACCAGTTCCAGCAGAACCTTGTTCGCCTGCCGCAGATGATCGAGGTCGCGCGGCTTGAGCCGGGAGGACTCGGGCGCGCACTTCTGATCGGGGCTGATGCCGTATGTGCGCGAACGCATGTAGGATCGCTGGAGAATCTCTTGCCGCATGTTTTCGGAGGGAAGTGCATACTTCATCAGATGCTCCTTGTTATTTTTGTTACATGTTAAAAAAATGAACAAATCTGTCAACATCTGCGTCATCAAAGCATTTTCCGGCACCTGACCGTATTTTCCCGCCAAAAAGTGTCCAATCCTGCAACACATCCGGCCTTGCGCTGCTCCGCAAAAAACATTCAACATACTGAAATTAAAAATAAACAATATTTGTGGCATATTGTTTTCAAGAAAGGGGGCAAATTACTTCAAACCGTAAGGAGAACGGTATGCGCCCTGTCGACAAGATTATGATCGTTGGTTGTGGTGAACTTTGCGGTATCTTGCTTGAGTATCTTTGCCGTTACCCCAATATCGGCGAGATCGTCGTGGCCGACATCAATGAGGACAAGATCCGCCGCAAGGTCAACAGCGCCATTCATGGCGCGTCCTTCCTCGATCTGTACCCGAAGATCACATATCGGGTCGTGGATCTGCTCAATGTCGAAAAGACGGCCGAAATCATCCGCGAAATCAATCCCTGCATCATCGTCAACGGCTCCACCTTGCAATCGTGGTGGGTCGTCAACGAGCTGCCCCCGGACGTCAACGCCAAGCTGTATCGCCACAAGGTCGGACTGGGAGCATGGACGGCCATGCACCTGCCGCTCGTGAGCAAGCTCATGCAGGCCGTCACCAAGTCGGGCATCGACACGCATGTCGTCAACAGCGCCTTCCCTGACGTCACCAATGTCAGTCTGGCCCGGGTCGGCATGGCGCCCACCATCGGCATCGGCAACGCCTGTCTGGTGGTGCCCTACATCCGCAAGGCCGCCGCTGAACAGCTCAATATCCCCATGCGCAACATCAAGGTCGAATTTATCGGCCATCACTACCATTGCTACAACTGGGCCCGCGCGGGCAAGGGAACTGACGCCCCCTTCTATCTGCGCGTTTACGACGGCTGCACGGACATCACCGAACGGCTGGGTTCCATGACCGATTTCGTGGGCAGCCTCCCCAAGCATGGCGCGCGCCCCGGCGGCCGCGGCGGTCAGTATGTGGTTGCCGCCTCCATTTTCCGCAATGTGCTCGACATCTTCTTTGATACGCATGCTCTCGGCATGTCCCCCGCCCCCAAGGGGCTGGAAGGGGCCTATCCGGTGCGCCTGTCCCGCGCCGGGGCCGAAGTGGTGCTGCCCGCCGGCATGACGCTGGAAGAGGCTCGCGGGCTCATGCTCCAGGCTCAGCAATATGACGGCATTGAGGAAATCCGGGCCAATGGCGACGTGAAGCTGACTCCGGAAGCCGGCGCCATGTTGCACGAAGAGCTGCATGTGGAATGGGATGTGGTCACCATTCAGGATTCCCTCGAACAGGCGCACGAACTCCGCGCCAAGTTCCTCGAATTCCTCAAGCGGCACAACGTCGAAGTGCCGATGTAAAAAGAAGATCCCTGCGGACAGGCAGTGCCTGTCCGCACTCCTCACGGCCCCGGGCGGGAAGGCATCCCCCCTTCCTCCCGGGGCTTGTCTTTGCGCTGGGCCAAACAGCACCTCCCTGCCATGCCTTGCCTGCCCCGGTTCGTTTCACTGAACACGGCCCGGCTTTGTCATCCACCCTCTGGTACGAACAGGGAAAGGTTCCGCGCTCCTTCCGTACGGCAGGACGCCATGCTTCCGGCCCCCATCCTCCCGCCCCCCCTTTCCGCCGCGCCCGCGCGCTGCCGCCCCGCCTGAGGGCAAGGCACGGCATGCGTGAGCCATACGCACGCCGGATATCGCTTTTTGCTGCACAATTAGCTAATATTATTTATTAAAAAAATATTTTATATACCTGTTGCTTTTGCAGAAATTAAGCATATTTCCTGTTCTGACGGGATGGCGCTCCCTCCCCCGAGGCTCGCGCATGTTCCTCCCGGCAGGCCGAGGGCGGAAGGCATGATGGTTTCTTCCGCATGGCGAAAACACCATGCTGTCGCGCCACGTCCTCCCCGTATCCTCCGTTTTGAGGGATACCGCCTTTTTTCCGCGCCGCACGGCGCATGTGAGGCCGACATGTTTCTTTCCCCGCGCAATCTCGGCGCATTGGCCCTTCTGCTCGCGGCGGGATTCGCCCCGCACTTTCCGGTTGACGCATTGGCCCAGGATTATGTGGGCAACGGCAACGTGACCATCAGCGGCGGCAGCTGGGATGCCGTCTACGGCCTGAAAGGCCAGCCGCGAACCGGCGATGCCCTGGCCGAAGGGGCCCGCCTCGTCATCAACGGCGGCGCCGTCAACAGGGACATTTACGGCGGCTATGCCCGCAGCGACAGCGGTTCGGCCCGGGCCGGCAGCAATACGGTGACCATTACCGGCCTGAACGGAAGCGCCTCCAGCTTTTACGGCGGTCGAGCCAGAGCCACCGGAGGGAATGCCGTCGCTTCCGCCAACAGTCTGATCCTGAGCGGCTCGCTTGCTTTGGGAACATATCCGCAGGCTTTTGGCGGCCATGCCCAGACCTTCGCCACAACCGGAGGGAGCGTTCTGGCAACCAACAATCGCCTGACTCTGGCGCTTGACAATGCGGTTTCGCTGGATCTGGCCGTCGGCGGGCGAAGCTCGGCCAGTTCATCGCCCGGTACGGTCGTGGGCGCTTACGGCAATATGGTGACGCTTGCCGGCGGCACGGTAACAAATTTGTACGGTGGGTGGGCCACCAACGACGGCCCGACCGAAGCATCGGGCAATACGGTCGCCATTGCCGGCGGCAACGTGACCCATCTCGTCGGGGCGGCAGCGACCAGTTTCGCGCAAGGCGCGGTGGCCGACGGCAACGTGGTATCCGTCACCGGCGGAACGCATGCAACGGTCATTGCCGCATCCGTGCAAAGCAACAACACACTGGCCTCTGCCAGCAACAACGCCGTCTATTTGAGCCATACGACCGTGACCAGCGGCGTGACCGGCGGCCTTTCGACCAGCACAACCAGCCCGTCCAGCCTCAATTACAACAGCATCGTGGTGGGCGCCGGAACCGTGGTCAACGGCGGCGTTCACGGCGGCGACGCCAATCAGTCGGGCACCAGCGGCAACACCGCCGACTACAACACCATTGCCGTGGTGGAAGGCGGACAGGTGAACGGCGAGCTGGTGGGCGGCAATCTGGCAGGGGCGGGGAGCGCCTCGCACAATACCATTCTGGTCAACAACGGCAGCGTCACGGGAAACATCATCGGCGGTCGCACGGCGGCGGGCGGCAGCGCGAACGGCAACAACATCATCATCGGGCGGCGGGCCAGCCTCGACCCGACGATCGACCTTTTCGGCGGCGTGGTCGGCGGACAGGTCGTGGCCGCGCGCGGCAGCGGCAACACCCTCTTTGTGGACAGCTGGCAGGGCACGGTGCGGCGGACGGCCGGCTTTGCCAATCTGCACTTTGCCCTGCCCGTGCCGGGCACCCCGGTGGCGGGCGTGCCCATGCTCACCGTCACCAATGCCGTGGCAGGCGACTTTGACGGCGCCACGGTCACGGCCCAGCTGCCGGACATCATTACCGGCGGGCGCGCTCACCTCGGCGAGACCTTTGAACTGCTGCACGACCAAAACGGTGCCGTCGCCGATGCGGATGTGGGCGGCCTTGTCAGTCTGCTGCAAGGTTATGCCATCCTGTATGACGGGGCCATCTTTCGCAACGGCAACTCCGTCTATATCCGCATTGACGGCTACCACGGCAACCCGCTGGCGGGCGCGCTGACCGAAGCCCGCATCGGCGCGGCCGGGCTGCTCAATCAGGGCGGCGATCTGCTGGCCGGAGCGGCCCTGCGCGCGGCGGATGCCGCCGCGCGGGAGACCACGGGCTGGGCGGCCTTTGCCACGCTCTACGGCGGTTCGGCCAGCCTGAGTACGGAAAGCGACATCACGACGCTGGGCATGTCCCTTGTCACGGGCCTTGCCCATCGGAGCGAAACGGCATGGGCGGATGTGCTGCTGGGTGCGTTCTTTGAAATGGGTTCCGCCAGCCTGAACACGGCCCGCACGGCAGCGGGCACGAGCATCTCGGGCATCGGCGACGCCCAGTATACGGGCGGCGGCCTGCTGGCCCGTCTGGACATCACGCGGGGCCTGCTGCGCGGCCTGTACGTGGAGGCCGACGGCCGCGCCGGCGAGGCCATGACCTCATGGTACAGCGACGATCTGCTGGACAATCTGGATCGCCCGGCGGACTATGACCTTGATACGCCCTACTACGGCGGGCATGTCGGTCTGGGCTATGCCCTGCCGCTCAATGACGACTGGACGCTCGATATGTACGGCAAGTATCTTTTCCTGCATCTGGACGGACAGGATACCGGCATCAACGGCGACCGATTCCGCTTTGATGCCGTGGACTCGGGCCGCCTGCGTTGCGGCGCGCGGTTCTCCGGCAACGTGGCGCCGTCCGCAACCGTCTATCTGGGCGCGGCCTGGGAACGGGAATTTTTCGGTACGGCCCGCGCCGCCTCCCTGAGCAGCGGTATGCCCATCCCCTCCACGAACATGACGGGCGACAGCGCCCTCTTTGAGCTGGGCCTGCGCATTCACCCCGAGACTGCCCCCATCCACGCCGATCTTGCCCTCGAGGGCGCGGCGGGAACCCGCCGCAGCATCGGGGGCCGTCTGCAACTCGTGTATGAATTTTGAGTACGCCCCTTGCAATCGTCGGGGCACATTCCCGCCGCCGCCAGCCCGGGCCAGCGGCCAACATGCCCCTTTCCTGCGCGCCCGGCGTGTCCCCTGCGTGCAACGGCTGACGCCGTGCGCTCTTGCCGCGTCAGCCCACGCACGGCCCTGACGGGCCTTCCTGCCGCCGAACGGGATTCACGCTTCCCCCGGCGCCGTGCCTCAGACTGCGGATCCCCTGTCGCACCGCCTTCTTTCATTGTAGTGAGGCATATGGCACGGATGTATTTCCAACCTTTCAACTATAGAAATACATTTAACAATACCATACAGTTACCATACAGTTTGACAGAGTGGAAAAAAAATTCTACCTTCCATGATACATAAATCAAATTTCATTATTTCAAAAAGCATAAATCGCCTCAGGCAAACCGCAGATGCTGGACACATTCTCCCCTGATGGTTACAGGAGAAGTTTTCATGAACTGCACCAATAACTGCAACAATCATTTGCCTACCGGTCAGGATTGCTTCACCACCATGGTGGCCGACTCCCTTGACGACATTATTTATATCAATGATCCTGTTACCTATGATATCCTGTGGCTGAACAAAGCCGCCTGCCAGTACGTCCAGACTGCCGACATTCTTGGCAAGAAGTGCTACCAGCTTTTCCAGAATCTCGATGCTCCCTGCCCCTTCTGCCCCATCCCCAACCTTTCCCATGACAAATTTTATACGTGGGAACACTACAACGAAAAATTCGGGCGATACTTCCGTATCAAGGACAAGCTCATTACCTGCGACGGCACTCCCCTGCACATGGAGGTCGCCACGGATATCACCGAGAGCGTCCTGGAGCGCAAAAGCATCAAGAATCAGCTTGCCGTTGAACAAACCCTGTTGCGCTGCGTCCGTACCCTGCTGGCCGAGGAGGATTTCAGCACGGCCATGGAAAAGGCCCTGCTGCTTGCCGGACGCCTCTACGAGGCGGATCGCTGCTATATCTTTGAAACCAAATACGATGATTCCGGCAGGGAGATTGCCGTCAACACCCACGAATGGTGCGCGCAGGGCGTCACGCCGCAGAAGGCAAACCTCCAAAGTGTGCCGCTTGACGTGCTTTCCCCCTGGATGACGGCATTCAGCAACAGCAACTATGTCATCATAAAGGATATCGAGGAAATAAAGAAAGAGTCACCGGATCTTTATGACGTCCTCAAACCGCAGGACATAAAAAGTCTCTACGTTGTCCCGCTGAAGATCAACGACCGCCTTTCCGGATTTATCGGCGTGGACAACCCGCGCAACAGCCACCATGATCTGACGTTGCTGTTCTCCCTTGCCTATTTCATGGACAATACCATTTCACGAACCCGCATGGCCGATGAACTGCGCGCGCTCGGCCTGCGCGATCCCCTGACACGCTTGGGCAATCGCAATGCCTATCGCATCACCTGCAATTCCCTAGCGGCAGGCGACATGCACAATGTGGGCGTCCTTTTCATCGATCTCAACAATCTCAAATATCTCAATGATACCTATGGCCATGAAAAGGGCGACGAACTCATCGTCAACATAAGCCGGATCTTTGCAAGCCATTTTCGCAGCAGCAATATCTTCCGCATCGGCGGCGATGAATTTGTTTTCATCTGCAACGAGATCCATGAAGATGTCTTCCTCCACAAGCTGGAAAAGATGAAGCAGGATTGCGAGACCGCCTATCCGGGCGGCATTTCTCTGGGCTTCATCTGGCAGGCGAACCCCGTCAGCCTCGACTTTCTGATCCACGAGGCGGATGAACGCATGTACGCGGACAAAAAGCGCATCAAGGGCGCCAAGCACTAGCCTCCTTTTGTCCTCTCCCGCCACGCCCCCATGCGCATGACCGGCCGGCGTCATTCCTCCGCGCGGTTCCGTTGCGCCGTCAAGCGCTTCCGCTCCCTTGTCATGCCCACCGCAAACGGATGCGGCCCCGCCTTCTCCTTCGCCCGGCCTGCGGGCGTTTTTGCCGGGAAAGTCTTGCCGCCCACGAAAATTCAAGCCAATAATTCCCTGAAAAAAATACGATAATTCTCTTGGCACACTCCTTGTATAATGTCTCCGCAAGGAGTCTGCCATGCAAATTCTTCCGTCCGATTTCAGTGCCCAGCTTCAGGATACCATCGCGGGAACCTCCGCGGCGGCTTCCGACAGTTTTGCCGGTATTTTCCAAAGCTCACTTGATAACGACGGTTCCGACCCCGTGGCGAACTATCAGCAGTCCGTCCATTCCGCCATTGACTCCGTCAAGCGGGGTGAAGCCGCAAACATCAAGGAAGCGCTGGCGGACGACGACAGCACCGGCCCCCTGGCCGACGCCCCCTACAGCCGTCATACGCTCAACGGCGTGCTGTACACGCTGGACGAAGTGACCTTCACCAAGAAGGAACTGCAGGAATTGCGGGCTTCCCTCGTCAAGGCCGGCGCGCCGGAAGATGCCCTTGCCCGCCTTGACGCCCTCATGGAATCGCCGGATGGCGCCATGCTGGCGCAGGTCATGGCCAGCCTGCAGCTCAACAGCACCGTCACGCTCAGCGACAGCGACAAGGACATCCTGACCGGGCTGCTCAATCAGATAGATCCCTCGGGCGAACTGGCCGCCAATGCCATGGAACTCATGCAGCAAGGTAAGGGCAGGCAGGCCCTTTCGCTCATTCAGCAGACCTTCTCCGAAGCGGCGCATAATGGCACCATCGAAATTTCCCGCGATGAAATGGCCGTGCTGGCCAAGGGGCTTGGTCTGCCCGCCAACGTGCAGAACCAGCTGCTCAACAGTTTCGGCGGGGCCGACGCCCTGCGCTGTGCCGACAATCAGTTCATCAATCTCATGAATCCCGCGCGCGCCTACCTCAACGATCTGGCCGGCAAGCAGGAAAAGCTGGATGAGGCCGCGTCCCAGACCGTGCGGCAGGTGATCAACAAGGCCCGCGAACGCATGGAAAAGGAAGCGCAGGCCGAGTCCCTGCACAGCCGCGAGGTGCAGCAGAGCAAGGCCATGATCGAGCGCACGGTGCAGAAGCAGAGCCGCGAAAATCTGGAAGCCGCCCTTGACGCCGCCCGGGACGATGTGGCCGCGCGCGAACAGGCCGCCCGCTACAGCGAGGCCACGGGCCGCAGCGCCGACGGTCGCCAGAGCGCCGTCATCGACAAGACGGACAACGGCACGCAGGCTGTGGTCATGGGCAAGGCCGGCGAGGATGAAAATGCGGCCCGGGCCAATGCCCGCCGCGGCAACGCCGCCGACACCACCGGCATGCGCATGCGCTACAGCGAACAGACCGACACCGCCAATGAAGACGGCCTGCGCCGTCTCCAGCTGGCGAAGCAGGGCCTTGCCGACGAGGCCGACCATACCGCCAGAAGCGACGGCAAGACCGATGCCGAACGCATCGGCCTCGTGCCTGACGCCCGCCATGCTTCCACCGCGTCCGGCGACGGGCAGAAGCAGTCCGCGCAGGGCGACCTTGGCGGCAACCTGCACGGCAGGCAGGACAATGCGGAACTGGCTGCCCAGTTCCAGACCGCGCGTCTGGATGCCGCCCGCCCGGACAACGCCCGCTTCGAGGCTGTCCGCCCGGATCAGCAGGCGCCTGTCGCCCGTCAGGTGGGGCAGCAGGTGGAGGACGGCTTCCTGCAGGCCATGCGCAACAATGTGCGCCGTCTGGATGTGGAACTGCATCCTGCCGAACTGGGGGCCATCACCCTGACCCTCACCCTGCGCAACGGCGAAGTGAGCGCGCACATACGCTCCGAAAAGAGCGAAACCGCCGAGCTTGTCAGCCAGCAGCTGGAACATATCCGCATCAATCTGGAACAGCAGGGCTTCAAGGTGGACAAGCTGGAAGTGGGCCTCCAGAACCAGCAGCGGGATCTGGCCGAAGGCAGCGGCGACCAGTGGCAAAATATGCAGCAGCATAACGCCCGCCAGGAAGAAGATGCCCGCCGGGAAGAATTTTACCGCCTGCAGCATCTTTCAACCATGCGAAATTCAATGGATAATTCCGAAGACAGCACATTGGAACAGTCTGTGCATATCATGAGTGACACGGCAAGATATGCCACCCGTTCCCTGCATGTGGTGGCATAAAAGCAAGCCGCCACGGAGCCAGTCATGTCTGTCAATTCCATCACCCAGGTCAACAACGAGTTCAGTCAGGCCCTCGCCAACAAGGAAAGTACGGGCAGCAGTCTGGACAAGGAAGCCTTCATGCTGCTGCTGGTCACCCAGTTCCAGTATCAGGATCCGTTGAACCCGATGGATGACAAGGAATTCATCTCCCAGATGGCGCAGTTCTCCAGTCTCGAACAGATGATGAACATCAACGAGACCATGGAGGGCATTACCGATGCCGTCAACAATCAGTCCATGTTCAATGCCACCAGCTACATCGGCAAGTATGTGACCACCACCGGCAACGTGATCGGCAAGACCAGCTCTTCCACCACGGGCGCCGACGGCAGCGTGACCACCACATCCACCGTCACCCCGTACTACTACACCTTCACGGGCAATGCGTCCCAGGTCACCATTCAGGTCTTCGATACCAGCAGCACCTCGGGCACGCCGGTCTATACCGAGCAGCTCGGCGGCATGACGCAGTACAACACCGACGGTTCGCTGGCCGTCTACAAGTTCAACTGGAACGGCCTCAACAACAACGGTCAGCCCGTTGCGGACGGCACTTACAAGGTCGTTGTCACCGCCGCCGATGACGGCGTGCTGGTGGGCACCCAGCTGGTGGCCGACAAGGTGACGGACGTGCTGCGCAACGGTTCGGACATCATGCTGCGGCTTCAGGGCGGTCAGTACATGTCCCTGGCCGACGTGGAACAGGTCTCCGAATCCGACCCGCAGATTTCCACGGTGCCCGGCGCGGATGACGATACGGACGGCAGCGGCTCCGACTCCGGCAGCGGCGGCACGGACAGCTCAGACGGCACCGGCGGTTCCGACGGCACCGACGGCACCGACGGCACGGATACAGACAACGGCGCGAGCGCCTAGATACTTTTTCGCCAACAAGGGCGGTGCACGGCCGCCCGAACCATACAACCGCAGGAATCATAACGGAGGAACATCATGAGCGGTCTTTCTGCGAGTATGTGGACAAGCGTTTCCGGCTTGCTTTCCCATAGCAAGAAGATGCAGGTTGTGGGCAACAACCTTGCCAACGTCTCGACCATCGGCTTCAAGTCCCAGCGCATGGATTTCAACGACTATCTGTATACCAGCGGCGCCAGCGCCAGCGGTTCCGTGCAGATGGGCGCGGGCGCGAGCGTGTACGCCCTGCTCGGCGATTTCTCGCAGGGTTCCCTGGAATCCACCAACAGCTTTTCCGACCTCGCCATTGACGGCAAGGGCTTCTTCGGGGTGCGCGACCCCAACTCCACGGCCATCAACTACAGCCGCGCCGGGGACTTCTACTTCAATGAAAAGGGCCAGCTGGTAAACCCGCAGCAGTATGTGGTGCAGGGCCGCCCGGTGGACAACACCAAGCGCCTGACCTTCAACAATGGCGTCACCGACATGGGCACCACCACGGACATCACCTCCGCCTATGTGGGCGGCGGTTCCCCGCAGGATATTCTCTTTGAAAGCTGGAACATCAATGCCCAGCGCACCACCCATGTGGCCACCACCGGTACGGGCCTGCTCAACGACATCAGCAATCAGGACAAGAGCACGTCCATGACCAGCCCGCTGACGGCCCTCTTCGACAGCTGGAACGCCAATGCCGAACCGCCGCTGGCCGGCAGCGCCTATGCCCAGTCCTCGTCCATGAAGGTCTATGACGAAGGCGGCAGCACCCACGAGCTGACCATCTACTACGATGCCGTGGCTCTGGAGCGCCTCAACAGCGACGGCACCCTGGGCTACACGCTGGAAGGCCTGCCCGCCGGCTGCAAGGTTTACGAATACCTTGTCACCATTCCCCCGGATCAGGACATGCGCTCCTACGGCGGCGAAGGCTATGACGTGCAGACCGAAACCTGGACCAAGGAACCTACCCGCTTCTATGATGACCCGGTCAACGGCACCTGCAAGAATGCGGGCATCTTGGCCAGCGGCGTTCTGATCTTCGACTCCGCGGGCAACCTTATCGACCAGACGGCCTATACCTTCGGCGCGACCGAAACCCCGGCCGCCAACAATCAGGTGGCCATGAGCCCGGACAGCAAGAACGCCTGGCAGCCCACCAAGATTTCCAACAACGGCTACCCCACCTTCACGGCCAACTTCAGCGGGCAGCCCCTGGCCAACAGCGTGAGCGAAACCATGACCTCCGACACCGGCGTGACCCCTTACAGCCAGGCCGAGGAATACATCATCGAGCTGGATATGGGCCTCAAGCAGGTGGCGCAGCCCGCGTGGAACAATGCGCAAGTCAATTCCGTAGTGCTGGATGCCAACAACAAGCCCTACTTCACCAGCAAGAACGCCAACGTCAATGGCGACGTTGCCATGGCCGACGGTACCACGCAGAAGGGTGTGGAGCTGGAAACCGATCCCAACATGGGTTACTACTATGTCATGCCTGCCGGGCAGGCCCATGAAGGCGAAATGGTCTTTGGCGATGTGGCCGACCCGAACAACTGCACCTATGGTGACAAGCACGGCTACTACACCTATGATGGCGGTACCCGCGTCTACGGCACCACGGCAGGCGGCAACAACATTACCTACTCGAACGGCAAGTATGTCGCCATCGGTGATCCGACTAACACGGAATACCAGTATACCGACGGCACTACTCTGCTGAACAAGGGTGCCAACAACAACTACTGCACCAAGGCGACGACGGCGACAGCTGCAGCTGGCCATGCCGGGGCTGCCGAAGGGGATGATGTCTACGGGATTATTACCATCACGGGTCAAACACCCCAGACTCGCGCGGTGCTCTATGATGCGGCTACGGGCCAGTACTATTACAATGAAGGTGCTGGTGCCCCGTTTACGCGGCAGAATCTCACCGACGGCCTGAACGACGCCCGGATCACCAAGAACTATTCCACGCCCACCGGCGGCGCGACCATTGCGGGCGTCTACGAGCACACAACTTCGACCCCGACGCCCCTCAATAACGCCGTCACCCCCATCACGGCCACCGCGGACAACAGCTTGGCCAGCCTGATGACGCAGGTCACCCCCAACGGCGCGAGCATCAACCTGAACACCAATGCCGCCACCATGACCGCCGCGGAAAAGCAGGATAATGCCATCGTGGCCAACAAGGATACCTTCGTCAACCAGACCGAACAGGATGGTTACGGTTCCGGCCGCATGAGCAACATGGAGTTTGACGACAACGGCGTGCTCTATGTGACCTACAACAACGGCGTGACCCTGCCCATGTGGCAGCTGTGCATCTATGACTTTGAAAACTATCAGGGTCTGTACCGCGAAGGCGGCAACCTCTACTCCGCCACCAGCGATTCCGGCAATGCCATGCTGGGCGTGGCGGGCGACAACGGCTTCGGTCGGGTGATCGGCTACAGCATCGAACAATCCAACGTGGACATGACCACCGAGTTCGTGCAGATGATCTCCACCCAGCGCGGCTTCCAGGCCAACTCCAAGGGCGTCACCACCACTGACACCATGCTGGAAACCGTCATCAACATGAAGCGTTAAGCCTCGCAAACCACGGGCGGGTCGAGCTGACCGCGCTCCCCGCCCGTTTCGCCAATTTCTCCACGAGTCTTCGCAGAGAATCCGTTTCCTCCGTGCAGGGCGTCGGCCATTGGGGTCGGCGCTCTTTTTTTGTCCGCAGGCGGTCGCCAGCGGCAGGGCAAGGCGGGCCGCAAAAGGCGGCAGCTTTTTCCCGGTGGCAAGGCGGCCCGCACCGGTCGCCGTTTTTCCCCTGCCGCCACGAGGCCGCTGCCCGGCTTGCGCGTCTTGCGCAGGCGCGTCCTTCCATGATTGCCCTCCTCCACAGCGAGCGCCCGGGAGCCGCACGCACGACCGCCATGCCTTCTCAGCCGTCCCGATGCGGGGCATCCATCCGTCCCGCTTTGGGCAGCTTTTGCCGCGTTGGGCCGAATTGAGCGGAGCCGACGGCAAGGAAAAAATTTCCATCGTCAAATTTCGCCACATAATATGGTGAAATAAAATATTTTTTTATTTTTGGCATGTGATCTGCATCTAAGGGGGTACAGCTTAACCACAACCACACCGAGGAGGTGTCCCATGTCTTTGGTCATTAACCACAACATGATGGCTCGCAATGTATCGAGAACCCTCAATGCTCACTATGGCAATCTTTCGACCTCGACGGAACGTCTCTCTTCCGGCATGCGCATCAACAGCGCCGCGGACGAC
This sequence comes from Candidatus Desulfovibrio intestinavium, assembly GCA_019118345.1. Lineage (GTDB taxonomy): Bacteria > Desulfobacterota > Desulfovibrionia > Desulfovibrionales > Desulfovibrionaceae > Desulfovibrio > Desulfovibrio intestinavium. Next base: position 112,631 of record DWZD01000047.1, on the reverse strand, counting down.
GCCGCCGGTCTCGCCATCAGCGAATTGCAGCGCGCCGATATCGCCACCCTGCAACAGGGCGCGCGCAACGCCAATGACGCCATTTCGCTCATTCAGGTAGCTGACGGCTCCCTGGGCATCATCGACGAAAAGCTCATCCGCATGAAGGAACTGGCAGAACAGGCCGCTACCGGTACCTACGATTCCACCCAGCGCCTCATGATCGAATCCGAATATCAGCAAATGGCTTCGGAAATCACGCGTATCGCCAATGCCACGGACTTCAACGGCATCAAGCTGCTGGACGGCACCCTGTCCGCCCTCCAGGGCGAAAAGATTCACGACGGTTCCGGCATGACGGCCATCGGCGCCCTGAAGGTGCACTTCGGCACGGCCAACGACTCGGCAGAAGACTACTACTACGTTGTGATCGGCGACGCTACCGCCTCCGCCCTTGGCGTGGGCAGCCAGGCCGAAGGCGACGGCAAGACCGTCTCCACCCAGGAAGCCGCCCAGAAGGCTCTGAACGCCATCAACCAGGCCATCATTTCCAAGGACAAGATTCGCGCGCACCTGGGCGCCATGCAGAATCGCCTTGAAAACACCATTTCCAACCTGAACACTCAGGCTGACAACCTGCAGGCTGCCGAATCGCGCATCCGCGACGTGGACGTCGCCACCGAAATGACCGAATTCACGCGCCAGCAGATTCTCACGCAAAGCGCCGTGGCCATGCTTTCGCAGGCCAACTCGCTGCCCCAGATGGCTTTGCAGCTCATCGGCGGCTAAGCCATCTTGACATAGGCTGTGGCAGACCAAAGACGGGAGGTCCGGGGGGATTGTCCCCCCGGACCGGAAAAACACATCGGTATGCCGCCATCCGGCAAGACAACTGTCGCTGCCGGTATATGACAGCCGGAAACGATCAATCCTTCGCTCGCGAAATTTCGCCTGCGGCAGCCAGCGCCAGATGCGCGGCTTCCTGTTCGGCCTTTTTGCAGCTCGTGCCCTCTGCCGTAAATTCCGTTCCATCGGGCAAGGTTACGGCGACCACGAACGTTTTTGCGTGTTCGGGGCCATGACTGGACAGCAGCCGGTATGCCGGACGTTGGCGATAGCGCCGCTGCATCACTTCCTGCAAGCGGGTCTTGAAGTCCTTGTCCCGGGGATTGAGGCTTTCTCCCTTCGGCCAGAAGGGGGAGAAGATTCTGCCCACGCAGGCTTGCGCCGCGGCAAAGCCCCCATCCAGATAGATCGCCGCCAAAACGGCCTCAAAGGCGTCGCTCAATACGGCATCGCGATCACGCCCTCCCTGCCGCTCTTCTCCGCGCCCCATGAAGAGGGCCTCCCCCAGACGCAGATCCCGCGCCCGTCGGGCAAGACTTGGCGTACTGACCAGATCCGAACGCAGGCGCGTCAGCTCCCCTTCGCGCCACTGGCCGCAACGCGCGAAAAGCTCGTGGGAAACCGCCAGCTCCAACACGGCATCGCCCAGAAATTCCAGTCGTTCATTGTGGTGCAGCCCGTCACCGCCCTCATTGGCCCATGAGCTGTGCGTCAGGGCCAGGGCCAGCAGGGAGCGATCCGCAAAAGCATGGCCCAGTTTCTCTTCCAGCCGTGCCGCCACGGCCTCATCCACGACATGCAGCAGGTGTTTTTTCATGGGCAGACGGTAGCCCAAGCCCCTGACGCTGGCAACAGAAAAGCCTTGACACCCGCCCCCGCAATGCCTATCTGCATAACTGCCGTCTCGGGAAAGAGCCTTTCCGGGACAGGTTGCGCCCTGCCCCTTCGGGCGCGGCAAGCCCGCACCCGGGATGTGCCCTGTGCGCGGGCTGCACCGTTTCGCCGCATGGCGCCAAATGCACCTGACGGGCCTTCCCCGTCCGTTTTCGAGGAGAAGTCATGGCTTACGATATCCGACTGATGAAACTTGTCACCGGCGAACTGGTCATCGGCAAATATGACGCCGACAAGGATTGCCTCACCGAGGCCGCCATCATCCAGAGCATCCCCACCCAGCAGGGCATGCAGATGATGATTCTGCCCTATGGCTATCCCTTTGAACCCAATTTTGAAGGAACCATCGAGGGCAAGCACTTCCTCTATCGCTATGCCGACACCCCCAAGGAAATGCAGGACAAGTACATCGAAGCCAGCACCAACCTCACCGTGGCCGGCGGCCTCGGCAAGCTCAAGTTCGGCTCCGGCCCCGTGCCCACCTCCGGCGGTCTGGTGACGCCGTAGCGCCCACAGCCTTGCCCGCCGCCTTCGGGCCGCCCGGCCTCTGCCCGGGGCGCCGAAGGCAGCGACTGATGCACACAGGGCGGTGACAACCGCCCTTTTTTCATGTTTTCCCTCAGCCCGGAATACCCATGCAAAAACTGCTTCCGCTCCTGCCGCGCCCGAGCCGCTATGCCGGCATTGAGGAGGGCGCCTGCCGCAAGGATCCCGCCACGGTCAGCCTGCGGGTCGCACTGGCCTTTCCCGATACCTATGAAGTGGGCATGTCCTATCTGGGACAAAAAATCCTTTACGGCATCGTCAATGCCCGCCCCCACTGGTGGGCCGAGCGCGTCATGGCCCCGGAACGCGAAAGCGGCGACCTCCTCCGCCGGCATCAGGCCCCGCTCGCCACGCTGGAATCCGGCCTGCCGCTCGGCAAGGCTGACTGCGTGTCCTTTTCCGTCACCAACGAGCTGTGTTATACCAATGTCCTCTATATGCTGGATCTGGCCGGCATCCCCCTGCGGCATGCCGAGCGGCCGGACGATCTGGCGGCCTGTCCGCTGATTTTTGCCGGGGGCGGGGCGCTGCTCAGTGCCGAGCCTCTTGCGCCCTTTCTGGACTTCTTCGTGCTGGGCGACGGCGAGGAAAGCCTCGTGGACGTGCTCGAACTGCTGGAAAAGGCCAAGGCCAACGGCTGGGGCCGGGCGCGCTATCTGGAGGAAGCCCGCCGCATCCCCGGCATCTATGTACCTTCCTTCTTTACGCTCGGGGCCGACGGCAGCCTGCAAGCGCGCTTTGCCGATCACGCCCGCCCGGCCCGGCGCATCGTGGCCGATCTGAACAGCGCCCCCTACCCCGTGGAACAGGTGGTGCCCATCGGCGCGGTGCACAATCGTCTCTCGCTGGAAATCGCGCGCGGCTGCACGCGCGGCTGCCGCTTCTGCCATGCGGGCATGGTTTACCGGCCGGTGCGCGAACGCTCGCTGGACACGATCACCCATCTGCTGGACGACTGCCTGAAGCGGACAGGCTATGACGAAATTTCCTTCCTCTCCCTCTCCACGGGCGACTTTTCCGCTCTGAAGACCCTTTCCAACCAAGTGCTTGATCGCTGCGCCCACGAACAGGTCAGCCTCTCCCTGCCCTCGCTGCGGGTCGGCTCCATCGACGACGACATCATGCGCCGCATGGCCGACATTCGCCGCACGGGCTGCACCCTGGCCCCGGAGGCGGGCAGCCAGCGCCTGCGCGATGTCATCAACAAGGGCGTCAGCGAGGAACAGCTCCTCCTCCATGTGCAAAAACTGCTGGAATACGGCTGGCAGCAGGTCAAACTGTACTTCATGATCGGCCTGCCCACGGAAACCGACGACGACCTGCTGGCCATCGCCGATCTCTGCCGCAAGGTGCGCGATGCCGCCGGGCGCGGCAATCCGCGCATTCAGGTGACCGCCGCCCTCTCGCCCTTTGTGCCCAAGCCCTTCACCCCCTTCCAGTGGGTGGAGCAGATCGGCATGGCGGAAATCGAACGCCGCGTGCGTCTGGTGCGCGATGCCTTCAAGGGGCAGAAATTCCTCAAGCTGCGCTGGCACGAACCGGCCATGAGCCACCTTGAGGGCATCCTTTCCCGCGCCGGGCGCGAACTGGCCCCGGTGGTGGAGGCCGCCTACCGCAAGGGCGCCATTTTCTGCAGCTGGGTGGAATCCTTTTCCCTTGAACCGTGGTACGAGGCCCTGGAGGAAAACGACCTGCGGGCGTCGGATTTCATTGCCGCCCGCGACATGGACGCCCCCCTGCCCTGGGATCATCTGGAAGCGGGCATTTCCCCGGACTTTCTGCGCCGCGAATGGGAGCGCGCCAGGGCGGAAAAAATTACCGAGGACTGCCGTTACGGCGCCTGCCGGGCCTGCGGGGCCTGCGATACCCGCGCCCTGCCCTCGCGCCTGCCCCATGCCAGCGCCCCCACGGACGACGGCCCCCTGCACCGCAACCGCCTGATCTTCGCGCAGCGGGATCAGAGCGCCCACGAGCCGCATCGGGATGCCGAAGGCCGCATCATCTGCCGGGAACGGGACAAGAAGCCGCCGCAAATCGCGCCTGAGCTGACCGTCAAGGCCGCGCAATTCCGCATCTGGCACAGCAAGACCGGCGGCTGCGCCTACCTCAGCCAGCTGGAACTGCAGGCCCTGCTGGAACGCGCCCTGCGACGCGCCCGCCTGCCCATGAGCTTTTCGCAGGGTTTCCATCCCCTGCCGCTCATGAGCTTCGGGCGCGCCCTGCCCGTGGGCGTGGAAAGCCGCGCCGAATGGTTTGCCCTCACCCTGCGCGAGCCGCTGACCGCCACGGAAGTGGCCGAACGACTGCGCGGGGTGCTGCCCCCCGGCATGGAGATCCTGCATGTGGAAAGCGTGGACAAGAGCCGCCGTACCGAGCAGGCCGTGCGCGAAGTCTTCCGCCTGCATGCCGACGGCCTGTCCGGCGAGGCCCTTGCCGGGGCCTTTGCCCGCTTTGCCGCCGAAAGCGAGCATCCCCTGACCCGCGAGACGAAAAAAGGCCCGCGCACCACGGACATCCGCCCCCTGCTTGTCCAATGGACACAGGCAGGAGACGCCGTGACATTTACCCTGGATTGGGCTAGCATGTATCTCTCTCCGGCAGTCTTCTGCCTGGCCGTGCTGGCCCCGCTGGGAGAGGCGGACGATCTGCGCCCCGTCCTGCATCTGTGCAAGACGGAACAGCAGTTTGCCGCCCGCCCGCGGGCGTCGCGCCAACCCCATGAAGGAGGATAGCTCATGTCCCGCAATGTCACGGAAACATGGTTCTTTTTTGGCGACTCCCTGACCCTCGGCGTCAACGACGACGCCATGCGGGGCGGCTGGGTGGGCCGCCTTGCCCTCAAGGGCAGCGAAGCGGGGCAGTATGCCCTGCCGCCGGCAACATTCTACAATCTCGGCGTGCGGCGTCACACGGTTTTTGACGTGAAAGCCCGCTGGAAACAGGAATGGGATGCCCGGCAGATGCCCGGCATGGCTCCGCACATCGCCTTCTGCGCCGGGGTGGTGGATATGGTGCCCGCCGACGGCAAGCCCGTGGCCGAGGTGTGCGAGGCCATGCGCGGCATGCTGGCCGAAGCGTCCGCCCTGGCTCCGGTACTGCTCATCAGCGTGCCGCCGGTGGCCAATCCCGAGGTGACGGCCCGCATCGGCGCGCTCAATGCGGCCTATGCCGCCATGTGCGCCCGCGAGGGCTTTGCCTGGGCCGACGTCTTTGACGCGCTCAGAAATTCCCCCGAATACATGGGCAGCCTCAAGGATGGCGTGCACGCCGCCCCCGAGGGCTGTGCATTCATGGCCGAGGCCCTCTTTGCCCTGCCGCAGGTGCGGGAATTTCTCACAACCCCCAACCAGGACTCGTAATCATGGCATCCTGCCATCCCTTTGAAGATGATGCGCCCTTTGCCGACAAGGTAAAAACGCTGGAGGACGACGAACTGCTGGAAATCTGGGAGGAAACCCAGCAGCTGGCCGGTCTTCTTTCCCAGCAGATCAAGGCCGAACTCCCCCTGGCCCCCCAGTACGAGCAACTTATCGTTGCCGAGCTGCAATTGCGGCACGGGCGTCGGTTGTACGACCGGGATCTCGGCAAATAACCCCTTCCGCCTGCCCGCCCAAGGCCCCCGCGGCATCCTGCCCGACGGGGGCCTTTGTCATTGCGCCGGACGCCCCCCGGCATGCCCTCCTGCCCGGTCGCCGCCTTTCAAACCTGTGAAAAAAAATTTTGCTGGACTTCTCTTTCCTCATCGCCTATGATTTTTTAACAGTCGGGAAATCTCTTCCCGACCTTTCCCTTTTTTTGTCTCCCACATATCAACCGGAAGTGGATGCCTATGTTTACCGCCGGTGAACTCGTCGTGTACCCCGCGCAGGGGGTAGGAGAAATAGAGCGCGTCAACAGCCAGCAAATCGGAGGCGTGGCCTGCGAACTCTACATCGTCCGCATCCGCGCCAACAACATCACGCTCATGGTGCCGGTGGCCAATGCCGCCAATGTGGGATTGCGCCCGCTCATTGCCGTGGAGGAGGCACGCCGCATCTGGGATTCGCTCCAGTCCGCGACGCAAAAAAGCATCCATACGGGCCAGAACTGGAACCGCCGGTTCCGCGAATATTCCGAACGCCTCAAGAGTCCTGATCTGGGTGTGGTGGCCGAAGTGCTGCGGGAACTTCTGCTCATCAGCCGCCAGAAGGATCTTTCCTTTGGCGAACGCCGCCTGCAGGAACAGGCCATGAGCCTTGTGACCGGCGAAATCGGCGAGGTTCTCAAGCTGAAGGAAGAGGAATTGCGCGACGATCTCCTGCAGCGCTATGCCCCGGCGCCCGTGGCCGAAGCCGCGGTCTGCTGATCTCCTTTTTCCGTTCCGCCGCCAGCCCTGCCGGTCGCGGGCGTGCCCGCCGCGCCCTCCCCTCTTGCCGCCGTCAGGCCGTCTTCCGCGCCTCCTTGCCCGGCCCTTCCCTTCCCCTTGGCGTCAGGCCGAATAAAAATCCCACTTTTTTCTTGCCTTTTCCCCAGAGTTGGGCTAATCGCAAGGCACACATTCCTTGATTCCACATCCCTGCCCTTTTTTTCACTTCCAGACGACACTGCCCTGTGCCGTATTTTCTGCCGTAATCTCATGGAAAAAAAACCTCGCAAACCTGTTCGTAAAAAAAAGGCCGAGCCGGAACTTCTGTCCGACAGCACCCTGAGCCTCACGGATCTCAAGACCCGCAGCATGCAGGATCTCATGGAACTGGCGGAGAAATACGAGATCGAAAACGCCAGCTCCATGCGCAAGCAGGAACTCATCTTTGCCCTGCTGCAAAGCTGCGCCTCCCAGAACGGCGCCATCTTCGGCGACGGCGTGCTGGAAATCCTGCCGGACGGTTTCGGCTTTTTGCGATCCCCGCTATGCAGCTACATGCCCGGCCCGGACGATATCTATGTTTCCCCCTCGCAGATACGGCGTTTTTCCCTGCGCAAGGGGGATGTGGTCTCCGGGCAGATACGCCCCCCCAAGGAGGGAGAGCGCTATTTCGCCCTGCTCAAAGTGACCGAAATCGGCTTTGAACCGCCGGAAAACGCCAAAAATCTCGTCCTCTTCGACAACCTCACCCCCATCTATCCCGACCGCCAGCTGGTCATGGAAAACGGCGACAAGAACCTGTCCAACCGGGTCATCGACCTCATGGCCCCCATCGGCTGCGGTCAGCGCGGCCTCATCGTCGCCCCGCCCCGCACCGGCAAAACCGTCCTGCTCCAATCCCTGGCCAATGCCATCAATGCCAACAATCCCGACGTCTACCTCATCGTGCTGCTCATTGACGAACGCCCCGAGGAAGTGACGGACATGGAACGCACGGTCAAGAAGGCCGAGGTGGTCAGCTCCACCTTCGACGAGCCGCCGCAGCGCCATGTGCAAGTCTGCGAAATGGTGCTGGAAAAGGCCAAGCGCCTTGTGGAGCGCAAACGGGATGTGGTCATCCTGCTGGACTCCATCACCCGCCTGGGCCGGGCCTTCAATACGGTCACGCCCTCGTCGGGCCGCGTGCTCTCCGGCGGTCTGGACGCCAATGCCCTGCAACGGCCCAAGCGCTTCTTCGGCGCGGCCCGCAACATCGAGGAGGGCGGCAGCCTGACCATCATCGCCACCGCCCTCATCGACACCGGCTCCCGCATGGATGAAGTCATCTTCGAAGAGTTCAAGGGCACCGGCAACATGGAAATCTATCTGGATCGCCACCTTGCCGAAAAGCGCGTATTCCCGGCCATTGACATCAACCGTACCGGCACGCGCAAGGAAGATCTGCTCCTGCCGGAAGATGTGCTCAACCGGGTCTGGATACTGCGCAAGATCCTTGCGCCCATGTCCCCCATCGACAGCATGGAATTCCTGCTGGACAAGATGCGGGGCACCAAGTCCAACAAGGATTTTATGAACGCCATGGGCAAGTAGCACTCTTTGGTGTGCAGTGGTGCATGGAACACCCGCCACGCGGTATTACGCTGTCAGCTCTCCAGTCGGGAAAAATCGAGAAAATTGCAGCACGACAATATATGGAAGGAGGATTAATTTATGAAACCCATTATATTTTCGGAAGATGTAAAAAAAGTACTCGATATAATTCCCGTTGCCATAGTTGAGATTTCTTTCGGTGAGGGGATCACCCGTGATGCCAATAATGCCAATAATGCTTTTTACGCATTAACGGGCAGCACGCGCGAACAGTACATGGAAGAAGAATTAAGTGGAAATCCGCGCAATATTCTCCACCCCGATGACCTGGTCCCCGTTTTTGAAGCATTCAAAACCCATGCTGAACAGAAAGAAAGTTTTGATATCCAGTATCGCGTTATACATATGGATGGCAGCACGGTCTGGCTTGGTGTCCATGCCGCATACGTGGGAACCAACGACGGAAAAGCCACGTTCCTTTGCACGATGCAAGTCATTACAAAAGAGAAAAGAAACCACGCCAAGCTCAGATACTATGTGTTACGTGATGCCGCATTCAAAAGTATGACGGAAAACATATATATGGAGTACAATTTAGAAACTGATTGTATCGTTTTTTCAGGAAAATGGAATACTATCATGCGTAATAATACTTTTACTCGAGTTTTGGATAGCAACCTTGAAGATTTTCACTTTCTTCCTGAAAAATCAAAAAAAATATTTTTTTCCATATTGCAGCGAAAAAGCTATAAACAGGACATGCAGAAATCTTCTTCAATAAAATTTCTTACAAAGAGAAATGAAGAAATAGTATACTCCGCAAAAAGTGTCCACATTTCTCCGTCATTTATTCTCGCGGTGTTCAGTCCCCAAAAATACATAGAGCAGATTTAGAGAATTTTCGACATGCGTTTTGTTATGAAATCATGAATATTCCTTAAAATATAAGGTGAATAATTTTTCAACAATTTCCGTCAGTATCCAACAAGGATTTTCTCAACGCCATGGGCAAATAAGCCTTTTGCCGCCCTTTCCGACATTCTCGCACGCACAGGCGTCTCCGGGCAGCCCGCCGCACCTTTTCCGGCGAGCGCGTCCCGGAGACTGTTTTTTTGTCCGCGGAGTTTCCGCCTGGCCGCGCGGCATCGGGCCGGATTGACAAACGCCCGCCGCTGCCGGCAATATGGCATGAAAAGGAGACCGCCGTGTCCACAGTCGCAGAAACGTGCAGCCTTCAAGCAATTGCCTATATCAAGCAATGCCTTCTGGACGGCAAACTTTCACCGGGCGATCCCATCAAGGAAGTCAGCATAGCCACGGAACTGGGCATCAGTCGCGGCCCCGTGCGCGAAGCCCTGCAAACCCTCCTGCAGGAAGGACTCGTTACCGGCTTGCCGCAGAAAGCCAAGCACATCCGCCGGCTCTCCGCGCAGGAAGTGGTGGACAGCTACTGTCTTGGCGGCACCCTGGAAGGGGCCTGCATCGTCCAGTCCCTGCCGCGACTGGATCAGGCCGTTTTGCTGAAGGCCCGCCATGTCTGGGAGGAAATGCGGCGTAGAAGCGGCGAAGTCCGCGGACTGGTGGAGCTTGCCCCGCTGGATGATGCCTTTCATACCACGCTCATGTCCCGCTGCCGCAATCAATTGATGCGGGATACCGCCCGCAAGGCCTGCGCCAACATTTCCAAGTTCCTCTACTTCAAATGCTGGAACGAGCTGTACAGCCCGGACGAATTTGTCCGACGCCATGAGGATGTGCTGAAGGCCGTGGAAAGCCGCGATCCGCGCCATATCGAGCGAACCGTTCTCGAACACTACCGGGAAACCGGTCGCCGTCTTGCGGGCATTTGCAGCAAGCACAGCCAGCAACGCTGCTGTGACGAGGAATTTATTATGGATTAGGGCACGCTGACACAAATTGTAGCATGATTTCAAGTAAGTAACGTCATTGCCGCACCGGCCCGGCAGCCTTCGCGGCAAAAGGTGCCCCGCATGTCCCTGCCTTTCCGGCAAAAGCGCGCTGGGGAAGGGATGAGGGGCCGGGGACAGTCCCCCAAAAGCGTCATGCGTCCGGCCCTAACGGAAGAGGATGACCGTCGCCAGCCCCAGAAAGATGAAGAAGCCCGCGCCGTCGGTGATGGTGGTGAGAAAGATGCTGGAGGCCTGCGCCGGGTCGCGCCCCATGGCCCGGAAAATGAGCGGAATGGAACCGCCGGCCACAGCGCCCAGTATCATGTCGCAGAGCAGCGCCCCGGCCATGACCATGCCCACCTTGATGTGACCGGTGAAGACCCAGGCCCCGCAAAAGGCCAGCAGGGCCATGATGACCCCGGTAAACAGGCCGATCTTGGCCTCGCGCAGCACGGCCAGCCAGGCCTTCTTCTGCTCGAAGCGATCCGTGGCCAGCTGGCGGATCATGACCGCCAGCGCCTGCTGCCCGGTGTTGCCCGCCTGATTGGCCACCATGGGCATGAGCACGGCCAGGGCGGCCATCTGGGCGATGGTGCCCTCGAACATGTAGACCACCGAGGCCGAGAGCGCGGAATTGACCATGTTCACCACGAGCCAGGGCAGGCGCTTGGCCACGCTTTCCAGCCACGGCGTATCCACGCTTTCGCCGGGGTCGGCGCCCACCATGCCCTGCATGTCGGCGCTGGCTTCCTCGTGCATGATGTCCATGATGTCGTCATACGTGACGACGCCCATGATATGGCCTTCGTGATCCACCACGGGCATGGCCAGAAAATTGTAGTGCGACAGCAGGCTGGCCACCTCGCCCTTGTCCATGTCGTAGGGCACGCTGACCACGCTCTGCCCCCGCACGGCATCCCCCACCACGGTGCCGGGCCGGGCCAGCATGATGTCGCGCAGGGAGAGCACGCCCAGCAAAATGTCCGTGGCGTCCACCACATAGCCGTAATAGGGGCTTTCCTTGTCCTCCATTTCGCTGCGGATATGGGCAATGGCCTCATCCACGGTCATGGTTTCCTCAAGGAGGATCAGCTCAGTATTCATGACCCCGGCGGCGGAATCGGGATCAAAGTTGAGCAGGTTGCGCAGCTCTTCGGAATCTTCCTTGTTCAGCTTGCCCAGCAGGACGTCGCGATGATCCTCGTCCAGCTCGTCCAGCACGTCGGCGGCGTCGTCCGGCTCCATCTCGGCGATGATCTGGGCCGCCACGTCGGCGTCGAGGTTTTCCAGCACGTCCACGGCCACGTTGCCGTCCAGCTCGGCCAGGGCCTCGGCGGCATCCTCGGTGGCCATGTGGCGCAGGGCGCAGACCTGCTTTTCGAGAGTCAGATTCTGCAGGTGATCGGCAAGGTCGGCGGGGTGGACAAATTCGGCATCCATTTCCTCGTCGTCATCAAGGCAGGAATCCGGCATGGCGTAGCGGTGCGGCTCATCTCCGGCGCCGCCTTGCCCGTCAGCCAGCGGAGGCGGCGTGGCGGAAAAATTCGCCACATCCTTTTCTTCAGGAATATCAATAAATTCAGGGTGAATGACGGCATCTTCCCGCAGCTCGTCCCGCCCGCTGGGCGAAGCGGGGACGTTCCGGCTGTCGCAAGTCCGCCCGTCGTCATGCTTGTGCATTGCGTCCCACCCCTGATGTCTGCAACTGTTGTGAAAATCGTCCCAATACCGTTCTTGCCTTGACGCAGGCGGACAGGAACTTTATCAAGAAAGCACCATGCGGATGCCGCCTTCGGGCCGAAGCCGCCGGCTCTTTGCGCGGCCCGCCTTCCCGCCGGCGGTCGTGACCGCAAGGCTTGCGCGACCGTGGGCATGACTTAGCACGCACCTATGACAGGGACAAGCAAATGTTGACGCCTTGGGCTACTTTTTTCTCCGGTCGTGGAGAGATTTTTTTGCGCCGCTCCGTGGAACTGGCGCTGGACGAGGACGGGCCAGACCTCACGGCCGAGGGCCTTTTTGCCCCTGACGCGCCCATGCGCGCCGTCATCCGCGCCAAGGAGGATACCCTTGTGGCGGGCCTGCCCATCATGGCGGAGGTATTTGCCGCCATGCGGGCGGATACCGTGCGGCATGCAGCGCTGGTCGAGGAGGGACAGCGCGTCCCGGCCATGACCGAAGTGGCCCGCATGGAAGGCCCGGCCGTGATCCTGCTCAAGGCCGAGCGCGTGATCCTCAACTATGTGACCCACCTTTCCGGCATTGCCAACCTGACGGCCCGCTATGTACGGGAACTCGAAGGCACGGGCGTGCGCCTGCTGGATACCCGCAAGACCACCCCCTGCCTGCGCTGGCCCGAAAAATATGCCGTGCTCGTGGGCGGCGGCTGCAATCACCGTCGCGATCTGACGGAAATGCTCATGCTCAAGGACAATCACATTGATGCCGCCGGCTCCATCGAGGCCGCGGTGCGCAAACTGCGCGCCGTCCATGCGCCCTGTCCGCCCATCGAGGTGGAATGCCGCACCCTTGATCATGTGCGGCAGGCCGTGGCCGCCCGCGCCGACCGCATCATGATGGACAATATGCGCCCGCCGCTGCTGGGCGAGGCCCTGGCCCTCGTGCCCGCAGACATCGAAACCGAGGTCAGCGGCGGCGTGACCCTGGACAATATCGGCGAACTGGCCCGCTGTTCCCGGCGCGCCCCGGACTTCATCTCCGTGGGCCGCCTGACCCATTCCGCCGTCGCGGCGGATTTCAGCATGACCCTGCAACAGGGCTAGCCCCTCTCCCCACAAGGAACGACATCCATGCACGATACCGCCGCCGCCATCACGGCTCTCAAGGCCAAACTCGGTTCCCGGCTCTGCATCATGGGCCACCACTACGAAAACGATGCCGTGGTGCGCCATTGCGACATCACCGGCGATTCGCTGGAGCTGGCCCGCCGCGTCCCGGACATTACCGCCGAACATATCGTCTTCTGCGGCGTCTATTTCATGGGCGAATCCGCCGTACTGCTGGCCAAGGACGGCCAGCAGGTGCATCTGCCCGCGCCCGACGCCGATTGCGCCATGTCCCTCATGTCTCCGGCGGATCGCGCCCGCAAGGTGCTGCGCCAGCTCCACGAGGGCGGCCGCAAGGTCGTCCCGGTGGCCTACGTCAATACCACATTGGCCCTCAAGGCCGTGGTGGGCGAATTTGGCGGCGCGGTCTGCACCTCGGCCAATGCCCGCACCGTGCTGCAATGGGCGCTGGATCAGGGCCGGGGCGTCCTCTTCCTGCCGGATCGGCATCTGGGCCGCAATACGGGCCGCCAGCTCGGCCTTGGCCTGGATGACTGGCATCTGCTGGAACTGGGGCCGGACGGCCTCTCCCCGGACGAAGCCGCGCCCGCGCACCGTCTCTGGTCGGCACAGCTCCTGCTCTGGCCCGGCTGCTGCCCCATTCACGACGAACTGACGGTCGCCCAGATCGCCGCCGCCCGCGCGGCCCATCCCGGCTGTCTGGTCATGGCCCATCCCGAATGCCGGCCCGAGGTCATCGAACAATGCGACGGCGCCGGCTCCACCTCCTTCCTTATCCGTGAGGCCGCGCGTCTGGCCACGGAACAACCCGGCGGCACCCTCATCGTGGGCACGGAAATCAATCTGGTGGAGCGCCTCGGCAAGCGCCATGCCGGACAATGCACCGTCCTGCCGCTCGGCCCGGCCATGTGCCCGGACATGGCCAAGATTACGGAAGACAACCTGCTTTCCACCCTGCGGGCCATTGACGACGGCACGGCCACGCCCCTGACCGTGGATGCCGCCCTCTGCCCGCCGGCCCGGGAAAGCCTGACCCGGATGCTGGACATCTGCGCCGCGCAATAGCGCAAGGCCGCCCTGACGCGCCCGCCCGGAAGACGGGCGCTTCGCCCATACGTTTGTCGCCGCGACCGCCGCGCGGTCGTTCCGGCCCGAGTTTGTAACCGCCTGTAGGCATCGAGGCAAAATCATGAGTCACACCCGCTGTCATGTGCCCGTGTTGATCATCGGCTCCGGCATTGCCGGCTGCACGGCCGCCCTCACGCTGGCCGACGCCGGACAGGAAGTCCTGCTCATCAGCGCCGGGGAAAACCTCGGGCAGGGCAATTCCGAACTGGCGCAGGGCGGCATCATCTACCGGGCCGCCACCAGCGACACGGATGCCGAAGCCCGCGCGCTGGAACACGACATCATGGTGGCCGGGCATCGCTACAATTCCCGCTCGGCCGTGCGGCAGCTTTGCAGGCAAGGCCCCGGCTGCGTGGAACGCATGCTGCTCGAACGCGCCGGCGTGCAATTCGATCAGAATGCGGACGGCAGCTTCAACCTCACCCGCGAGGGCGGACACGGCGCGCCGCGCATCCTGCACCGGGCCGACTATTCGGGCAAGGCCATCATGGACGGCCTGACCGCGCAGGTGGCCGCCCATCCGCGCATCACCCGCCTGTTCCGGCGCGCGGCCATCGACCTGTTGACCAGCCGCCACCACGACCGCATCACCCAATACCGTTACAGCATCACCAACCGCTGCCTCGGGGCCTATGTGCTCAATGAGGAAAGCGGCGAACCGGAAACCATCCTTGCCGACTGGACGGTGCTGGCCACCGGCGGCGTGGGGCAGGTGTTTCTGCATTCCACCAATGCCCCGGATTGCGTGGGCGCGGGCATCTCCATGGCCGCCCGCGCCGGCGTGGCCCTGGCCAATCTGGAATTTATGCAGTTCCATCCCACGGCCCTCTATGAGGAACGCAGCAACCGCCGCCCCCTCATCACCGAAGCCATGCGCGGCGAGGGCGCGCGCCTGCTGGACGAGAAGGGGCAGGCCTTCATGCTGCGCCATGACCGGCGCGGCGATCTGGCCCCGCGCGACATCGTGGCCCAGGCCATGATGGAGGAAATGCTGCACAGCGGCTCGCCCTGTCTTTTCCTCGACGTGAGCGGCGTCAAGCAGGACTTGCCCACCCGTTTCCCCACGGTCTTCAACCAGTGCCTCGAGGTCGGCATCGACATCCGCACCGAACCCATCCCGGTGGTGCCCGCCGCGCACTATTTCTGCGGCGGCGTGCTGGCCGATGCCTGCGGCCGCACCTCCATGCCCAACCTCTATGCCATCGGCGAATGCGCCTGCACGGGCCTGCACGGGGCCAACCGTCTGGCCAGCACCTCCCTGCTGGAAGGGGTGGTCTGGGGCATGACCTGCGGCCGGGATCTGGCCCGCCAGATGAGCCGCAAACACGGCGTGATCCCCCGGGGGCTGGCCGATGCCATTCCGGACTGGCAGCACGAGGGCGACGAACAGCGCGACGACCCGGCGCTGGTGGCGCAGGACTGGTTCAACATCCGCAGCACCATGTGGAACTATGTGGGCATTTCCCGCTCCGAACCGCGCCTGCGCCGGGCGTTTGAGGACATGCGCGATCTGGTGCGCCACATTCACGATTTCTACAAGACCACGCGCATTTCCCGGCGGCTGGTCGATCTGTTCCACGGCTCGCAGACGGCCTATGTCATCACGCAGGCCGCCATGCGCAACCCGCACAGCCTCGGCTGCCATCATCGCATCGACTGACACGGGGCGGCGCAGGCCGCCCCACCCCTGCCCCTGCCTCCCATGAAAAAGGTTTTTCTTGCCCTGCTTGTCCTGCTCTGCCTGCTCTGCCTGGCGGCCTACGCTCTGTTGCGTCATGCGGAACAGCGCATGGAGCAATCCCTGCTGGAGGGCCTGCCCCGGCTCTTTGCCCGGCAGGGGCAGGCGGCTGAGGTCAGCGGCAGCGTTGACGTATCCCTTGTGGCCGGGCGGATCACCCTGCGCGATCTGAGTATCCGCCAGCCCGGGGACGGTTTTCGCCTGCAGGTCGGCGAGCTGTCCGTCGCCCTGGACACGGATCACCTCAGGGCCAGCCTGCAGGCCCTGCAGACGGGACAAATCGCCACGGGCCATGAGCGCACCCCCCTTGTGCTGGATGACGTGCATTTGCGCGGCACGCGCCTGCAAACGGCGGACGGCGTCTGGAGCGCCCAGCGCCAGCAAATCGCCCATCTCGAGCTTTCCCCCTCCCTGCTCTGGGCGCTGGAACGGGGATCCGCCACCGTGGAAAGTTTCCGGGTGGGCGTCCGCCTTTCCGATTATTCGGCCCGCTACTGCGAGTACGACTTTCCGTCCCTGATCGATCCCCTGCACCTGAGCCTGCGGGAGTTGCGCGCCGATACGCTCGCGGGCGGCAGGCTGCTCCGCCTCGAGGCCAGCGGCATCAGTCTCGCCCGTCCGCCCTACACCGTGGAATGCCGCCTGCTGCGCCATGCCGTCCTGCCGCTGGCGGACATGCTGGACGCCCCGGATCTGCTGACCATGCTGACCTTCAGTCTGGTGCCCGCTTCAGTCTCCTCACGCGAACTGCCGCCCGGCCACCGGGGCGACAACGGCTGGAGCCTTGAGGAGCTGCGCTGCCGTCTGGACGACGCGCCCCTGCTGAACGTCCGTCGCCTCTCCTGGGAAAAGGACGCCGATCTGGACGGCAAGGATTCCCGCCGCCGGCTGGAAGAGGCCCAAATCTGCGCAGGCCCCCTGTATCAGGCACTGGGCCTTGCCCTGCCCCCCGGCCTGCCCGGAGACACCATCTGGCAAGCGGATATGGAGGCCCGCAGCCGCGTCACCGGCGAGGGCACGGCAGAGGAGGTCTCCTGGCGAACCAGCCTGACGGACGGGCATATTGCCGTCAGCCTGTCCAAAGAGCTGGACAGGGTATGGGATCTGTCCTTCCGCTATACGGACAAGGGACTGCTGGCCCTTGTGGCCGTGAACCGGCCCGAGGCCCTGCGCGATCCCCTGTCCCTGCTGGACAGCCGGCTGCCTCCTCTGTCGCCCGACCTGCGCACGGCCCTGACGCGCCTCTGGCAGCAACCCGGCAGCCTGAGCATCCGCACGCGGGAAGGAGCCGTCTGGCAACCCCACGTTCCTCCGGCGGCAACACCCGGCGACGACGCCCCCCTGATCATCGAGGTGGAACCCGGCCCTGAGCCGCTGCGCGCCCAAATTGACAGATTGCGAAAAAAACAGAAATAAAGGAAAATGTTGGTCGGGCATGACCGCCCTGTCAAACATTCCGGGAGAATACCATGAAACGCGCCGTGATTTTTCTGCTTGTTCTGCTGCTTGTCGTGGGCGGCCTGTGCTACGGGCTGGACGCGACGACCCGGACAATGCTTGCCGACACCATGCGCCAGATGCAGGACGACAAACGCATCAGCCTCGCTTCCTGGGAATACGACTCCCTTTCCCGCTGTCTTCTGCTGCATGATGTGCGGATCGAGACTTCCTCCGCCGACGGGCGGACGATCAGCGCCACGGCGCGGGAAGTCCGGGTCGGTCTCAGCCTGCGTGCCATCCTGCACGGCATTCCGGCGCTGGATTTTCTGCTGTCGCCGCAGGGCTACCTGACCCTGCTGGACGACTGGCAGCTCACGGAATTTGCCCTGCGTCAGACCCTGCCCACCGGCGGGGAGGACGACTTTGCCGCCCCCCTGGTGACAGGCGAGGCCCTGGCCGTCACCACGGAACAGTTCAAAAAGCTGCGCGCGGGCGACACGGAATCGTCGCTCACCCTGTCCCAGTACGCCTTCCGCGCGCTCAGGCTGGAAAAACCGACCCTGAGCCAGCGGCAGCCGCATCAGAGTCGCCCCCATAAACTGGAGGCCGAGGCGCTGGAGCTGGAAAAGGGCGACATCCGGCAGGATCGCATTGGCGGCATCCTGCTGCAGGGCTTTTCCAGCACTGCCGGCGCTGACGCGCTGCGGCTGAAGGAAATGCGCCTGACGGATCTGCGCCCCGCCACCCTGTTGAAGGCCGTCAGCGCCGCCTCGTTTGAAGCCATCTGGGATGCCATCAGCAAGGATGTGCCCTGCACCACCCTCCGCATCAGCGGTTCGGAACTGTTCGTACCTGACGAAAATGGCCAGCCCTTCTCCATCTGTGGCTTCGACAGCCTCGAGCTGACGCGCGGCGAAGACGGCCATATCCTCAAACAGGCGGCGATCAATCAGGTTCGGCTGGCGCTCCCGCCAACGCCCTCCACGCCGCAGGTGTCTCTGAGCTTTGCCCGCTCGGAAGTCAATGATCTCGACCTTGTCGGGGCGACCCCCCTCCTCAGGGAGGGCCTCTTGGCCTGGCCGGCCTCGCTCGATGCCGGGAATCCGGCGGCGCGGGAAAGCAAACTTGTCGACATGGCCTTTGCCCGCCCGCTGTTCTCCCGCTATCTGGCCCGGGATATCCGTCTGAGCCTCGACAACCTTTCGGCCTCAGCTGAGCAGATAGGCATGACCTGGACCATGCAGGGCGACACGCAGCGTACCGACAACACCATCACCAATCTTGTCATCCCCACCGCAGCGGTGAATGCCCTGCTGCCGACACTGACCTTCCCCGGCCTGCGGGAGCTGCGCTTCACCTTCACGGATCAGCAAAGCCTCACCGACGGCATCTCGACCGTCAGCGGCAAGACGATCCTGGACGGCCTGTGCGAACTGACCTACAGCTGCGAGGGCAAGGCGCGCAATCTTCTCACCCCGCCGCCTGTCTTCCGTCACCTTGATCTGCGCCTGACGGACAAGGGACTCATGGCCATTGTGGCCCTGAATATCGACAAGGATCCGGCTGTGGCCCGCATGACCCTGGAAAGCCTGATCCAGATTGTCGCCTCCGGCCTGCCGCAGGGGCAGACCCATCTGCCCGCCCTCACGGCCTTCATCGACAGGCCCGGCGAACTGAACCTGCGCATCACCGGCGACGACTGGATCGCCCAGCCCGACAAGGCCCCGCACGTTCTGGATCAGATCATCAGCCGCCTGCAATTGACGGCCACTCCGGGCAATGCCCCGCTGGCCGATGCCGTCAAGGCGCAGCTGGAAAAGGCGCAAGCGGAAAAGGCGGGGCAGTAGCCCATGCAAACGCTCTGGCTCAACAAGGGAGAGGATCGCCGCCTGCGCGCCGGGCATCTCTGGGTGTTCGGAAACGAGGTGGACGGCGGCAAAAGCCCCCTTGCCGCCTTTGCGCCCGGCGAGGCCGTCAGCGTGCGGGACGCGCGCGGCGGCTTCATCGGCAGCGCCTTCGTCAATCCGCATTCGCTCATCTGCGCCCGCCTCTACAGCCGCAGCCCGGACAGGCCGCTGGATGCCGATCTGTTGCGGCAGCGCCTGCGGGCGGCGCTGGAGCTGCGTACGCGCCTTTTCGACCAGCCCTTCCATCGCCTCTGCCACGGCGAGGGCGACCTTCTGCCCGGCCTGATCATCGACCGCTTCGGCGATCATCTGACCCTGCAACTGGGCACGGCGGGCATGGATGTCCGGCGCGAGGACATTCTCGCCTGTCTGGACGAGCTGCTGCATCCGGCCTCCCTCCTGCTGGACAATGATCTGGCCGCCCGCGCGCTGGAAGGCCTGCCGCGCGAGAACGTCCTGATCGGCCCGGTGCCGCAACGACTGGAACTGCCGGAAAACGGCTGCATCTTCGCCGCCCCTCTGCTGGACGGCCAGAAAACCGGCTGGTTCTACGATCAGCGTACCAACCGCCGCGAGGCCGCCCGTTATGCCGGGGGAGCGGACGTGCTGGACATCTTCTGCTATGCCGGCGGCTTCGGCGCGACGGCTGCCGCCAACGGCGCGCGTTCCGTCACCTTCATCGACGCCTCGCCGCAGGCCGTGGAGCTGGCGGGCAGCAATGCCGCCCGCAATGCGCCCCGGCTGGCCGAAGCGGATGCCATTCATACGCTCTGCGGCGACGCCTTTGATCTGCTGCGCGAGCTGCACGAGGCAGGCCAACGCTTCGGCCTCATCTGCCTTGACCCGCCCGCCTTCATCAAGCGCCGCAAGGATGCGGCCCAAGGTCTGGCCGCCTACCGCAAGATCAATGCCCTGGCCCTGCAACTGCTCGCGCCGGGCGGCGTCATCGCCAGTTGTTCCTGCTCGCACCATTTGCCCGCCGACGAGCTGCGCCATTGCCTGAGTCAGGCGGCGGCCCGGCAAAGGGCGGCCCTGCGGCTGCTCCATGCCGGAGGGCAGGGGCCGGATCATCCCGTGCATGCGGCCATGCCGGAAACGGCCTACCTCAAATGCTTCATCGCCCAGCGCGCCGACTGAGCCGGTCGCGCGCAAACGCCCGACGCCTGCCGGGCCTCTGAAGGAAACGCCATGCTGAACAAACATCGTCTGCTGACCCCCGGCCCCACCCCGCTGCCGGAACAGGTGCGCCTTGCGCTGGCGCAGGACATGATTCACCACCGCAAAGCCGCCTTCAAGGACATCATGCAGCGGGTGCAGGGCAGGCTGCGCCTGCTTTTCGGCACCGAGCAGCCCGTCCTGCCCCTGTCCTGTTCCGGCACGGGCGCCATGACCGCCGCGGTACATGCCCTCTTTGCGCCCGGCGAAAAGGTGCTGGTGGTCAATGGCGGCAAATTCGGCGAGCGCTGGGCCGAGATTGCCCTGACGCGCGGTCTGGAATGCGTCCGCCTCGACGTGCCGTGGGGACAGGCCGTGGATCCCGCCGCCGTGGCGCAGGCGCTGGAGGCGGATCCGCACATTCGCGGCGTGCTCATGCAGCTTTCCGAAACCTCCACGGGCGTGCTGCATCCGGTGCAAGAAGTGGCGACCATGACCCGCGCGCGCGACGTGCTGCTGGTGGCCGACGGCATTTCCGCCGTGGGCCTCTCCCCCTGCCCCATGGACGAATGGGGCATCGACTGCCTGCTCACCGGTTCGCAAAAAGGCCTCATGCTGCCGCCCGGTCTGGCCCTGCTGGCCCTTTCCGCGCGGGCCTGGCAAAAGGCCGAGGCCAATCCCTCGGGCTGCTTCTATTTCAATCTGCCCAAGGAGCGCGACAACGTGCTCAAGGGCCAGACCCTCTTCACCTCGCCGGTCAATCTCATCGTGGGGCTGGACGTCAGCCTGGATATGCTGCTCAAGGACGGGCTGGACGCCCTCTACCGCAAGCAATGGGCACTGACCATGCTGACCCGCACCGCCGTCAGCGTCATGGGCCTGGAACTTTTCGCTCCCGCCCACTATGCCTGGGGCATCACCAGCGTGCAGCTGCCTGCGGGCATCGACGGCGTGGAAGTGCTGCGGCTGGCGCAGGAACATTACGGCGTCATCATGGCCGGCGGGCAGGATCAGCTCAAGGGACGCATCGTGCGCATCGGCCACATGGGCTGGGTGGACTGGGCCGATGTGACGGCCGGTCTGTATGCGCTCAATCGCTGCCTCTTTGCCGTGGGCGGCTACAGCGGCGCGCGTGACTATCTGGAACAGGGCCTTGCCGCCTACGAGACGGCCCTTGCCGTGCCCCCCGGCACGCCGGTGGAACGCCGCCACAGCTAAGGGAAAGGCCGCTCGTGCCTGCCGGCGCGATTGGCCACCGAATACAGGGAGACCCCATGAGCCAGAACAACGACAGCTCCGCACGCACCGCCCTGCCGGAAGTGACCTTTTCCACCTTTGTCATGTCGCTGGCCTCGGCGGCGCTGGTGCAACTGGGCGAGGTGCCCAATCCCGAAACCGGCGCCCAGGCCGTCCATCCCCATCTTGCCCGGCACAGCATCGACATGCTGGAAATGCTGCACCGCAAAACCACGCAGGGACTGGACGAACAGGAACGCAAGCTGCTGGAAAGCCTGCTCTATGAATTGCGCATGAAGTACGTCATGAAATGCGGTTCCGCTCCCGGGCAGGGAGCCTAGGCCGCCGGCGAACCGCCTGTCCGCACCCGGGGACAGCACGCATCAACCTTCTACCCAAGAGGAAACTGTCATGCCTGACATGATTCGCGCCGGTCTTGTGGGCATTACCGGCTACACCGGAATGGAACTGGCCCGCCTGCTGGCGAACCATCCCTGCATGCGCCTCAACATGGCCTGCTCGCGTGCCGAAGCCGGCCGCCGGCTGGGGGAATTTTACCCCTTTCTGGAACATCAGTCCGGGGCGGAAGTGGTCATCAGCGAATACGAACCCCGGCGCATGGCCCGCGAGTGCAACGTGGTCTTTCTGGCCGTGCCGCACGGCAAGGCCATGGAAATGGCCGCGGATCTCGTCAACGAGGGCACCAAGGTGGTCGATCTGTCCGCCGACTTCCGCCTGCGCGACGTGAACATCTATGAACAGTGGTATGTGCCGCATACCCGCCGCGAATTCCTGCCGCAGGCCGTCTACGGCCTGCCGGAACTCTATGCCGCCGAGGCGGCGCGCACCTATCTGGTGGCCAATCCGGGCTGCTATCCCACCTCGGCCATTCTGGGCCTCTACGCGGCCTTCAAAAACCATTTCATCGAGGCCGAGGACATCGTCATCGACGCCAAGTCCGGCACCACCGGGGCCGGGCGCAAGGGCGTGGTGCCCTCCCTGTTCTGCGAAGTGGCGGACACCTTCCGGGCCTACGGTCTGGGCAAGCACCGCCATACGCCGGAAATCGAGCAGGAAATCTCCCTGCTGGCGGGCAAGCCGGTGACGGTATCCTTCAATCCGCACCTCGTGCCCATGAATCGCGGCATCCTGTCCACCATTTACACCAAGCTCGCCAACCCGCAAACCACGCTGGACGACGTCCATGCCGCCTATGTGCGCACCTGGGCAGGCAGCCGCTGGGTGCGCGTGCTGCCCAAGGGCAGCCTGCCCGAAACCCGCAACGTGCGCGGCACCATGTTCTGCGACATCGGTCTCGTGGTGGATCCGCGCACCTCGCGCCTGATCATCGTGTCGGCCATTGACAACCTGTGTCGCGGCGCGTCCGGGCAGGCCATTGCCAATGCCAACCTCATGTGCGGCCTGCCCGTGGAGACCGGGCTGCAGCTGGCCCCGCTCATGCCCTGACCGCAACGTCATCCCGCCGGCGGGGAGGCTCCTTCCCGCCGGCATATCCGTCTCCGCGGCCGCCGCAGCCGGCACGACGGAGCCGCCCCCACGCCGTACCCCAGCCGCCAAGGATACCCGCATGGCAGAACAAAGCCCGTCCGCTCCCCTGACCGCCCGACTCACCGCCTCCCTGCACGACCCGCAGCTCTGCCGCCAGCTGCTCGACCGGCTGCAAACGGCCCTTGACGGCCGCAGCCTGCGCTTCATGGAAGTCTGCGGCACGCATACCGTCTCCATTTTCCAGAGCGGACTGCGCTCGCTGTTGCCGGACAATGTGCGCCACCTTTCCGGGCCGGGCTGTCCGGTCTGCGTGACCCATGATGCGGAAGTGGCCGCCTTTCTCGATCTGGCCGGGCGCGACGGCGTGATCCTCGCCACCTTCGGCGATCTGTTGCGCGTGCCCGGGCCGGGCGGCAAAAGCCTCAAACACGCCCAGGCGCAGGGCGCACGGGTGGAAATCGTCTATTCCCCGCTGGACGCCCTGAGCCTTGCCGCCGCTCATCCCGGCGACACCGTGGTTTTTCTGGGCATCGGCTTTGAAACCACGGCTCCCACGGTGGCGGCCACCCTTCTGACGGCCCGGCAGCGCGGCCTGCGCAATTTTGCCGTCCTTTCCCTGCACAAGCTCGTGCCGCCCGCCCTGCGCGCCCTGCTCGACGATCCCGAGCAGCGGGAACAGCCCATTGACGCCTTTCTGCTGCCGGGGCACGTTTCCACCATCCTCGGTCTGGCCCCGTATGCCTTTCTGGCCGACGACTACCATGTGCCCGCCGTGGTGGGCGGCTTTGAACCGGCGGACATCCTGCTGGCCCTCTGTCTCATGGCCGAGCAGCGCCGCGACGGCAGAGCCGCCGTGGTCAATGCCTACGTCCGCGCCGTGGACAATGACGGCAACCCTCGCGCCCGCGCCCTGCTGGAACAATGCTTTCAGCCCGCCGATGCCCTCTGGCGCGGCATTGGCCGCATCCCGCAAAGCGGCCTCGCCCTGCGCGACGAATTTGCCGATTTCGACGCCATGCGCCGTCTGGGTCTCAGCCTGCCCGAGGTGCCGCCCCTGCCCGGTTGCCGTTGCGGGCAGGTGCTCAAGGGCCGCATCAGCCCGCCGCAATGTCCCCTCTTTGGCAAGGCCTGCACCCCGGCCAGCCCGGTCGGCCCCTGCATGGTCTCCACCGAGGGCAGTTGCGCGGCCTATTTCAAGTACGCCCAGAACTGACGGGGCATCGCCCCGCCATGCCGGAGTAAGAATCTATGGAAGACTGTATCCTGCTGGATGCCGGAAGCGGCGGACGCGCCTCACAGCGCCTCATCAGCCAGTGCTTCCTGCGGCATTTCAGCAATCCGCTGCTGAACCGCATGGACGATGCCGCCCTTTTGCCCGTGTCCCCGGCCCATGACAAGCCGCTGGCCATGAGTACGGACTCCTATACCGTGACGCCCCTTTTCTTCCCCGGCGGCAGCATCGGCACCCTTGCCGTCCACGGCACGGTCAACGACGTGAGCATGCTCGGCGGCGATGTGCGCTACCTGAGCTGCGCCTTCATCCTCGAGGAGGGCCTTTCCCTCGCCACGCTGGATCGGGTGGCCGCCGACATGGCCGCCGCCGCCCGCGAAGCCGGCGTGCAGATCGTCACCGGCGACACCAAGGTCGTGCCGCGCGGGGCCTGCGATCAGCTCTTCATCAATACCACGGGCATCGGCCATCTGCTCGTGCAGCCCGAACCCTCCGGCCACCGCGCCCGCCCCGGCGACGTGGTGCTGGTGAGCGGGGCAATGGGCGATCACGGCCTGACCATCATGGGCAGCCGCGAGGGCCTTTCCTTCCTGACCGATGTGCGCTCCGATTCCGCCCCCCTCAACGGCCTTGTGCGCGCCGTGCTGGCCGCCGCCGAACAGGCGGGCATGGCCGGGGAAATCCATGTGCTGCGCGACCCCACGCGCGGCGGTCTGGCCACCACCCTCAACGAGATTGCCGAGCAGTCCGGCGTGAGCATCGAACTGGAGGAAAACGCCATTCCCGTGCACGAGGCCGTGCGCAACGGCTGCTCCTTCCTTGGTCTGGATCCGCTCTATCTGGCCAATGAGGGCAAATGTCTCTGCATCGTGCCCGAGGCGCTGGCCGAGACCGTGCTGACCGCCATGCGCGCCACCCCGCAAGGGCGAGAGGCCGCCCGCATCGGCGTCGTGAACGCGGAACGCCCCGGACAGGTCGTGCTGCGCACGCCCATCGGCGGTCAGCGCCTGCTCGGCATGCTCGAAGGCGCGCAATTGCCGCGAATCTGCTGACTGCAGGGGAAGCGGCGCACGGCCCGTACCGTTACCGCTTTCCCCTTTCTTCCCCTTTCCCTGCTCCGCCGCGCTCCCGTCCCCTACCGAACACCCAGTTCACTCAGGGCGCGGCGGGCGGCCTCGGCAATCAGGGCCTCCTTGCGGGGCATGGTTGCCGTGTCCGGCGACTGCGTAAAAACGACAAGAATCACCTGCCGCCCATCGGGCGACTCAGCCAGCCCCACGTCATGGGCCAGACCGCCGCCGGAGCCGGTCTTGTGGGCCAGTTTCCAGTCCGGAGGCAGGGCCGCACGGATGCGCCCCGCGCCCGTGGCGCAGGCGGCCAGCCAGTCCACGAGCTGCCGTCGCTGCGCGGAAGGCAGCGCCTCGCCCGCGAGGAGCCGTTGCAGCGTGCGGGCAAAGGCCAGCGGCGTGGTGGTATCCCGCATATCGCCGGGAGCCGCTTCATTGAGTTCCGGCTCCATCCGATCCAGCCGGAAGGTTTCGTCGCCCAGCGCGCGGGCATAGGCGGTCACGGCCTGCGGGCCGCCAAGGCGCGCCAGCAACAGATTGGTTGCGGTATTGTCGCTGGCGGCAAGGGCGGCGGCACAGCATTCGGCCACGCTCATGCCCCTGCCGCCGCGCCCTGCGGTCACGGGCGACCACTCCAGCTCATCGGAGGCGCGCCAGTGCAACCGCTCATCCAGAAGATGCGGCTCCGTCAGCGAGCGCTGCAGGACGCAGGCGGCCAGCAGCGCCTTGAAGGTGCTGCAAAAGGCGAAGCGTTCTTCAGCCCGCCAGAGCACGGATCGTCCTGTGCGGATGTCCACGGCGGCAAGGCCGATGCGGGCCTGAAAGCGTTGTTCCAGTTGACGGAAGGCGTGCTCATCCGCCGCAGCCGCACAGGAGGCGGCAAGAACAAGCGACAGGCAGAGCCAGCAGGCGAGCAGACGCGACATGAAACCTCCCCGCGCGGACGGAAACGGAAGCCGCCCGCGGGCCGAAAAAAAAGGGGGGCGCGGCGGCCCCCCGGCACGGTGCGGAAAGACGATCAATAACGGTTGTAGACAAAGGCGTCCGGCACATCGGCCAGCGTGGCCACCATGACGGCCTTGATGGTATGCATGCGGTTTTCGGCCTCCTGAAAGACATAGCTGTTGGGGCCTTCAAAAACCTCGTCGCTGACTTCCATGTATTCAAGGCCGAAACGCTGATAGATCTTTTCGCCGATGGTGGTTTCCCGATTGTGGAAACTGGGCAGGCAATGCAGGAAGCCGCACTGCGGGTTGCCGGTCAGCCGCATGACGTCGGCGGTCACGCTGTAGGGGGTGAGCAGGTTGATGCGCTCCTGCCAGACCTCGTCCGGCTCGCCCATGGACACCCAGACGTCGGAATAGAGGAAATCGCAGCCCTTGACGCCCTCTTCCACGCATTCCGTGCGGGTGATGCGCGCGCCGGTCTTTTCGGCAATGGCGCAGGCGGTGTGATAGACCTCGTCAGACGTCCAGAGCGCCCGGGGCGCCACGGAACGGAAGTCCAGACCCAGCATGGCGCTGCAGACCATGAGGGAATTGCCCATATTGTAGCGGGCATCGCCCAGATAGGCGAGGCTCTGGGCGTTCAGGGGCTTGGTGCAGCATTCGCGCATGGTCAGCATGTCGGCCAGCATCTGGGTGGGATGCCATTCATTGGTCAGGCCGTTCCAGACCGGCACGGAAGCGTAACCGGCCAGCCGTTCCACGATCTCCTGCCCGAAGCCGCGATATTCGATGCCGTCATAAAAACCGGAAAGCACCCGCGCCGTGTCGGCCATGGATTCCTTTTTTCCCATCTGGGAGCCGGAAGGGCCGAGATAGGTTGTGGAAGCGCCCTGATCGTGCGCGCCCACCTCAAAGGAGCAGCGGGTGCGCGTGGAGTCCTTTTCAAAGAGAAGGACAATATTTTTGCCCTCCAAAAAGCGCGGTTCGCGGCGCTCCTTCTTGGCTTTTTTCAGGGCTGCCGCCAAATCCAGCAGATAGAGAAACTCCTCGGGAGTAAAATCCGTTTCCTTCAAGAAATGACGTCCGGTCAGTCTGCTCATGCCGTCTCCGCCCCTGCGGGGCCGCTCTGTTCCCAAATCTCCGGCGCATGGCCGTCATGAAACTCCAGTCGAAAAGCTGACAATAGCACGGGACAGAGCACTTGTCCATGCGGGCCGGGCGACTGGCGGCGACGGGGCAGCAGCGAAACAGACGGGGAAAAGGGCAGGAAAACGCTGTCCGCATATCGGCATTGCCCCTTGGCCGCTTTGCCGCTATAGTTCGCGCAAGGAGATGTGCACATGCCAAGAGCCTGCTCTGCCCGCGCCCTGTTGCTTGCGCTTTTTTTCTGCCTGCCGGTTCTGCCCGGCCTGACCGCCGGGGCAGCGGCAGCGGAAGCCGACGCCGTCCCCCGCCTGCTCAAGGTGGTGGCGCTGGCCAGTTCCGGCCTTCATGCCCCCGTTCAGAGCGGCGAACTGCTGGACGCCTGGACGGAACGCACCTGGCCGCAATGGCCCGCCGAACGCGGCAAACTTACCCGCCGCGGGGCGGAACTGGAGACGGAAATCTGGAGCGAGCTGCGCAAGCGGTATCTGGCCCTGGGCCTGCTGCCCACCCATGCCTCGCCGGCGGCGGTCTATGTGCGCGCCGACAACAAGCAGCGCACCCGGGCCACAGCCACGGCCCTGCTGGGCGCCCTGCTGCCGCAGGGCAGCAACGGCTATGCCATCAGCCCCCTGAAACCCGATCCGCTTTTCCACCCTGTGGAAAACGGCATGTGCGTCTTCAATCTGGCAGCCACGGCCAAGGATGTGCTGCGCAACATGCCGGACGGCCTGCCCGGCCTCAATGCGGAATACGCCGATCAGCTGGCGCTGGTGGACAGGATTGTGGGCCAGGCCGATCCCGAACTCTGCACCCGCTATTCCCT
Source organism: Candidatus Desulfovibrio intestinavium (assembly GCA_019118345.1). Lineage (GTDB taxonomy): Bacteria > Desulfobacterota > Desulfovibrionia > Desulfovibrionales > Desulfovibrionaceae > Desulfovibrio > Desulfovibrio intestinavium. The sequence continues at coordinate 84,387 of DWZD01000047.1, read as the reverse complement.
GCCGCCCAATTGCCGCCTGTCCGCCATTCCGTCATCGGTGGCCATTACCCGTCAGGGTACGCGGGCGCTGGTTCAGGGCGGCCTCGGCATTGCCGCCAGCCTGACCCACATCTTCCTGGCCGAGTTCAGCCAGTGGCCCAGCGAACCCGCCGCCTGGGGGCAGGCGGATACCGCCACCATGCGTCAGATCCTGAGCCTGCAGAGCGCCGTCTTCAATGTGGTGCAGCGAACCCGCTCCGTGGCCGGCGCGCAGGGCAGCGCCCTGCTCAACGCCCTTGTGGCCGCCCTGCAGGGACAGCTGACCGACAGCCGGGGCAATCGCTCCCCGGTGCTGATCTTCGTGGGCGACGACATCAACATTGCCAATGTGGCCGGTCTGCTGGATATCCACTGGCAGGCCTCGGGCTATCCCGTGGACGCCATTCCGCCGGGCGGCGTGCTGGCCTTCGAGCTATGGCAGGAAGGCCCGCAGCAGACGGTTCGCATCAAGTTTTTCGCCCATGCGCTGGAAACCCTGCACAGCAGCACGCCGTTCGAGGACGAGGAAAGCCTTGCCGCCTTTACCGTGCGGCTCGGCAAGCACGGATCGTCCACTGTGCCCGTGTCCGCCTTCCTCGACCGGGCACGCGCAGCCATTCGCAAGGAATGCCTCTCCACCAGCAAAATTCTGCCGCAATTTGTGGACATTGCTTCTGAAGGCCCGCTGGAGGAAACGACCGGCGACGGTCTGGATGATGACGGCTTCGGCCACGACGAGATGCGCCCCTCGGGGGAATAGGCATTGCTGCCCGCTTTTTTCGGATGACAAGAGGCCCGCGTTCGGCGGGCCTCTTGTGTATTCGGGACAGGGGGAGAGCGCCGGCCGGGCGCTCCGCCGCAATCAGTCGCGCGGATTGTCGCGTGGCAGCAGGAGATTGAGCAGCACGCCCGTCACGGCGGCCAGACCGATGCCCGCCAGCGTGAAGGAGCCGAAGTCGAACTGCATGCCGCCCACCCCGAAAATGATGATCAGGGCCACGATGACCATATTGCGCGGCTCGAGCAGGTCATGCCCGGCCCGCACCAGGGTGTTCAGGCCCACCACCATGATGGCCCCGAACAGGAGAATCATGATGCCGCCCATGACCGGCGAGGGAATGCAGTTCAGAAAGGCCCCGACCTTGGCCACAAAGGACAGGAGAATGGCGCAGATCGCCGCCCAGGTCATGACCGCCGGATTGAAGGCCCGGGTCAGGGCCACCGCCCCGGTCACCTCGGAATAGGTGGTGTTGGGCGGGCCGCCCAGGGCGCAGGCGGTCATGGTGGCCAGCCCGTCGCCGAGCATGGTGTTCTTGATGCCGGGTTCGCGCAAAAAATCCTTTCCCGTCACCGAGCTGATGGCGATGATGTCGCCAAAGTGCTCAATGGCCGGCGCCACGGTGACGGGAATGATGAACAGCATGGGCTCCCAGGAAAATTGCGGCAACACAAAGCCGGGCACGGCAAACCACGGCGTGTTGTGTACGGCCTCCCAATTGCCCACGCCCAGCCCCACAGCCACCAGCAGGCCCACGCCGATGCCGCAGAGAATGGGCACCAGCCGCAGCAGACCGCGCCCCAACAGGGAAACGGCAATGGTCGTCAGCAGGGCCGACATGGAAAGCGTCAGGGCCGTGGAGCGGGGCATGAGCTGTTGCGCGCCGTCGCCGGACAGGCCCAGCGCCATCCTGACCGCCACCGGGGCCAGCACAAGACCGATGACCATGATCACCGGCCCGGTCACAATAGGCGGCAGCAGGCGCAGGATGATGCCCGTCCCGCGAAAGCGGATGAGCGTGCTCAGGGCCACATAGAGCAGGCCGGAAAAGATGAGCGCCCCCATGGTCAGGGGAACGCCCCAGGTTTTCACGCCGTACATGATGGGCGCGATGAAGGCAAAGGAGGATGCCAGAAAGATGGGCACCCTGCCGCGCGTCACCAGCTGGAAGACAAGGGTGCCGAGCCCGGCGGTAAAGAAGGCCACATTGCTGTCGAGGCCGGTCAGCAGCGGCACCAGCACCAGCGCGCCGAAGGCCACAAAGAGCATCTGCGCCCCGAGCAGGACATCGCGCAGGCGCAGGACATACCGGCAGGGATCATGGGCTGTCGCGGTGTTCATATGCACTTTCACCCCTTACTTGGTGCCGAAAATGCGGTCGCCCGCGTCGCCCAGTCCGGGAATGATATACCCGTTTTCGTTCAGATGACTGTCCACCGCGGCGGTGTAGACATCCACATCCGGGTGCGCCTGCTGCAGCTTGGCAATGCCTTCCGGGGCGCAGACGAGATTGATGCTGCACATCTGGCGGCAGCCGTGCTTCTTCAGCAGATCAATGGCGGCAATGAGCGAGCCGCCCGTGGCCAGCATGGGGTCAAGAATGATGGCAAAGCGCTTTTCCAGATTGCTCGCCAGCTTGACATAATATTCCACCGGTTCCAGACTTTCCTCGTTGCGGTAGAGGCCCACCACGCTGATCTTGGCCCCCGGCACCATATCCAGCACCCCGTCCATGAGGCCGAGACCCGCCCGCAAAATGGGAACCACGGTCACCGTCTTGCCAGTGATGGTATCCACCTCCACCGGCCCGGCCCAGCCCTGCACGGTGATTTTTTCGGTGGGGAAATGCTTGGTGGCCTCATAGCTCAGCAGGCGCGCCAGTTCATTGGCAATGCTGCGAAAGGCGCCGGTTCCCGTGGATTCCTGACGCAACAGCCCGAGCTTGTGCCGCACCAGCGGATGATCAACCACATGCACAGCCATAGAGACCTCCTTACCCAGAGCAAGAGTGTTCACATAAATTCCGGGAAGCATAGAAAGAGCCTCCCGGCGCTGTCAAGCCGGACACTCGCCCGCCATGTTTACAGTCCGGCCATTTTGGCGTAGCACGGGCCGAGGATTGACCGCCATGCCCGTATGCCACTCCATAGAAACCTTCCTGCGCCTGCGTGATGCGGGCCTTCCCCTGCTGGATGTCCGCTCCCCGTCCGAATACCGCACGGCGCACATGGCGGGCGCGCACAATCTGCCCCTGTTTTCGGACGAGGAGCGCGCACAGGTGGGCACGGTCTACGCCCGGCAAGGACAGGAGGCAGCCGCCCTGCTGGCCCTGCGCCTCGTGGGAGGACGGCTGGCCGACATGGCGGAAACGGCCCGCGTCCTGTGTCCGCCGATGCCCCTGCCGGCAGATGCGCTCCTGACCCTCACGACCGACCGGCCCGACGCGGCGGCATCCTCCCCGTCCCCTGCCTCCGGGATCGGCTCTGCGCTTCCCGACGGCGGGCCGCCCCGCCGCCATGTGCTGCTGCATTGCTGGCGCGGCGGCCTGCGCAGCCGCAGCATGGCCTGGCTTCTGGAGGCCTGCGGCTTTGCCGTGCACCTGCTGCGCGGCGGCTACCGGGCCTTTCGCGCCCATGTCCGGCAGGAACTGGCCCGGCCCCGGCCCGTGCTGGTGCTGGGCGGCTTTACCGGTTGCGGCAAGACGGACATGCTCCACGCCCTGGCCGACATGGGACAGCAGGTCGTCGATCTGGAAGGACTGGCCCGTCATCGCGGTTCGGCCTTCGGGGCCGTGACCCTGTCCGGGGAGCAACCCGGCAATGAGACCTTTGAAAATCAGCTGTTCGAGCAATGGCGCAACCTTGATCCGCAGCGCCCCGTCTGGCTGGAGGACGAAAGCCGCCGTATCGGACACGTCACGCTTTGCGAGGAATTTTTCCGGCATATCGACAACGCCCCGCTTGTGGTGGTGGATCTGCCCCTGCCCCTGCGCCTGCGCCGTCTGGTGCGCATCTATGGCAGCGCCGACGGCGCGGCCCCGCCGCCTGAGGTGGTCGATGCCCTGTGCACGGCCCTGGAAAAGCTGCGCCGCCGCCTGGGCAGTGCGGACTGCAGCCGCTGCTGCGAACTCGTGCGGGCCGGCAGACTTGACGAAGCCGCCGCTCGCGTGCTCCACTATTACGACAAGTGCTACCGCCACCAGCAGGAACGGCGCGGCGGCCCCGTGCTGGCCAGCCTGACCTGCGCTGAGGATGACCCGCCGGCCACGGCCCGGCGTCTGACGACGCTGGCTGCCGCGTATTCCTGCCCCGGGGGCAGCCGGCTCTTGCCGTCCTGACCCGCAACCGCAGCGAGGAAATTTCATGGCCCCGGAAACCGTTGCAACGGACGCCCTTACCCCGGACATGCCGTCCCTGCCCACGCCGTGCCTGCTGCTGGACGAAACGCGCATGGCGGCCAATATTGCCCGTTTCAACCGGCGGCTGGCCCGTCAGGGACTGCTGTCCCGACCGCATCTGAAAACCTGCAAGAGCATGGCCGTGGCACAGCGCATGCTGCATTCTCCCACCGGCCCGGCCACGGTCTCCACCCTGGCCGAAGCGGAATATTTTGCCGCGCATGGCGTGACGGACATCTGCTACGCCGTGGGCCTTGCGCCCGGCAAGCTGGATCGGGTACTGGCCCTGCGCCGCACCGGCGCTGACCTTTCCGTGGTGCTGGACGCCGCCCGGACGGTGACCCTGCTGGACATGGCGGCCGCGTCCCTTGTCGGGGCAGACGACGCCCCCGTGCCCGTGCTGCTGGAAGTGGATTGCGACGGTCATCGCGGCGGCCTGTCCCCGGAGGATGACGAGCTGCTGGCCACGGCCCGGGCCGTGCAGGCATCGCCCTTCTTTCAGCTGCGCGGCGTTCTGACCCATGCCGGAGGCGCCTATGCGCGGGCCGATACGGCCCATATCGCCCGTCTGGCCCGTGAGGAAGGCGAAGCCGTGCTGCGGGCCGCCCGCCGCCTGCGGGAAGCGGACTTTGACTGCCCGGTGATCAGCGTCGGCTCCACGCCCACGGCCCTGCTGGGCGAGTATCCGCAGGGCGTGACCGAGGTGCGGGCGGGCGTGTATCCCTTCATGGATCTGACCATGCACGCCCTGGGCGTCTGCGCGCTGGCCGATCTGGCCCTCAGCGTCCTGACCACGGTCATCGGGCATCGCCGCAGCGACGGAGCACTGCTGGTGGATGCCGGCTGGATGGCCCTTTCGCTGGATCGCGGACTGGAAGAGCGTTTTCCCCAGTGGGGCTTCGGACTGGTCTGCACGGCAGACGGAACGCTGCTGCCGGGCTTCCGTGTCAGCGAATGCCATCAGGAGCACGGCGTCATCCGCGCCCTCGCACCGGACGGGACGCCCGATCCCCGAGCCTGTGCCCAATTTTCGCCGGGCAGTCGGCTGCGCATCCTGCCCAACCATGCCTGCGCCACGGCATCCCGGCATGATGTCTGCCATGTTCTGCGTCAGGGCCGCATCACGGCCTGCTGGGAGCGCATGCGGGGCTGGTAGCATCAAACCTTCATCCTTGCCCAAGGAGGCATATCTATGGCTGCAACCGTGTATTTTACCGACATGCACACCCGCTCGCACGAGGACAGCAAGCTGGCCAAGCTGGCGCGCCTCTGCGATGCCGTGGGCCTCAAGCGGGTCGTCCGCAAAAATGATCTGACCGCCATCAAGCTGCACTTTGGCGAATACGGCAACGACACCCACCTGAACCCCACCCTCGTGCGGCAGGTGGTGGACAAGGTGCGCGCCGCGGGCGGCAAGCCCTTCCTGACCGATACCACCACCCTGTATTCCGGCACGCGCCACAATGCCGTGGATCATCTGCAAACGGCCTACGCCCACGGCTTTGCCCCCTCGGTGGTGCAGGCTCCGGTCGTCATTGCCGACGGTCTCTACGGGGAAAATGACGTGCCCGTGCGCATCAACGGCAAGCACTTCAAGGAGGTGCACATTGCCACGGAAATCCGCCGTGCGCCCGCGCTGGTGGTGCTTTCCCACTTCAAGGGCCACGAAATGGCGGGCTTTGGCGGGGCCATCAAGAATCTGGCCATGGGCGGCGCGTCCGTGCGCGGCAAGCGCGACCAGCACAATACCCATGTGAGCGTGGATCATGCCACCTGTATCGGCTGCGGGAAGTGCGTCCGCAACTGCCCGCAGCAGGCCCTGAGCCTCAAGGACAAGAAAAGTCATGTGGACATTACGCGCTGCATCGGCTGCTTTGAATGCATCACGGTCTGTCCCACCAAGGCCGTCAGCATCGACTGGGCCACGGAAATGACCCCCTTCGTGGAGCGCCTGACCGAATACGCTTACGGCGCGGTCAAGGGCAAGCGCCATGTCTGCTACATCAACTTCGTCATGAACGTCACCCCGGACTGCGACTGCGTGGCCTGGAGCGATATGCCCCTTGTGCCGGACATCGGCCTGCTGGCCTCCACCGATCCGGTGGCGCTCGATCAGGCCTGCTTTGATCTGGTCAACAAGGCCCCCTGCCTTGACACCTCCCTCAAGGTGGCCCCGGGCGACGACAAGTTCACGGCCCGCTGGCCCAATACCTGCGGCTTTCTCCAGCTCAGCTACGGCGAGGAAATCGGCCTCGGCAGCCGCAGCTACACCCTGGAAAAGATCTAGCCCCTTCGCCGTCTGACGCATGGCTGGCCCCGGCGCTTCACGCCGGGGCTTTTTTTTTCGCAGTAATCCCGCGCCATTGTGAATATTGTAACAAAAAGAAATTTTTTTGACGATGCCTCTGCCCTAACCAATGGAAAAGCTGGCGTTTTTTTATTCCGCCATGCGCATAACCATGAGTCACGACAAACAATTTTGTTCGAAAAGACGCCAAGTTGTTGCCTTTTCCCCTGCCTCATGGCAATATTCCCCATCGACTCCGTATTCCTGTCGGCAACGTAGGGAGGTTGGTTTTGCCAAGCCATATCTTGCTGCTGGTTCTTGGAGCCGCCCTCCTGCACGCCACATGGAACATCATCGTGAAAGGGGGCGACAACAAGCTCTTCGAGTCAGCCCTCAACGCTCTGGGAGGTGGCCTCGGCGCCCTCTTCATCCTGCCGTTCCTCCCGCCGTTGCCTTCCGTCTGCTGGCCGTACCTGGCCCTTTCCTGCTGCTGTCACCTGACGTATTACATCTGCATCTCCGCCGCCTATCGGGAGGTGGATCTCTCCCTCGGCTACACCATCATGCGCGGCTGCGCGCCCCTGATCACATCCATCGTCATGCTCTGCCTGGGGCAGCCCCTCAGCCTCGCAAGCTGGGGCGGCGTGGCCATCCTCTGCGGCGGCATCCTGACCCTTTCCCTGGACAATCTGAAACGCCATGCCAGCCTGCGCGGCATCCTCATTTCGCTGCGCACCTCCTTCATCATTGCCGGCTACACCCTGGCCGACGGCTTCGGCGCCTCGAAGGGCGGGGATGGCGTGGCCTATGCCTGCTGGATTTTCTTTCTCAACATTTTTCCCCTGCACATCTATGTCTTTGTGCGCCACGGCCGCGCCTACCTGCCCTATCTGCGCCAGCGCGGCGTCATCGGCATCTTCGGCGGGCTGTGCGGCCTCGGTTCCTACGGCATCGCCATCTGGGCCATGACGCATGCGCCCATTGCCATGGTGGCCGCCCTGCGCGAAACGTCGGTGATCTTCGGCATGCTCATGGCCGTCGTCTTTCTGGGGGAAAAGCTGACCCTTAGCCGCGTTGCGGCTGTGCTGCTGGTATGCTGCGGCACCATGGTTCTCAAGTATGGCTAGCCTCGGGCAGCCGCACGGTGAAATCAGCTGTTTGACCTTGACGGGCAAGGCCGCAGCCTTTAGTGTGTCCAATGTTCTTTTTTGAACAAGTTACTGTTTGGAGGTTCTCATGGGGGAAATAACGGAAAAGATTGAGCACGAGGTGCGCGAGGAGCTTGCCAAGACCCTCGGCCCGACCGAAGTGCTGGCGCTTGCTCTGGGCGCCATCGTGGGCTGGGGCTGCTTCATGCTGCCCGGCATCACCTTTCTGCCCAACGCCGGGCCGATGGGCACCATCATTGCCTTCTTTGTGGGGGCGCTCTTTCAGTGCATCGTGGCGTTGAGCTACAGCTTCCTGATCAAACCCTATCCCGTGGCCGGCGGCGCCTTTGCCTACGCCTATGCGGGCTTCGGCTCCAAGGGCGCCTTCATCTGCGGCTGGGCCCTGGTGCTAAGCTATGTCTGCGTCATTGCGGCCAATGCGACGGCCATCATCCTGCTGGTGCGCTTCCTGTTCGGCTCCAGCATCCAGTTCGGCTATCTGTATACCGTTCTGGACTGGGACATTTATCTTAGTGAAGTAGGCTACATCACGGTCATCCTGATCGCCTTCGGCTTCATGAACTTCCGCGGCGTGGACGCCGCCAGCGTCATTCAGGTCTTTCTGGCCTTTGCCCTGACCATCGGCGTGCTTGTCCTCACCGTGGGCACCGCCACCGCGGAAACCGCCAGCCTGGACAACCTCTATCCCCTCTTCGCCGAAAACCGTTCGGCCATCGCCAGCGTGATGATGATACTGGCCCTCACACCCTGGCTCTATGTGGGTTTTGACACCATCCCGCAAACCGCAGAAGAATTTGCCTTTTCGCCCAGCAAAGCGCGCGATCTCATGCTGCTGTCCATCATCTGCGGCGCCATCATCTACGCGCTGGTGACCCTCTGCGTGGCCGGCCTCATTCCCTACAAGGAACTGCTCGCCGCCAATCACGCCTGGGCTACCGGCTGGGTGGCCGACCAGGTCTTCGGGCGCTGGGGCGGCGTGGCCCTGGCCGTGCCGGTGCTGGCCGGCATCCTGACCGGCATGAACGGCTTTTTCATGGCCACCACCCGTCTGCTCTTCAGTATGGGGCGCAGCAAGTTCCTGCCCAACTTCTTCTCTGAAGTGCATCCCAAGTACAATACCGCCTGGAAGAGCGTGGTCTTCATCACGGCCCTGACGCTGATCGTGCCGTGGTTCGGCCGCCCCGCCCTGGACTGGATTGTGGCCATGTCCTCCATCGGTACGGCCCTGGCCTATCTCTTCACCTGTCTGACGGCCCGCAAGTACCTCATCGCTCACCCCGAACTGCGTGAATCCACCTGGGGCAAGCCCGTCTGCATCATGGGCGCCATCACGTCCATCATCTGCATCGGCCTGCTCATGATTCCCAGCTCGCCCGTGGCCATCAACGTGCCCAACTGGGGCATGCTGTTCGCCTGGGTGGCGCTGGGAGCCATCTTCTTCCTGGGCAAGCAGCAGGAACTGCTCTCCATTCCGCATTCGACCATGCGCTACCTCCTCTTCGGCAAGATTGATCAGGAAGTGCTGTTCGACACGATGGAAGACGACGAGGACATCGTCTAGCGATTGACGGCAGCGAAAAACAGAGAGTCTGACCATGCCGACGAGAAGCGCCGCCCATATTCGCCCGGGGAACCTGCCCCGCCGCACGGCATCGCGCTATCCGCTTCGCGCTCGGCCCGCTCCCCTTCGCCTGCCGCACGGAAGCCCTGTCCGTCGCATCCCTGCCGCCGGCGCCGCAAGCCATGAGGCCCCCTGCGCCGATCCGGCAGTGTCGCAGACGTTGCGAGAAAGCCAGTCATCTTCAACCCGCATTCGGTTGAAGCCCATAGTGGAGTAATATCATGCGTTTGTTCCTTTCCATTCTCCTTGCCCTGCTCCTGACCATCGTTCAGGTGTACATCGGCCTGGAAACCTTCTTCCCCAGCGTGTTTCAGGAAAAAACGCGCGTCGTGGATGACCTGATTGAAGACAAGAAACCCATCATCAACAAGCTCTCGCCCGAAGAACAGGCGTGGATCACCAGCCACGGCACTGTGACCGTGGGCGTGGACCCCAACTTCTACCCCATCGAAACCTTTGACGGCCGCGGCCAATACTCCGGCCTCGGCGGCGATTACATGAAGCTGCTCCACCACCTCACCGGCATCGAATTCCTGCCGCTGCGCCTTGGCGACTGGGCCGCCACCGAGCACAGTGCCCAGGCCCGCGAAGTGGACATCTACATGGCCGCCGCCCAGACAGCCCGTCGCAGCGAGTACATGCTCTTCACCGAGCCGTACATCAATGAGCCTGGCGTCATCATGTCCCGCCGCGATTCCGGCCTGCACGACATCTCCGTGGCCGATCTCCACAACAAGCGCGTGGCCGTGGTCGCCGCCTATTCCTGGCACGACTTCCTGCTTGAGCATCATCCCGAAGTCAAAATCGTGCCCTGCCCCACCACTGTCGATGCCCTCAAGGCCGTGGTCAACGGCGAGGCCGATGCCATCATCGACTACGAGTTCAACCTGAAGGAAAAGATCCATACCGCCGGCATCCTCCAGATGGAAACCGTCGGCAGCGTGGAATCCTCTTACGGACACGCCATTGCCGTGCGCAAGGACTGGCCCGTTCTCCTCAGCATCCTCAAGAAGGGCATGGACAGCATCAGCCCCCAGGAAAAGCAGGCACTTGCCAATTACTGGCTCGCCCAGGACACCGCTCCCGAACCGGCTGACCGGCACCTGCAATGGCTGTTCTTCTTCTTCACCGAAATCGTGATGCTCGGCTTCGGCTTCAACGTCTGGTGGCAAATCTCGGTCACCAAGGCCACCCGCGCCCGCATCAAGGATATTCGCGAAACCAACCGCGCCAAGGCTGCCGCCCAGCAGGCATAAGCTCTTGATCGCAACCATGTAACACAGCGGGCCGCCCCGGAAGGGACGGCCCGCCGTGTTTTCAATTATTCAAGAAATGGCGCTTGTTATGCGCGGGGGAGAGGGAAAGCGTTTTGAAAAAACGCTTTCCCTCTCCCCCGCGCGCTCCCCCCTCCCTTCCCAAAACGTTTGCTTGGGTCACTGCCACAGTGACGTGGCCCGGCAAGGTGTCGCGCGCCTGTCCCGTCCCCCGGCGGCATGACCAAACAACAGGCCGGACAGCCTCTGCCGTCCGGCCTCGCCTTGTGACACGGTTCGGCTGGGGTGGAGTCGGGCGTCGCCTCACGGGCCGCGACGACCGGTGTCCAGACAATAACGTTTTTTTGTGGGGGGCGGAGAAAGGCCCCTTAGGATCAGTTGATACAAATTTTACAAATGATTTCAAATAGAATACAAGCAGACCGTACACGCTCAGCTTGCCTTTGGAGGCAGGGTTGCCTCATAGCCCTGTCTCTTCCCCGATAAATGCGTGCTGGGGAAGGGGGGCTTGGGGGGAAGGGGAACCCCTCCAGCGCCGGCAGCGACCGAAAGGCGGCCCGCAAGGGCCGTGCCCCTCAGGCGACGCAGGAGCCTTGCGGGCATCGACAGCAGAGCGAGGGCTTCCCCTTCCCCCAAAGCAAGCAGCGAAGAGTGGCCACAGCCCCTGGTTCACAAATGGCCTCTTCCCCCGCAAAAAACCTCCCGCAAACGCAAGAAGCCCGCTTCGCGCGGGCGAAGGGGCTTCCACATTTTCGGCAGGCCGGCGCTTATTTCTTGCGCTTGGGGCGAGCCTCGTCGGACTTGGCGGCGTTATGGGCGCGATCGTCCTTGCGGCTTTCGGGTTTCTTGTCGAGGGCAGCACGCAGGGCGTCGCGATAGCAGCGGAGCACTTCGAGGCGGGCGAATTTCTTGTTCTCGGCGGGAATGATGTGCCACGGCGCGTAGGCCGTACTGGTGCGGAGGAACATTTCATCGGCGGCGACGCTGTAGTCGTCCCGCTTTTCGCGGTTGCGCCAGTCCTCGTCAGTAATCTTGTATTGCTTCCAGGGCGTTTGCTGCCGCTCTTCAAAGCGGCGGAGCTGTTCTTCGGGCGAGATGTGAAGCCAGAATTTCAGGAGGATGTTGCCCGTCTCGGTGAGCTGTTCCTCGAAATGATTGATTTCGGCATAAGCCCGGCTCCAATCTTCGCGGGGGGTGAGCTTTTCCACGCGTTCCACCAGTACGCGCCCGTACCATGAGCGATCATAGACGGTAATGAAGCCTGCGCGGGGGATGTGCCGCCAGAAGCGCCAGAGATAATGATGGGCAAGCTCTTCATCCGAGGGGGCGCTGATGGGGATGACCTGGGTGATGCGCACATCCGCGCCGCCGATGACGCGGCGAATGGCCCCGCCCTTGCCCGAGGCGTCCCAGCCCTCGAAAATGAGGGTACTGGATATGCCGCGCCGGTAGGCGTGATAGGTGAGACCGAAAATTTCCTCCTGCAACTTTTTCAGTTCCTTGCGGTAGTGTTCCGGCTCTCTGGAGCGGCCGAGATCAATGGCTTCCAGGCTGGAGACAAGGCCTTCGTGCATCGGCAGCTGACCGGCTTGCTGCTCCTGCTCCCTTTCGAGGGCGGTACGGCTCGCCTTGGCATCCTGGGCGCGCATGGCGCGTTCCATGCCGGCAATGATGGCCTGCGCCACGGAAAGGTTGCGATAATTGGCGTCGGCGGCATCCACGATGGTCCAGGGGGCTTCGGGGCGGTCGGTCAGGCGAATGGCCGTGGAAATGCCCTCCACCACGCCATCGTAATTGGCGGAAGTTTTCTTGTCATAGGGGGTGAAGTGGAAGACTTCCTGATGGGCAAGGCGGTGCTTGAGACGCTGCTGAAAGGTCTTCTTGTCCAGATGCAGCCACAGCTTGATAATGGCCATGCCCGAGGCGGCGAGGCTGTTTTCCAGCCCCCGCAGGCGGTGCAGGCGCCCGGTAAAGGCCTCCTCGGAAATTTCATGACAGGCATAGAGACGCACGGCCGGGCCATACCAGCCGCCAAGAAAGACGCCGACTTCACCCGCGGCAGGCAGTTGCCGCCAGTAACGCCAGAAGGGAGGACGTTCGCGTTCTTCATCGGTTTCAAACCAGAAGGCATGGTGGCGCAGGTGCTTGCCGTCCATCCATTCGGACAGCAGGTTGGCCACGGCTCCCCGACCCGCGCCGCTCAGGCCGGCAATGGTGATAAGTACCGGAATCTTGCGGGCCATGCATTGGCGCTGGGCCTCAAACAGGCGCAGACGCAGCTGCTGCATGGCGACTTCGTATTCCTTGTCGGCGCATTTGCGCCCCAATGCGGCTGACTCGAACATGCCGACCTCCCCTGGGGTTGGTGTAAGTTTGCCGGTGTGGCATTTGGCGAACAGGGCCGTAGCGGACGGCCATCCTTCTTGTCAGTGTAGCCCCACGCCCTTTTGACCACAAGCGAAAAGGGCACGGGAGCACTGGCGGCAGCGGCGGCTTGCCCGTCATAACGGAACATGCTATCCCTTGGGGGCTTGCTCTGCCGAATGTTTTTTGCCTGCGCGGAAGCGTCAGTTCCGGCATTCATCCGCACGGGGCCGTCGCTGCACAGGGGCTGCGCCCCTGTGCCATGCCGCAGGGACGGCATGCAGCCGGCGGATTTCCGCAGCGTGGGGAAATGGGCGGGGCGGGGACGACCTTGTCCCGGAATCGAGGAGACACATGCTTTCATTTGATGCGCTTTTGAAGAAGGAATCTTCCGTTGCCGTGGTGGGCCTCGGTTATGTGGGTCTGCCGCTGGCCGTTGCCCTTTCCCGGCGGTTTGCCGTCATCGGCTTTGACGTCAACAGCGCGCGCGTGGCCGCCTTGCGCGGGGGGCACGACGCCACCCGGGAAGTGGACGATGCCGAGCTTGGCCGTTGCACGGCCGTCTTTACCGATGATCCCGAGAGCCTGCGTCAGGCCGGGGTAATCATTGTGGCGGTGCCCACGCCGGTGGACGATCACCGGCGACCGGATCTCTCGCCCGTGGAGGCCGCCAGCCGCACGGTGGGACGGCATATGGCGCGAGGCTGCGTGGTTTGCTATGAATCCACGGTTTATCCCGGCGTGACCGAGGAAGTCTGCCTGCCCATCCTGGAGCGGGAATCCGGCCTGCGCCACGGCGAAGGCTTCACCCTGGGCTATTCGCCCGAGCGCATCAACCCCGGCGACAAGGTGCACCGGCTGGAAAGCATCCGCAAGATCGTTTCGGGTTCTGACGAAGCCACGGCGGATCTGCTGGAACAGGTCTACGGCAGCGTGGTGACGGCGGGCATTCATCGCGCCTCGTCCATCAAGGTGGCCGAAGCCGCCAAGGTTATTGAAAATACGCAACGCGACATCAACATCGCGCTGATGAACGAGCTGGCCATCATCTTCAGCAAGCTGCACATCGATACCCTGGAAGTGCTGGAGGCTGCCGGCAGCAAATGGAATTTCCTGCCTTTCCGTCCGGGGCTGGTGGGGGGCCACTGCATCGGCGTCGATCCCTATTACCTGACCTACAAGGCCGAGGAAATCGGCTGCCACCCGGAAGTCATCCTCTCCGGGCGGCGCATCAATGACGGCATGGGCAAATTCGTGGCCGAAACCTGCGTCAAGCGGCTCATCGAGTCCGACCGCCGGGTCAAGGGCGCGCGGGTCGGCATTCTGGGCTTCACCTTCAAGGAAAACGTGCCGGACATCCGCAACACGCGCGTGGTGGACATCATCGCCGAGCTGAAGGAATACGGCGTCACGCCCCTTGTGCATGATCCCGAGGCCGATCCTGCCGAGGCCCTGCAGGAATACGGACAGGAACTCCTGCCTCTTGAGGCTCTGAGCGGACTGGATGCCCTGATTCTGGCCGTGGCGCACGAAAGTTTCCGCTGTCTGGACAAAAATGCCATTGCTGCCATGTTCGGCGACGGGCGCGTCAGCCTCATGGACATCAAGGGCTTCTGGGACAAACAGGCCCTGCGCGCGGCAGGCTTTGATCTTTGGCGTCTGTAATCTGAGCGGAACCGTTTACGGCGCCGCAGGCCTTGCCGCCTGCGGCGTCATCCCCTTCTTCCTGCCGCAACGTCCCAGCCCCATGCGGCGTGCCCCTTGCCTATGAAGTATCTGCCGTCCCAACTCATGTCCTTTCTGCGCGAAAGGGGGGCAAAGCACAATGTCGCCATTCTGCGCCGCTTCAGTTTGACGCTTTTCTGCATGATTGCCATATACAGCGTGCTCTTTCACCTGATCATGGAGTACGAAGGGCAATATCATTCCTGGATCACCGGCGTTTACTGGACGCTCACCGTCATGTCCACCCTGGGCTTCGGCGACATCACCTTCACTTCCGATCTCGGGCGCGTCTTTTCCATTGTGGTGCTCATGTCCGGGGTCATCTTCTTTCTGATCATGCTGCCGTTCACCTTCATCCAGCATTTTTACATGCCCTGGCTGGAAAGCCAGAAGAAGGACATGGTGCCCCGGCAGCTGCCGTCCGGCACGCACGGCCATGTGATCATTGCGGGCAGCGGCCCCATCACCCTCAACCTGGCCGATGATCTGACCCGTTACGGGGTGCGCAACATCCTCCTCTGCCATGATCCGCAAAGCGGACTGGAATTGCTGGAACAGGGCTATGAAGTGGTGGCCGGGGATCACGACGATGTCCGAACCTACAAACAGTTGCGCGCCGATGCCGCCGCCATGCTGGTGGTGCTGGATACGGACATCCGCTGCACCAATATCGTCTTTTCCGCACGGGAGGCCGCGCCGCGCCTGACCATTGCCGCCGGCGTGGAAAATCCCGACGCCGGGGACATCTTGCGCCTGGCGGGCTGCACGCGCGTTTTCCAGTTTCACAATGTTCTCGGCAAGGCGCTGGCCCGGCGCGTGCTCAATACGGCCCAGCGGGTCAGCATCATGGGCCGTTTCGGCAATCTGGTGGTGGCCGAGGCGCCGGTCATGCACAGCCCGCTGTCCGGCATGACCCTGCTGGAGTGCGGCCTGCGCGAGAGCACGGGGGTCAACGTGGTGGGCGTCTGGGATCGCGGCGTCTTTCAGCTGCCGCAGCTGGCCACGGTCTTCACCGACAGCTGCGTGCTGGTGGTGGCCGGTACGGAAGCCCAGATCCGCGCGCTGGACAGGCTCATCAGCGAACCGCGCCACGAGGGGCAGCAGCAGCCGCCCGCCGTCATTCTGGGCGGCGGCCGGGTGGGCCTTTCCGTGGCGGCCCATTTGCAGCGGCGGCACATCCCCGCCGTCGTCGTCGATCGACAGGCGCACATCAATCTCGAAGGAACGCCGCACATTCGCGGCGACGCCTCGGATCTGGCGGTGCTGGAAAAGGCCGGCATCCGCACCACGCCCTCCATCATCATCACCACCCATGACGATGACGCCAACATATACCTGAGCATCTACTGCCGCCGCCTGCGCCCGGATGCGCAGATCCTCTGCCGGGCTTCGCTGGATCGCAACGTTTCCGGCCTGCACGGCGCGGGAGCGGATCAGGTGCTTTCGCTGGCTTCGCTGGTGAGCAGCAGCATCTTCAACATGCTGTCGCCTGACAAGCTGCTCATGATCAACGAACGGCTTTCCATCTTCCGCTACACCATTCGCGGGCCGCTGGCGGGCAAGAGCCTCAAGGACTGCGGCATCCGCAACAAGACGCAATGCAGCGTATTGGCCATACGCGGGGCCGACGGGGCCATGCACGTCAACCCCGCGCCGACCCATGTCTTTGTGCTGGGGGATGCCCTCTATCTCATCGGGGATTCGGAAGCGGAGGACAAGTTCCGCGCCCATTACGGCATCGACGAGGATCCGGGCACCCACGAGGTCGATCTGAGCTGATCGCCCGGGCCGCCCGGCTCCTGTCCCGTGTTTTTTACCATCCGGGGGAAGTATGTCATTTGCCTTTCAAAAACGACTGCAGGACGGCATCAGGGAGCGTCTGTCCTCCCGGAAATACCGCTATGTGGACAACAGCCTGGCCTATTATAGTCGTCCCTGCGAGGAAAACATGCGCGCGGACAAGGAATGGTTCGCCCATTTTCGCCATCTGGATGCCCGGGACTTCATGGCCGCCAATGCCCGCGACATCGCCCTGCAGATCACGACCAAGGGCACGCTGTACGGGCTGCTGGCCGACAGGCACTCCCGCGATACCCTGCTGCTGGTGACGCTGTATGCCCTGCTGGGGCATCGCTTTGTCCGCTTTCCCTACTACGGGCCGGACACCCTGGCCCGTCGCGCCGAACTGCGCAGCCAATGCCTTGTCGAGGAAGAGAATGCCGCCATGCGGGAAGCGCTGGCCGCGGACGCCTTTGGCGTGGGATGCGCCCTGCAGCGTTACCGCACGCGCATGGCCGGGGAGGACGTCGATTTTTACGGCACCGCTGAGTTTCTCTACCAGGTGGACGCCTTTCCGCCCTATCGCTATGCCGCCGACGGAGCCGTGGTGGAAGCGCGCCCGGGGGATCATGTCATCGACTGCGGGGCCTGCTACGGCGATACCGCCCTGTTCTTTGCCGCCAGTGTGGGCGCAGACGGGCAGGTGCTCTCTTTCGAGCCGCATCCGACCATCAGCCGTCTCTACCTCCGCAATCGGGATCTCAATCCGCAGCTTGCCGGGCGCATGACCCTCGTGCCCGCCGCCACCGGCAACACGGCAGGCGGCACGCTGCCCTTCAGCCTTTGCGGGCCGGGCAGCCACCTGGAACACACCAAGCCCGGCCTGCGGCGGGTCGATATCCCCATCACGACCATTGACGCCGAAATGGAGCGCCGCAACTGGTCACGGGTGGATTTCATCAAGATGGATGTGGAGGGCGCCGAGCTGAGCACCCTGCAGGGGGCCGTGCAAACCCTGCGGCGCTTCCGGCCCCGGCTGGCCGTCTGCCTCTACCACAAGCCTGAGGATTTTTTCCTCATTCCGCGCTTTCTGGTGGAATGCGATCTCGGTTATCGCTTCTATCTGGAACATCACTTCATGAACAATTGGGAGACAGTGCTCTACGCGGAACCGCAATAGCGGCGGACAACGGCAAATGGCGGCGGGCGGCGGGGCGTCGCCCGCTGTTTTGCCGTCGGGCGGCAGGGCAGGACTCAGGCCAGACGGGCCTGTTCCAGAAAGGCGCGCACTTCGGCCTCGTCGTCCACCACGGCAAAATCGCGGCGCAGATCGTCCGGCACCCGAATGGCGCCGCCCGTCTTCATGTCAATATACACCCAGGCCGTTTCGGCATCAGCGAGCAGCGCGCCGTCCGCCTGCCGCAGGAAGCGGTAACGGCGCAGACATTGACGCGAGGCGTATTCCGCCACCCAGGTGGCGGCCAGAATGCCGTCCCCGACCACGGCGGGCCGCTTGTAGGTGATGGTATGCCGGTACACCACCCAGCCCTGTCCGGCGGCGGCATAGCGCTCCATGCTCCAGCCCTGCGCCGTGGAATGGGCCACGGCAAGATCCTGCATCCATTCCACATAGCGGATGTTGCTCACCCGTTGCTGCATGTCCACATCCCGCTCGTCCACCACCAGCCGTTGCGTGAAAATCCGCATGACCCGTCTCCTAGGCGTCGTGATCCGGCACCTGTGCGGCGCTGCCGTCCTCGCACACGGCAGGCTCGCCCCGCAGGGGCAGACGCCCGCCGCGAATGAAGGCATCCACCAGGCCGAAAACCGTCTCATTGCCGCAGAAGCGCCCGCGAGCAATGTTGGCCCGGAAACGCGGCAGATTGTCCTCGAATGTGCGCAGCAGATCCGGTTCCAGCCGGAGCATGTCGGCCTGCATGCCGTAGCCCAGCCGCTCGATGTAGAGGGCATTGAAGCGCTGCTCCACCATCGCCTTGAGCGGCAGGGTCAGGATGGGCTTGCCGAGGTGCAGGGCCTCGGTCATCAGGGTGTGACCGCCGCCCTGAATGACGTAGGAACAGCCTTCCAGCAGCTTGAGGAAGCCTTCTTCGCTTTTTTGCATGAACACCACGTTGCCCTCGCGGCCTTCGGTGCGATCATAGCCATAGACGTAGCAGGTGCGCGTGGTGGAACGCAGCAGAAAATCGATGAGCGCGCGATGGGTGGAATTGCTCTGGTAGACAAGCACATGGCCGTCGTCACGCGGAGCAAGCCGCAGCACCTGATCCCGCAGGATGGGCGGCACCACGCGCGCCCGGTAGCGCGGCAGAACAGGCGGCTGATAGAAGGAGACAATGAGATTATCGTTCGTGGGCCGGAACAGATAGCGCGGCGTCAGCCCCTGCAGGAAGGCGTCCCACCACATGCCGGCGGGCAAATCATGCCGGCAGCAGGTGATGACGTGCTGATGATCCAGGGTCAGGCAGGGCAGTCCGGCCCGTTCCGCCGCCCGGGGCACGAAATATTCCAGATCGGTCATGCAGACATCGGGACGAAATTCGTCCATGATCCGCAGGACATCGTCCACATGCCGCTGCCGGTGCAGCAGGAGCGGCACGGCACGACCGATGGTGGCCGCCAGATCCACCTTGTAGTTGCGAAAGACCGTCCCCAGATTGGGAATGCGCCGCACGGGAAATTCCGGCTCCAGCACGCGCGGCGCATCATCGTTGGCCACAAAGAGAAATTCATGCCCCCGCAGCCGCCGGGCAATGGTCAGGCCGCGCATGGCGTGCCCATGCCCCGTGCCGTGAATGCCGTACAAAATGCGGGCCATGCCGCCTCCTTTTTTTGCGTCCTGACCCTAGCAGCGGGGCGTGGCTTCCGTCAACACGCGCTTGCCCTCGGCGCGTGAATTGGGCATACTGCCGTACATCAGGAGTCGCCCAATGAATGTCCGCAAGATTCGTGAAGACCTCGGTCGCGCCCGCGCCTGCCTCAAGCGCAACGAAATTCCGCGTGCGCTGTATCTGACCATCACCGCCTTCAAGGAAAGCGGTCACACGCCGCCCATGGATTTGCGCGGCGATTTTCGGGAAACTATCCAGGCCTTCAACAAGGATGAGGCATTCCACAAGGAATATCCCGTGCCGCTGACCTACCAGCCCGGCAATGAGCGCGATCTCTGCAATCAGCTCATCCAGATCTACAAGGCCCTGCAGGGACAGGAAAAGCAGGAAGACTACGAAACCACCCTGCAACGCAAGCTCGGGCTGGATCACTGCCTCAAGGAAGGCCGCGTGCTGCTGGCGCAGGGCAAGGCCTCCGAAGCCGATGCCGTCTTCATGGACGGCCTCAAGAATTTCCGCAACGAGCAGGCCATCTTCAGCCTCATGGCCAAGGCCCATATGGAAGCGGGCGAGTATGTGCGGGCGCTGGGCTACATCAAGAAGGGCCTGCAATATGTGAAGGACGACCCCGTTCTCCGGGAACTCGGCCAGATCTGCCTGCGCAAGCGTGAAGAAATGAAGCGCTGAACCGCCCCCAAGCGCCTTTCCCGGCTTGTCAGCCGTCTGGAAAAAGTCTAGAGTTTTGCCTCTCCCTCCATCCCATTCCTGCGAGGCAAAGCATGGACATCGTGCGGTACATTCACGCGGCTGACCTGCATCTGGACACCCCCTTTCAGGGGCTGGCCCGGGAGACCGCCCAAAACGGGCATCTCTCGCGGCTCATGCAGGAGGCCACCTTCACCGCCCTTGAGCGCCTTTTTCGTTTCTGTGAGGAAAAACGCCCCGACTTCCTCGTGCTGGCGGGCGACATCTACAATCAGGAAAACTACAGCGCCAAGGCCCAGCTTGCCCTGCGGGACGGCTGCCGCCGCCTGCAGGCCCTCGGCATCCGGGTCTTCATGGCCCACGGCAATCACGATCCGCTTTCCTCCCGTTTCACGGCCATACACTGGCCGGACAACATGACCGTCTTCGGCCCGGATGTGGAGAGCCATGTGCTGGAACGGGACGGGCAGCCCATTGCCGTGATCCACGGCATCAGCCATGCCGGTTCCCGCGAAGGCCGCAATCTGGCCCAGCTCTTCCGGCGCGACGATGCGCAGGAGGTCTTTCAGCTGGGCGTCCTGCACTGTACCGTGGAAGGCGAACACGCGACCGACCGCTATGCCCCCTGCTCGCTCGACGATTTGCGCCGCAGCCGGCTTGACGCCTGGGCGCTGGGCCATATTCATCAACGCCGCCAGTGGGAGGGGGACAGCTTCATTGCCTACAGCGGCAACGCCCAGGGCCTGCACATCAACGAAACCGGCCCGCGCGGCTGCCTGCTGGTCACGGCCCGCCCCGACGGCGGGCGCTGGCAATGCACAAGCGAATTTCTGCGCCTCGGGCCTGTGGAATGGCAACGCTACGATCTGCCTCTCGACGGCGTGGACAGCCTTGATCAGCTGGAAGAAAACCTCACCCGCCTGCTGGAGGACAAGGCCGGCCAGCTGGACGCCGGCTGCGAAGCCCTTGTGGCCCGCGTGTGCCTCTGCGGGCGCACCGTGCTGGATGAACCATTGCGCAATCCCTCCGTCCGCGCCGACCTGCAGGAGCGCCTGCTCCATCTCGGCGCCAATTCGCCGCGCATCTGGATCAAGGATCTGCCGCTGGATACCCGCCCGCTCACGGATGAGGCCGAATACCGCCGCCGCGAGGATCTGCTCGGTGAAACCATGCGCCTTGTGGAAAGCATGCGGCAGAATCCCGAGCAGTTCGCCGCCCTGGGCGAGGCCGCCCTGGATCCGCTGTTCAAACACAGCCGCATGAGCAAGGCCCTTGTCCCGCCGGACGAGGAGGAACGCCAACGCCTGCTTGATGCGGCCCAACGCCTGTGCATTGATTTGCTGGAGGCCCGCTGATGTATATCCAGTCCTTTCATATCGACGGCTTCGGCATCTTTGCGGATGTGCAGGTGGACAACCTGCCCCCGGGCCTTACGGTCTTTCTGGGCGAAAACGAGGCCGGCAAATCCACCTGTCTGGAATTTCTCCGCACCATGCTCGTGGGCTATCCCGGCAACCGCAAGACGGAGGCCCGGAGCATCCCGCCGCTGTTGCGCGGCGGTCGCCCCGGCGGCAGCCTGCATCTTGTCAGCGAGGAACAGGGCGAAATCCACCTGACCCGCCGCCCCGGACAGGACGGCGGCGTGCTGACCCTCAGCAATGGGGCGGGCGAAACGCTGGAAAGCACGGTACTGCAGCAGCTGCTGTTCGGCATCAATCGCGATGTCTACCGCAACGTGTTCGGCTTCAGCCTCAACGAGCTGCAGAACTTCGAGAGCCTGTCCGGCGACGGCGTGCGCAACGCCCTCTACGGGGCCAGCTTCGGCGCGGGTCTGCGCTCGCCCGTGGAGGCCCTCAAGGAGCTGGACAAGCGCAAGGATGCCCTGTTCCGCCCCGGGGCCAGCAAGCCGCGCCTCAATGAGGAACTGGGCGAGCTGGAGAAGCTGCGCGGCGAAATCAGCACCGTGCGCGAGGAGTCGGCGGGCTATGATCAGCTTGCCGGCAGCCTGAACGACAAGAAGGAAGATCTGGCCGCCCTGCGTCAGCGCCGGGAACGCCTGGACGACGAGCGTCGCCGTCTGGAGCGGCGGCTCAATGTCTGGCAGCAGTGGGACGAATGGCGCAAATGCGGTCTGCGGCTGGAATCCTATCCCGTCCTCAGCGCCGCCTTTCCCGAGGACGGCCCGGCCCGTCTTGCGCGCGCACAGGAAGCGCGCGAAACCTGCGAACGCCAGATGGCCGCCCAGCAGGAAAAGATGGATCGCCTGCGCGAGCGCCGTGCGGCCCTGACGGAACAGCCCGCCCTGCTGGAAGCCCTGCCCCGCCTGAAAACCCTGGCCGAGCGCAAAAGCGGCTACCGGCAGGCCCAGCTGGCCCTGCCCCGCCTGCGGGCCGAAAAGGAACGCGCCGACGCCGATCTGGCCCGCGAACTGGAGCGCCTCGGCCCGGACTGGAATTGCGAGCGCATCCGGCAGACGGATCGCGGCATCTTTGCCGACAAGGATCTGGAACGGCAGGCCCGCGAACTCAATGCCGCCGATTCCTCCCATCAGGCAGCCGTGGACGGCCTTGCCCGGCTCAACCGCGATGTGGAGATGTGCGGACGCGACATCGCCTCGGCGGCGGCGGCGCTGGAGCTTCTGCCTGACCCCGTGGCCGCGCTGAATGAGGCCGACCGGGACAGGCTGCGCCAGACCCTTGTCCTGCTGGAGGAGGGGCGGCAGCGCCTGCCCGCGCGCGAACGCGCCCTGCAGCAGGCCCGGCACGGCTTTGAACGCGCACAGGAGCGGCTGCGCCTTGCGGCGGACGATCCCCGCGCCGCCCTGGACAATCTGCTGGCCAAGCGCGAGGAGGCCCTCAACCTGGCCCGGGAGGTGCAGGAGAGCATCAACAACACCGCCGAAGCGGTGCGGGCCGTGCAGCAGGCCGAGGAACAGGCCGAACTGCTGCGCACGCGCCTTGAGCAGTTGCGCGAGGAACAGCGCGGCAGCAACAGCCCCACGCGCGAGGCCCTCGACAATCGCGCCGCCGCCCTGCGCTCCCTGCGCGCCCTTTCCTCCTCGCTGGACACCGAACAGGAACGTCTCAAGGAATTGAGCGATCGCCTCAGCGCCGACAAGGAACCCGCCGCCGTCAAGAATCTTGCCCTGCTTGTCATCGGCGGCCTGTTCGTGCTGCTGGGGCTGATCATCCTCGTGGGCCAGTGGAAGTTCGGGCTGGAATATTTCGCCATTACCGGAAATCTGCATCTGCCCACCACCCTGTGGTCGGGCTATCTGGTGCTTGTCTGCGGTGCGCTGGCCCTGTGCGGCGGCCTGCCCCGGCGCAGCGGGCCGGAGGCCAAACGCTACCGGCAGGAGCGCCTGCAACTGGAAAGCCGGCGTGAAACCTGCGCCCTGCATGTGGCCGAACTGGGCGACAAGGCCCGCAAGCTCTGTCAGGAAGCGGGCGTGGACAGCATGGATCCCGAAACCCTCGAGGCCGTGGAAGTCATGCTTGAACGCAAGCGGGAACAGTGCGTCAATCAGGAGCGCAACCACAAGGACGCCGAGGATCTGCAACGGGAAATCGCCGCGACCCGCACGCGCATCGCCGAGCTGCAGAGCCGCGCGCATGAGATGCAGGCCGTGGTGCAGCGCATCCGCCGCCGCTGGCAGGACTTCATGAGCATGTTGCGCGTGGCCAATGTGCCCGCGCCCGAAAGTGCCGAGAGCTTCTTTGCCCGTGCCGAATCGGCCCGCGCCGCCTGGGACGGCGTGGAAAACGCCCAGGCCGATCTGGCGGGCCTGCATGCCGACCTTGCCCAGTATGAAGCGACGCTGCGCGGCTTTGAACCTGTGCGGGAAGCCCTGCACGAACCGGGCGATCTGCCCGCCCTGTTGGAGGCCGCGCGGCAGGTGCTGGAATCCTGCCGCGAAGCCGATGCCGCCCGCGAACAGCGCATCAAGGCGGCGGCCACGCTCCAACATCACAAGGACGAGCTGGAACGCCTGCAAAGCCGCCAGCACGAGGCCTCAACCGCGCTGGAACAGGCCCAGACCCGTCTGGAAAGCGCCCGCCGCGACTGGGGCCAGTGTCTGGCCGGTCTGGGACTGGGCGAGGATCTGGATCCCGAAACCGTGCGCAAGGCCCTGCAGTGCATGGACACCTGCCTGGCCCTGGATGTCGCCTGTCAGCGGCTGGCCGCCGAGCTGGCCCAGAACGAACAGGAAATGGCGGGCCTGCGCCAGCCGCTGGAAAGCCTGCTGGCCGAACTCTCCCGTACCCTGCCGCGTAACGAGGATGGCAGCATCCACTGGCTGGCCGCCCTGGACGAAGCGCTGGAAGCTGCCGAACAGGCCGCCGAAATCAACGCCGAAGCCCGCCGTCTGGACAGCCTGCTGACCGAACAGGACACCGAACTGCGGGCCGCCTCGGCCGCGCTGGAAGAAGCCCGCCACGCCGAAGCCACCCTCCTGCACATGGCCGAAGCCGCCGATGCCGACGAATTTCTGCGCCTGGCCGATATTCTTGCCCAAAGCCGGGAAACGCAGCGCCTGCGCGACAGTCTGCAGGAAAGTCTGCGCGTGGCCGCCGGCACGCAGCCCTTTGCGGAATTTCTGGCTTCCTTCGAGGAACAGGATCAGGCCACGCAGGAAAGTCGCTGCGCGGCGCTGACGGCCGAGCTGCGGGAAATTCAGGAACAGGAGGAACGCCTTGCCGACGAGGTGGGCAGCCTCACGGCCCGGGTCAACGGTCTGGTCGGTACGGATACTCTGGCCGGGCTGCGGCAGCAGGAAGCCCTGCGGCTGGAAAGCATGCGCCGGCTGGGCCTGCAGTGGAGCGCCTGCGCCCTGGCCCGCGAACTCCTCATGCGGGCCAAGAATACCTTTGAACGCGAGCGTCAGCCGCAGGTCATCCGGCTGGCGTCCACCATCTTCGCATCCATCACCGGCGGCAGCTGGCGCGGCATCAGCGCCTCGCTGGACGACACCAGCCTGCAGATCCTGCCCCATTACGGCGAGGCCCTCAGCCCCGAGGCCCTCAGCCGCGGCACGCAGGAGCAGGCCTACCTCGCCCTGCGGCTGGCCTACATCCAGAACCATGCCGAACGGGGAACCCCCCTGCCGGTCATCATGGACGATGTGCTGGTCAATTTCGATCCGCAACGCGCGGCCCGCGCGGCCCGTACCTTCATCGAACTGTCCGAGGGCCGCCACGGTCGCCCGCATCAGCTGCTCTACTTCACCTGCCACCCGCATATGGCGGCCCTGCTGCGTGAAGCCCAGCCCCATTGCGCCGTCTTCCGGGTGGAAAACGGCAGCATTGTCCGTCAATAGCCGCATCGGGGGGAATCATGTGCCCAGCCCGCCCTGCCGGGGACAGCCCCCCCGCCGACCCTCTGGCCCAAGCTGCCCGCCGCCGCCCCGGGCCGCTGCAACGCCTGCGGGAATACTGCACGGGCGACCGGCGGCCTCTGCAGCATATTCAGGTGGAGGTGACCTCCCACTGTCCCGGGGCCTGCATCTACTGTCCGCGTGCCATCCATGCCGGCACCTGGCGGGCGCGTCACATGGCCGATGCCACCTTCGCGGCGCTCTGGCCCCTCATGCGCCGCAGCCGGCGCGTTCATTTGCAGGGCTGGGGCGAACCGCTCCTGCATCCGCGCTTTCTGGACTATGTGGCCCTGGCGCGGGCCGCGGGCTGCGCCGTTTCCAGCACCACCTGCGGCTTGCGCATGAATGAGGCGCTGGCCGACGGCCTTGTGCGCAGCGGCATGGATGTGCTGGCCTTTTCCCTGACCGGCACCGATGCCGTCGCCAATGCGGCCCGGCGGAACGTTCCCTTCGAGCGCGTGGCCGAGGCCGTGGCCTGCCTGCACGCGGCCAGACGCCGCCGGCGCAGCGCCACGCCGCGCCTGCATCTGGCCTATCTGCTGCTGGCGGGCCATGAGGAAAGCGCCCGCCGCCTGCCGGAACTCATGCGGGAATGGGATGTGGCGGCCTGCGTGGTCAGCACCCTCGATCTGCCCGTTCTCCCCGAGCACTGGCATCTCGCCTTTGCCCCGCACGAAAACGAAAAGATCGCCGCCGCCCGCGCCCTGCTGGAGGAGACCAGCGCCCGCGCCGCCCGTGAGGGCCGTTCCATCCGCTACGGCCTGCCGCAGGCCCGTCCCATTCATGCCTGCCGCGAGGACATCGACAGGAGCTGCTACATTGACGCGGACGGGGCCATTTCCCCCTGCATTTACGTCAATGTTCCCTGCGGCCGCCCCCCGGAAGACGGCTCAGCGCCCCGGGTTTTCGGACGGGTTCCCGCCGACGATCCGTGGGAGGTCTGGAACCGGCAAGCCTTTGCCGACTTTCGCGGCGATCTCGCCCATGATGTGCCGCCCCGGCCCTGCGTGCGCTGCCCCAAGCGCTTTGAAACCTTCGTCTAGGCGCAGACGAACCGAACGCCCCGGAATGCTCGGAAAAATCCCCTTGCCCCTCCCCGCCTCCTGTGTCATGCATGACAAAAACGCGCGTCGGCGGCCCATCGTGCCGGCGGCAAGGAGTCATCATGGCCTCACAGCCCAGAAAACCCGGTTTTCTCTTTGCCCTTGTTTCATTGCTGCTCATCATCGGCCTCATTGCCGGCGGCATCATCTTCTTCAAACTGCAACTGCAATTGCTCATGCTCAGCGGCTGGGTGGTCTGCGCCATTCTCGGCAAGCTGCTCGGCTACAGTTATGAAGAACTGGAAGCCGGAGCCTTTGAACTCATCCAGAAGGCCATGGGGGCCTGTCTCATCCTTGTCTGCGTGGGCGCGCTCATCGGGGCCTGGATCTCCTCGGGCACCGTGCCCATCATGATCTACGCGGGCCTGAAAATCATTTCCCCCAGCCTGTTCCTCGTGACAAGCCTCATTGTCTGCTCGCTGACCTCCATCTTTACCGGGACTTCCTGGGGCACCATCGGCACGGAGGGCGTGGCCCTCATGGCATCGGCTCGGGTCTGGGCTTTGATCCCGGCCTCACGGCGGCCACCATCATTTGCGGCGCCTTCTTCGGCGACAAGATGTCTCCCCTTTCCGACACCACCAACATGGCCGCCGCCGTCTGCGGCACGCCCCTGTTCCGCCATATCCGGCACATGTGGTTCACCATCACCCCGGCC
This sequence comes from Candidatus Desulfovibrio intestinavium, assembly GCA_019118345.1. Classification (GTDB taxonomy): domain Bacteria; phylum Desulfobacterota; class Desulfovibrionia; order Desulfovibrionales; family Desulfovibrionaceae; genus Desulfovibrio; species Desulfovibrio intestinavium. The sequence goes on along the minus strand of DWZD01000047.1, from coordinate 57,286 downwards.
TACATCATCACCTTCTGCATCTATCTCATCATGGGCTTCCGGCAGACGCCCGACGCCATGTCCCCCGAGCAGATCGACATCATCCTCAGCGGCCTGTCCCATCATTTCCATCTCGGCGTCGGGGCCGTGCTGCCCATGCTGCTTGTCCTTGTCATGCTGCTCAGGCGCTGCAGCCCCATTCTCGCCATCACCTGCGGCGCGCTCTGCGGGGTGCTGGTGGCCGTGGTCTGCAACGGCATGGATGTTTCGGCGGCTTTCAACAGCATGTGGAAGGGCTTTCATGCCGACTTCGGCGATTCCCCCATGCTTGACAAGCTCCTCAATCGCGGCGGCGTCACCAGCATGCTGAACATCATGTGCCTCGTGGTGCTGGCCTGCGGTCTGGGCGGCATGCTGCGGCGCATGGGCGTCATTGACGTGGCGCTGGAGCCGCTAGCCCGACGCGCCAATACCGGTTTCCGACTGGTGCTCTCCACCCTTGTGGTGGGTTATGGCACCCTCATGCTTACGGCGGCCATCTATTTCAGCATAGTCATGACCGGCACGCTCATGGCGCCGGTCTTCCGGCGGCACGGCTTCCGCACGGAAAACTGCTCCCGCGTGGTGGAGGACGCCAGCACCCTCGGCGGGCCGCTTGTGCCCTGGGCCAACAATGCCCTGTTCCCCATGGCGACTCTGAGCGTGGCCTATCTGGACTACATCCCCTATGTCTACCTCCTGTTCCTTACCCCCTGCTTTTCCATCCTCTATTCCCTGTGCAACATCACCATGACGCGCCTGACGCCCGAAGAAATGGCGGCGGAACAGCGGGAAGCGCAAAATGCCTGATCCTTCCGGGGAACGCCCCTTGGGGGCATTCCCCGGTTTCATTGCTGCCACGAGAGAACATGCCATGAACATCGCCATTATTCGCAACGCGGACATTCATGCCCCCGCCCCCCTCGGGCGGGCCAATATCCTGATCGTCAACGACCGCATTGCCGCCATCGGCCCGCACGTCGAGCTGCCGCCGTGGGCCGGGGACGCCGCCGACCCCGTGGACGTGGACGCCGCCGGCTGCCTCACCACCCCGGGCCTCATGGATGCCCATGTGCATATCACCGGCGGCGGCGGCGAGGCGGGCTTTCATACCCAGGTGCCGCCCCTGCCGCTTTCCGTACCGGTAACGGGCGGCGTCACCACCATCGGCGGTCTGCTGGGTACGGACGGCATTACCCGGCATGTGGACAACGTGCTGGCCAAGGCCTGCTCGCTGGAAGAGGAAGGCCTTTCCACCTTCATCATGACCGGAGGCTATCCCCTCCCCTCTCCCACCATCACCGGCAGCGTGCAGCGGGACTTTGCCTGCGTTCACAAGGTGCGCGGGGCCAAGGTGGCCATTGCTGATCATCGCGTGGCCCCGGTCAGCGCCCAACAGCTGGCCGCGTTGGCCACCGATGCGCGCGTGGGCGGCATGCTGCGCGGCATCGTGGGCATGCTGATCATCCACATCGGCGCGGCTCCTGAAGGGCTGGCCCGCATTTTTGAGGTCGTGGACAGCTGTCCCTATCTGGCCCGGCACCTCATCGCCACCCATATCAACCGCTCGCCGTCCGTCTTTGAGCAGGCCGAAGCCCTGGCGCGGCGCGGCGGCTACATGGACATTTCCTCGGGACTCAATGCCCGAACCCTCGGCCCGGACTGTCTCAAGCCCTCGACGGCCATTGCCCGCGCCCTGCGCGACGGGGTTCCGGCGGAACATATCCTCATGAGTTCCGACGGCTACGGCAGCGCCGCCCGCTACGATGATGCGGGGCATGTGGAAGGGCTTGTCGCCTCGGATCTGCATACTCTGGCCGCCGAATTTCGCGATTGTGTCCGGGAGGAGGGCATTCCGCTCTCCACGGCCCTGTTGCCCGTTACCGGCAACGTGGCCCGCGCCTTTTCCCTGCATCCGGCCAAGGGCGAACTCGCCCCCGGCAGCGACGCGGATATTCTCATCTGGAACGACGACCTGCGGCCGCAAACCCTCTTTGCCCGCGGCCGCCTCATGCTGCGCGACGGCGTGCCGCTGGTGCGCGGCACCTTTGAAAACTGAGCGTCCGCCGTCGGTCGTGCGGGTGCAAACCCGCGCCGGAAGCCGTGTCCCTGTCAGAGGAACACGGCTTTTGTTGCACCGCTGCCCCGCGGCGGGGGAAGCGGCGACTGAGTGCGGGCGTTTCGGACAATGGCAAAAGGGGCGGGGCGGCGTTGGCTCTAGGCCTTGCCCAGCAGACGGGCCAGCAGGGAAGGACGGCGGGCGGGCGCAATGTCCCAGGCGCATTCCACCTGCGGCAGCCACGGTTCCGCCCCCCACTTGCGCTTGAAGAAGCGGATGCCGGGATGCACGCCCAACCCCAGATTGCAGCGGCGCTGCCCGCGCCGGGCGGCCTCTTCCATGAGGGCGTGCAGGAGGGCGTCGGCCGTGCCGGGCGGAGCCTCGGGGCTGCGGAAGGCAAAGAGGTAGAAGGCCGTGGCATAGGCGGCATGATCGCCCACGGCCAGCGCGCAGAGGCGGTCGTCGCGGACAAGGCGGGCCGCATAGCAGCGGGCGCGATCCCCGGCCTGCCGCAGGTAGGCGCCGATGCCCCCGAAGAGCTGGGCCGAGGCTTCGGACAGGGCGCGATCCCCCGGGGCCGCCTCCAGACGTTGGACGGCCTCCCGCACAAGGCGTTCGTGTTCGTCTGTCCAGCCCTCGGCCCCGTGCTGCTCGATACGCACATCACGCCGGGCGCGACGCAGCAGATTGCCCAGCTTGCCGCGCGGGGTCGGCACAGGCAGGGGCACGCTCCACCAGGCATCTTCATGGCAATGGGCCGTGGGCGGGACAGCGGCGGGCCGGAAGGGCGCGAGCACGACCAGATGGCGCACGCCGGGCAGACTGACGGCCCGGGCGGCGGCCTCTTCCACCACGGCCTCTTCCGCCGGGCCGAAGGGCGGCTCCGTGAGCGGAAAGGCCGCCAGCACAAGACGGCTGCCGTACTGCCAGCCCAGGCAGTCGCCCGCCCGCACAGGCCGCATGGCGCTCAGGCTTCCCACATAGTGCGTGAGCTGCTCGGGCACAAGGGCCGAAAGGCTGAACGTCTGCCAATCCGTTGTCATCAGTCGTCCTCCCTGCCGACGAGACACTGCCGCAGGCGGAACAGCGGGCCGCGCCCTTCGGGGGTCACGGTGAAGCCGTCCTCCCGCAGCATATGCCGCAGATTGAGCAGATGGGCCGATCCCACCAGCGCACAGCAGCGCCCGCGCTCCAGATAGGGGCGCATACGCTCGCGGAAGCGCTGATCCCGCTCGGCAATGACCTGCCCGGTACGGGTGGGGAATTCGGTGCTCGTGCCCATCATGCCCAGCAGATCGCCGCGCAGGTAGGTGCGCACATTGGCCCGCAGATAGGCCCCCCACTGACGGCAGGCCCGGAAATGGGCCACAGCCCGGGCGGGCGGCACGCTCTCCAGCGCGGCCAGCTGTTCCGCCATGTCTTCCAGGGCCAGCACGCGCCTGCCCATGTCGTGGGCCGTGCGCCAGGCTTCCAGATCCACGGAATAGCGCCAGCCCCGCCGCTCCAGATAGGCGCACCAGAGGGAAAAGAAGGCATACCACGGCCGGGTGCGGCGCAAAAACCAGTCCACGTCGGCCTTTTCCGGGGCTTCCATATTGAGCGCCCGCCAGAAAGGCCCTTCCGGGCCGCGCACCACGCGGGCCAGTTCGGCCCGTTCGTGCGGGGTCAGCAAATCGTACAGGCAGGCTTCCGGCGCGGGCGGACGCTTCCCGGCCCGAGCCACGCTCTCGAGGCTGTCCTCGTCCAGATGACCTTCAAAGAGCACGGTATCCACCTGCCTGAACAGGCGCTTGAAAGCGCTTTCAAAGGAATAGGGGAAAAAGTGGGCCGTGCCGCCGATCCAGGAAGTGCGGCCGTTTTTCTCCACCCGCCAGAGCATGCGGAAGGGCCGCTGCACCTGCGCGTGCTCCATCTCCCGCTGGGCCTCGCGCCATGCGGCATCAGGATCGGCGCGCAGCCCGGCCAGCAGGGCTTCCATGAAGGCCTCGCCCCCCTGCCGCTCCTCCCAGTCGGCCCGCACATAGCGCAGGGCCGGACGCCCGCCCCACTTGCGCTTGAAGCGCGCTATGCCCTCATTGACGCCCAGCCCCAGATGCAGGAAACGCTTGCCGCGCTGCCGGGCGCGTTCCAGCATGAGGGCAAAGAGGGCGTCAGCGGCATGGGGCGTGTAATATTCCCGCGAATGCGCGCCCAGCAGATAGGCATCAAAATGCGCGGGGGCCTCGTCCATGAGCAGGCAGGCGGCCAGATGCCCGCCGCCATCAAAGGCGTTGAGCAGGCTGACGCGGCAGGACGGGTCGCGCAACAGATCCTCCACCCGGCCATACAGGGCGCGCACGGACGGAGGCAGGGCGGCCCGGCCCAGAAATTCCCCCCAGAGGCGGCGATGCGCGGGCGTGAACTCCCGCCCGGCCTCCAGCCGCAGCGCGGCCCGGGCACGGGCCACGGGCGCGCGCAGGCGGGACGGCACCTGTGCCTGCGTCGGCAGGACATAATAGCGATCCGTTTCCGTCACATGCGCCCGCCATTCCGCAGGCAGGCGCGGGGCCATGAGATGGAAGCGCACGGCTCCCGTCTGCCGCCGGGCCTCGCGGAAGGCCGCCGCGAAGGCGGCGGGCGAGGAACCGCCCGTGAGGGCGTAGCCGATGCCGATGAGCTGATCCCCGCTGTGGAAGAAAAGATAATCGCCCACGCGCAGCGGTCTGCCGCCCGAGGCCACGGCCATGAGGGCCGGGGAATGTTCGGGAATGCGGGCCGGAAAATCGGATGGCCCGGCGACGGATGAGACGCAATCAGGGGCGGTGGTCACGGGGGGCTGCGGCATGGGCTTTCTCCTGCGGCTTGCCGGCATGATAGCCGCCGCAGACGCCTCCCGCCAAGAAAAAAGATGGACAGGGGCCGGACGGCTGCCCGCCGCTACGGGAAGCGCTCCTGCCCGCCCCGCGGCCCCAGGATGGCGGGACGATCAGGGGCCGGTATCGTGAACGATGGTTCCCCAGAAGTACATGTCGCCGGGCTGGATGATGCGGGGAATGGGATTGTCCGGCTTTTCCCTGCCCATGAAGGGCCGGTAGGACTCGATGCACAATTCCGTGCAGTAGTAGCGTTCCCGTGTGCCCAGCCCCACCAGCCCGGTAAAATCGTAGGATTTGCCGAGCAGGACTCTGGCCCGCTCCACGGCGACGCGCCTGCTGGTTTCGTCCGCCCACAAGGGCCGGATGACGAGCATGCGCTGCGAGCGGCCCACGAGGTCTTCCAGGGAGGAACGGTGCACGCCGTTGGCCGTAGCCTCAATGACGCTGTCATATTCCGCATCGTAGAGCGCGGCATGGGAAAAGGGCTTTTGCGTGACCGAGGCCACCAGATTGCCGCCGGTACGGATGGTGCGCGCCACGATCCAGTCGCCGTGCCGCAGCACGCCGCGCAGGGCCGGGGCATGCGTTTCCGGCGCAAGGGCGTCCTCCGGCCCCATGACGGGTTTGACGGCGCAACCGGCAAGCGTCAGACTGGCCCAGACAAGCAGCCATGCCGCAAGGCGACCGGGGCGCGACAGGAGGCCGCCCCTTTCCCGGCAAGGCCCCTTGAGGGGAAGCGCTGCCGGACGCGCCGATACGACGGGACAGGGCGGACGCTGCTTCAGAAAAAAGGATAAGGACGGGAAATGCGGCATGGGCGTCTCCTGCTGTCTGATCCATGATAGCCGCCTCTGGCGCCTCCCGCCAAGAAAAAATCACGGGGCGGACAGGTCGCGCCGCCGGAAAGGCCAGCTCTGCCGCGTCCTTGCTCCCTATCTCCGTCCGTGCTAGCGTGGAAAAGGATTCATCTTTTGCCGGAAAAGGAGCGCCGCCATGACCGTGCCCGCCAAGCCTTCTCGTGACCGGGAACGTCCTGCTCCCGACACGACGCGGGACGGGATGGCGGGGGCGGGCCGTCTCACCCGGCTGATCCTCATCGGCTATCTTCTGCCGCTGCTCACCTTTGCGGTGCTGCTGGCGCTCCATTCCCTTCCGGCTTCGGCCCATGCGCGCCTTGCTGCGAACATCGACATCTCTCGCGTGACCCTGCGGATGCTGGTGGTGCTTGTCTGCTTTGGCCCGGCCTCCATCCTGGCCCTGTGGGGACTGCGGAGCGCCCGCCGGGAGAACCATGCCGACGCGGCAGCCCATGCCAGCGCCCTGCTGACAAGCCTGCTGTACGGCGCCGACGCCTGCCTGCTGCGGATCTTCTCCGTGGAAGTTGATCCGGGGCCACCCGTGTACTACGGGGATCTCTTCCAAGTGCTCGACTTCCTCTTCCTGGCCCCGGCCCGCCTGTTCTCCCGGCTTTGCCAGTGGGGGGCGATCCTGCTGGGAGGCTGGGCCGTTGTGCGCGTTGTCATGGGCTGCACGACCCTGTTGCGGCAAAAAGCTCCCGGTTGGCTCGCCCGGCGCGTCATGGCGTCTTTCCTGTCAGGGGTATGGCTGCTTGGCATTTCCCTCGGTCTGCTCTGGGCCGTCTCATGAGCGACCGACACGCCGAAAGCTCATCCGCCGGGAAATCCTCCGCCGCCGCACACGGTGCGGAGGGCAGCTCTGCTCCCGGGAGCATCCTTCCCTTCCACTCGTTGCCAGCACCTTGCGTTCGTGCTAGCCTCAAAAAGCATGTTTCTCCGTCTGTGGCAAAAGGAGCGCCGCCATGTCCCTGCCCGACACGCCTGCCCATGACCGGAAAAGCCCTGCTTCCGGCACAACGCCGCCGGGCGGAGAAGCGAAGCCTCGCGCCCGTTCTTCCGGCGAAAAAGAAAACGCTTCCCGCAGCACGCCCCTGCGGAACGGCAAAAAAGTGTCCAGCATCGGCAAATTTGACTGGGACAGCCTTGTCTTTGGCACAAAACCCTCGGGCCGCTCCGACTGGGCAGAGCTGGTCAGCGGCGAGACGCCCCCGCCGACGGGGGGCGCGGGCCGTCTCACCCGGCGGCTCCTGATCGGCTACCTCCTGCCGCTGCTCACCTGCGGGGCGCTGACGGGCATCGACACCTCCCGCGTGACCCCGCAGATGCTGCCTGTCTGCTTTGGCCCGGCCATCATCCTGGCCCTGTGGGGGCTGTGGAGCGCCCGCCGGGAGGACAATGCCGGCGCGGCGGCCCATGCCCGTGCCCTGCTGACAAGCCTGCTCTACGGCGTCGACGCCTGCCTGCTGTGGTTCCTCTCCGTGGAAGCCGACCCGGGGCCTGCGGGGCCTGTGGAAAGCGCGGGCTTCCTCCAGGTGCTCATGTTCATCATCGAGTTCCCGGCCCGCCTGTTTTCCTGGCTTTGCGAGTACACGGCGTTCATGCTGGGCTGCTGGGCCGTCCTGCGCGTTGTCATGGGCTGCACGACCCTGCTGCAGCAAAAAGATCCCGGCTGGCTCGTCCGACACGTCATGGCGTCTTTCATGGCAGCGGTATGGCTGCTTGTCTTTTCCGTCGGCCTGCACTGGAGCATCCCATGACCGACCGCCACGCCGACAGCCCGTCCACCGGGAATCCCCCTGCCGCCGGACACGATACGGAGGGCGTTTCCCGCCTGCTGACGGCGGCCTATGCCCTTGTGCTGTGCGACGGCCTTCTTTTACTCGGCGGCCTTGTTCTGCATCTGTCCGTCACCCGCAATCCCCTGCTTCCTGCCGCTCTCCGCATCCCCGACGACATGGCGGCGCGGATGGCGGATCTCTTTGCCCGGCATGCCCTCGGCAGCTCATGCCTTGTTCTTGCGGCGGCCCTTGCGCTGACGCTGGCGGCCCTGTGGCAGGCCCGACGAAGGGAGCGCCCCCGGCAGGAAGCACAGGCCCGTTTTCTGCGGCTGACCCTGCTGATCAGCCCTGCCGCCCCGCTGCTGAACCTTGTTCGACCGGAAATGCCCAACGCGAGCGACCGCATATGGGAGGCGTTGTTTCAGCTCCACCTGTACGCGGGGGATTTGCTCATCCGGGTCATGCAATGCCTTCTTGCCCTTCTGGTCTTCGAGCGCATACTCTGGGGCGGCTTCAACCTGCTGACCCGGCGACCGCTCACGGACTTTCGGAAATTCCGGCAGACCGTCGAGCGGGCGCTTTTCTGGCTCATCATGCTGCCCGTTCTGCTCATTGCGGGCAGTTGCATGCTCTTGTGCATCCCGTAACCATGAACACCGGAGAATACATGGCGGCCATTTACCGACATTTCAAAGGCAACTATTATCAGGTGGTGGGCGAGGGGCTGGATACCCGCGACGACTCGCCCATCATCATTTATCGCACGCTTTACCCCTCGGATTACGCCCTCTTTTCCCGACCGAAAGCGGAGTTTCTCGGTCTGGCCCGCCTGCCGGACTGGCGCGAGGTACGGCGCTTCACGCCGGTGCATGAAACGGAACTGCCCGGGGAGGCCCGCGCCCTGCTGCGCGACAGCCTGCCCCTGCCCGCGCATCACCTGCCTCCTGCGGACTGAGGGCCGACGCCTGCCCGGCCTTTTCCCGCGCGGGCTTTTGCCGTACAAGAAAACAAACAGACCGGCCGCGGCCGCGCACACGGATGCACGGGCGCACGCCCTTTCCCTTCCCCTCATTCCAAGGAGGCCGCTATGGCAACGGCAACAGGCAAATATCTCGGCGATCTGCGTGTGGAACTGCGCCATGAGCAGAGCGGGGCCACCATCGTGACCGACGCCCCGGTGGACAATCACGGCAAGGGCGAGGCCTTTTCGCCCACGGACATGGTGGGCGCGGCGCTTGGGGCCTGCGCCATGACCATCATCGGCATCTATGCCCAGACCCACGGCGTGGACGTCAGCGGCATGGAAATGGCGGTCAACAAAACCATGAGCGCCGACCCGCGCCGCATCGGCAAGCTGGAAGTGACCTTCACCATGCCCAAACGGGCCTATTCGGACAAGGAAAAGGCCTCCATCGAACGGGCCGCCCATACCTGCCCCGTGCGCATGAGCCTGCATCCCGATACGGAGCAGGTCTTTACCTTCGTCTGGCAGGACTAGGGCCAGTCACCCCCCTTCCTTTCCGGCGCGCATTTGCCAGAGAAAGCGACAGGGGCACGAGGCAATGCCGCATAACGCAAAAACGGAAGCCCGCCTGATGCGGGCTTCCGTTCTTTCCTTCGCGTTTTCCCCGGCAAGCGGACACACCCACGCGCCTGGCTGGAGCGTTTTGCCAGTGAAAAAGGCAACACACGAGGCGGCAGCACAGCGCCGCCCGGCCCAAGGTGAATGGAAAAACCGCGTTTTTCCGCGAAATGACAGGCCGCACGGCTTGCAACGCAAGGCGTTTCAAACGGATAACGCTCCCGCTACAGCACAATTTTACAAATAATTTCAACAAATAAAACAAAAAACTGTACACACTCAGCTTGCCTTTGAGGGCAAGGTGGCCTCGTGCCCTGCCGCTTCCCCCAAGAAAAGCGCGCTGGGGAAGGGATGGGGGGATTGGGGGGAAGGATGACGGGAACGCCTTTTCTCGCTCCGCTGCGAAAAGGCTGGGCCATCACGCGCGAGGCGAGGGGTTCCCCTTCCCCCCAAACACATGCTGATAGTGTTGACAGCCCCTAGAAGGAACGCAGGCGTTCGATGGCTTCCGTGGTATCGTCCGGCGAGCCAAAGGCGGTCAGACGCACATAGCCTTCGCCGTTCAGGCCGAAACCCGCACCGGGCGTGCAGACAAGGGCCGCCTTTTGCAGCAGATGATCAAAGAAGCCCCAGGAGGTCATGCCGCCGGGCACCCGCACCCAGAGGTAGGGCGCGTTCATGCCGCCGTAGACCTCCAGCCCCATGCCGCGCACGGCCTCGGCGATGCGCGCCCCGTTGGCCAGATAGGCGTCGATGGTTTCGCGGGCCTCGCGGCGGCCCTGCTCGCTGTGGGTGGCCTCGGCGGCGCGCTGCACGATATAGGGGCAGCCGTTGTACTTGGTGCACTGGCGGCGGTTCCAGAGGGCATTGAGACTCAGGCTGCCGCCCCGGCCGTCCGGTATGCGTACGTCCCTGGGCACCACGGTATAGGCGCAGCGCAGGCCCGTGAAGCCCGCCGTCTTGGAATAACTGCGAAATTCCACGGCCACTTCCCGCGCGCCATCGATCTCATAGATGCTGTGGGGCACATTCTCCTCGCGGATGAAGGCCTCATAAGCCGAATCGTAGAGGATGAGGCAGCCCTCGCGCCGGGCATAGGCCACCCACTCCGCCAGCGCCTCGCGCCCGAGCACCGTCCCGGTGGGATTGTTGGGATAACAGAGGTAGATGATGTCCGGTCGGACAGCGGGAAAATCGGGTACGAAATCGTTGTCCCGCGTGCAGGGCAGATAGACGAGGCCGCTCCAGCCCCTGTCGGTCATTTCTCCGGCGCGACCGGCCATGACGTTGGAATCCACATAGACCGGATAGACGGGATCCATGACCGCCACCACACATTCCCGGGCAAGGAGTTCCTGAAAATTGCCCACGTCGCATTTGGCGCCGTCGCTGATGAAAATTTCGTCGGCATCCAGATGCACGCCGCGCGTGGCGTAGTCCTGCGCGGCAATGGCCTCGCGCAGGAAGGCATAGCCCTGTTCCGGCCCGTAGCCGTGAAAGCCGGCCGCCGTGCCCATTTCGTCCACGGCCTTGTGCAGGGCCGTGATGACGGCGGGCGACAGCGGACGGCTCACGTCCCCGATGCCCAGGCTGATGACGCGCCGATCCGGGTGCGCCTCGCGGAAGGCCGCCACCTTGCGGGCAATGTCGGCAAAAAGATAATTGCTCTGCAGGAGATTGAAGGACGGATTGACGGACAGCATGCGCCTACTCCTTCCAGGCCGACAGCGCGCCGTCAAACACCTTGCTGGCCGGGCCGCTCATATAGACGTGATTGTCCGCCTTGTCCCAGACGATGCGCAGCACCCCGCCGGGCAGTTCCACGTCCACACTGCGTTCGGTCAGTTCATTGAGCACGCAGGCAACCGCCACGGCGCAGGCCCCGGTACCGCAGGCCAGGGTCTCGCCGGTGCCGCGCTCCCAGACGCGCATGCGCACGCGGCTGCGGGAGACCACCTCCACAAATTCGGTGTTGGTACGCTGCGGAAAGAGCGGATGATGCTCGAATTTCGGGCCGAGATCGGGCAAATCCAGACTGTCGATGCCCCGCAGAAAGATCACGGCATGGGGATTGCCCATGGAGACGGCGGTTACCTCATAGGTCACGCCGTCCACCATCACCGGACAGTTGACAAAGGGCTTTCCCTCCATGCCTTCGGGCAGGTTGGCGGGAATATCCGCCGGATTCAGGACGGGTGCGCCCATGTCCACGGTGGCGCCGGTAATCTCGCCGCCGTCCTTGAGCAGACGCACGATACGAATGCCCGCCGCCGTTTCCACCTGCACGGTGTCCTTGGTGCACAGACCATTGTCAAAGACGAACTTGCCCACGCAGCGGATGGCGTTGCCGCACATTTCCGCCTCGCTGCCGTCAGGGTTGAACATGCGCATGCGCACATCGGCCTTGTTGGAGGGCAGAATGAGCACCAGACCGTCGGAACCGATGCCGAAATGGCGGTCGCTCACCCGTTTGGCCAACGCGCTCGGATCGGGCACATGCTCCTCGAAGCCGTTGATATAGACGTAATCGTTGCCCAAACCCTGCATCTTGGTAAACTTGATGGCTTTCATTCCCTTTGTCCTTTGGCAGCTTGCGACCCCTGCCGTCATGCGGCTTCCGACGTTTTCCAATCAAAAAAAGTATAGGCACTCACTTCGGGAAAGTAAAGAAAGCCCGCGATCTCCCCTTGCCGGAACGCAAAAATGCCGGAAGCAGAGCGATGCATCTTCCCCCCCGGGATAACACCACTCCGCTTCCAGCAATTTCTGACGAGCCAACGGCCCGATATTCGCATGGTCGGCGGGCTGAAGCCCGCATTGTCTGTCTGTTAAAATCAGACAAAATTCACTATGTTAAAAACCGGCAAAAAGCAAGTGTTTTTTTGCGCGCTCCCTTCCCCCATGCGCCCCGCAGCCCGCGCAGGCGGGACGGATGCCCGCGCTCGTCTGATGTTCTCAGTCCACGGGGCGGGAGAGCGGCCCGCCGGTATATTTGACGATGGTGGCCGCCCCCTCGGGATGAGCGCGGAAGTAGAGACGCAGGTTTTGCGCCTCGTCCAGTTCGCAGCGGCTTTCCTCCAACAGGCCGTTGACCGTGGCCGTGAGCAGGGCCGTGCGCACGGCTTTCACGTTCAGCGCCCGAAAGGAACCGTATGCCGGGCGCAACGCGGCCACCACCTCCTCGGCGCAGGCTTCGGGCACGGTGGTCATGTAATCCAGAATGGCAAAATTGAGCGGCTTCATGGGCCTACCTCCCTTCCCCTTCGCGGCGGAACAGCTGCAACGGATTCACGGCAATGAGGAAAATGCCGCAGACCATGACCAGCGAGGCCAGCCAGGCGATGGGCGGCATGTTCTTGCCTTCCATGCCGTAGCCCACCCCCAGCACCAGCCAGATGAAGAACGGCCCCCAGAAGGAGAAGGCCCCGTTGCAGGCCATGCCCAGCGCGGCCCCGCACATGGCGTTGCCCTGATACCAGAGCATGAAGGCAAAATAGGCGCAAAAACCGGCCAGAACGAACCAGCCTATGGAATGGCCGTCCGCAAAGGCGGCGCAGGCCATGTTCAGCGCATCCGCCCCGCCGATCCAGCCGAAAAGCGGCACCAGCAGGATGAGATTGGACAGGCCGGAGGTGATCTGCCGGATGGTGATGCCCACCTCGGGATCAATGAGCGCCGTGCCGTAGCCGCAAACGCAGCCCTCTATGCCCCAGCCCAGAGCGGCCAGCAGGCCGAAGGCCAGCCCCAGATACAGATTGGCGGGCGCTTCCCCGGTGAGTCCCGTGCTGCCGATCATGAAGCTGGCGGCAAAGCAGATGAGAATGCCCGCCATGATCCGCACATTGAGCATCTGCCTGAACACCACCCGGCCCAGAATGGCCCCGATGGCCGGACACAGGGCGCTCAGGGGCACCACCACCGAGCCGGCGTTCTGCAGGCCCAGCACATAGCAGGTGCTGGCCAGCGGCCCGCCGATGAAGGCGGCCACGGTCATGATCAGGCCGGGCCGTGTTTTCCAGCTGCGCGGCACGTCGCCGAGCTTGCCCTTGAGCGCGGCCAGCAGGACGGCCCAGACCGCACTGCAGCAGTCCGTCACCGCCGCCCCCAGCGCGCTCAGCAGAAAGAGCGTCGCAAAGGCCGAGAGGCCGGAAGCCTCCCCGTACCAGCCTTTCCAGACGCCGAGGCCCATGCCCAGAGTCATGAAGGCCGAATACAGGCCATAGGACATGCCGGAAAGCACGGCTACCGTAATGCCCCAGGCCCGATACCGGCGAAAGAGCCGGTTGCGGGCGGTCGTCGCGGCCGGATGGCCCGTCATTGCTGTCAATGCTTCCATATGGTTCCCCCGGGATGTGCATCGCCCCTTGTGGCGGTTTCTTGCGGCGCGGACGGCAGGCAGCCCCGTGTTGCCGACGGCATGAGCGCTTCGGCGGGGCAGGCCAGCCCCTGTCTAATCATAATCCCCGTCATAGGTGTTTTTGGCCGGATCAAAGAGCGTCCCCTCCAGCCGGTGCTGCTCATAGATATAGGCCTTTTCGCCGTGTTCGCTCCAGCGCGCCCCGCCCCGGGCATGGGTGAGGACGCGCGGCTTCGGCGCGCGGGCCGGATCGTAGAGTTCGAACTCGTCGCAGGCGCCGATGCCCTTGAGGGCCAGCAGCGGCACGTCGGCGCTGGACATGAAGGCCTCATTGATGCGCAACGGGCCGCGCGCGCCCGGCTCCTTGACCATGAGCAGGGCATGGGGCCGTCCCGGCGCGTACCGACCGCTGCCGTAGGGTACGCCGTCGGCAAATTCCCGGCCTTCGTTGTAGGCGCGGGCCACCATCTGACTGTCGCGTTCGCCGTGATCGGAGACAAGGATGATGCGCGAATTGTCGTACACGCCCGCTTCCTTGAGCTGCCGGAAAAAAATCAGGAGATAGCGCATGAGGTGGCGTTCCGCATAATAGTGTTCCGGCAGGACGCCGCCCTTGTGGATGAGCTGGCCTTCGGTCTCCGGGCAGGGATCGGCCACGATGCGGGGCGCGCCGTCCGCGAGATCCGGCGCATAGTGCCACATGTAATGCGACAGCATGGTATAGAAGATCTTGGCCGTGCCGCGCGGGGCATCCGCCGTGATGCCGGAGGTGAAGACATAGCGGAACCAGGCGTCCTCCTCCTTGTAATAATCCATGCTGGCGGCCAGGATGCCGTCCCCGGCATTCTTCCAGTTGCCGTCATCGTAGAGCTTTTGCCGGAACATGTCCGGCACGGCCTGGAACAGGCCCAGCATGGCAAAGAAGCTGCTGAAGTCCCGCAGGCTCACGTCGTCGTAATACTTGCGCAGGAAGGTGCGGCGCACGCGCGGCACGGTGAGGATGTTGTCGGCCGCGCCGCCGTGGCGGGCGTACAGCTCCTCATTGAAGTAGTCCAGACCGTTGACGATGGTCACATCGTAGTCATGGGCCGCGAAATTGCGCGGCATGAGGGCAAAGGCCTTGTTGATGTTCTCTTCCAGGGTCAGGGAACGGCGTGCATTGGTGGCTGCCGGGCTGTAGCCGTGCCCGCCGTAGATGCTGGGCAGGCTCAGCACCGTGGCGTCGGCCATGGATACCGTATCGGGATACCAGACAAAACCGTCCATGCCGGCACGGAAATCCTCGAACCACGGATCATCCAGCATCTTTTCCACATGGCCGCCGGTGAACATGTCCATGATGACCACGATGACGTTTTCATCATGGCGGGAATAGGACTGCATGGCCCGCGCATAGGGCGGCGGTGTGAAGGCGCTCTCCTCCTTGACCGCGCCCGGCGCGGTCAGCCCCGCGTAGCCCGACAGCACCAGCAGGGAAAAGAGCGCGATGGCGAGCGCCTGCGGCAGCACGCGGCGCACCCGCACAAGGGCGAAGCACAGCGAGGCCACGGCCATGCCGCCGATGACAGGCAGCAGGGCGTCGCTCAAAAGCCGCATGGGCCGCCCGATGCGGGCCTCATCCAGAAAACGGGTGCCGTCCAGCGCGCCGAAATCCGCCGGCAGGACAAAGACGTTCACAAAGGCCACGCAGAGGGCGCAGAAGGCCACAAAGGCCGGGATGACCTTGCCCCGCGCCGGAAACCAGAGCCAGAGCACAAAGACGATGAAGAAGGTCAGCGAGAGATAGCGCACCATGCCCAGCAGCACGTCCAGCGCCCCGCTGGCGAAGAAGGCCGGATCCGAGGCATAGGCCTGAAAGGGCACATAGAGAAAGAGCAGGGCCGCAAGACCCGCGCAGGACAGGGCATAGACGGAGCGCAACAGGCTGCCCGTGGCCGTGCTCATGGCGCCCTGGGCAAAGACGGGCTTGCGGAAGCGCGGCAGCTTCACCGGCAGGCGCAGATTCTGGAGCAGGAAGAAGACGTTGT
Organism: Candidatus Desulfovibrio intestinavium; assembly: GCA_019118345.1. Lineage (GTDB taxonomy): Bacteria > Desulfobacterota > Desulfovibrionia > Desulfovibrionales > Desulfovibrionaceae > Desulfovibrio > Desulfovibrio intestinavium. The sequence goes on along the minus strand of DWZD01000047.1, from coordinate 41,753 downwards.
TCATGGTCCAGAAGATGAGCAGGGCCGAGGCCGCGCCGTAGAGCAGGAGCAGGAAGAAGAAGGCGATGATCACGGCCTGCAGTCTGTCCTTGCGGCTCAAGCCCGGCGTGGTGAAGGTGGCGGTGATGTTCACCACGGTCATGAGAATGGGCAGGAAATTCACGCCCCACAGCAGGCCGTCGGGCCGCGAGAGATCGGCAATGCAGAGGAAGGACTGGCCCTGCAGCTGATCCAGGCTCAGAATCATGTAGTAGGCCCCGGTCAGGAAGGGAATCTGCAGGGCAACGCCAAAGGCCGAGCGAATGGCCAGCAGCGGGTGATAGGCATAACGCCGGTAGAGCTTGTTGATGCGGCGCTGACGCTCAGCCCCCCTGGACTCGCTGCGGATGCGGGCCAGCTGCGGGGCCATGATCTGCTGCACCTTCTTTTCCCCGGCCTGCATGCCCACGGCCAGACGGCCCAGCGGTATGAAGGCCACGGCGCTGACCGCGGACAGCACAAGGATGCTCAGGCCGTAATTGCCGGTGAGCTGCACGCTGCCGAGGTAAATGGCGCGATAGATGATTTCGATGGGCAGGATGAATATTTCGTACAGTAGCGACATCATGGACGTCTTGTCTCCAAAGGGCGCGGCGCGTCAGGCCGCGAAGCTGTGCGGCGGCTTGCGGCCCGCGCAGGGGTCGCGCCGACGCGGAATGCTTTTCAGCACGGGAGCGCGACAGGCCGAAAAGCCCGTGTCCTCCCGCGCCCGCCGCAGGGTCTAGCGTTGCGCCGGGGCCGCGTCCGGCGCGGCGGCAGGGGCATCGCCCTCATCGCACGGCCCGCCGTCAGCCCGCAGCTTGTCCAGCGTCCATTGCGCAATGGCTTCCCCGCTGCGGCCCCAGCAGGCCACGCATTCGTCGCGAAAGGCGGCCAGCGCCGCTGGCGGCATGGTCAGCGCCCGTTCCACGGCGGGCAGAATACGGTCAAAGTGTTCCGGTGCGACCACCTCGCCCAGACGGGCGGCCACGGTATCTTCCCAGACCACGCCCAGATCCGCCACCTCGTAGAGTTCGGGATTGCGCACCGGGATGTCCAGGGTGATGACCGGCCGTTCGTAGAGAAAGGCGAAGTCGAAGCGCACGCAGGACTTGTCGGAAATCATCACGTCGGCCCGGCTCATGGAGGCCGTGGCATCCATGTCCGTATCAAAGGTCACATTGTCGAAGTCGCGCAACAGTTCGTGGATGGAGGCCAGCATCTCCGTTTCCACCCTGAGCGATTGCGGATGGGGCCGGAAAATGACCTCGTAGCCGGCCCTGGCCAGATCCACGAGAAATTGCGGCCCGCAGACGGAAAGGCAGCCCTTGTTGCCCCAGGACGGCGCCACCAGCACCACGGGCGGCGCGTTTCTCCCCTGCCGGGGGTGCGCCCGCGCGGCCAGCTCGTCCAGATAGGGCAGGCCGAGGGACACGCATTCCTTGGCGGGCAGGCCGCGCATTTCCTCCAGACGGCGAATGCTCGGCAGCATGAAATCCCCCACCATGAGCACGGCGTCGTAATGATCAAGCGATCCCTTCTGATACATGGCAATGTCTCCCACGCCGTGGCAGACATGGGCCAGACATTTCACCCGGCGCGGACGCGGCATGGGAAAGCCCGGCGTGCCGATGTTGGGCGTGGTGGAAAGCATGACGTCCGCCCGACGGCCTGCCGCGCGGGCATAGGCCGCCGCGCCGTTGCCGATGTAGCGGGAATCCATGAGATCGTTCTCGATGGTCAGGGCCGGATCCTCCATGTCCATCGTGATGTAGGAAAAGGGGATTTCCCGCCGCAAGAGGGCGTCGATGATGGGCTTGAAGGTATAAAAGTAGGAACGGCCCTCGGAAAAGATCAGGATGCGCTCATGATGCAGCTCCCGCCCCCCTGCCCGTTCGCCCCGGGCGCGCCCCATGAGGGCGTAGACCAGATTTTTCAGGAAATAGAGAACCGTCCCCACCAGACTGATGGCCACATAAACAAGGATGTTGCCCGTGCCGGGGTCAAGATAGGCGTGCGCGGGGGCGGGAAAGGCCGCCTCCAGCAGAAGGCAGAGGCACAGCCCCGTCAGGAGAAGGCGGGAGCGGCTCACAACGTGCCTCCGGCCTGATAGCGACGCAGATTGCGATCCATCTCCGCAATGCGGCCGCGCCCGTAGTCGATGCATTCGCGATAAAAGCCCCACAGGCCCCAGATATAGTCCACGATGATCACGGCCTTGAGCAGACGCCGCTCATCCAGCCCGCAGGTGCGGACAAAGGACGCCAGACGGTCGTCGGAAAGCCGCGTTTCCGTCACGAAGCTGGCGTAATCCCAGTAGCGGGAACAGAAGCAGGCATATTCAAAGTCGATGAGCTGCATGCTGTCCCCGCGCCGCAGGATATTTTCCAGCACGAAGTCACGATGACAGAAGCATTTTTCATCCCTGTCCATTTCGCGGGCAAAGTCGTAGAGCAGGTCGCGTTCCTCGTCGGCCAGCAGGTTGATGCCGCTTTGCCGCTCGTAGAGCTTGACCTCATTGAGGACGGACAGGGCCGCATTGGGGCCGTGGAGCGCGTCAAAGCCCGGCGGCATGGGAATGGCATGCAGCCGCCCCATGAGCCGCGCCACGCCGGCGATGGTCGCCTCATCCAGCGTCTCCGGGGTCAGGATGCCGTAGCCCCGCAAAAAGTCCGTGGTCTTGATGCCGCCGGAATAGAAGGTGCATTCCGGCGTGATGTCCATGCCGCGCAGCAGCTCCAGCATGGCCGATTCCAGACTGCGGTCGATGATCTGATCCGTGCCCCGGCCCGGGATGCGCAACACCACATCCCTGCCGTGCAGGCGGATGAGGTAGGTATCGTTGGTCAGGCTCTTGAGCTTTTCGGCCATGCTCGTTTCCGAGCATTGGTCGGCCAGTTCGTCCGCCGAAAGCAGGCCGAGGGAGAGCACATCCTCAAGGCTGTCGATCTCGCATTGCAGGAGTTTTGTCCGCACGGCGTAGACCGGCGTGCGATCAAGGATGCGGATGGCCGCATCTTCCCAGTAGTCGTCCGGGCCGCTGCGGGCCAGTTCCTCGCGCAGGAGCGCGGCGGCCTCTTCCGTCCAGTAGGAAATGCCGGACATGGCATAGCCGTCGGGCGAGTCCTTTTTCACGCCCACCACGCGATCCTGCGCATCCGTGAGCAGTTCCCATTCCGTGCCGCGCTGCGTCTTCTGGCAGATGAACTGCGAAACGCCGGGCCGCACCAGCGGCACAATGGGCCGCCGGATATAAAGATCGCCGTCAATGACCAGGCTGTCGCCCAGACGATCCGCCACCAGTTCCAGCGAGGAAAAGTTGTTGGCCGTGTCGTAGCGTTCGGAAACAATGAGCCGAACGCCATATTTTTCTTGCAGATAGTCGAAACATTCCCGCTTGTAGCCCACCACCAGCGCAATGTCGCTCACGCCGTCGGCGCGCAGCTGGCGAATGGTGCGCTCCACCAGCGGGAAGCCGCCGATGCTCAGCAGGGGCTTGGGTTTTATATAGGTAAGCGGACGCAGACGCGTCCCCAGACCGGCACACAGAATATTGGCGCGCAAGGCATCTCCCTCCCGGCTCTGCACTGTCGCGGCATGCTGTCCCGACGGAAATGCCGTACAGCGCCGCGGCAAAGCCGAATACGTTTTCCCTCTCTGCCCGCCTCAGCTTCCGCAGGCCGGCAGCGGGAAATATTTTGTTACAAAAGCACGGTATTCCGCCGCCATACCACCGCATGGCGACAGAAGGGACGTTTCGCCTCTTTCCCACATCTTGTGACGATTGTCCATCCTTGGCCGCCGAGGTCGGGCCAAGGCGTACCGCCTCCCGCAGGGCGTCACGGAGGGAAAAACGCGCTTCAGGGGGGCTGTCCCTTCGCCACGGGCGCTCCCGCACGGCCCCCACGCCCGCCGTCAGAATGCGGAATGTGCGCTTTTTCGGGGCATGGGCTTTTTTTTCCTTGCATTGACGCCGGGCCGAGGTTGACCTTCCGCCGTCCCGACCGTACCCTGCAACCACTGACGGAGACCACCCGTGACCATCAAGAAAAAAGCCCTGTTGGCAATCATTATCTGTAGTCTGTTTGTCCTGAGTCTGGCGGGAAGCCTGCTTGTGCTCAACAAACTGGAACTGCGGGAACGGCAGCACTGCTATGGCATGGCGCAATCCCAGCTGGGCTGTCTGACGCGCCAGATGGGAAACGCCTTCAATGCCGCGCGCATTCTCGCGGAACGCTGCGTTCTGCCCGACGGCGGCGTGACGGCCTTTCCCCAAACCGCCCGCAGCCTCATGATCCCGGACATCATCCGGGCCATGCAGCTGGCCCCGGACGGACGGATTGTCTATGTCTACCCGCCCCTGTCGCTCACCAAGCCGCCACGGGATCTTTTCACGGAAGCCGCCGAGAAGGAGGATGCCCTCAACTGCCGGGAAACGGGGCAGCCATTCATCATCGGCCCCATCGACCTGCGGCAGGGCGGCCGGGGCATCATCTATCGCCTGCCCATCTATCGGGGAAAGGAGTCGCGCACCTTCTGGGGCTTCAGCAGCGCCATCCTCGATCTGGACAGACTGCTTGCCCAGCTCCATGCCGCGTTCGGCAATCTGTCCGACCTCCGCTTTGCCCTTTACCGCCGGGGCAACAACGGCAAGCGCATCCGCCTTGCCGGTCTTGAGCGCGAGGCGCTTGCCGCGCCGCTGGAAATCAGCAGCATCATGCCCAACGGCCCCTGGTTTCTTGCCATTGAACCCAGTGGCGGCTGGAAACCCGCGTGGCTTACGGCGAGTCTGTGCGGTCTGAGCCTGCTGCTGAGCGGCCTGCTGAGTCTGCTGGTCTGCCGGTTTTTCGGCTGCCTGCCGCAGCTCGCCTCACCGATCATGGCGGACAATCGGGATCCGCTGACCCGCTGTCCGAACAGGAGCGCCCTGCTGCAGGATCTGTCCGACTGGATTGCCTCGCGAGACAAATTCTGCCTGATCAGCCTGAGCCTGGCGAACTTCAGCGCCCTGAACGGACGCTACGGCTATGATACGGGCGAAAGGCTGATCCTGGGCATGGCGCAACGCTTGCGCAGCATGATGCCGCGTTCGGCACGCCTGTACCGCACGGACACCTGCATCTTTGCCCTCCTGCTGGATCGCGAAACCACAGGCCCGCTCATGAAAACGCTCAATCTGCAATTTGCCCGTCCCCTGCGCCTCGGCTCACAGGAAATTGCCTGCCGGCCGGTGCTGGGCATTGCCCAGTTTCCGCTGGACGGGCATATTCCCGTGCGCCTGCTGGGCAAGGCCGAGGAACGCCGCGAACGTGACATGCGGGAACAGCCCGCCGACTGACTGTTCATCCCGCCGCGCAGGCCATGAGACCTTTGCGGACGGGCGAGGCAGCCGGAAAGGCGAGGGGGGGCCGCCCTTCTACAGGCTGGCCCGCTGCGCCAGAAATTCCTCAAATTCCGCGAGGGGCATGGGCCGGGCAATGAAATAGCCCTGCCCGTAATTGCAGCCGATGCTGGAGAGGAAGCGCAACTGCTTCAGCGTCTCGATGCCCTCGCAAAGCACCTTGAGGCCCAGCTTGCCGCCAAGATGCACGAGCGATTCCAGCATGGCCGGGCTGGAGCGATCCGAAAGGAACTCCTTGTCCAGCTTGAGCACGTCCACCGGGAAGAGCTGCAGGGCCGTCAGCGAGGAATAGCCCTTGCCGAAGTCATCCAGGGCCACCTTGATGCCCCAGGCCTTGAGCCGTTGCAGATTGGCCACCACCAGCCCCTCATTGAAGGCCGCCAGGGATTCCGTCACTTCCACCTCGATGAGGTCATGCGGCGTATTGTGCCGATCCAGCACGGCCAGGAAGGTGTCGCAATAGGACTCCGTCAGGAACAGGGCCTTGGATTGATTGATGCTGATGGGCACCACGCGCTTGCCCGCATCCAGCCGCTGGCGCAGCCAATGGCAGACCTGATCCAGCATATAGATGTCCAGTTCGCGGATGAAGCCATTTTTCTCGAAAAGCGGAATGAACTCGTCGGGATAAATCTTGCTGCCGTCCGGCGGCATCCAGCGCACCAGCGCCTCGCCGCCGCTGACGCTGCCGGAGGCCAGCTCGATCTGCGGCTGAATGTGCACCACGAATTCGCCGGCGTCCAGCGCCGCTTGCATGCGATTTTCCAGTGCGGCCATGCGCTGCACGATGGTGTCCAGTTCCGCGTCGTAGAAGGCATAGGACGACTTGTAGGTATTGTCGCCGATGCTGGCCTGTGCGGTTTCCGCCGCCGCCACGAAGGGTTCCACCTTGCCGTCAAACTGACGGATGCGGGCCACGCCGCAAGCCAGCACCAGGGTGTGCCGCAGTTCCCCGCCCAGGACGGTGGCGGCATGGAAAAGCTGGGACATCCGCCTTTCCACATCGCTGTCGTCCGGACATTGCCACAGGCAGAGAAAACGCCCGCCCCCCACATGCGCCACCAGTTCCCGACCGGATGTCAGGTTCTGCAACTCGGCGTAGCAGCGCCGGATGGTCCAGTCGCCGCTGCTGTAACCGCAGGAGCGATTGATCTGCGTGAGCTTGTGAATGTTGACGCTGACGACCACATGTTCCGCAGCCCCGTCCATGAGCAGGTCGTCGCCTTCGATAAGAAAGCGGGCGCGATTGATGCCGCCGGTCACGGAATCGGTATAGGCGGCCTTTTCCAGCACCTGCACGTTCCGGCGGTTGACCTGTCCCCTGCGCCAGTACAGCAGGGCCGCCAGCAGGATAATGCCCGCAATGACCCACAGAATATGGCGGGCCAGCATGTCGAACAGCATATCCTGGGCGGTGCGCGGCGTGTGATCCCGCATGAAGGTTTCCACCTGCCCACCGGACAGGGCCAGGATCTGCTTGTCAAAGATGGAAACGGCATAGGGCGAAACATGTGGCCCGAAGCCGAAGGCCATGGGATAAAAGGCCTGGGTTATGCTGAGATTGTAGGGCTGCGCACGGCTGAACAGCTCTGCCGATCCGGGATAGACAAGCAGCCAGGCGTCGGCCTCCCCTTTCTTGAAAGCCGCCTCGCATTCTTTTTCCGTCGGGTAGAAAACGATGTTGTCGGCGGGATATATCTGGCGATAGGCCTCGGCCACGCTGAGAAATTCGCGCGTGGCCGCGATGCGCAGGCCGCTGCCGGGCTGGACGTTCCTGGTGGAGGCCAGGGCAATGGGCGCATTGTAATGAACCTCTCCGGCAAACAGGCCGAAACGCCGGGTAAAGTCGGCCAGGGGCAGAAGGTCGCTGACAATGTCGGCCTCGCCCCGGCGGAGCATGGCAAGGGCTTCCTCATAGGACTCGGCGGGAACCATTGTCAGCCCGATGCCTGCCCGCTTGGCCAGTTCCTGCGCGAGCTTGGCAAACAGAGGCCCGCCCGCCGGATTCATGCTCTCCAGTTGCCGGCTGTAGGCCATGCGCAGCATGGGCTTTTGGGCCAGCCACGCTTCCTCCCCCCGGGAAAGCGTAATGGACACATTGCTGCCCACATTGAGAAAACTGTCAAAAAGCGCGGCGAAATAGCGCGGGCTGACCAGCTGCATCTGCCGCATGGCCTCGTCGATGCGCGGCATGAAGGTGGTATCTCCCTTGCGGGAGACAAAGTAGAATGGCTCAATGGCAAAGGTGCCCGCGACCTTGGTATCCACGCCGGACAGACAGCCGTCCACATAGCCGTCAACCTGGCCATCACGCACGGCCTGCAGCATGGGCAGGCTCTCGTCAAACTCGACGATATCGAAGGAAAAACCGAACTGCCTGCCCAGACGGCGAAAAATGTCCTGCTCGTACGCGCCCCGGAAAAAACCGAGCCGCAGTCCGTCAAAGTCCTTGAAATCCATGAAATGAATGGAACTCTGCATGGGCACATGCAGAGTGGTGATCTCAAAGCCTGCCTGCAGCTTGGAAAAGGTCATCTGCCGCGCACGCTCCGGCGTCCGGGAAATGCCGCAGGAAATGTCGATCTCGCCGTTATTGAGCTTGTCCGCCAGCTCCTCGAAGGGAATGGGGATCCATTCGATACGCCAGCCGGTATAGCGGGAAAGGGCTTCCAGCAGGGACGGCGCATAGCCGTAAACCCGACCCCCCTCCTCCATGAAAACGGCATGCTGGTCAAACCAGCCGACCCGCACCACCCGCTGCGCGGCATAATCCTGCCGCATGGTTTCCGGCAGAAAGAAATGAAAGGGGGCGGTCGCGGCGATCTCCTGTTGCGGGTTTTCGGCACGGGCTTCCCGGCAAAGGCAACACAGAACGAGCATCCCCGCAAGCAGGCCGAATTTCCAGTCAAAGCGAGCCATGATTTCCCCCCTACCGCAATGCGCACCAACGCAACGGACATATGCGATGCTCAATGTACGGGGAGGAACAGGGCATGGCAAGGGAAAATCCATCTCCCGTCCGGCCAGATCCGCCGCGGCGGCAGACGGGCTGAACGGCGCGGCATGACAGGCCGGGCATCTTGCGCTACTCTCCCCGCAACGGTGTATGTTCTCGCCAGAAGGCCGCAGGGACGGCAGGCCTTCTGGCCGCGGTACGCAAAAAAACGGCGCAGGAGGTGCCGCCATGCCCATGCAGGCTCTCGTTTATCACGCTACCGGCGACGCCCGGCTCGAGGAGCGGCCCCTGCCGCAACTGCAGGCCCCCACCGATGCGCTGGTGCGCGTGACCCTTTCCAGCATCTGCACAAGTGATTTGCACATCCTGAACGGCTCCGTGCCCCGCGCCCGGCCGGGCATCATCCTCGGGCACGAATTTGTCGGCGAGGTGGTGGAGACCGGCGCGGAAGTCCGGCGGGTACGACCGGGACAACGTGTGGCCGTCAATGTGGAAACCTTCTGCGGGCAGTGCTTTTTCTGCCGGCAGGGCTTCGTCAACAATTGCGAGCGGGGCGGCTGGGAACTGGGCTGCCGCATCGACGGCTGTCAGACGGAATATGTGCGCGTGCCCTTTGCCGACAACGGGCTGGATGCGCTGCCGGACAGCGTGGACGACCTCTCGGCCCTGCTGGTGGGGGACGTGCTGGCCAGCGGCTATTTCGGCGCGGAACTGGCGGCCATTCGTCCCGGCGACACGGTACTCGTCATCGGAGCCGGGCCGGTGGGCATCTGCGCCATGCTTTGCGCGCGCCTCTTCGGCCCGGCGCGCATCATTGCCGTGGACAGACGTGCCGACCGCCTGGAGCTGGCCCGCCGCATGAACGCGGCGGATACGCTCATCCGGGCGGCGGACGGCATGGGCACGGCCGACATGGCCGGACTGGTGCGCGAGCTGACGCAGGGGCGCGGGGCCGATGCGGTCATCGAATGCGCGGGCGAGGCCGCCACCTTTGAACTGGCCTGGCAGGCGGCCCGGCCCAATGCCTGCGTGGCGCTGGTGGCCCTGTATGAAGCGCCGCAGACCCTGCCCCTGCCGCACATGTACGGCAAGAATCTCATTTTCAAGACCGGCGGCGTGGATGCCGTGCACAGCGCCCGCCTCATCCGGCTCATCGAGCTGGGACGGCTTGACACCCGGCCCCTTATCACGCATACCTTTCCACTAGGAAATATCGCCGACGCCTATGATGTCTTTGCCCATCGTCGCGACGGCTGCATCAAGTGCGCCATTGTTCCCCAGCCGGGGGCGGCGCCTTCACGCTGATCCCATCGGTATGCCCATGCACGCTTCCGCCCCTGCCCCTTCCCTTGTCCCGGATGAATCCGCCAGACTGCAACTTCTCCAATCCATCGCGACCGTCATGGGCGCGTCGGCCCCTGTGCGCGAGGCCCTGGAACAGGTGCTGGAAGAGATGCGGCGCACCCTGCCCATCCTGCGCGGCAGCATCACCCTCATCTCGCCGGCCACCGGCGAAATCCGCATCGAGGCGTCCTGCGGCCTCAAGGATGCGGAACGCCTGCGCGGCCGCTACGCCCGGGGCGAAGGCGTGACCGGGCGCGTCATCCAGACCGGGCAAGCCATGTGCATCCCCGATGCCGCCGAGGAACCGCTCTTTCTCAACCGCACCGGCTCGCGGGATCTGGAACATGAGGCCATTGCCTTCCTCTGCGTGCCCATCCTGCTGGCCGGGCAGGCTGTGGGCGCGCTGGCCGTGGACAGGCAGCCCGCCGATGCCGCCACGCTCGGGGCCGATATGAACCTGCTGCGCATCATCGCCACCCTGCTGGGACATGCGGCCTTCGAGGGGCAGCGCTTCATGGACGATCGTTCCTCAGCCGCGCCCACCCTTGCCGATCGCTTTCACACCAGTTCGCCGGCCATGCGCCATGTGCTGGAGCAGATGGAGCATGTGGCCCATGCCGGAACCACCGTCTTTCTGCAGGGAGAATCGGGCACCGGCAAGGAAGTGGCCGCCCGGGCCATACACGCGGCCAGCCCCCGGGCCGCCGGGCCGTTCATTTCCCTCAATTGTGCCGCCCTGCCGGAAAATCTCATCGAAAGCGAAATGTTCGGTCACGAGCGCGGGGCCTTCACCGGCGCGAACAGCCTGCGCAAGGGGCGCTTTGAACTGGCCCACGGCGGCACGCTCTTTCTGGACGAGGTGGGGGAACTGAGCCTGCCCGTGCAGGCCAAGCTGTTGCGCGTCCTGCAGGAACGCTGCTTCGAGCGCCTCGGCGGTACGCAGACCCTGCATGTGGATGTGCGCATCATCGCGGCCACCAACCGCAATCTTGAGCGGATGGTGGAGGACGGCAGCTTTCGCCGCGATCTTTTCTATCGGCTCAATGTCTTTCCCATTCGCCTGCCGGCCCTGCGCGAACGCCGGGACGACATTTTGCCGCTGGCCAGCCGCTTTGCCCTGCGCTTTGCCCGCGCCAATGGCCGTGAGGATGCCCGCCTGTCCTCAGCGGTCATGGATATGCTGCAACGCCATGACTGGCCCGGCAATGTGCGCGAACTGGAAAACGTCATGGAACGCGCCGTCCTCCTGCTTGGCACCGAGGACATCATCCTGCCCCAGCATCTGCCGCTTTCCCTGCATGGCGAATACCGCGCCGCACAGGAAAGCCTGCCGGAGCAGTGCTGTCTCCTGCCCGCCCACGCCGCTACCCTGCCGCAACGCATCGCGGAGCTGGAACGCTCCTGCATTGCGGAAGCCCTGGCCGCCAGCAACGGACACATGGGCAAGGCGGCGCAGGCCCTCGGCCTCACCGAGCGCATCATGGGCCTGCGCATGCGCAAGTACGGCCTGCGCTATCAGTCCTACCGCCACCGCAAGACGAACGCCTGATTCCGCAGCCGGGCACAACGCCGCCCGGCCTGCCCGGTTCCCGCAGGCGGCGGGCATACGCCCGACCCGCGACCGCCCTTGCCCGCGGCCGGGCACGCGGCCCTGCCGCGCTGCAAGGACTCGCCTTCCGCGCCATGACTTTCGACAAAAACGTCGTTTTTTGTCTGTGCATGGCACAAAACGACATTTTTGCATTTTTCTGATTTTCCCCAGCGTTCCCCGGCTGCCGCCGAACTGCCGCCCGGCGGCCCCGGCCTGTTTGGCCGCATTCGGCCCATTTTCTACATAAATGAATCTTTCTGCCCGCCTACCGTGCCCAGTCCACCGCGCACGCGGATATCCGTCAAAAAAAATCCTATCATTTTTGCAAGATAAACAAAATTTTTTTATCTGGCACGTTTCCTGCCTTACGGGATGCAACGGCGCGCGCCTCCCGCGCGGGCCGCAGTTCACCCCGGAGGATTCCCGTGAAGCACCAACGCTCTTCCGCCCTGCAGGAAGCCCTGTCCACCGCCCCGCTGCGCCTGCCTGAAACACCCTGCCCCGCCTGCGCCGACGGCGCTGAGGCATTCGGCAGCCTTGTCTTCGGCCTTGACGCCATGCGCAAGCGCCTGCCCAAGGACGTCTACCGCCGCCTTGCCCGCATCATCAGCGAGGGCGGTCGTCTCGATCCCGCCATTGCCGATGTGGTGGCCAATGCCATGAAGGACTGGGCCATTGAAATGGGCGCGGATCATTATACCCACTGGTTCCAGCCCATGACCGGCCTCACGGCGGAAAAGCACGACGCCTTCCTGTCGCCCACGCCCGACGGCCACATGATCAACGAATTTTCCGGCAAGATGCTCATCTGCGGCGAGCCGGACGCCTCATCCTTCCCCTCGGGCGGCATCCGCTCCACCTTCGAGGCGCGCGGCTACACGGCCTGGGATCCTTCGGTGCCGGTCTTCATCATCCGCAACGACAACGGGGCAACCCTGCATATCCCCACCTTCTTCTATGCCTATTCCGGCGAGGCGCTGGATCGCAAGATCCCCCTGCTGCGCTCGCTGGACGCCCTGTCCACGCAGGCCCTGCGCATCCTGCGCCTGTTCGGCAATACCACGGCCCGGCGCGTGCGGGCCAGCGTCGGCCCCGAACAGGAATATTTCCTTGTGGATCGGCGGCTGGCGGCCCTGCGGCCCGACCTCCTGCTCACGGGCCGTACCCTGCTGGGCGCACCCTCGCCCAAGGGACAGGAAATGGAGGATCATTATTTCGGGGCCATTCCGGCCCGGGTCATGGCCTTCATGCAGGATGTGGAACGGGAACTGCAAAAGCTCGGCATCCCGGCCAAGACCCGCCACAACGAGGTGGCCCCGGGCCAGTTCGAGCTGGCCCCCATCTACGAGGAAGCCAATCTGGCCTGCGATCATAACATGCTGACCATGAACATGCTGCGCCATCTGGCCGCGCGGCACGGCTTCCTCTGCCTGCTGCACGAAAAGCCCTTTGCGGGCGTCAATGGCAGCGGCAAGCACAACAACTGGTCGCTCACCGATTCCGACGGCAACAATCTGCTCAATCCCGGCTCCACCCCGCAGGACAACGCCCAGTTCCTCGTCTTTCTGGCGGCGGTGCTGCGGGCCGTGCACCTGCACGGCGCGGCCCTGCGCCTCGGGGCCATCGGCGCGGGCAACGATCATCGCCTCGGGGCCAACGAGGCCCCGCCGGCCATCATTTCCGTCTTTCTCGGGCAGGAGCTGACCGGCGTCATCGAGGGCATCATCACGGGCACGCCCGCACCGCACACGGGCGACAGCGTCATGGAAATCGGCGTCTCCAGCCTGCCGCCCCTGCCCATCGACACCTCGGATCGCAATCGCACCAGCCCCTTTGCCTTCACGGGCAACAAGTTTGAATTTCGCGCCGTGGGTTCCTCCCAGTCCGTGGCCCCGGCCAACATCGCTCTCAATGCGGCCATGACCTGCGCCCTGCAGGACATTGCCGACGAGCTGGAAAGGGCGACGGCGGCAGGCCAATCCCTCAATGCGACCCTTCAGGATCTGCTGCCGCGCCTTTTCCGTCAACATGCCCCGGTGCTCTTCAACGGCAACGGCTACGCCCCCGCCTGGAAGGAGGAGGCCGCCCGGCGCGGCCTGCCCGATTACGCCGATACCGTCACCGCCGTGGAGCACTACAGCGACGCCGGGGTCATGCAGGTCTTCCTGCGCGCGGGCGTGCTCGGCGAGCGGGAAATGCTCGCCCGGCAGGAAATCCTTTTTGAGCATTATGCCAAGACCGTGCGCATCGAGGGCGACGTGCTGCTGCGGATGGTCAACCGGCAGATCCTGCCCGCCGTACGCCAAGCCGAGGATCGCGCCGCCCGCCTGCTGGCCCATGTGCGCGCCGTGAGCGATGCGGATGAGGCCGAGGCCGAACACTTCCTGCGTCTGCGCGGACATGCTGCGGGCCTGCAGGGAGCCGCCGCCGCGCTGGGCGAGGCCCTTGCCGCCTGCCGCGCCGCCGCGGATGCGCACGGCATGGCCCGCACGGCCCGCGACGCCGTGCTGCCCGCCATGCGGCTCTGCCGCGAACATGCCGACGCCCTGGAACTGCTGGTGGATGACGATCTCTGGCCCCTGCCCACCTATGCCGAATTGCTCTGGACGCATTAGCGGGATGATGCGGGGGGAAGGGGCCCCTCCCCCCAAACAACCTGACCATAGCCGACACACCAACAAACACCCTACAATACGCAGGCCCGCGTCCGTCTCCCCGAACTCGGCGGGCGCGGGCCGCCACAGGACAGAAATCATGTGCCGAATCGGATCCATCAAGAGCCTGACGCCCCTTGCGCCATCGGCGGCCCTGCAACTCATGCTGCCGCAGCAGGAAGGGCACGACAATTCAGGCTTTGCGCTGGTCATGCAGGATTTGGAGGGCGTCTTTGCCCATTACAAGGACAAGCCCCTGCTTTCGCTGGCCTGTACGCCGCAGGGCGTGCAGCTGGTCAACGACTACATGGAGCGCAAGGGCTTTGTGCAGGCGGCGCAATGGGTGCCGGACGTGGATCGGCGTCCGGGCCTGCGCATCGAGGCCATGCCGCGCTACATCTTCCGCAATTACGATTATCCGGAAGTCTACCATTATCGCAGCCGGGAGGAGCGCGAAGAACTGCTCGTGGACACCCGTCTGGCCCTGCGCCGTCTGCTGGAAGCCCATGATGCGGGCTATGTCTATTCCTTCTGGCCCGATGTGCTGACCCTCAAGGAAATCGGGGATCCGGCGGACATTGCCGCCTACTTCCGCCTGTGGGATGACGATTCCCGCCTGCTGGCCCGCAACATCGTGGCCCAGTGCCGCCAGAACACCAATTACGACATCGTGCGCTATGCGGCCCATCCCTTCTTTTTGCAGGGCTATACGCTTTGCGCCAATGGCGAAAACACCTTTTTCACCAAGAACACGGAATTTCAGAAAGCCCTGCACCGGGGCTATGTGGGCTTCGAGTCCGACTCGCAGAATTTCCTGTACACCCTGCACTATGTGCTGCACGAGCTGAAGTGGCCCCTGCGCTACTTCAAGCACGTCATCACGCCCCTGCCCTTTGCCGAAATGGCCAGCCGCCCGGATCGCGCGGTGCTGACCCGCATCCGCGAATCGCTGGCCCATCTGGAAATCAACGGCCCCAATGCCGTCATCGGCCTTTTGCCCGACGGCGGCATGCTCACCTGCTGCGACGCCAAGAAGCTGCGCCCCGTGGTGGTGGGCCGTGACGGCGGCATGGTGGCCATTGCCTCGGAAGTCTGCGGCCTCAATGCGATCATGCCCGACCGCGACGCCGCGCGGGACATCTATCCCAACGAACGGGAGCTTGTGCTCATCGACAACGATCTGGCGGTGCAAAGATGGAAGCAGTAAGAACTCAGGACATCGGGCGCAACGATCTGCGCTGGCGGATCGACTATGACGAGGCCAGCTGCACCCTCTGCGGCTCCTGCGTGGCGGCCTGCACCTTTGACGCCATTGCGGTGGACGTGCGGCGGCACAGCCTGCCCCTGTCCGACGGGCCCTTTCCCGCGCCCCGCACGGAACACCGTCCGCGTCCGGTCATCCGGCAGCGTGCCGACATGGCCCGGGCCTGCGTGGGCTGCGGCATGTGCGAAAAGATCTGTCCCAACGGGGCCATCCGGCCCGTGCGCAATGCCGACAACCGCTTTGCCCTGCTGGCCCGGGCGGGCGGCCCCCTCAAGCGCGGCGGGCGCACCAACCTCAATACGCAACGCACGCTGGATGCCATCGTGGTGGGCCGCATCAGCCAGATGACCGACCCGGCGCTGGATGCCGAGCGCCATACCTTCGACATGCGCGCCCCGCTGGGCCGCGTCATGCTCGCGCGCGATCTGCCCCTGCGCCGGGACGGGGACAATCTGCTGCTGGAGGGCCGCACCCCACCCGTCCACTGGATCTATCCCGTCATTTTCAGCGACATGAGCATCGGCGCGCTCTCCACCCGCGCCTGGGAAGCCATTGCCCTTGCTACGGCCTACCTCAACGAGGTCTGCGGCCTGCCCGTGCGCATGTGCTCCGGCGAAGGGGGCGTACCCGTGCGCCTGCTGGAATCCGATCAGCTCCGCTACCTGATCCTGCAAATCGCCTCCGGGCATTTCGGCTGGAATCGCATCCTGCGCGCCCTGCCCCGCATGAAGACCGACCCGGCGGGCGTGCTCATCAAGATCGGCCAGGGGGCCAAACCCGGCGACGGCGGCCTGCTGCCCGCGGCCAAGGTGGCCCCGCACATTCAGGCCATTCGCGGCGTGCCGCGCGCCACCCTGCACTCGCCGCCCAATCATCAGGGCCTCTACTCCATCGAGGAATCGGTGCAGAAGATGCACCTTTCGCTCAATGCGGCCTTCGGCTTCCGGGTGCCGGTGGCCATCAAGTGCGCGGCCTCGGCCACCTCGGTCTCGGTCTACAACAACCTGCTGCGCGATCCCTATCGCATCTGCGGCGGCTTCTTCATCGACGGCATACAGGGCGGCACCGGCGCGGCCAACGAGATTTCCCTCGATCACACCGGCCATCCCGTCGTCTCCAAGCTGCGGGACTGCTATCTGGCCGCCGTTTCGCAGGGTCTGCAGGGACAGATCCCCCTCTGGGCGGGCGGCGGCATGGGCATGACCGGCAACGCCGCCGCCGACGCCTTCAAGATGATCTGTCTGGGGGCCAACGGCATCATCATGGGCAAGCTGCTCATCCAGCTGCTGGGCTGCGTGGGCAACGAGCAGGGCCGCTGCAATGCCTGCGCCACCGGCAAATGCCCCACCGGCATCTGCACGCAGGATCCGCGCCTCGTGCGCCGTCTGGACGTGGACAGGGGCGCGCAGAACATCGTGGACTACATGCTGACCTTTGACGACGAGCTGCGGAAGCTGCTCGCCCCGGTGGGCAACAGCTCCCTGCCCGTGGGCCGCTCCGACGCGCTGGTTTCCACCAGCAGGGAGGTGGCCGATGCCCTGCACATCCCCTTTGCCTGCTGACGGAGGCCTGCCATGCTGCATCTGACGACCGTTCATGATCACCACCGCCTGTCCACACAGGATCTCCTCCTGCGCATCGAGGAGGCTGTGGAACGCGGCGAAACCGAATTTGTCATCGAGGCTTCGGGCCAGCACGACATCGGCGGCCCGCTCTGGAATCGCGAGGGCCGCCCCCTGCGCTTTACCGTCACCAATCCCGGGCAGCGCGTGGGCGGCATGTGCCTGCCGGACACCGAGGTCATTGTCAACGGCCCGGCCCCGGCGGACGTGGGCTGGCTCAATGCCGGGGGACGCATCGTGGTGCGCGGCGACGCCGGAGACACCGCCGGGCATTGCGCGGCGGCGGGACGCATCTACATCGGCGGCCGGGCCGGAACGCGATCCGGCTCGCTCATGAAGCACGACCCCCAATACGAGGCTCCGGAACTCTGGATTTTGCAGAGCGTGGGCAGCTTCTCCTTTGAATTCATGGGCGGCGGCAAGGCCGTGGTCTGCGGCTGGGACAGCCAGACCCTGCCCAGCGTGCTGGGCGAGCGGCCCTGCGTGGGCATGGTGGGCGGCGTCGTCTATGTGCGCGGCCCGCTGGGCGAACTGCCGCCGGACGTGGCCGCCCATCCGCTGGACGGGGACGACATCGCCTTTCTGGACAGCGGACTGGAAGGCTTCCTCGAGGCCGTGGAGCGCCCCCGCCTGCGGCGCGAACTGACCGTCTGGAAGCACTGGCGCAAGCTCTTGCCCGCCCCCCACGCCGCAGACAATCATCAGGGACTGCCGGACATGCGCGATTTTCGCCGCAACCGCTGGGTGACGGACGGCATCTTCGGCGATGTCTGCCCGGATGACTTCCGGGTCAATGCCCTGCTGGCGCACGCTGCGGATCGCCTGCGCCGCCCGCTCTGGGAAAACGCCCGCCATGCCGCCCCCTGCGAACACGCCTGCCCGGCGGACATTCCCTCCCAGCGCCGCTTCAACCTGCTGCGCGAAGGCCGCGTCGAAGAGGCCCTGCGCCTCGTGCTGGACTACAGCCCCTTCCCGGCCTCGGTCTGCGGGCATGTCTGCCCCAATCTCTGTGAGGGCGTCTGCAGCCGCAACCAGCTTGACGCCGCCGTGCAGATCGGCGCGCTGGGCCGTCTCTCGGCCGACATCGCACCGCCACCCGCCGCTCCGGCCAGCGGCAAAAGCGTGGGCATCATCGGCGGCGGCGTGGGCGGCCTCAGCGCGGCCTGGCAGCTCGCGCGCCTGGGCCATACAGTCACCGTCTACGAGGCCGACGAGGAGATTGGCGGCAAGCTCAGGCAGGTCATCCCCCATGCCCGCCTTGACGCAAGCGTGCTCCATGCCGAACTGCAACGCATCCGCGACGCGGGCGTGCACGTCCGCACCGGCTGCCGGGTGGATGCCGCACGTTTTGCCGCCCTGCGCAAGGAGCACGATGCCCTCATCATCGCCACCGGCGGCCACAGGGCGCGCCTCTTCCCGTGGCCGGGCAAGGAACGGCTGGTGGCGGGCATCGACTTCCTCAAGGCCGTGAACCGGAATGAAGCGCCTGCCGTGCCGGAACGGGTGGTGGTCATCGGCTGCGGCAATGCGGGCATGGACGTGGCCGCCGGGGCCTTTGCCCGCGGCGCGCGGGAAGTTACCTGCGTCGATGTGCAGAAGCCCGCCGCCTTCCCGCATGAAATGGCCCATATCGAAGCCCTCGGCGGCAGGATCGTCTGGCCGGTGCGCACGCGGGAGATCACGGAACAGGGTCTTGTGGACGAGGAAGGCCGCCTCTTCCCGGCGGATATGGTGATCATCAGCGTGGGCGAAACGCCCGAACTGGACTTCGTGCCCGAGACGGCCCCCCGCTTCCGCGACTGGCTGGCCCCGACCGCCGACGGCTCGGTACTGGACAATGTCTTTGCCGTGGGCGACGTGGTGCGGCCCGGCCTGCTGGTGGATGCCATCGGTTCCGGTCGGCGCGTGGCGCTTGCCGTGGACGCCCGCCTGCGCGGCGAAGCCCCGGAAGCCGTCCGGCCCGCGCCGCTTCCGTGCATCCCGGCCGACAGGCTGCACACGGCCTGGTTTGCGCCCTGCCCGGCGGATCAGCGCCCGGAAGCGGCACATGATCATCAACGCTGCATCAGTTGCGGCACCTGCCGCGACTGCCGCATGTGCCTCACCGCCTGTCCGCAGCAGGCCATTGCGCGCAAGGTGGCGGCCGACGGTTCCGTGAGCTACGATTCCGATCCCGCCCGCTGCGTGGGCTGCGGCATCTGCGCGGGCGTCTGCCCCTGCGGCATCTGGCGCATGGAGGACAATGCCCCCGCCGCCTGATTCCCTTCCGGCGGGGAGGAGCGACGTGATCCTCCCCGCCTTTCCGGCACCCGGCGCACGGCTTCCCCTATCGCGTTTTTTCCTGAAAAAAACAGAGCCAAAAGCTAATCTTTTCGAATAGCAAGCCGATACAGTAGGAAATCTTATCCGCAAGGGGAAATCCATATGACCATCTCGCGCTCGACCTCACTGCTCAATGGCGTCATGTTGGTTCTGCTCTGCTGTGTGGCCCTGCTCATCTTCAATCTTTACAATAACGTGGAAAGCAACATCCGCATGAACAAACAGAAGGATGTCGCCCTGGAGCTGGCCAACGAGCTTATGGAATCTTCCAAACAGCTTACAAACAATGTGCGGGAATATTCCGTCACCGGGGAAAGCGAGTACGAAAAAATCTATCTCAATATTGTGGATGAGCGGGCGGGCAAGATTCCCCGTTCGCAGAGCAAGAGCGTAGCCCCCGGGCGCACCGTCAGCCTGACGGATCTCATGCGCGAAAACGGCTTCACGGAAGAGGAATTCGCCCTGGTCAAGCGGGCCAATGACCTTTCCAACGAACTCGTCATCCTCGAAACCCGGGCCATGAATGCCGTCAAGGGCATCACGCCCACTCCCGACGGTCGCGTCATCACCGGCGAGCCCAATCTCGAGCTGGCCCGCTCCCTCGTCTTCGGCGATGCCTACAAGCAGCAGACCGACAAGATCATGGAGCCGCTGGCCGAGTTCTTCCAACGGCTGTCCACGCGCACGGCGGAGCAGGTGGAGGCCAGCCGCGCCCGCGTCATGCGGGGCATCCTGCTGCTGGGCCTGGCCCTCGTGGTGCTGGCGGGCACGCTTGTCTACTCCCTGATCTATGTTCAGCGCGGCATCTGCCGGCCGCTGGACGCCACATCGCGTTTTGCCCGGCGGGTTGTCGAGGGGGATCACTCCTCCCGCCTGCACAATACGCGTCAGAATGAAATAGGCGACCTGGCCCGCGTTCTGGACAACATGCTGGACAAGCTGGTGGCCCAGCTCAGCTTTTCCCGGGGCATCCTGAGTTCCATGCCCATCCCGGTCATGGTCTGCGACACGGAGGAAATCATCCGCTTCGTCAATACGCCCATGCTGAACCTCTTTGCCCATACCGGCGACCCGGAAAGCTATGTGGGCACCCATATGCGCACCTTCATCGGCGCCGATGACGACATTTGCCGCCGCTGCGTGGATGCCCGCACCATGCTGCGCGAAGACCGGCGGCTGGATGTCCCCGGCAAGGGGGAAGCCTTCGGCGCGGCCGTGGCCACGCCCATTTTCGACGATCAGCAAAATGTCCACGATACGCTGGTCGTCTGGCTGGATTACACGGAAATCACCCGCCAGCAGCGGCGCATGAAGGAAACGGCCGAACGCATCCACAGTGCCGCCAATGAAACCACCATGCGCATCAGCACCGCCAACACGGCCTGCGAAAGCGTGGGCCGGATCATCGCCAAGGCCGATGACTCCTCGCGCCTGACCTCGCAGCGCATGTCCGAAACCATGACCGCCATGGAACAGATGAACGCCGCGGTGCTCAATATCGCCAAGAACGCCGGGGACGCCGCCTCCCATTCGGCCACCATGCGCGACAAGGCCAGCGAAGGGCAGGATATCGTCAACGAAGTGGTGACGGCCATCAATGCCGTACAGGAAAAGTCCCTGCGCCTGCGCGCGGATATGGAACATCTGCACAATGAAGCCCAGAACATCACCCAGGTGATGACCGTCATTTCCGACATTGCCGATCAGACCAACCTGCTGGCCCTCAATGCGGCCATTGAGGCCGCCCGCGCCGGCGAGGCCGGACGCGGCTTTGCCGTGGTGGCCGACGAGGTGCGCAAGCTGGCTGAAAAGACCATGGCCGCCACCACCGAGGTGGATACGACCATGGGCAGCATCCAGCGCGATGCCGTGACCAACATGAAGAATGTGGACGAGGCGGTCAGCGGCATCAATCATGTGACGGAGCTGGCCCATGCCTCGGGCGAACATCTGGCCGACATCGTCAACCTTTCCACCGAGGCGGCGGACATGGTGCGCCTCATTGCGGCGGCCAGCGAGGAGCAATCCGCCACCTCGAGCCAGATCAACGCCGCCGTGGAGGATGTGAACAACATCAGTCAGGAGCTGGTCAACGACATGGCCCAGGCCACGGAATCCACCCAGGCCCTGACGCGCGAACTCGACGAGCTGCAGAAGGTCGCCGACAAGCTCGTGGAATAGCCCCGTATCCCGCACCCAACAAAAAGGCCCCGGCAACGGGGCTTTTTTTGTTGGCAGGCGCGCCGTCCGGCGGCAATCGGAACGGCGTTCGGGGACACACTGGCTGTCGCAAAAAAGCGCCCGACGGAACGAGCCGCCGGGCGCATCCATCGTCCGCCAAGGACGGAACTAGGCCTGTTCCAGCGCCTGCGCCAGATCGGCCAGCAGATCGTCGGGATGCTCCACCCCCACGGAGAGGCGCACCATGCCGGGCGTGATGCCCGCTTCCACCAGCTGCTCGTCGCTGAGCTGACGGTGGGTGGAGCTGGCCGGATGCAGCACGCAGGAGCGGATGTCGGCCACATGCACCTGCAGCGAAATCATCTTCAGGGCGTCGATGAAGCGCGCCCCGGCTTCGCGCCCGCCCTTGAGCGTGAAGGACACCACCCCGCTGCAGCCTTTGGGCAGGTACTTTTGCGCCAGCGCATGGCAGGGGCTGGAGGGCAGGCCGGGATAGCGCACCTCTTCCACCTTTGCGTGTCCGCTCAGCCACTGCGCCAGCAGAAGCGCATTGGCGCAGTGCTTTTCCATGCGCAGGGGCAGGGTTTCCAAGCCCAGATTGATGTAAAAGGCCCCCTGCGGCGTCTGACACACGCCCATGTCGCGCATGAGCTGCACCCGGGCCTTGACGATGTAGGCCGCCTTGCCGAAGGTTCGCGTATAGATCAGGCCGTGATAGGAGGCGTCCGGCTCCACGAATTCGGGAAAGCGCGGGCTGGCCGCCCAGTCGAAGCGCCCGCTGTCCACGATGACGCCGCCCATCTGCACGGCATGGCCGTCCAGATACTTGGTGGTGGAATGGGTCACGATGTCCGCGCCGAAGTCGATGGGGCGGCAAAGGATGGGCGTGGCAAAGGTATTGTCCACAATGAGGGGCAGGCCGTGGGCATGGGCCAGCCGGGCCAGACGCTCGATATCCAGCACATCCATGGAGGGGTTGGACAGGGTTTCCCCGAAAACGGCCTTTGTTTCGGGGCGAATGGCCGCGGCAATGGCCTCATCGGAGGCGTGCTGATCCACAAAGGTGACCTCGATGCCCATGCGCTTGAGCGTCACGGCAAACAGGTTGAACGTGCCGCCGTAAATGCTGGCCGTACTGACGATGTGATCGCCGCTGCGGGCCAGATTGAACACGGCCAGCATGTTGGCCGCCTGCCCCGACGCGGTGCACAACGCGCCCACGCCGCCCTCGAGGGCGGCGATCTTCTTCTCCACCGCGTCCACGGTGGGGTTGCCGAGCCGGGTATAAAAAAAGCCTTCGGCCTCGAGATCGAACAATTTGCTCACCTCGGCCGTGGAGGCATAGGTGAAGGTGGTGCTTTGGCTGATGGGCAGAACCCGCGGTTCCCCGTTGCCCGGCGTATATCCCGCGTAGAGGCAGAGAGACGCTTCTTTCATGCAAAACCTCGCTGAATGTGCTGAATGATCGGCGCCACCTTACGTCAGGGCGCGCCGCAAGGCAACCGGTCGCACCTGACATCTTTTTCACATCCTGCGCAAAATGCGGCTTCCTATTGACCTGCCATTGGCAAGGGAGTATCGTTCAGGTATCCAGACATGCAAACCCGCGGGCAACGCGTTGTTGCCTTGTTCGCGGGCAAGCGGGCAGCAGCCCGCCATTTCGCCTTGTGTTCACCTTCTTGCCAGGAGGCTCTTATGCGTATTGCCGTGGGACTGGGCAAACAAGATGCGGAACAGCGCCTTGACGGTGCCGGCGTCAGCCGCCGCGATTTCATGAAATTCTGCACGGCCGTGGCCGTGACCATGGGCATGGGCCCGGCCTTTGCGCCGCAGGTGGCCGCCGCCCTGACGGGCAAGCGTCCTTCCGTGGTCTATCTGCATTTCGCTGAATGCACCGGCTGTTCCGAAGCCGTGCTGCGCACCTACAAACCCTTCCTTGACACCCTGATCCTCGACACCATCTCCCTCGACTACCATGAAACCATCATGGCCGCCGCGGGCGAAGCCGCCGAGGACGCCCTGAACAAGGCCGTGGAAAGCCCCGACAGCTTCATCTGCATCGTGGAAGGCGCCATTCCCACCGCCGACATGGGCAAGTTCGGCTATGTGGCCGGCCATACCATGTACGACATCGGCAAGCGCATCCTGCCCAAGGCCAAGGCCGTCATCACCATGGGCACCTGTGCCGCCTTCGGCGGCGTGCAGGCCGCCAAACCCAATCCGACCCAGGCCAAGGGCGTCAACGACTGTTATGCCGATCTGGGCATCAAGGCCATCAACATTCCCGGCTGCCCCCCCAATCCGCTCAACCTCGTCGGCACCATCGTGGCCTTCCTGCAGGGCAAGGAAATCGAGCTGGACGACAATGGCCGTCCCACCATGTTCTACGGCCAGTCCGTGCACGATCAGTGCGAACGCCTGAAGCACTTTGAAGCCGGCGAATTCGCGCCCTCCTTCAATTCCGAGGAAGCGCGCAAGGGCTGGTGTCTCTACCAGCTGGGCTGCAAGGGCCCCAGCACCTTCAACAACTGCCCCAAGGCCCTGTTCAATGAAACCAACTGGCCCGTGCGTGCCGGTCACCCCTGCATCGGCTGCAGCGAACCCAACTTCTGGGACGATCTGTCGCCCTTCTACCAGAACTAGTTAGGGAGAACTCCACATGAGCGATAAGAAAACCCCCCAGAGCACCTACTCCGGCCCTGTTGTGGTGGACCCCCTGACCCGTATCGAGGGGCACCTCCGCATCGAAGTGGAAGTGGAAAACGGCAAAATCAAGGATGCTCGCAGCTGCGGCACCCTGTATCGCGGCCTGGAAAACATCCTCAAGGGACGTGACCCCCGCGATGCCCAGCACATCACCCAGCGCACCTGCGGCGTCTGTACCTATACTCACGCCCTGTGCTCCACCCGCGCCCTGGAAGACGCCATCAAGGTCAAGGTGCCGGCCAACGCCACCTATATCCGCAACCTCGTGCTCGGCGCGCAGTTCCTGCACGACCACCTCGTGCACTTCTACCATCTGCACGCCCTCGACTTCGTGGACGTGACCAGCGCCCTGCAGGCCGATCCGGCCAAGGCCGCCCAGCTGGCCTCCTCCATTTCGCCGCGCAAGGCCAAGGCCGAAGACTTCAAGGCCGTGCAGGACAAGCTCAAAGCCTTTGTGGCCTCCGGTCAGCTCGGGCCCTTCACCAACGCCTACTTCCTCGGCGGCCATGAAGCCTACTACCTGACCCCCGAAGAAAACCTCGTGGCCACGGCCCACTATCTGGAAGCCCTGCGCGTGCAGGTCAAGACGGCCCGCGCCATGGCCGCCTTCGGCGCCAAGAACCCGCATCCGCAGTTCCTCGTGGCCGGCGGCGTGACCTGCTATGAATCCCTGACGCCCGCGCGCATCAAGGAATTCACCGATCTCTACAAGGAAACCCGCGACTTCGTGGAACAGGTCTACATTCCCGACCTGCTCATGGTGGCCAGCAAATACAAGGACTGGGCGGGCTTCGGCGGTACCGAAAACTTCATGACCTTCGGCGAATTCCCGGCTCCGGGCGGCGAACGCGATCTGGAAAGCCGCTGGCTCAAGCCCGGCGTCATCTATAAGCGCAAGCTCGATGACCTTCAGAAATTCGACCCGGCCAAGATTGCCGAACATGTCCGCCACAGCTGGTTTGAAGGCGACAAGGCCCTGCCGCCCTATGAGGGCGTGACCGTGCCCCACTTCACCAAACTGGGCGACACCGACCGTTACTCCTGGCTCAAGGCCCCGCGCTACAACGAAACCGCCGTGGAAACCGGCCCCCTGGCGCAGGTGCTCGTGAGCTACGCTCAGGGCCACAAGACCGTCAAACCGCTGGTGGATCATGTGCTCAAGGCCCTCAATGTCGGCCCCGAAGCCCTCTTCTCCACCCTCGGCCGCACGGCGGCCCGCGGCATCGAAACCCTGGCCATTGCCCAGCAGATGGATGCCTGGCTCAAGAGCTATCAGGACAATATCGCCAAGGATCAGCAGATCGTGGAAGACTGCGTGATTCCCAAGGAAGCGCGCGGCGCGGGCTTTGTGAACGCGCCCCGTGGCGGTCTCTCCCACTGGCTGCGCATCGAGGGCGGCAAGATCGGCAACTTCCAGCTGGTGGTGCCCACCACCTGGAACCTTGGCCCCCGCGACGCCAAGGACGTCATGGGCGCGGCCGAGCACGCCCTCATCGGCACCCCGGTGGCCGATCCCAAGCGTCCGGTGGAAATCCTGCGCACCATCCACTCCTTTGACCCCTGCATCGCCTGCGCCGTGCACGTCATTGACGGCGAAAGCAACGAAGTGCACAAGTTCAAGGTGCTGTAGGCAAAAACCTGTTACCCTGTCGGCGGGGGCTGCGGCCCCCGCCTTTTTTCGGACATCCGCATGACGCAGACTCCTGCTTCTTCCCTGCCCCGCATCCTGATCATGGGCGTCGGCAATGTGCTCCTTTGCGACGAAGGTTTCGGCGTGCGCGCCGTGGAATATCTGGAGGCACACTACCGCTGGCCGGACAATGTCAGCTTTCTGGCCGGCGAAACCGGCGGCATCATGCTCATGCCGGAAATTCAGGCCTGCGATCTGCTTGTGGTGCTGGACGTGGTGCTGGGCGGCGAAGCGCCGGGCACCGTCTATCTGCTGGAAAATGACGACTTGCGCAAAAGCCTCAGCTTCCGCGACTCCATGCACCAGACCGATCTGCTGGATACCCTCGCCACCTGCGAGCTGGCCGGTCATCGCCCGCAGGCCATTGCCTTCGGCCTGCAACCCTTCGACTATCACAGCATGATCATGCGTCTCAGCCCGCAGGCCGAAGCCATGCTGCCCGAATTCTGCCGCAAGGTCGTGGACGAGCTGGCCCGCCGCGGCATCATCGCCACGCAGCAGAAGGCCTGATCCAGCCGGTCGGCGCACGCTCCCCGGCGGTCAGCGCGGCTTGTGAAAAGCCGCCCTTGCACATCGCCAGAGTGAAAGCCCTTCTCCCCTTGCCGGCAGCCCTCAGCCTCGGCGCGCAACAGCGCGAGCCTTCATGCCGCGCCGCCCGAACAGGCGTTATCCGGGACTGGCGGAGAAGAGGCCTTTCTCCCTTCCCGGTCAGCCCCGGATTTGCCGCAGGCCGCCTCAGGCCAGCCACAGCTGCATGCTGTTGAGCAGCCAGCCCAGCAGGGTGAACAGCACGAGCAGCGTCGCCAGAAAGAGCAGCAGCAGCGGCGGGCGCATGACCTGCCGCAACATGAGGATTTCCGGCAGGCTGGCCCCGACGCTGCTCATGCAGAAGGCCAGCGTCGTTCCCACGGGCAGTCCCTTGAGCAGCAGGCTTTCCATGACGGGCACGATGCCGGTGACATTGGTATACAGCGGGATGCCCACGGTCACGGCAGCGGGCACGGACCACCATTGTCCGGCGCCCAGATGCCGGGCAAACCAGTCTTCCGGCACATAGCCGTGCAGCACGGCTCCCAGCCCCACCCCCAGAATGACCCAGCGCCAGACCCGGCGGAAAATGTCGCGCGTTTCCCGCAGGGCAAAGCAGTGACGCCCGTAGGCGGTGAGGCGCGGACTCAGCTCGCTCATGGCCCCCTGCGGCATACCGCGGCGGGCCGTTTCAAGCAGATAGGGCTGCAGCCAGCGTTCCGCATGCAGGCGATCCATGATCCAGCCGCCCGCCATGCCCGCGCCCAGTCCGGCCAGCACATAGATGATGGTCAGCTTTGCGCCCAACAGGCCCCAGAGCAGCACCACGGCGATTTCATTGATCAGCGGCGAGGTGATGAGAAAGGCCAGGGTGATGCCCAGCGGAATGCCCGCCGTGCTGAAGCCCAGAAAGAGCGGGATGCTCGAGCAGGAGCAGAAGGGCGTCACCGCGCCGAAGCCAGCGGCCAGGGCATAGCCCAGCAGACGTCGTCTGCCGGACAGATAGTCCCGCACCCGCTCCACGCGCAGCCCGGCCCGCAGCCAGCCGATGACGTAGACCATGAGAAGAAGCAGCAGCAGAATCTTGGCCGTGTCATACAAAAAAAATTCCAGCGCCGCCGCCGCGGGCGAGCCTGCGGCCAGTCCGGCTGCCTGATAGGTCAGCATGCGGGCCAGAGGCGCAATGCCCAGATAGAGAGCCGTCCAGAGCGCTGCCGCCGCCATGCCGACAAGCAGCATGCGCAGCGGCGTCGGACGATTCGTTGCGCGGCTCGCGCGGGCCGCATGACCATTGCAACAGCTTCCCATGTGTATTCCCCATTTTTTGCTTATTGGCAAAAAAGCCAAATAAATGCCGAAAAAAAATGCTCAGCGCTCCGCCAGCAAGTCCGCCTTTTCCCGGATGCGCCCCTCCACCAGCGAGCTGGTGCAGGCCAGAAAGGTGTCCAGACAGCACATGGCCAGCGTATAATAGATATTGACGCCGCGCTTTTCGCTCTTTACCACCCCGGCCTCGCGCAGGACGGCCAGATGCCGGGACACGGTGGACATGTCCGCCCCGATGAGGGACTGCAGGTCACAGACGCACTTTTCCCCTTCGCGCAGGGCGTGCACCATGAGCAGCCGGCTGGGATGCCCCAGGGCCTTGAAGATCTTTGCCTGCTCGGCAAGTAGCTGGTGATGACGAAGCATGATTGCCCTCATTGTCTTTTTGGCAAAATAGCCATAGCAAGGCCCGCTGTCAAGGCTGGCGCAACCGCCATGCCGGGCCGCAAAACGAAACGACAAGGCGGCTCCTCCCCCGTGCCGCGCTGCGGCATGGCGTCGCCAATCGCTGACCGCAAGAAAATCCTTCAGCGCTTCTGCCACGGCGGCACAGGCTGTTCCCGTCGGGGCCTGCGCAGGTGGGAAAGCGCCTTTGCCCGCCGCAGGAGCCGGCGGTTGGTGTACCGCATGATCTGATGGCTGTGGGTGAGAATGTAAATGCCGGCCAGCATGCCCACGGCCCCGAAGCATTGCTGCCAGACAAAGGGTTCATCCAGCAGCACAACCCCGGCGGTCACCCCCGCCAGCGGCATGAGGTTCAGAAAGATGGCCGCCCTGCCCGCGCCGACGGCCTTGAGGGAAAGATTCCAGGCCAGCATGGCAAAGATGCCGCCCAAAAAAACCACATAGCCCAGGGCCAGCCAGCAGGTTGTCGAGGCCGGCACAAGGCGCAATTCCCCACTGGTGAGACCGTAGAGCACCGTCCAGCCCACCCCGAACACTCCCGCCCAGGTTGTGGCCGTGAGCGCCGACAGACGGGTCATGACCCGCACGCCGATGAGGGAATAAATGGCCCAGCCCTGCTGGCAGGCAAAAAAAAGCAGATCCCCCCGGTTGAAGGAGAGGGAAAGAATCATGTCCAGCGAACCATGTGAGACGAGAAAGAGCGTGCCCAGCAGGGAGGAGAGGATGCCCAGCCATTCGATGGGCATCAGCTTTTCGCGCAGAAAGACGGCGGCCAGCAGAGCCGTGGAGGCAGGCGTCGTTGAGCCGATGAGGGTGGCATTGCCCACGCTGGAATATTGCAGGCCCGAAAACTGGGCAATATTGTTGAAGGCCACGCCCGTCAGCCCCATGCAGATCAGGGGCAGCAGGCAATCCCGGCGCGGCAGCACGGGAGCGCCCCGCCAAAAAACGATGACGAAAAAAAACACGACAATGATCGCATAACGGACGGCGGTCAGCGTGGTCGGCGTCAGTTCGGCCACCACCAGCTTGATGAAAAGGGGCTGCAAGCCCCAGATGGCCGCCGTCAGTGCCAGCAGTCCGTAAAAATGCCTGTTGTCCGTGCGTGTCATGCTTCACTCCGTATCGCCGTTCCCCGTTTGTCTGCGGGCATTGCTGTAGCGCAGGATGCGGGACGCGTCAATTTCCGCCGCTCCCGAAAAAAGAAATTGAAAATAATTTTCATTTCTGTTGACTTTCACGGCGCACTGCCGTAGAAAGGTTCCACCGCCTCGCCACGGACGCCACGACAGGCAAGGGCAAGCGCCGCTGCCCGGGCAGGCCCTTGGCACCATCACCTCAGTCACTGGATGGCATCATGTATTCGGTTTGCCGCATGCACAGACTCCTCCCCGCCCGATGTATCAGTCGGCAGCGCCCTTTCCGGCACTGCCGGCGCAGACGACAAGGAGCCAGCCATGCATACGCATCCTGCACCCCCCCCGCAGCTCAACTGCCGGGAAAGCGCCCATAATCTTCACATTTCCGTCGGACAAACGTTGGACATGCCGCAAGCGGAAGGCATCATGCAGCTTCTGCATGCGCGCAAGGACAGCTGCAAACGCTTTTTCATTGACGTGCGTCAGGTGACGCGCCTCGAGCAGGAGGCCGCAGCAAGTCTGCGCGCGTCGCTGCCCCTCAGCCAGATAGGCATGCAGCGCATTGCCTTCAAGGGCAGGCTGGGCTTTGAACTGGCCGTGGGCGGCAACAAGGTGCTCATTGTGCCCGAAAACGCCAAGCATGTCTGCCGGGGAACCTGCCCGGACTGCAAGTGCCGGCACAAGAAGGCCCGCGCCAGGGCGCGGAACGAGGCCAGGGAATCAGCCGCCGCTCATGGGGCGAGCGGCAGGCAGCACAACCCGTAACCATCTGTTGAGAGTAAAGGAGAATTGTCATGAAACGCATCATGACGCTGGCGCTGGCCGCCGGCATGCTTTTCGGCGCCGCCACCGGCGCCCGGGCCATTGACTTCAGGGCTTCGGGCGAATGGCTGTTCGGCTTCGGCGCGGGCGAAGGCTCGCTGCTGCAGTCCTACCGCGACGGCAACGGCAACAGGATCAAGGATACCGAAGATATTTTCAACGCGGGCCAGCGCATTCGCCTGCAGCTGGATGCCGTGGCCTCCGAGTCCCTGTCCGGCACGGTATTCTTTGAAATCGGCGACCAGTTCTGGGGGCGGAATGCCGAAGGGGCGGCCCTCGGCGCGGACGGCAACAACGTCATCAAGGTGAAGAATGCCTATCTTGACTGGCTCGTGCCCAATACCGATCTGCGCTTCCGCATGGGCCTGCAGGGCATTACCCTGCCCAACGCGGCGGGCGGCTCGGCCATTATGGACGGCGATGCCGCCGGTGTGGTGGCCTCCTATCAGTTCAACGAGAACGTGGGTCTGACCGCCCTCTGGATGCGCCCGCTGAACGACAATTACAACGGCGTCGATGCCGACGGCCAGCCCTACGGAAACGGCTACACCAATTATCTGGACAATATGGATCTCTTTGCCCTCACGCTGCCCCTGACCTTTGACGGCGTGGAGCTGACCCCGTGGGTCATGCTGGGCTTCCAGGGCCGGAACACGCGCTTCAATGAAGGCGGCGTGGAGACGGCTGACGGCGCCCTGGGCTTCACCCTGCCCGGCTACTATCCCGACTTCAACGGCCTTGCCCTGGGCGAAACCTCCAAGGCCTACGGCAGCATGTTCTGGGCCGGACTGCCCGTGACCCTTAGCCTCTGGGATCCGCTGAACATCGAATTCGACATCAATTATGGCTATGTGGAAGCCATGGGACGCTATGACGTGATCAAGCGCGGCGTTGATCTGCGGCGCGGCAGCAGCCAGCGTCAGGGCTGGCTGGTCAAGGCGCTTGTGGAATACAAGATGGACTGGGGCACGCCCGGCATCTTCGGCTGGTACGCCTCGGGCGACGACGGCAGCGTGAAGAACGGCTCCGAGCGCCTGCCCTCCATTGCGGGCGCGGGCAATTTCACCTCCTTCATCGGTGACGGCAATCTGGCCTGGGGCACACTCAGCACCGGCGGCTACGACATGAACCTGACCTATGCCGGCACCTGGGGCGTCGGTCTGCAGCTGGCTGACATGAGCTTTGTGGAAGATCTCAAGCACACCTTCCGCATTGCCTACTGGGGCGGCACCAACAGTCCGTCCATGGTCAAGTACATGAACAACGCAGCCTCGTGGAATACGGGCGCCTACAATCAGGACGGCCCCTACCTGACCACCAACGACGGCCTGCTGGAATTCAATCTCGTGAACAGCTACCAGATTTACGAAAATCTGGAAGCCAACCTCGAGCTGGGCTACATCGTCAACATGATTGACAGGGACACCTGGCGGCACAGCACCTACAATACCGGCTACTACAGCAAGCAGGATGCCTGGAAAGCCCAGCTCATCCTTGCCTACACCTTCTAACACTCTCAGAAGGCGGGGCGGCCCCGCAACCGTCCCGCCTTCACTGCCGTAGCGTGCGGGCGCTTTTCCCCACGCCCGCGCCAAGAAATTTCCTCCTTGCGGCCACAAGACATGAGGGGCGCACCCGTTTTCCTTCCTGCGGCTGCGCCCCTCTCCTTGTTGCCGGGCCAGCCCGGCATGATCTTGCATCCATGCGCGCAAACGCGCGTCGGTTCAGGCATCCTCAGTATCGCGCACCGCCTCGAGAATGAGCGGCAGCTTGCGGATGGCCTCAATGAGTTCATAGAGCTGGCTGGCGTCCTTGACCTCTACGGTCACATGGATTTCGGAACGGCCGTCCAGCAGGCTCACGGCGGTCAGGCTCATGATATTGATGTCGGCCCCGGCCAGGGTGCGGGTCACGTCGGCCAGCACCCCGCGTTCGTTCTTCGCCAGGATGAAGATGCCCGCCTCATAGGGCTTCTGCTGTTCTTCCGCGCCGTCCCAGTGCACGGAAATGAGGCGCTCCGGCTCCATGTTGGCCACATTGGCGCAGTCTGAACGATGCACGGTCACCCCCATGCCTCGGCTGATGTAGCCGATGATGGGATCGCCGGGCACGGGATTGCAGCACTTGGCAAAGCGCATGAGCACCCCATCCACGCCGGAAATGCCCACGCCCTCGCTCTTGCGCTTGGCGGTTTCCTTGCTTTCCTTGATGCTGGGGGCGGCGGGCTGTTCGGCGGCGGCCGCAGCCTCGGGATGCATGACCGCATAGAGCTTGTTGAGCACGCGACGGGGCGTGATGTGGGCATATCCCACGGCGGCGGTCAGCTCGTCCGCATTCTCGAAATTCATGTCCTGCGCCACAATGGCCAGATGGCCGTCCTTGGTGGCGCGGCTGACATTGAGATTCATCTTGCGGCCTTCCTTCTCCAGCATGTCCCGACCAAGGGTGATGGCATGGGCGCGCTCCTCGGTGCGCAGATAGCGCTGAATGCGGGTACGGGCGCGGGCCGTCTTGACCATCTTGAGCCAGTCGCGATTGGGATTGCGCGCGGGGTCGGTGATGATCTCCACGGTATCGCCGTTCTTGAGCGGCGTGCTCAGGGGCATGAGGCGGCCGTTGATCTTGGCCCCGGCGCAGTGGTGCCCCACCTTGGTGTGGATAAGGAAGGCAAAGTCCAGCGGGGTGGCCCCTTCGGGCAATTCCTTGACCTGTCCGGCGGGCGTGTAGACGTAGACTTCGTCCTTGAAGAGGTCGAGCTTGAGCGAGTGCATGAACTCGCGGGAGTCGGCCTCATCGCCCTGACGCTCGAAAATTTCCCGCAGCCAGGAGAACTGTTCCAGATCGCGGGGATTGACCCGCCCCTTTTCCTTGTAGAGCCAGTGCGCGGCCACGCCGTGCTCGGCCTGCCGGTGCATGTCCTCGGTGCGGATCTGGATTTCGATGCGCTCGCCCTCCGGCCCGATGACCGTGGTATGCAGGCTCTGGTAGCCGTTGGACTTGGGCATGGATATGTAATCCTTGAAGCGCCCGTGTACCGGCTTCCACTGGGAATGGACAAGTCCCAGCACGGCATAGCAATCCTTGATGTCCTTGACCAGCACGCGGAAGGCCATGATGTCGTGCATTTCGTCAAGGGTCAGATTCTGGGACTGCATCTTTTTCCAGATGCTGTACTTGTGCTTTATGCGCCCGTAGACCTGCCCGTTGACCTTGTTGGAATCCAGCAGATCGCGAATGAGGGAGACCACCTTTTCGATGATCTTCTTTTCCACCACCTGATGCTTGTCCAGCCAATGATCGATCTGATTGTAAATGTCCGGCTGGAGATATTTGAAGCTCAGGTCTTCGAGATCGCGCTTGAGCAGATAGAGGCCCAGACGGTTGGCCAGCGGCGCGTAGATATCCATGGTTTCCTGCGCAATGCGCCGCTGCTTGTACGCCTTCTGGAAATCCAGCGTGCGCATGTTGTGCAGGCGGTCGGCCAGCTTGACCATGAGCACGCGCATGTCGTGACTCATGGCCAGGATCATCTTGCGGATATTCTCGGCTTGCGCCTCTTCCTTGTTGTCAAAGGGGATGAGACTGATTTTCGTCACCCCGTCCACGATATCGGCCACTTCCTCGCCGAAGTTTTCGTCAAGTTCCTCAATGGTGGCCTTGGTGTCCTCCACCGTATCATGCAGCAGCCCGGCGGCCACCGTCGGCTCGTCAAAGCCCATTTCCGCCAGCGTATAGGCCACGGCCAGCGGATGCGAGAGGTACGGCTCGCCGGAAAGGCGCGTCTGCCCCGCGTGTGCCGTTGCGGCAAACACATAGGCCCGCTGTATAAGCTCCAGATCGGCGTCGGGATTGCCCGCAGCCACCTTGTCGAGAATTTCCTGAATACGGATCATGACCGCCTCATGAGGGATAGGACGTTGGCGCGGCCCGACATCCGCAAGGGATGACAGCGCGCACGCTTGCATCTTTTGACTGTCCGTCAAGATCCGCCGCTTGTCAACGGGTTGCGCCGCCCCGGCCGTCTTGCCCGCGGAAAAACATGGATCCATTATTGCATGATGCTGAGACGGCAATTCTTGCCGGAGGCTCGCCATGAACACCCCTTCGCTCCTTTCCGCGGATACGCCGCAACAGAACTCGCCCCTGTCCGGGATCCTGCGGACGCAGAAGACCTCGCGGGTCGGAAATCAGGGAAATTCCTTCTCCAGCGTACTGGCCGCCGCCCGTCAGCGCGGCGATACGGTGACCATCTCCGAGGAGGGCCGGGCGCTGGCCGAGGCCATGCTGAGCGGCCGGAAGCAGGCGGCGACGGCGTCCGCCCTCCGGCAGGATACGCTTGCCGTCGGTACGACGGGCGCCGCCGCATCGGCACGCGACCTTGCCGCTGAATACCGCGCCGCCCTCGGCATGAATGAGGACGGCAGCTACGAGGTCAACCGCGCCGCCGGCGAGGCGGATCCCGAGGCGCTGGAAGCCATGCAGAAGGAGCTGGAAAGCCTTGTGCAGCAAATGGCCGAACTTTCCGCCCAGGCCGGGCAGAATCCCGAAGCCCGGCAGGCTGTGGCCGAAATAAAGCAGCTCATCAATGAACTGCAAAAGCAGATGAAGAGCGGCGGGGCCAAGGCCGCCTGATTGCCCCTTTTCCCGCTTCCCGCCGTCTTTTTTGCGGAGGAGGGCCTTTCCCCTCCTCCGTTTGTCTTTTCCACACGCAGCCTGCTGCCGCACAGGCGCACGAAGGCCCCTCTCCCCTCCTCCATCCTGCGGGGGGGACGGGCAGACGAAGAGCGGACGTGCGGGGCGAGACGCTCTTTCCTCCTCCCCCGGAGAATCCCTGCACGCAACGACCGCCTACGGCATCACCGTATGGCGTTGCAGCTCGCGCGGCACCCACCAATCCTCGAAATTGTACATGATGCCCGCCAGCGCGGGTTTGATGCCCCTGAAGCGCTTTTGCACCACGGGCAGGGAATATGGCACATACAGGAAGCAATAGGGCTGATCGTCGGCCAGCACTTCCTGCACGCGCCAGTAGAGGCGCTTGCGCGTTTCCTGATCCGGCGTGGTGCGGGCCTCTTCCAGCAGGCGATCCAGTTCGGGATTCTTGTAGCGCGTGAAGTTCAGGCCGCCGTCCACGGCCTGCGAACTGTGCCAGACCTGATAGATGTCCGGGTCGGACGTGATGGTCCAGCCCAGCATGACCGCGTCGAAGCGCCCCTTGTTCACGAATTCGCGGATGAAGGCCGCCCATTCCACCACCCGGATTTCCACGGCCACGCCGATCTCCCTGAGCTGGCCCTGAATGAGGGTGGCCGTGAGGATGCGCTCCTCATTGCCCTGATTGGTGAGGATGGTGAAGGCGAGGGGCTTGCCGTCCCTGTCCAGCACGCCGTCGCCGTCCGTATCGCGGAAACCGGCCTCCTCCAGCAGGGCGCGGGCGGCGGCGGGATCGCATGCCACGGGCTTGAGGGTGGGATGGTAGGGCCAGGTGCCGGGCTTGTAGGGGCCAAAGGCCGGTTCGCCCTCGCCCAGCAGCACCACCCGCACGATGCGCTGCCGGTCAATGGCCTGCGAAATGGCCCGGCGCACCCGCGCATCCGCGAAGAAGGGATGCTGGAGATTGAAGCCCAGAAAGACATACAACCCGCCAAGGTAGCGGTATTTATTGAAATTCCGACTCCATTCCGGGCCGGATGTCTGCCGCAGGTACTGCAGCGGACTCAGGTTCATGACATCCAGCTGCCCGGCCCGGGTTTCCAGAAACATGGTGGCCATGTCGGGAATGATGCGATAGACCACCTCGTCGATGTGCGGGCGTCCGGCAAAATAGGTGGGCGAAGCCGACAGCGTGATGCGGGAGCCGGCCTCCCAGCTTTTGAGGCGGTACGGCCCCGCGCCCACGGGCTTGCGGGCAAAGGATGTCGTGCGGATATCCTGTCCTTCCAGAATGTGCTTGGGCAGGATGGGATTCATCCAGGTGAAGATGCCCCGGGCGAAGAACTGATCGTAATGCACCTCAAAGGTGTAGCGGTCAATGACCTTCAGCTCCTTCACCCGCAAAAAGTCGTCGGCATAGGGGCTGGCCGTGGCCGGATCGCAGACCAGCTTCCAGGTGAAGGCCACATCCTCGGTGGTGAGTTCCTGCCCGTCCTCCCAGAGAATGCCCTTGCGCAGGGTGAAGCGGTAGCGCCTGCCGCCGTCCTCCACGCGGTAACTTTCCGCGGCCCAGACTTCGGGATTGAGATTCTTGTCCATGCGCAGGGGCGCCACATAGAGCATGTCCGCCACATCGTGCGAGGCGGAATCCGAGGAGAGGTAGGGAATGAGATTGGAGGCTTCCCCGATGCTGCCGAAGATGATGCGGTCGCCGTCCACCGGCGCAGAGAGGCTTTGCGCCGCCCGGTCTCCCGGGGAAGCGGAAGCATCCGTGCCGGCCGCCGGCGCAAGCAGCGACAGCACGAACACGAGGATGCCCGGGATCAGGCCCGACGCCCGGCGGCCATGCGGCCCCCGAGACGGGCAAGGCCTTGCCTGCCTGTCGTTGCGCGCTTTTTGATAACGATTGTACATAGCTTGGAATCTTTTGTTGCCTTAAGGGTTTGGTTTGTGGTACTGTCCCAAAATTGCCGCAGTGCCCTTGTTGCTTGCGCTGGGTGGGAGAATTATGAGCAGATCCGAACAGATTGTCATCACGGAAATGTGCGAGGCCTTTCTGCACGATTCCGTGCCCGAGTATATCCGTGACACGGCCTACCCTATCCTCTCCGAAGGCGGTGTGCAAAAAATAAATATTCAGGAAGGCGATCCCTGGGAAGTGCAAGGCGTCATTCAGGGGGAGGATCTTCAGGTCTACACGCCCAGCCTCCTCTTCAGCCTTGCCGACCGCAGCACGCGCCACCAGTGCAACTGTTCCGACGCCTTCACCGGCATCTGCCGCCATGTGGCGGCGCTGGCCCTGCGTCTGCTGGAAGAGCTGCGCAAGGAACAGGGCCAGGACAAGGCCATGCCCACGCCGGCTTCGGACTGGAAGGAAAGTTTCCGCTCCTTCTTTTCCACGGACATGGAGCCTGAACCGGGGCGGCATTACCTCATTTTCCGCTTCGAGCCGGAACCCGGCCGCCTGCTGGTTTCCTTTTTCCGGGGGCGGCAGAACAAGTCCGGCCTTTCCAGCGTGCACAACGAGGTGACCCTCGATCAGATCATCCACAATACCGACTGGTGCGAATTTTCGCCGCAACTGCCGCTGGTGGCGCGCCAGATCGGCCAGCATCTGGATTACTACGGCCATCGGGTGGAAATTCCCGACGGCCTGACCTCGTGGTTCTTCTGGGCCGTGCGCCGGGAATACTACCTGCTCTGGAAGGATACGGACAAGCCCTGCCGCATCGAAAGCACCCCCTTTGCCCTCAAGCTCAAACCCCATCTGGATGATGCGGGCTTCCGCTTTGACGTGCTGCTCAAGCGCGAAGGGCGTCAGCCCCTGCCCATCGTGAGCCAGGACGGCGAAAGCGAGGACGAGACCAAGCCGGAAGCCGCGCCCATCACCTTTCACGGGCAAATGCCGCTCTGGGTCTGCTATCAGCATAACTTCTACCCCGTGCAGACGGGCCTTGCCCCCTCGCTGGTGCGTCGCCTCATCTATGAGCGCCCGGTGGTGCCGCACGAGGAGATTTCCGAATTTCTCGACCGGGTCTGGACGCGCCTGCCCGCCTCGGAACTCTACGAACCGCAGCAGTTTCTGCGCCAGATGGAACCGGTGTTCCAGCCGGCCACCTACAATCCCAAGCTCTTTCTGGATGAGGAAGGCAGCCTGCTCACCCTGGAAATCGACAATATCTACGAAACCAAGCACGGCGAATTCACGCTCAACGGGCCGAACCCCGACTTCCAGACCGGCAGCTATACCTATGAGGGGCATACCTATCTGGTGCGCCGTCATCAGGAGGAGGAGGCCCAGCTCATGAGCGAGCTGGCGGCCATGGATTTTCAGGCCCGCTCCAACCGCCTCTGGTTTCTGGAGCCTGAGGAGGCCATTTCCTTCCTGCTCGATTCGTATCCCAAACTGGTGGATTATTATCGCGTTTACGGCGAAAAGGCCCTTTCCCGCTACAAGGTGCGCACGGCCAAGAGCACCATCAACGCCCAGGTGGTGAGCAACGAAAAGGAAAAGTGGTTCTCGCTGGAAATTTCCGTGGATTACGAGGGGCAGTCCCTGCCGCTGGAAAAGATCTGGAAGGCCTGGACGCGCGGCAAGCGTTATGTGCAGCTCAAGGACGGTTCCTATACCAGCCTGCCGCAGGAATGGCTGGAAAAGATCGCCCACAAGTTGACCGCCCTGGGCCTTGACGCCAGCAAGCCGCCGCAGACCCGCTTCAAGCAGTTCGAAGCCCCGGTACTGGACAGCCTGCTGGAGGATCTGCCCGGCGCCAGCACGGATTCCTTCTGGAACAATCTGCGCGAGAAAATCCGCTCCTTCCGCGAGGTACGCCCGGTTCCCGCGCCCCGCAACCTGCAGGCCACCCTGCGATCCTACCAGCTGCAGGGGCTTTCCTACCTCAATTTCCTGTCGGAATACGGCTTCGGCGGCATCCTGGCCGACGAAATGGGCCTCGGCAAGACCGTGCAGACCCTCGCCTTCATCGAGCATATGGTGGAACGCCATTATCAGGGGCCGAATCTCATCGTGGTGCCGACCTCCGTGCTGCCCAACTGGGAACGCGAAGCGGAAAAGTTCGTGCCGCATCTGCGCCGCCTGACCATTTACGGCACGCGACGCGAGGGCATGTTCCGGCGCATCGGCCAGTCGGATCTGGTCATCACCACCTATGCCCTGCTGCGGCGCGACCTCGAGGAAATGGAGAAGTACGAGTTCAACACCGTCATCCTCGACGAAGCCCAGAACATCAAGAACCCCAATACCATTACGGCCCGCGCCGTGCGGCGCATTAATGCGCGCATGCGGCTCTGCCTCTCGGGCACGCCCATCGAGAACAATCTCTTTGAACTCTGGAGTCTTTTCGAGTTCCTCATGCCGGGCTTCCTCGGTTCGCAGCATTCCTTTCAGCGCGGCATCGTCAAGCCCATCAAGGACGGCGACGCCGAAACCCTGGAATACCTGCGCACCCGCGTGCGTCCCTTCATCCTCCGGCGTACCAAGGCCGAAGTGGCCAAGGATCTGCCGCCCAAGGTGGAAAGCGTCACCTGCTGCGCCCTGGAAGAAACGCAAGCCGAACTCTATGCCGTGCTGGCCCGCAAGCTGCGGGCGCAGGTGCTGGCCGACGTGGACGAAAAGGGGCTGGCCCGCAGCCAGATGTCCATTCTGGATGCCCTGCTCAAGCTGCGGCAGATCTGCTGCCACCCGCGCCTGCTCAAGCTCGATCTGCCGGGCTTTTCCACCAACCTGCCGTCCGGCAAGTTCGACGCCTTCAAGGACATGGTGCAGGAAATCGTGGAAGGCGGCCACAAGGTGCTCGTATTCTCGCAGTTCGTGCAGATGCTGCACATCATCCGGCAGTGGCTGGAATTTTCGCAGCTGCCCTTCTGCTATCTGGACGGCGCGAGCAAGGATCGCTTCGAGCAGGTGGATCGCTTCAACAACAGCCCGGATATTCCCATCTTCCTGATCTCGCTCAAGGCGGGCGGCACGGGCCTCAACCTCACCAGCGCCGATTACGTCATCCACTACGATCCGTGGTGGAACCCCGCCGTGGAAAGTCAGGCCACCGACCGCACGCACCGCATCGGCCAGACCCGGCAGGTCTTTTCTTACAAGCTCATCTGCCAGAACACGGTGGAAGAAAAGATCCTCAAGCTGCAGGAGGCCAAGCGCGGCGTGGCCGAAGCCATCATTCCGGGACAGGACACCTGGAAGTCGCTTACCCGCGAGGATCTGGAAATGCTCTTCGAGGTGTAGCGCATCGCATCGCAACATTGCGGACGCCCTGTTGCGCCGCATGCCGGGCGAGGCCTGCCGTCGCCTGCTGAACGAGGCCCTGCGGGGCCTCGTTTTTTTTGCCGCACGCATCACCGACCATGCGGGCCTGCCCCGCCCGCCGGTCGGACAGTTTGCGCGTCGCCTTCCGTTCAGGCGACGCCCCGCCGGGCACGTCCGCCAGTGACGTCAGCCCGCTCATCCTTTCCGCCCTGACGTTTTTTCCGGCCAGGCCGGCAATTCCTGATTCTGGAATCACCTGCCCCCAGCATGATCGCTGACGCGCCGCCTCGACCGCTTGTCGAAATTCAGGCGACAGTCTATATTTAATTATGAATACTTATTTTCAACAGCTTCGGCAGCCGGCCCGACGCCTCCTGCTTGGCGTGATGTGCCTGCCTTGTCTGGCGCTGCTCTGCGGCTTCGGCGCCCTGACGGCACATGCCGCCGGGCAAGCACCTGTGCCCGGCAATGCCCGCTTCGAGAGCTTTGCCCAGGTCAAACGCCTGCTGCTGGAAAACGTCTATGCGGATCATCGGCTGACGCTCTATTGCCGCGCCCCCTTTCATTCTGATCGCCGTGTGGACGTGCCGCCGGGTTTTGTTGCGACCCATCACCGGGAACGCGCCACGCGCATGGAATGGGAACATGTGGTGCCGGCGGAAAACTTCGGGCGCTTTTTTCCGGCGTGGCGGGACGGCGACGCGCGTTGCGTGAACGGAAAGGGCCGCCCCTACCGGGGCCGCCGTTGCGCAGAAAAGGTCAGCCCGGTATTCCGCCGCATGCAGGCCGACATGCACAATCTCTTCCCGGCCATTGGCGCGGTCAACGCCGCCCGCTCCAACTACGCCATGCAGATGCTGCCGGATGTGCCGCCCACCTTCGGCACCTGCGCCGTCAGGATTACACGGCGCAAGGTGGAGCCGCCGGATGCGGCCAAGGGAACCGTGGCCCGCGCCTTGCTCTACATGGCAAGCCTATCCGATCTTCCGCCTCAGCGATTCTCAGCAAAAGCTGTTCCGGGCCTGGGACAGGCTCTTTCCGCCCGATGGCTGGGAATGCGAACGCGAACGCCGCATTGCGCGGCTGCAGGGCAATGACAACCCCTTTGTGCGCCAAGCCTGCGACGCTCAAGCCGCCCGCCAAGCCCGGAGCTTGCCCACCATCGCTCGCCGCTGACCGTTCTCACCGTCATTGGCCGCACGCACCCCGCGGTCACCCGCATGCCGGCCCGCGTTCAGCCTGAACGGGGTGCTGCGGCGGCACGACCGGCGGCGTCCCCAGCGGGGCGGCGACACGATCCCGTTACCGCAGGAATCATCGACAACATACCGGGAAAAAAGGATAAACAGGGATTGCTCCCCTATGGCCAGCCCGAGCAGGGAAATTTTTTTCCCAAAAAAGAGCCGCGAATGTGAAAAAAATTTTTTGAAAAATTTTTGCAAACAAAAACAACTTGTTACAATAAAATACATTTACCCCCACCGGAAGGCCTGCCATTTCAGAGCGTTTTACGGGGTTTCGCCACGCTTTGCAAAACTTCGTAACATTATGAAATAAAAGCAGAATCTGCCAAAAAAATACTCACATCCATCTAGAATCTTTTAATTTTATCCAAAACAAAGGGGAAGTCAATACTGGCTCGCTGTGATTTTTTTAACTATATTTTGCCATAGTTCACTCAATACCATCCTAACAAGGAGTAGACGGATGACATTCAAACGAGTTCTCACCCTCATGCTTGCGGCCCTGTTCCTCTGGAGCGCCACCGCTTCGGCGGCGGAAGTTTTCCGTGTGGCCGTGGGCGACCCTGAAGATTCCGAACAGGGTTACGCCGCCAAGGCCTTCAAGAAGTA
>DWZD01000005.1 GCA_019118345.1 Candidatus Desulfovibrio intestinavium | reverse complement strand
CCAAATTTCCCCTGACACATCTATAAGCTTAGCTGTAATATAACAATCATCCGGGAAAATTTCTTTTTCAGCAATGTTCATTCTTTTTAACAAAATAGATTTAGTAAACTCTCTAAAAAGACAAGTAAGTTCTATTTCACCACTTTCTATCTGAACATACGCACTTCCTTCACCGACAACCTTTTCATTACAATCTAACGCATAGGCTTCTACAAAATCTATACGAAAGTTCCCGGCAGCAATGTCAATAAGTTCATGCTCTTTCATTGTGTTTTCCCTAATATTATAGATTTACAATACCAGTTATATGAAAGATTGGAAAATAACAAGCCCCCGCAGGCATGACCTGCAGGGGCCTTTGTTTCTCTATCCCTCCACGCTTAGATCCAGATACCAGATGCGGCCGCCACGCCGGTGGGGGACGAAGCGTTCCCGCAGCAGGGCGGCCAGGCGTTTCTGGCTGGGCAGGGGATCCGTGCTGCGGCTGTTCCACCAGACGCGGAAGCGGTCATACACGGCAGTGGCCGTGGTCTTTGCGCCCTGGTTGCGCCGGCAGCACTCCCGCATGAACTCCCGGATCAGGCCCGCTTCCTGTCCGGCGGGCAGGGCGGGCTGCTCCGCCGCGCTGGCCACCAGTTCGCAGCAGCGGCAAAAGATGCCCTCCACTTCGGCCATGCTGGTCACGCCCATGAGGCGGGCGCACTGCATGGCGCTGCCAAGGATGCGCTCCCGCAGGGCGGGGCGCAGGCGCAGGGCCGCCGGACTCAGGCCCACGAGCTCGCCGCCTGTCCTGCCCGGCAGCGCATACCGGCCCAGACGGCGCAGGCTGGGCAGCACTTCCCCGGCCAGCCACTTCTGGAAGGGCAGGGCACGGGGCTTGTCGCTGCGGGCCACGAAGAAATAGAGGCCCGGTTCGGACAGGGTGAGCATGTCCTGCGGTGCAGAGGGGGTCTGAACGGAATAGACCCCCCTCCACTCATCGGGAACATGCCCAACGGTGGCGATTCCCTTCCACTGGTAGCCAAGAGCCACTGCGGCATCCTTGGCCACAAACCACGGTTGCCCGGCGTCGTCCAGATGCACGCGCAGGGGCTGGCCTTCAAATTCAAACAGCGGCAGGGCGGCCTCATGCATGGCGCGCCTCCGTGGCGTCGGCTCCCTGTGCCGGGGGCCTGTCCGCCCGCTCTTGCCGCATGCCGTCCAGCAGGCTTTCCAGCATGGCCTGCAGGTCGGCCATCTGGCGTTCCAGAGCTTCCACACGCTGTTCCAGGCTAGGCATGGGGCACCTCCTCGCAGGGCATGGTCTCCAGCCCGTAGCCGCTCTGGACTTGCCGCATCCAGGCGTTGCACTGGGCCAGCCGTTCACGGCGACGTTCCAGCCGGGCGGCGCACTCGTCCAGCAGATCGGCCGCGGCTTCGCGTTCCAGCGCATCCTCGCGGGAGACATAATCGGCCACCAGCCGCAGGCGGGCGGGCAGGCGGTACAGCAGATCGTCCAGGTCGCTGAAATCGGGGACTGTGTTCATGGGACACCTCGTGAGTAGTTGGGATGTGGTACAAAAAAAGCAAGGCGACGCTCCCCGGCTACTCACAGCCGCCGGGGCCTCGCGGACACCCGGACGTCGCCTTGCCAATATGCGCAAGCATCCCTTATGGATGCCGGACGGCAAGAATAGAAACAACCGCTCTTTTCGCCGTGTGGGGCACGGCAAAGGCGACGGTGACGCCTGTGAGTATTTGGGGAAATTCAGGTTGCCCGAAGCAGGAGGGTCTGTCAAGGGGCCTTGTTTTGCGGCCGGAGAGGTGGTAACGACAAAGTAATATCCATTCTTGCCCACCGGGAGGTTCCCATGTCCGATGCATCCGGCGGCATGCTTGCCGCGCTGCTGTCTCTGCTTGTCTTTCTTGCCCCGCTGATTCTCTGGCTGCGCGGCCGAAGCCGATTCAAAAAACTGGCGGAACGGCATGCGGCGACCCTGCGCAACCTGGAGCAGCGTGAAGCGGAGCTGGCCGGGACCGGCGAACGGCTGGATGCCGCCGAAAAGGAGCTGAATGGCCTGCGGCAGGAAGCCCGGCGGACGCAGGACGCGCTGGCGGAAGAACAGGCGGCCCTGCGGGAAGCCCGGCAACAGCTGGAACGCTACCAGCCCATCATGGATGTGGAAGGGGAGGCAGACAGGCTCAGGGCAGAAGCCGCCGCCGCACTGGCGGAAGCGCAAAGCAGGCTGGCGGATG
Organism: Candidatus Desulfovibrio intestinavium; assembly: GCA_019118345.1. Classification (GTDB taxonomy): domain Bacteria; phylum Desulfobacterota; class Desulfovibrionia; order Desulfovibrionales; family Desulfovibrionaceae; genus Desulfovibrio; species Desulfovibrio intestinavium. The sequence goes on along the minus strand of DWZD01000005.1, from coordinate 51,152 downwards.
CCGCCCGACGGGCCGACGGGACCCTGCAGGAGGCCTACGGGCGGGCGCAACGCATCGAAAAGGAAGCGCGCGTCCGGGCGGAAGAGATTGCCGGGGATGCCTTTGCGGCGCAAGGCCGGGTAAAGGAATATGAAAAGGCGCTGCAGGCGCTCAAGAACGCCGTGGAGGGCTATGGCGACGAGTACATCAAGCCCTCGGAAAGCGTGCTGGATGATCTGGCCGAGCACTTCGGCTATGACGAAGCCGGGGAAAAGTTCAAGGCGGCCAAGGCCCGCACCAAGGCCATGATCAAGCAGGGCACGGCCGCTGAATGCGATTATGTGGAGGACTACCGCCGCAAGACGGCCGTGGCCTTTGTCATCGATGCCTTCAACGGCAAGACGGACAGCACACTGGCCAGAGTCAGGACGGACAATCTGGGCAAGCTGCAGCAGGAGATCGAAGACGCCTTCGCGCTGGTGAACCTGAACGGGCAGGCCTTCCGCAATGCCCGCATCACACCGGCCTACCGGGATGCCCGGCTGGAGGAACTGCGCTGGGCCGTGGCGCTGGTGGTGCTGCGCGAGAAGGAGCGCGAAGAGCAGCGGGCCATACGCGAGCGCATCCGCGAAGAGGAGAAGGCTCGCCGCGAATACGAAAAGGCCATGCGCGAGGCGGCCCGCGACGAAGAGCGGGTGCAGGCCGCGCTGGAGAAGGCGCGCGCCGAACTGGCCAGAGCCGGCGAGGAGCAGAAGGCCCAATTCGAGGCCCGGCTGGCCGCCCTGCAGGAAAAGCTGGCGGAAGCCGAAGCCCGGTCGCAGCGGGCCCTTTCCATGGCGCAGCAGACGCGCTCCGGGCATGTGTACGTCATCTCCAATGTGGGCTCCTTTGGTGAGGATGTCTTCAAGATCGGCATGACGCGCCGCCTTGAGCCGCTGGACCGTGTGCGGGAACTGGGGGACGCCTCGGTGCCCTTTGCCTTTGACGTCCACGCCATGATCTACAGCGAGGATGCCCCGGCCCTGGAAAATGCCCTGCACAGGAAGTTCAACGAGCTGCGCCTCAACAAGGTGAACCCGCGCAAGGAGTTCTTCCGGGTCAATCTGGGCGACATCCGCGCCGCCACGCAGGAGATGGGCCTGACCGCTCAATTCACCATGCTGGCCCAGGCGCAGGAATACCGGGAATCACTGGCCATGGCCAAGCTGCCCAAGGAAGAGCTGGAACGCCGGATGCAGGGCCTGCTGCGCGAGGAAGAAGAGAACGGCAGGACGCTGGCGGCTGCCGGAGGGGATCCTGCCGACGATTGATGCCGCCCCACGACGACGGAGGGACGAACAGCCCGGCAGGAGGTACACCCCCTGCCGGGCTGTTCTCTGAAAAGAACTTAACAGGCACCCGCCAGTACCATGCCGGTGAGATAGTCGGCCCCTTTGGAGATGCCGTATGCCCGGCGTACGTGCATGGTGCCCGTATTGACAATGATTTACGCTGTACATACAGAAGAAAGAACAAGGAACCGCCATGCATGTCATCTGGGATCCGAAAAAAGCCGCAAGCAACCGGCGCAAGCACGGCGTCTCGTTCGAGGAGGCGCAGACCGTGTTCCAGGACGTGGACGCGTTGCGCATCTACGACCCGGACCACTCGGAAGACGAGGATCGCTTCCTGCTGCTTGGCCTGAGCAGCCGGTTGCGCCTTCTCGTCGTCTGCCACTGCTACCGCGAGAACGACGAACAGATCAGGATCATCTCGGCCCGCAAGGCCACGGCCCGGGAATCCGCCACCTACGAAAGCAGGAAGTAGCCATGCGCGACGAATACGATTTTTCGGGAGGCGTCAAGAATCCCTATGTCCGGCAGCAGAAGACCACGGTCACCATCCGTCTGGACACGGCGACCGTGGACTACTTCAAGAAGCTGTCGGAAGAGACCAGCATGCCCTACCAGACGCTGATCAATGCCTATCTGGCCGACTGCGTCGCCCACAATCGCAAGCCCGTCATCACGTGGGGCGAAGAGGGCGGGGCAGGCGCGCAGCAAGCCCACGTCTGAGCGCCTGCGCTGCTGCCCGCGCATGCCCTTCCAGCCGTATTCGCCGGTGGGTGGCGCGGCAATCCGCGGCCCGGATGTGCCCGCCCGCGTCCCGAGCGGTGATGCGCTGCTGTCTCACTTCCCGCACGGCTCCACCACCCCGCAGACGGGGCAGACCCGGCGCGGGCCGTCGGGAGTCAGCACCAGCCGCAGGGCATGGCCGCAGACCGGGCAGCAGGCGGGCGCAAGGCGCGGGACAGGCCCGCGAAGCGGACGGTGGGCGGTCATCAGCGCAGCTCCGGCGGCAGCTGCCGCCCCTGCCGTTCGCTCTCGAAGCTCAGCTGGCAATGCCCGGCGATCAGGCCGCCGCGTTTCTCCACATCCCAGAAAAACAGCCGGTCAATGACCCGGCAGAGCCACGAACCCCGGCCCGCCGCATGCCGCCGCCAGGCCCGGCTGGACAGCGTTTCGTCCGGCCAGCCGCCCAGCAGGGCATTGACAAGCTGGTCAACGGCCACTAGCAGATGCTTGCCGTAGTGCATCACGCGCCCACCCCGTCAAAGTTGATGACCACGGCCTGTACGCCCTCGACGCTCTGCGCGCTTTCGATGGCCTGCCGCAGCTCCCACTTGCGGGCATAGAGGGCCTGCCCGTGGGCAATGACCTCCAGCCGCATGGCGCGGAGCTGTTCCAGCGTCACGCTGTGGAAGCTGTTGTCCGCCGCGCAGAAGGTGGTCTCCTGCGTGCCCGTGGCCTCCATGCTGGTGATGAGGCCCTCGATGTCCCGGTTGCTGCGTTCCGTGGCGTCGATGACGAAGCCCGCCGAGGACATGACCCTGCCTTCGGCCTCGGCGGCGGCAAAGGCGGCATTGAGTTCGGCAAGGGCGGCGGCGCGGGCCTCGTCCAGCGTGGGCGCGGGCCGTTCCGTCACGGCCCCTGCGGGCAGCGGGCCGAGTTCTTTCATGTAGCGGGGCGGGGACTGCCAGTCGTCGCCCTCGCCGGGCAGCCAGTAGGGCGTGCCCGTGGCGTCCAACTTCTGCCGGTGATCTTCCACGACTTCCCAGGCCGCGCCCGTCCAGCGGGCGGCGTGGCCGTCCGGGATGTCCGGGGGCGGCGTTGTCGTGGCATGGGCGCTGCGGGTCAGCTCCCTGCCGTTCACGACTTGCGCCGGGCGGCTGCCGAGGTATTCCCCGCTGGCGGGGTGATAGGCGTACAGTGTGGTCATGCGGCCTCCTTAGTTTGCGGCGGGTTGACCAAGATAGATGATGACGGGCAGGGCAAGGTTTGCCGGGCGGGTTTCGTCCGCAATGCGGGCCGTGCCGTAGCCGTCGAGCGATTCCGGCCCCCTGACGACCCCACTCTTGTTGCTTTGGGAAAAGTTGATATACCCGCCGCCTCCCCCGCTGCCTGCGGCCACGCCCGCATAAAAAACATGCCCGTGCCCCTGCACGGCATCAGCTTGCCAGCTGCCCGCCTGACGTTCGATGCCCGGCCCCCAGCAGCGCAAAAACTGCCCGGTCAGATTCGGCGTATACAGCCCCGTGGGTTCGGCGGCGTCGGGCCGCCAGCGGCCCAGTTGGGCGGCCTGCGTTTCGCTGTCCGCGTCCCAGTCCAGCAGCAGGCCCGCGAAGCCCCCGGCCTCGTAGACATCCTTCAGCTCCGGCCAGTCGGCAAAGGCCACAAAGTCGCCATTGGCCCAGCAATGGTCGGGCGGCAGTGCCGTGCCGCGCCACGGGCGGGGTACGCCGACCCAGCTTGTGCGCCAGCCTTCCATATACTCGTTGACCTGTTGCGGCACGGACAGCACGCCGTCCTGCACACGGCACGTCGTGCCGTCGGGCCGCATGATGCCCGCCTGCGCCGCCGTAGCCGTCAGTACGGAGAGCAGGCCCTGCGTGGTGATGCTCAGGCCGTCGCCGATCTGCACAAGGCCGGGGGCCGTGGTGGTGGCCAGACCGGGTTTGGCGGCAGTGATGGCCTGGCCAATGGCCTGCCAGAGCTGGGTCAGGTCATCACCGCTGGGCGTGAGACCGGCCTGCCTGATGACCTCCACGATCTCGCGCTGGGGATGTTCCACAGCCTCGGCGGGCACGGCGCTGCCGCGGACCTTGCCGGGCTGGCCGGTGACGTACTTGGCATCGGGATCCTGGGATCCGGCGGGGGGATGGTATTTCATGCTATTCTCCTTCCTCATAGGTAAAGGTCAGCAGGGTGTGGGCCAGCTTGTCGCGCAGCATGACGCACTCCAGCGAGTCAGCGGCGCGCCAGTCCATGAGCAGCTCGCCGCACAGGCTCTCGCCGCAGCGAAAGAGCAGCAGGCGGTCGCCGTGGATGATGACGTTCCACCACCAGCGAATCTCCGGCACGGCCAGATAGCCGATCTCGGGATGATCCTGCCGCTGGCGCGGGCTCAGGCCGGACGGGTCAGTACATTCATGGATGCCGCAGCAGAAAGGCCAGTGTTCCTCGATGGTCACATCGTATTCCAGCGAGTCGGCTACGCCGTACCAGTAAACCAGGTCCTGCCGCCCCTCGTCGCGCAGCTTTGCCAGCACGGCGGAACGCCGTTCCTGCAGAGAGGTTCCGGCGGGCAGGCAGGCGTCAGGCAGGCCGAGTACACGTTCCCAGTCCTCCAGACCGGCGATGGCGCTGGTGGGCAGCATCTCGGCAAGCAGCAGGCGCATGGCCATGTCCAGCCGTTCCAGCTCATCGGCTGTGGCCCGCAGGACGGCGGTCAGCACGGCGTCCGGCGCACGTGTCCAGGCCTGACCCTGCGGCAGCAGGTGCTGGAGCATGCGCAGGTAGTCGGCAGCGGAGCGGGCACGCAGGCTCGTCTCAGGCATGGCGCGCCACCTCGCCTTCAAAAATGACCTGCACAAGCCGCGGCAGATACGCGGCAGGCACCTCCACGTCGGCGGCAGGCTCCAGCAGTTCGTGATCCTGTTCGCCGGGGGTCAGGGACACGGCCTCGGCGATGTGCGAACGGTAGAGTGTGCCGCCCGGAGCGCCCTCCCGGGCAAAGACGTCTTCGATCTCGGACCGGACGGCCGCCCGCAAAGCCTCCGTATCCGGAGTGATGCGCAGGCGCACGGTCACGTCCAGCGGCTCAGGGGCAAACACGCCCAGCTCCTTGACCGTGACCGGACGCAGCGGCTCGATGTGTTCCCTGACGCGACGCACCATCTCCTCGGACGGGAAAGGATCCTCCTGCCCGTCACAGACGAAGCAGACGCCTACGGTGCCGATGCCCAGATGCATGGGATAGCACCAGGCCCGGGTCACGCCCGGGACCTCCTTTGCCCAGCGCACATAGTCGGCCATGCTGCCGCCTCGGGGCGGCTGGCGCAGGCGCTCCAGCACGCGGGCGCGCAGGGCATCGTCGCTTTCGGCATCCGCGCCGCCCGCCACGCCCCCTGTCTGCACCACGGCCACGCTCTCCACGCCGGCGATGGGAGAGAGCAGCTGCAGCTGTTCCCCGGCGTCCCGGTTCCCGGCTGCGCCGGTCTCCACGGCGCTCACGCGCACCAGGGCGCTGCCGTCGGTGATGACAGCCCTGTCCTCCAGGGCATACTGCAGCCCACTGGCCTGATGCTGTAGCAGGGTCCCGGCCGGAATCACGGCGTCGTCCTGTCCGATGAACAGCACCTCTCCCGCGGCCGCGGCGGCAGGCAGACGCGAGAGGTTCCAGACCCCGGCCCAGCGCTCCATGTATTCGCCCTCGGCCGTGTCCACAAAAACCTGCAGATAAAGCCAGGCCAGCACGCTGTGCAGCGTATGGCAGGCCCCGGCCCAGACCTTTGCCAGTACCGCCAGCACGGAGCGGCGGAGCAGGGTGGCGCCATCCAGCAGGCGGCCCGAAAAATCACGGGCGATGCGCTCATGCAGACAGGTGAGGGTCGGACGTTCCCAAGCCATGACTGCCTCCTATGCCTCCAGCCGGACGCTTACCGGCGGGGCGTGCTGATAATCGTAGACGAAACGCCACTCGCGGCCCGGAACATCGCTGCCGGAGGGCTGAACGGCCACACGGATACCCAGATGCCCGGGCTGCATACGCTCCACGCTGATGCTCAGGGAGCTGACATGCCCCTCGCGGGTCAGCCAGGCTAGGGCCTCTTCCGCATACTGCCGGGCCCGGGCCACTACGCTGTCCAGATCCTTCTCGCGCCAGAGCAGCCAGAGCCGGGAGCCGATGCTCTCCAGCGTCCGCTCGCCCTGGGCATCGGGCAGACAGTCGCCCCACCAGCCGCGCCGGTCGCCGGGCACGCCCACGCGCTCATCGGGCAGGGGATCGTCGTCATGGGCCCGGGCATCGGTGAACAGGGAGATGATCACCGCCGTCAGCAGACCCTCGTCGCCCTGCAGGTCGGCCGGCGGCTCGGAAAGCAGGAGGTCGAACAGGCCGGCCTCCTGGTCGAAATGCAGACAGATGTCCATGTTATCCTCCCACGGGGGCGGCCGTCGTATCGCCCCCGGCCTGGACGCCAGAATGCACATGCCGGGTCAGGGAGACGGCGCCGCCGTTGCTTTGCAGATCCTGCGAGGCCACGATGCCGCCGGTGAGCTGGGCAGTGACCTCGCCGCCGCCCTGCCCGCCGAAGGAGAGGGCCCCGGTGGCGAACTGCGTGCTGGCGGACTCCATCCGCACGCCCTCGGCGGCCCGGACGCTGAAATTTTTGGTCTCGATGGTCACGTCGTCCTCGGCCTTGAGCACGAAATGCCTGGTGGTCACCTCGATGGTGTGCTCTCGCTTGAGGTGGATGCGGTCGCCTTCGTCCGTGTAGATCGCCACCTCGCCGTCCTTGAGGGCCTGCACGCGGTAGCGCCGGTCATCCACGGCCAGCACCACAGGATGCGAGCGGTCCGCGCCCACGAACAGCACAACAGCCTCGGCCCCGGCATGGGGCACGGAGGAAAAGCCATACTGCTGGGCGCGCTCGGCATCGTCCAGCACCTCGCCGTCCAGCAGTTCGAGCTGGGTGGACTGCCATTTGCGGGCATCACGCACCAGCGAGATGACGCCACGTGCCACGATGTTGCGCATGCGCCGGGACAATCGTTCCAGCAGACGGATGGTTTGCCGGTCGCTCATTTGATGGCCTTTTGCCGCGCCGTGGCCTCTTCGGAAAGACGGGTCTGCAGGTCCACTTCCTTCTCCATTCTGACGTTGCCGCCCCCCTTGCCGCCGGAACCGTCGCTCTTTTCCTTTTTCCCGGGTTCCGGGGCGAAGGCCGCGGGATCGCGCAGGGTGAGGCGGGTGGTGCTGCCCGATCCGGCATCGCGCCGGAACTCCACCCCGCTCACCAGCAGACGCTGGCTGATGCGCAGATAGGGCATATCCACATCCACCATCTGGTTGAGCTGCCAGAGGGGCCCGGACTGCTCCCGGCCCACGCCCTGCTGCCGGAAACCCTGCACCGTGGCCGTGACGGACACGGCCCGGGCGGCCCGCACGCTGCATTCCCAGGCGGCCCGCTGGTGCGCGTTGCTGGCATCCCCGGACTGCTCGGCCCGGATGATCATGGGCCGGTAACGCTGCACGGCCTGGTCGCGGTACTGGCCGCGCACGGCGCAGGCCTCCTTGCCCCAGCCCTTGTCCGTGCCGGGCATCTGCCCCTTGACGATGTAGTCGGAAAAACGGTCGGCCATGTCGAACTGCCCCTCGGCCGAAAGGATGTTCTCCCCCTGCCGCAGGCTGCCGCCGGCTGTGCCCGCTCCGGCCTTGAGCAGCACAATACCGCCCTTGCCGTCCGGGCAGGCCATGAGTCCCCGCTGACGCAGGGCCCGGTCCAGGGCCTCGAAGGCGGTCTCGCCTTCCTCGAGCTTGAAGCTGGCAATGGGCGCGCCCACGTCGCCCTCGGCCGTGACGCTCACCCCGAAGGGTCTGGCCAGAGCCTGGGCCAGCTGGAGCACGGTGCAGTTGAGCCACTGCCCGGGGCTGTGGATGGCGGCGCAGTCCACCAGATCAGCGCTTTTGTCGCGGCCGGTGATGCTGATGCCGTGCGCCGTGGCGGAAAATGAGGGCCGGACCTGATCGATGTAGCCGTCCATGACCTGATCGCCACCAATGAGGATCTGGCAGGCCATGCCCGCGGCAATGGGCAGCGCCTGAGCGCCGTTGACCCACTTGTCGGCCAGCGAGAGGGAGAAGGTCCCGGCGATGGCGTCCATCTGGCGGGAGACCTGCACGGAGGTCCAATAGGTCCAGTCCACGCCGTCGATGCGCAGGGTGATGTCGTCAGCCACGCAGCACCTCCAGCGGCTCCACGGGCACGAAGCCCGGATGGATAAGGTGATTACGGGCCACCAGATCGGCCTCCAGCGCCACGCCGCCGCTCTGGCGGTAGCAGAGGGCCAGTGATGGCAGCACGCAGGCCGGGGTGGCGGTCACCACTTCCGGCGCCCGCCGGGCGGCCTCAGCCAGCGTGGCCAGCGTGCCGGAACGCAGGCTGCCCAGAGAGGCGGCCAGCTCGATCTCCATACGGCGGATGCCGCTGGCCTGCGCCATATCCGGGATCACCGGCTCCAGCGCCAGAACCTCATCCATCGCATCACAAAAATCGTAGCGCAGTTGCTGCGCCTCGCTGCGGCTGGCAGGCAGGGCCGTGGTGGCGGCACGGGCCGATTCCACCAAGGCCAGACGGCGCACCAGACTCTCCACGGCCTGACCGTTGCTCTGGATCACCGCCCGCTGGGAGCCGACATTGTCCGGCACAGTCGGCAAAAAATCGGTGCGGGCCACACTGGCCCAGCGTCCGGACACGGCCGCATCAGAGAGGCCCGACTGGCTGCCGATGCTCCGCAGCACGCCCCAGAGATGCCGGCCCACGCTGGCCAGCGGCATGAGGTCATAGCCCGTGGCCGCGCCCAGCAGAACCGCCACAGTGGAGACATCGCCGTGCATGACGGCCTGCACCGTGCTCACGGCATCCACAATGAGGCTGTAGGTCTGGCTGACGGCCCATTCCGCCTGCCCGGCCAGACGCAGGGCGCTGTCGAAGCTGTCGCAGGCCAGCAGGCCTGCGGTCCCTGCTTCCAGCCGGGCACGAAGGCCCTGGTTGACGCTGGCGGCCGGGCTGTGCGGTTCGGCATCGCGACAGAAAAAGAGCTGGAAAACGGCCATGCCGCCATCCTGGGCGTTGTGCCGCACCTTGTAGGGGGCGGTCTGGCTGACCTGCACCTCGCCGTACCACGGGTGCACCAGCGTGCCCGGCCCCGGTTGTTGCAGGGCCGCTTCCAGCGCATCGCGGCGGCTCATGTAATCACTGCCCAGCACAAAGGCCTGGACCGTGAAGCGCCGCGGGGCACCGCCCATATCCTCCACGTAGGGGGCTTCGCGCTGGGGAAATTCATGCGTCACCGTGCGGCGGCCGCCTTCGCTTTCATCGGCTGTGACCCCGAAGGACACGCCCCGGAAGCTGGCGGCCCGCAGCCGCATCTTCCACAGATCCATCAGATGGCTCCCGCGTTGAGGATCCCGGCCTCGGCCACCTCGCCGCGCACGGACAGCCCGCGGCCCCGGCCGTCGCCTTCCAGGCGCATGCCCTCGGGGGCGATGATGCGCACCGTATTTTCCTGCCGGATGACTCGTTCACTGCGGACCAGCTGCATCATGGACTTGGCGCCGGGCACCATGTTGAGCGGATCGGACATGGGCAGGGGAGAGGTTGCGGCTCCCGAGGCTGTCCCTTTGCCGTCATCGTCGCTCCGGAAAATGCCGGTGATGGAGTCCAGCCCTTTGCCCAGCCAGCCCGTGAGCTTTGTCCAGCCTGCCTTCACACCATCCAGCAGACTGTCGATCCACTGGCCGCCGATGCTGTAGAGATCAATGCCCGTGAGGGTGGCCACCAGCTCGTTGAGGCCGTCCATGACCCAGCGGGCCGGATTGAAACTGACAAGCCATTTTATGACGCCCTGAACCCAGACCTGCTCGAAGGCTGCCTTGACCCCGGTACAAAGATTTTGGAAATAGGCGTACAGACCGTCCCAGTTTTTGTAGATGGCATAAGCAGCCCCGGCGATGGCAGCCACAGCGCCCAGGAACCAGCCCACGGGCGTGGCCAGCAGCGCCATGCCCAGCTGCCCGACGGACGCGATGAGCGCCCCCAGCGCCAGCGCCAGCCTGCCGCCCAGCAGGGCCGCCAGCATGGTCAGCGCATTGCCCCAGCCGCCGCACAGATCGGCCACATGCTGCAGCGCGCCGCCCAGACGGCCAAGCGCGGTGAAAAAGCGCTCCACAGACGCCCAGACCGCATCCAGATCGAGCCGCTCCACCCAGGCCTCAAAGCCCGCGCCCACGATGTCGCGCTGGACTTTCAGCCAGGCCTGGAACTTGTCCAGCAGGGTGGTGAGGGCCGGCAAAAAGGCTTTGCCCAAGGTGAGGCCCATACCCCGGAAGGTGGCGGCCACCCGCGCAAGCGAGAAATTGAAGTCCTTGCTGGCCTGCACGTCATCATCCGCAAGGACAAGCCCCAGCTCCCTGGCTTCCCGCCGCATGGCCAGCAGACCCGCACGGCCATTTTGCAGCAAATCCAGCAGGCGCGCGCCTTCCTCCCCGCCCAGCTGGTTCATGATGCCCGCGGCCTTGCCCATTTCGCCGGCATCGCGCATCTGTTTGACGCGGTCGGCCAGCTCCAGCAGCAGGCTGTCGGCATTCTTGAGCTCGCCTCGGGCATTTTTGGCGCTGATGCCCATGAGCTTGAGGATCTCGATATCGCCTTCTTCGCCGTTGGCGGCATTGACCGCCCGTTCCTGCAGGGTGAGCATGAGGCTGGCCAGCTCATCGGCCTCCACCCCGGCCAGGCGTGCCGCCCCGGCGTATTCCTGCCAGTTGGCGGTGGAGAGCCCCACCATGCTGCTGAACTTGCTCGCTTCCGCTCCGGCGGACGCGGCCTCATGGGCCAGAGCGAAGGCTCCGCCGCCGGCAGCGCCGAACAGCAGCGACAGGCGGCCCGCCAGCGCGCCCAGCCGCTCCAGGCCCGCCTGCCCCTCCTGCGCCACACCGTGCAGACTGCCGCCAAGGGCGCTCAGAGCGCCTGACAGCTTCCCGAAGCCGCCGGCCTGCCCCAGACGCCCCAGCGCCTGACTGGCCCTTTCGGTACGTTCGCGCACGCTGTCCATAGCCTGCTCGATACGCCGGAAGGGCGCGGAGACGCGCTCCACGGCATTGATGATCAGGTCGAAACGGCTTTGACGCGCTGCCATCAGTCTTTCTCCATGCGTTTGCCCAGTTCCGCCGTGCGTTCGGCCCACCAGACCAGATCACGGGCGGTCATGGCGTCCAGCTCCGACGGCGGCCAGTGATAGAGCCAGGCCAGCTGGATGACCGCCTCGGCCCAGTCTACCGGCCATCGCCCAAAAAACCCGCCACCACCTCGCCCACGCCGGCAAAGTCGCTCATGGACATCTGCCCCAGCACGCTGGGGGGCACATTGACCAGGCGGGACACCAGCAGCAGGATGTCGTCAAAGGTCATGTTGCGAATTTTGATGCCCTTCATGTCGCGCACCTGCGGCTCGCGGGTGAAGCGCAGCTCGGTGATGGTTTCGGTGCCGTGGGTCAGCGGCGTCTGCAGCCTGATGACGATGGGTTCCATAGTGCTCTCCTAGTTGCTTTCCACGGCTTCGCGCCGCGATTCGAAACGCACGGCGATCTCGCCTTCATCCGTGCTGCCGCTGCCTTCTGAGGCAAACCAGGCATTGGAGAGGGTGACCACCTTGCCGTTGTTGAGTTCCAGCGTGACGGTGACATTGTCGGCCGTCACCAGAGCGGCCAGATCCAGCGCATCGCTGTCCGTGACGGCCCCCTCGATGAAGGCCACCTGCGGCGTTTCCTTGTAGCCGTGCACGCCGTCGGCGCCGATGATGGCGTCACGTTTGGGCTTGCCCAGATTGTAGGTATAGGCGCCCTTGGCGTCGTACTGCTGGCCGTCCACCTTGACGTAGATGATGCCTGCCCGGCGATTGTTGGTACCGTTGCCCATGCTTCTCACCCCCCTTAGACGATGTGCCGGATGAGCGTCCCGGCCACTTCGAACTGGTTGACCAGATCAGGCCGCAGCAGCCAGTCCAGCCGGTTCTCGTTCTTGGCGTTGCGCTCGCAGAGCAGGGCGGCCTTGAACTGCTCGCTGCCTTCCACCAGGCCCAGCGGCAGCCAGGCGTCCATGAAGCGGGCGATGGCCTCGGCCCGGCCCAGCTTGGGCGTCATGATGGGCTGACTGGCATCATAGCGGGCGGCATCGGCATCCGAGGCCAGCTTGTGGCGCGGATATTTGGTCTTCAGATAATTGTTCCAGTCGTAGCGCAGGTAGGAGAGCGTCAGGGGGCTGTTGAGGGAAAGGAAGGCCTTGTCCTCGGCGCCCAGATCGTTGAGGCGATAGGTGGTGATGCACTTTTGCAGGCGCACTGTGCCGTCCGGGGCCACATAGCGGGTGGAGACGCCCTCGAAGAGGGCCTGGTTCTTTTCGGGGAAGTCGGTCCAGCGGTCGGCAAGGGCAGGGGCCAGCACGCCCGGCACCAGCAGAGTGTTGAAGCCCCGGGCAGGATCGTTGTTGCCGTAGTAGGCGATGACGCCCGCCGTGGCGGCCGCGTCTTCCCACGGGGAGGTGGGGCTGCCCTCGGAGGCGAAGACGGTCAGATGTTTGTCATTGCGTTCGCCCGCGAAGGTGGTCACCTCGCCGAAGGTGCCGCGCCTGACCACGATGGCCTGCCCGTCGATCTGGCGCAGGGGACCCCAGCGGTCCGCCAGCTCATCGCGCAGGGCAGCAAGGCTGGCACTGTCCGTCCACGGCCAGGCGATGACGTGGTACTGATCATTGGCCATGGCCGCGATGACCGGAGCCGGGTCAGGATTGCCGGCGCCGCCGGTCATCTTGGTGATGCTGAAGGTCAGGCCGCCGGGCTTGTCCTCGTCGTAGTACGAGATGCGCAGGTCGATGTCGTTGCCGCACTCGCCCTTGTGCCGGGCGGTCAGGCTGACCTCGCCACCACTGAAGGTGGCCGTCACGGGCAGGCTCGTGTCGGCATTGATGGCATTGGTCAGATTTTCGGCCACGGCAGAGGCCTCGGCTGCCAGAGGTGCGGCGGCACGCACCAGCTTGCCGTTGATGTAGAGGCAGAGCGGTACTGCGTTGACGCAGGTGCCGCTGATGGTCAGCGCCCCCTTGGCGGCCGTGCCTTCCTCGGCATCCCTGACGCCGATGGCCAGCATCCTGGTGATGCTGTTGGCATTGAGGTAGGCGGCACACATGGCGGCCAACTGACTGCCCTCGCCAAAGAGGGTGGCGGCCTGTTCCGCGCTCATGGGGCGCTGCACGCTGCCTTCCTCGACCGTGCCGCCGTCGAGCATCTGACCCACCACAAGTACGGTATAGGGCATGACGGCCGGGTCATCGGACGCGCCGGAACCGTCGAACTCGGCATAGGCAAAGGGCAGACGAACCGTATCGGACAGGGTATTGAAGGCGATGGACATTTACTCCTCCCTGGCGGCGGGCTTGGGCTGCACGTCGCCTTCCTTGAGGCGGCGCAGCCAGAAGGCGGAACGGGGGACGAGCGCGCCCTCGGGCGGCAGGTACTGGCCGGACTGCGGATCGGCGATACGCAGGGGCCGGCCATCGCGCACGGCGGGCACGACAAGCATGGTGGTGGGGTGAGACATCAGTTTTCCTCCGGGACAAAGGTTACCTGTGAGATCATGTCCACCCGGTCATCACCGGGGTGGACGTACCAGTCCGTATGGGCCAGCAGAAAATCGGCCAGCTCCGGGGGCACGACGGGCCAGCGGTATTCCAGATCAAAGTTCAGGGTGGCCACGCCGTACTCGCGGGCGCCGTCGGTCGCGATGCCCAGCTCGGTGCCGGTGTGGGTGATGGAGAGCAGGGTGTCCGCCGGGTGCGTACCGCGAACCAGCGGCAGGGGCGCGGGCAGGCTGGCGTCCACGATGGCGCCCATGGCCCGGCCGATGACGTCCAGCCGCAGCACGGCCCGCTCCGTCTGCAGACAGAGGGCGTCCAGCGTATCGTCCACGGCCTCCAGCTCCCCGCCCAGCAGCTCAACGGCCAGGGAGATGACCCGCTCCTGCGGTTCGGGCCGCGTATCGGACTCCACGCGCTGCTCGCTGACGGTATAGACCCCGGCCGCCGGAAGCTCGTTGCGGAACCAGTGCTCCATGCGGTTGGGCCAGATCCGGGCAGCAACGAGACCGGCCAGTCCATCATGCTCGCGCATGACCTGACAGACGGCCCGGCGGATGAGCGTGCGGGGATGGACGCCGCCCCAGGCGAACAGGACGTCAGACATGGGCGGCCTCCAGCAGCCTGCACTCCAGCAGGCCGTAACCGTCGTCCATGACGCTCAGGATGCGATACGGTCTATTCCGGACAGTGACTCGGTCGCGGGCGCACAGATCCCTCCCCAGAGCTGTCTGGACATCGCGGCAGGACAGCTGCAGGGCGGGGGACACGTTCACCACAGGGGCGGACGCCTGACCGGGCTGCACATCGACCCCCGGCTGGCCATACAGGGCGCGCAGCTCGTGGGGGTGACCGGCATCATCGTAAAGCATGACGGTGCATGCCGGCCCCAGAGCACTTTGCAGAATGCGCTGGGTATCGTCTTCCAGCACGGCATCAAAGGGAGAAGGCTGGCTCACGGGCGCTGACTCCTGGAAACGAAGTTGACCTTGAGCATTTTCGTCAGAAGCGTCCAGGCACGTGTTTCATGAGCCAGACGCTTGGCAAAAAACTCGTTCATCTCGATGCTCAGGGCCTTGGAGACATTGGGCAGGCCGAAGAAACTCATGAAGCTGGGGCCAAAGAGCATTCTGGGGTGCTCCTGTTCGGCAGTGCGCGCCCAGACCTGCCCACGGGCCATCCAGACAGCGGCTCTGCCGCTTGATGTGGCCAGAATCCCCCACTTGCCGCCCGGCTGGATGCGCCGGGTACGATGGGCTTTGAGCACACGCACGGAAACAAAGGTCTTGCGCTGCGCGGCGCCAAAAGCGGACAGCGGCAGGCTGGCGTGATTGCGATAGACCAGGGATCCCTGCTGGTTCTTGCCGCTCTGGGCTTCGTGAACCTTTAGGGCAGCATCTACGTCTTCCTTTTTGGTGTAGTAGCGGTCGCGTATTTCCATGGAGATGAGCGAGCGCATGTGTTTCAGCGTCCGGTTGATGGCCCGCTGATTGGCAACCTTGAGGCGGGAGGATCCCAGACGAAATTCCTCCCCTCCGTCATCCAGCCATCTACGGGCTTCTTCAACATTCATTTTTATTGCCAGAACGTCCATGTCATGCCCTCTGATCGTCTTTTTCCAACAGGTTTACGCGTACATTGAGCTGTTCCAGTTCATCATAACATTGTTTATGCGCCGCATTGTTGCCGGTACGGTCGGCAAAGCGTTCCGGGCAGACACGCTGCTGCTTGAGCACCTCTTTGAGCATCTCGTTTCTCCTTCAGCGTTTGTCCCTGCGGGCATCGAGGCTTTTTTCCAGCAGGGAAACGCGCAGGTTGAGATTCTCCAGCACGGCGTAAAAGCCCTTGTGGGCCTCATCATTGCGCTGCCGGTCCGCATAGCGGGTGGGGCATTGCTGCTGATGCTCCACCATGCGCCGGATCAGACTGACCAGTTCGCGCAGGCCCAGGCCCAGAAAGAGCATGACCAGGGCGCATACGCCCGCCAGCACATCCTTGTAGGTCATGGGATCGACCATCACATGCCCATCCCCAACGTCATGAGGCCGGACAGGCGCAAAAACGGCTCCAGCACCAGCCGGGCGACGTGCATGGGCCTGCCGGGATCGATGATGCTCAGGGCCATATCCACCAGCGCCAGCCCGGCAAAGAGGCAGAGCAACACCAGCAGGGCCGTGCGCAGCGGACCGGGCAGGCGCGGACGCCTGCCGATCCGGCGTTCCGGCGGGAGGATGCCGCACGGGTCGCGGTGTTCATCCTCGGTGGGGCAGCCGCGCGCCAAGGGGACGTCATCGGGTTCAGGACGGATCATGCAGGGCCTCCATGCGGCGCACATAGGCCCGCAGCGCACGTTGACGATCCCGGCAGGCGTTCCACGCCGCCTCCACGGTCAGCACATAATCCACATAGGCCCGTCCGGCGTCATCCGCCCGTCCCGCGGCAATGGCGGGCAATACCTCCCGGGAGATGGCCGGGGGCGGGCAATCCTCCAGCAGCTCAAGGGGCGGGTTCGCCACGACCAGCCTCGATGGCGTCGAACAGGCGGTCATACTCGCCAAAACGCTGCTCAAGAGGCAGGTCAGCAGCAGCCTTTGCAGCACGGGCATAGTCGCGCTCCTTTTCCGCCGTTTCCCGGCGGGCCTTTTCCCATTCGGACAGGGCCTCGGCGGCGGCCTGCGTCCGGGTCTCGCCGATACGCAGGGATTCCCGCAGCTGGGCGGCCTCTTCCCGGGCCGCGCCCAGATAGAAGACGGCCAATCCGGCGGCCGCCACGGCCCCGAGCCAGAACGATGCCTGCAGGGGACTCACCGCACCTCTCCCCAGAGGATGCCCAGCGCCATGCCCAGACAGCGGACGGCCCGGCGGTCCCAGCCCAGCCCGTAACGGGCGTACTTGCTTCGCGTACCGTAGTAGCGCAGGCGCTGGGCGCTCAATTCGATGATCAGAGCGGCAGGCTCGCAATGCGAAACGGCCGCCCGGCTCTTGTCGCCAATGATGCCGTCCACGGCCACGGAGTGCCCCAGGGCGTTGAGCGCCTGCTGCAGCAGCTTCGGGGCCGCGCCCGGGCCGGGATTGAAAACCATGTCCGCATAGATGAAGGCCGGAGCATCGGGCAGCAGGTGGCAGCCGTTGGCCCGCCAGTAGGCGTCCTCCCAGAGGCGGCGGGCGTCCTCCCGTTCCAGCAGGCGCACGTCGCGGGCATCAATGATGCCGTTGCCGTCCTTGTCCGGCAGGATGTCCCGGTTGTAGTGGAGGGCAAATCCCCACTTGGTGGGGCCGCCCGCGTCCTCGGGATCATCGGTGTAGGCATCCCGTCCCTCGGCCCGCATGCAGAAGTCAAAGGCCAGATCCATCAGTCGCCGCTGTTCCATGTTATCCTCGCAAACAAGGCTGACGGGCCGCGCGCCCCGTGCAGGCGCACGGCCCTCGGGCAGGGGAGGGAGGCTAGTCTCCCGGGGTGGAGGCCGCCGCAGCGGCCGCGCCGTAGCCAAAATTGATGCGGCAGAGCACCGTGGCGTCATTGGCCCGGGCATCGGCCCAGGCCGTGCCCACGAACGGCGTGCCGGAGGTCTTGGTCAGGGTATTGTCACTGGCCAGGTACAGGGGCTCGCCCTGTTTGGGGGTCTCGCCGGCCTTTTTGGGCAGGGCAAAGACGCCCTCCACCTCGCAGGCCCCCACTTCGTTGGCCGGGATATCGGTACTGGCCACGGCCACCATGCCGGTGAGCACGACCAGCTCGCCGCCCAGCACGGCCTTGCCGGGAGTGTGGTGGATACAGCGGCCCATGGAACGGGAATTTTGCATGATGTTGTCCTCCTTTTCTATGCCGTGGCCTTGGCGAGAGTGATCCAGCGCAGGGCCTTGGCGCCCACGTCCATGCGGACCTTGGTTTCGAAGCCGTCGGTATCGAAATTGTCGCGGCTCTCGATGTAGGGAGCCTGCACGCCGCCCAGGAAGAAGACCTTGACGGTGCTGCGGGCCGCGGCCAGATACCATGTGGTGGCCCCGGCCAGATCCAGACGGCGGTCATAGATGCGCCGGAAGAAGTCGCCGCCGTAGGGATTGTGGACCAGCGGCTGTGCCTGCGTGCCCACCACCGGCCCGGCAGTGATCTGGGTGTTGAAGAAGGACTCGCAGGCGGTCTTGAGGCCGATGGGCGCGAGGAAGAAGCGGGGCTGGATGGTCACGACCTTGCCGAAGCTGTCCTGCTGCAGCTCCATGCCGGTGACCACAGCGCCCAGATTCTCCACCGTGGGCGTGCCGCCCTTGCCGGAGAACAGGTTGAGGTGGGCGCTGTCGAACAGGGGCTTGCCGTCGCCCATCTTGAGGGCCGTATCGGTCAGGGCCTGATAGGCCACATCGCCCACCAGTGCCGCGCAGGCCTCGCCGTACATGCGCGGCATGTCGGTGAGGGCGCCCAGATCGTCGTTGATGATGGCCTGACGGGAGATCACCAGCTTGCGGCCAAAGGTCTCCACGCGATATTCCTCGGCATTTTCAGCCAGGCGGCCGTCGGTGTATTCGCCGTACTCGGGGATCTTCTTCAGCGTCACGTCGCCTTCCAGGCCCAGGGCCTTGCCGGCCTTGAAGTCCGTGGCCGTGCCGGTCTCGCACCAGTCGCGCCAGGTCTCGGGCGCCTGCTCGTAGGCCTCCATGAGCGTGCGGCGGCTGGTCTCCACCAGCAGCTGGGGCATGTCCGTGGTGGTCAGGGCGCGGCCCACGATAGTGCGGATGTCGCCACCGGCACGCTGTCCGGAGCGGAGCAGCATCTCGCGGGCGATCTCGCGCAGGGTCAGGCCCTGCAGTTCATCCGCGCCGGGCGCGGGCTTTTCCAACTTGGCGCCGCAGCGCAGCAGCAGACTGTCCTGCACGGCGGCCCGGAAGGATTCCTTTTCCGTGCGGCCCACGCTCACGACCTGAAAGCCGGGGCCGAAATTCTGGCGCTGCGCCACGATGTCCTCCACCTGTTTGCGGGCACGGCCAAGGCTCATGCCCGAGGAAACCAGTTTGTCCTCCTGATCCGGGGAGAGCTGGAAGCTGCGGGCCAGTTCCCGGATGCCCCGGATGCGCTGGCGTTCCAGCTGCTGGCCGAAGCGCTGACGCTGCCCCGGGGTGAGGCCGGCCATGAGCCTGGCCAGCACGGCGCTGCGGCAGGCGTTTTTGTCATCATCGCCCTCGCGCTGGTCCTCTTCCGGCTGCTGGCCGTCTTCACGGCCCGCCTGTTCGGCCTCGGCTTCATCCAGCAGGGCGCCCAGATCGTCCACCAGCTGTTCCAGCTCGGCATCGTCGAGCTGTTCCGGTTCCACCGTGGTCCCGGCATCATCCGTGACCACGGCCTGGCGGGGTTCGCCTTCCGGCGCGGGCTTTTCCTCAGGGTCTTCACGCAGCCCCAGCAGGGCGCGCAGTCTGGCCGCGATATTGCCGCGCTCATGCTGCCCGGATTCCTTGGACATGGCTCTCTCCTTTTTGCCCTTCCGGGCAGGTTGCAGGTTGTTGATGGCGGAACGCATCTTGGCAAGGCTGTCCGCCCCGACGGGCACGCAGGACAGCTCCAGGAGGCGCCACTGTGTGGTCACACGCAGCGGGCCTTCGTAGGTGGTGCCTTCGATGACGGCCACCTCGCCCGCCCGGATGCGCTGATACGCGATCACGTCGTAGCCCACGGACACATCGGTAAGATGCCCCTCCACCACCTTGCGGAACGGGGCCTCGCCGTCCGGGGTGGCCGAGAAGACGGCCCGGCCCACCAGCTGCGGGCCCTGCGGTCCGTCTTCCACACGGATGTGGTCAAAGCTGCCCACGATGTCCCCGGCATGCTCGCGGCTGTGGCAGTCCAGCAGGGGCACCCGGCCGGACTCGGGCAGCTGGCAGCCGCTCATGAGCAGGACCTCGCGGATGGGCTGCCATTCCTCAAAGTCGAATACGGTGACCGCTGCCTGGGTGGAGGCCACCACCTCCACGGATCGGGTGGATTCGTCCAGCGTCAGCGGGCGCCCATCGCCCAGAGGGGTGGCACGGGTGACAAACGACATGGGGATGCCTCCTATTTTTCGGCGCTCTCGCTGGCGCCCAGCTTGGCGGGGTTGTTGGCCAGCCCGGTGCTCACCGCGCCGGTGGTGGCATCGATGCCGTGCGCGGCACAGAGACGGGCCCAGGCGGCGCGCTGTTCCACCACTTCCTCGGGGTCGCGACCATCGCCAAGGATGACCATCTGGGGAGACAGGATGCCCGCATTGATGCCGTCGATCTGCGCCTTGCCGTCGCGCAGGGGATCCACGCTGGGCATGCCCGCGGGTATCCACATGGCCCGCTGATAGCGGTGTTTGTTTTGCCAGTAGCCGGGCAGGTAGTCCTGGGTCAGCGCCTCGCAATCCAGCCAGCGCCGGAACACGGGGCGGATGAGATGCTGCTCGGCCCGGAACTGGTGGGGCACGAGGAACATGGCAAAGTCGTTGCGGCTGGCCTTGCTGGTGGAATAGTTGATGGCCGTGTAGTCGCCGGAAAGGATCTCGTAAGGCAGGTCCATGCAGATGGCGACCATGCGCAGGGTGTGGCGCACGAAACGGTCGAAGCTGTCGCCCGGGCGCTGGCTGGGCGGCGCGAAATTTACCTGCTCGCCGTCATTGAGGTACTCGACGGTCATGTCCTCGAGGCTCTCCACCTCTTCGCGCAGGGCACCGGAGAGGCCGCCCGGCGCACGGGTGAGCTGGGAGAATTGCGGATCGCCGCTGCTGACGAAGGCCAGCCACTTGGCGGCCATCTTGGCCGCGCCCAGCTCCGCCGAGGTGTAGTCGTCCATGTCCCTGGCCATGAGGATGGCCGGAGCGAAAGGGGTCACGCCACGCAGCTGACCGGGACGCAGGGTCTGAAAACCGTGCAGCACGTTGCAGGCCGGCTCGCGCCACGTCCGCAGCTGGCGCTCCCAGCCGAAGACGGTCTGGAAATGATAGGCCAGCGGCTCACCGGTCCAGATGTCGTATTCGATGCCCTGCCAGATGTCGCTGTCCGGCTCCTGGCCCTCGATGCGCCAGCTGGACAGGTTCTCCGGCTCGTAGAGCTGCAGGCCCAGCAGCCCGCGGCGGCTGTCCCGCGGGCGGGCAAAGCGCAGCAGGTACTCGCCGCACTCGCACTCCTGCCGCTTGCAGAGCTGCTGGATCTCGTAGAAGTGCAGGCGGCCCGCCACATCGGCATGTTCCATCCAGGCCCGGAAGCGATCCTCGATATGCTTGCGGGTGGGGATGTCCGGCGTGCCGTCGGGCAGGGTGGCCAGCGACTGAAAGCGGGAGCCGCCACCCACGCTGAAGGCCACCATGGCATTGACGGCGCGGGCGAAGGGGGGGAAGTTGCGCACGAGGTCACGCACGCGGGCACGCATGCGTCCGCTGTCCATGCCCAGCAGCTGGTTGAAATCCGCGTTGGCGGGCATCCAGTTGCCGATGCCCCGCGGACTGGCCGCTCCGCTGTAGCCGGAGCGAGCCTGCCGGGCCTGTCTGCCGATGCAGCTGCGGGGGGGCCGCCGGGCGGCCCTGCCGACAGGCCGCATCATCCCCGCCCTCCGTTCCGGGCCACGCGCCGAGCCCGATAGGGCGCGATGCCGTCTTCCTTGTCCGCTTCGCGCTTGACCCAGTCCAGGAGGGAGCGGAAGTCGTCAAGGCTGCGATAGGTGAAACTGCGACCGGCAATGGAGTAACTGCCGAACTGGCGGAACGCAGGGGACTGCAGGTCCTCCCGCATTGTTTCGTAGAGATCTCTCCAGTATCCGGCCATAAAAAACTCCATGCAAAAATCTTTCAGACCTTTGCATGGAGCTAGCATGTTTATGAGAGAAGTGTAAACACTTTCCGATTTTGTCCGGTTTTGTCCTATTTTGTCCGGTTTTGTCCTATTTTGTCCGGTTTTGTCCGGTTGTTCCCCGCTTGTGATTGGGGCGCAACGATCCGGGTGATTTTTGCTGCCCGCTGATCCTGCCCGAAGGGCTGGGCCGCGTCCGCCTGCTGACGCTGCACACAGGCCAGCAGGCTTTCCAGCATGGCCTGCATGTCGGCCAGCTGGCGTTCCAGAGCTTCCACACGCTGGTCAAGGGGGCTAGGCATGAGGGAGCTCCTCGCAGGGCAGGGGCACCGGCTGGCAGCCGCGCTCCAGCGCGTGCAACACATCCGCATTGTATGGGGCCAAGGCGGCATCGTTGCGGGCGATGAGTCGTTCCTGCAGGCGCAGGACGATGCCGCAAAGTTGTTCGTGGTGGGACAGTTGCCGCTGGAGAGCCTGTTCAAGCTGATGGAGACGGCGTTCAAGCTGGGCAATGGTGGGTTGAGACATAAGGCACCTCGCTAGTTGGGATTGGAAAACAAAAAAGGCGGTATGACGCTCCCCAGCTAGCGAGCTGCCGGGGCCTCACGGACACCCGGACGTCATACCGCCGAAATCTGCCAAAAGCAGTTGGCTGCAACATAGTGGAAATCTGCATGGCCGTGCCTTGGGAGCAGGGCTGGCGGCAGACGCGCCTCGCTAGTTGGGAAAATCAAGGTGCCTGAAGCGGGGAGAGGTGTCAAGGGCAGGCATGAGATACCTTGACAACATGTATCCAAGTAGATACATTTTCCCCATGAACATCCTCAAGTTTTCCCCGGAATTCGGCCAATGGCTGTCAGCCCTGCGAGACATCCGGGGCAAGGTGAAGATCCTTGCCCGGCTGGAACGTGCGGAGCAGGGAAACTTTGGCGATGTGAAGCCGCTCGGTGAGGGACTGTGCGAGATGCGGGTGCACTATGGCCCGGGATATCGCATCTATTACACCCAGCGGGGAGAGATCGTATATCTGCTGCTGGTTGGCGGCGACAAGTCCAGCCAGACACGGGACATTGCCCGGGCAAGGGCCATGATGGAGGACGACTGATGGACGAAAGCAGGTTCCGCGTTTTTGATGCCGCCGAATTTCTGGATAGCGAAGAGGCCATTGCGGCCTATGTTTCCGACGCCATGCAGGATGCCGACCCTGACCGCCTGCTCACCGCGCTGGCCACAGTGGCCCGGGCGCGCGGCATGTCCCGTCTGGCCGAAGCGACCGGCCTGGGCCGGGAAAGCCTGTACAAGGCCCTGCGCCCCGGAGCCAAGCCGCGTTTTGACACCATCCTGCGTATCATGAAGGGGCTGGACATCCGCCTGCAGGCCACGGTCATGCCCTGAACAGGGCCGGATGCGGCCCGGTCACGCGACGCTGGCGGGGCGCTCCGTCGTGCCGGTGGGAAGGGCGGCAAGCTGCCGCTCCCGCCACTCCCGCAAGCGGGCCTCGTCGGCGCACCAGCGACCGCCGATCTTGCCGGCGGGCAGGCCATAGTGTTCCACGTAGCGCAGCACGCTTTTTTCCGAGCAGCGCAGGGCGGTCGCGATCTCGCGCAGGCCGTGGAGCAGGCGTCCCTGTTCCACGCGCATGGCGGATGCGCCGGAGATGTCGCCGTCTGTCGTGGTAAAAGCCATGCTGTCGTCCTCCCTGGGCTTACCATCTGTGCGCCGGGGCTTCGGGCTGCGGGCGTTTCTTTGCCTTGGGCCTCGGCGTTTCGCTCTGCATCCGGGCCTGCGCCTGCAATTGCAGGATATGGTGCGGCAGGCTGGGCGTCCAGGAGGCGTCAGCCGTTGCGGCTGACAGCATGAGGCAGTCCAGCAGGTGGTTGTCCTTGTGTTCCCGCACCCAGACGAGGTTCCCGTTCTTGCGCACCAGCCGCTCGGCGCAGAGCTGGGTGGCCAGCGTTTCGTCGGCTTCGGCATGGAAGCGCAGGGGCTGGCGGCTGTCGGCATTGAGCAGGCGGCCCATGTCCGTGGTCTTGAAGGCGCCGCTGTCGATGAGATAGAGGCGCAGGCCGCCGGGGATGGGGCGGCCGTTGTGCGGCAGGCGTTCGCGGATGACCCAGCGCACCGGCGCGGCCTGCGGGCGGCTGGCGCCCTTGCAGGCATGGACCACGCCGCCGCCATTGGCGCGCACCCACATGTAGACTTCCTCGGTGCGGGTATAGACGCCCTCGGTCTCGGTGCCGCCGGAGTCGATGCCGGCCCGCCAGATGGGCATGCGCTCTCCGGCATCCGTGCCGTCCGTGCCCTGCACGGGATACCACGTGTCAAAGACCAGGGCGGCCACCTCGTCCCAGCTGCTCAGGGAGCCGTAGTCGATGACGTAGCTGGCCAGGCTCGGCATCCAGGCGCGCACCAGATACCAGAAGCCGTGCTTCTGCACATCGATGCCGCAGGTCAGGGCCACGGCCCCGTGGGGCACGGTGCGCGGGGGCAGGCGCGGATCGCGCCGCTCCAGCACATGCTCCACATCGGTTCGCAGCTCCACCGGCGACCAGGGCAGGCCCAGGTCGTCGTTGTAATACTGGCGCTGCACGGTCGCATCGTCGCTGGCCTCGGCGACGGCCCGCCGGGCCGCCAGATCGGAGAGGCTCACGAAGCGCGACAGGACAGCGGGCATGTGGAAACCGATGCTGCGGGCATCGCGCACCTCCGGGGCCGGTTCAAAGGCCGCGCCCGTCCAGACGTAGGGCCGCCAGCGACCGGCGGCCACGGCCAGATCGCGGGAGTGGTCGCTCCAGAGATAGTGGCAGTGCGGACAGCGGTAGCGGGCCAGTTTGCGGGAGCGAATGAGGCGCGTGTCCGTCTCGCCGCCGGGCACCACGATGTGGCCCACGTCCATGAGCTGGACATGACGGCAGGCCGGGCAGGTCACCTCGTAGCACATGAGCTGGTCCACCTGCTCGGTGATGCCCCGCCAGATGGACGAGCTTTCGTCGCCCTTGGGCTGGCAGGCCCGGATGATCTTGGCGAAGTCGCCATAGGAGCGGGTGCGGCCCTTGAAGTCCTGCAGGGGAGAGGAGTCGCCGCCGCCGCTGTAGAGATCCTCCTCGTCCACGATGAGGTCCTGCACGGTGATGGAGGCGCGCTGGCTGGGGGATTCGGCCGTGGCCAGCTCGATGCTGGTGCCGTCCCGGAGCAGGATGTTCTCGCGCCGGTACTTGCCCACCATGCGGCGCAGCAGGGGGCTGCCCTGGAGCATGGGCCGCAGCTTCTTCTCCACCACGCGGTCGCGGGACTCGCGGGTGGGCATGGTCAGCATCTTGATGCCCGGCCGGTAGTCCATGGCCCAACCCAGGCAGGCGTAGAGCAGGAGGGTCTTGCCCACCTGCAGGGAGCCGCAGACCACCACCTCGCGCACGCGCGGATCGCCGAAGGCGTCCATGGGACCGGCCAGAAAGGGCGAGACATCCAGCCGCAGCGGACTGCCGCGGTAGATGCCGTCCTGCACGATGAGGTAGCGGCTGGCCCATTGCGAGACGCTCAGCCGCTCGCGCCGGGCAAAGATGCGCCGTTCGGCCTCGCAGAAGCGGATGTTCACGCGTCCTCCCCCTCGGGCGGCAGAGCGTCGCCGCTGTCGCCATCTTCCAGCAGAAATTCCCGCTCGCCCGACCAGGCGTCCATCCAGATTTCCGTGGTCTCCAGCCACCACTGCACGAGCTCGCGCAGCTTCGCCTCCTCGCCGCCTACCAGATGGATCATGGCGGCCCCGTGCAGGTGGATGAAGTTACGCACCTCGTTTCGGAAGAACAGGGCGCGAGCGCCCAGATCACGCTCGTGATCGGCACGGGGCATGAGCAGGCCCTGTTCCTTTTCCAGCTTGAGGCGGGCACGCTCGGCCTGGTATTTTTTGAGTTCCGCGTCCGCCGACAGGCGGCTGGTGGTGGCATCGGCCAGCTGCCGGTCGGCCACCTGCCCGGCGGGCGTGAGATGGGCGCTGGCGTAGCCCAGCAGGGCGGTTTCATCGAACCAGCCTTCCGGCGTCCGGGGCACCTTGCGCGCCTTCACGTCCCGGTTGAACTGGCTCTTGCTGCACTTGTAGCCCGCGTCCTTGAGGTAGGCCACGGCATCCAGCTGGGTCTTGCAACTGCGGGCGGCGCTCTGCCCCTGACGTCGGGCCAGCTCGCTTTCCAGCGCCTGCCGGGCACGATTGAATCCGCCCACATTTTCTGGCGTGGGGTTTTCCTTCATGCGTTTCTTGGCCTCTTCCTTGGCGCGCAGGAGAAAGGGCAGGTCTGTCTCGGCGGACTGCCGGGCCAGACGCAGCAATTCGTCATCAGCAGGCATGGGGCACTCCCCTGATGAGGGCCATCTCGGCAAAGGGGCGCACGCCTTCTTCCAGCAGTGCCTCGCGGCCCGTGGCTTCTTCCCAGCGCCGGACGATCACGTCGGCAAAGCGGGGGTCAAGCTCCATGGTGCGACAGATGCGGCCCTGACGCTCGCAGGCCATGAGCGTGGAGCCGGAGCCGCCAAAGGGATCCAGCACCACGTCGCCGCGCTTGCTGCTGTTGGCCAGCATACGCTCGATGAGAGCCACCGGCTTCATGGTGGGGTGGTCGGCATTGCGCTGTGGCTTGGCCTCACAAAAGACGGTTCCGGTGAGCACCTCCACCCGCACATCCCTGCCGCTGATGCGCACGATGCGCTCGCCGTCCATGATGTGCCAGCAGGCTTCCTCGCCCGCCTCGCGCACCGCTGCCGGAAAGGCGTCCTGCACGGTGGTCTGCTTGCGGTCGCCGTACCAGACATGGGGCGCGCCCGGACGCCAGCCGTAGAGGATAGGCTCGTGCTGCCAGTGATAGTCGGCGCGGGAGAGCACACCCGTGTTCTTGCGCCAGATGAGGCAGCTGGCCAGCTTGAGGCCGGCCTGTAGGTACGCCTGCCGAAAGGCCACGCCCAGCTGGCCGGCATCAGCATGCGCCACATAGACAGCGCCGCCCTTGCGCACGACGGCGGCGATCCGCTGGAAAACGCGCTGCAGAAAGGCGGCAAAGGTCTGATCGCTCATTGCGTCATTCTTGATCTTCCCGGCCTTTCCCTCATAGCCCACGTTGTAGGGCGGGTCCGTCCAGATCATATCAGCCTCCATGCCCTGCATGAGAGCCGCGTAGGCTTCCGGGAGGGTGGCGTCCCCGCAGAGCAGGCGATGCCCGCCCAGCAGCCAGACATCACCGGGACGGCTGACGGGATGCATGGGCGGCTCGGGAGCGGCATCCAGGGCATCCTCGTCATCCAGAGCCAGTGCCCCCAGAAAACGGTCCAGTTCGCGCGGCTCGAAGCCCGTGAGGCTCAGGTCAACGTGCAGGGTCTGCAATTCCGCCAGCTCGCGGGACAGCGCCGCCTCGTTCCACGTCGCCCATGTTGCCGATCTATTGACCAACAGCCGGAAGGAGCGCACCTGCGCGTCGTCCAGATCGTCCACCAGCAGCACGGGCACGCTGGTCAGGGCAAGCTGCCGTGCAGCCTTGAGGCGTAGGTGCCCGTCCACCACCTCACCGTCGGCCCGCACCAGCAGGGGAACGCGGAATCCGTAGCGCTCTATGGCCGCCACCATGCGCTCCACGCAGGCATCGTTATTGCGCAGGGGGCGCTCGCAGGCGTGCAGACGTTCCACGGGCCAATACGCCAGGGTGTTCTTTTCCATCAGTTCTCTTCCGTATCAATTGTCGTTTGTGTGGCCCCGTCATCCGACCGGGAAGTTGTTTCACCGTAGATTTCCCGCCGCACCGTGTCGCCGTAGCGGCACAACCAGTCCATGAGACGACCGAGATCAGTCAGCGACCAGCGCTCTTGCCCCACAATGCGGAAATCGCCGTCATCGGTGGGCAGGGCGGCCAGGCCGGCACGCATGAGCACGTCGAAGCAGCCATACGGTCCGTGAGGCCGAGACAGCCACAACGCGCCGCCCGCAGGTCCGACAGCCCCCTGTCCTTTCCCGCCGCCCTTGTTGTCCATCTGTTCAGCGGGCATGGTCTCACGGGCCTGTTCCCTCTCCGGGGGAAGGGCGGGGGAAGGCGTCGCATCCGCGCTCTGCGGGATTGTCTGCGCAAAGACAGGGGGCAGGCCGATGCGTAGCCAGTCCGCGATATTCCAGCCCTCACGCACGGCGTCGCCGGGATCCTTGCCGCTGGGCACAGGCCAGCGCCGGGCCGTGCGGTAGGTCTGCGCCCAGAAGGGCATGCCTCTGGCGCCGGCCCGCTGTCCTTTCTCATCGGGCTGGTCAAAGTCCAGCGCCACGAGGATGCACAGCGCCCGGCGCAGGACGGCATGTGCCACGGTGTCCGGGCGGCCAAGGCTGGTCCCGGCCGCAAAGGCCCCGACATCCAGACCGGCGGCCTCGGCGGCTGCGGCGCAGGCGATGGCGTCCAGCTCGCTTTCCACCACCACGAACGCCCTGGCCTCGGGGCGCAGCAGCAGGGGCCGCATGCTGGAACCGGGCACCACCACGTATTTCATGTCCGCGCCGAAGCGGGCGCGCGCTTCCTCATCCCTGCGGATGCGCAGGCGCAGCACCGCGCCGTTATCGTCCAGGGCGGGGATGACCAGGCCGGACGGTATCCACAAGGACTTCTTGCGGCCCCTGGCATTGGTCTCCGGCGGCAGGCCCCATGCCCCGCGATCCCGATGATAGCCGTCCTTGCCGTTCTCGCCGGGCAGCCAGCCCAGGCGGTAACGCTCCACCGCCATCCGCTCGATGCCGCGCATGGCCAGGCGCATGAGCTGCACATCGTCGCCCAGCAGGCGCTGGTGAGCGTAGTCCAGCAGTTTGGCGGCGTGTTCCCCCCAGGCGGAACAGGGCAGCGACGCCTCGGTCGGCGTCCACTCTCGGGCACGTTCACGGCGTGGCATGATGGACGTGGGCAGCGGCGCGCGTTCCCTGCCCAGACGCCGGCAGGCCTCGGCATAGCTCAGACCATCGAAGTCCCGCAGGAACTGGATGCAGTCCCCGCCCTTGCCGCACTGGCGGCAATACCACGTCCCGCCCTCGCCCTGGGCCGGCCAGAAGCGAAAGCGATCCTTGCCGCCGCAGGCGGGACAGGGGCAGGCGTATTCGCCGCCGTGCGTTCCGGCCACCTTGACGGCCTTCAGGCCGTGCTGTTGGACAAGCTGCTCTATCATCACCATCATCCTGCCATGGGCATGGCATCATCCTGTCCGCAATATTTTGCAATGACATGTTTTTTTCAAAAAACAGGACGATGTGACCATTCTTCTGAAGAACTTTTTTCAAAAAAGCGCTCGCGCACATGCGAAAGAATTATGGCAAAAATGGTCACATCATCCTGCGGCAGAAGATTCCCCTTGTATTCCAAAGGGGTTCAGGCAGGACGGACAGAAAATGCCCTCCCGTATGCTCCTGCGATGGTCCTGTTACTCGTCCAGTTCGTGCTGCGTCTGGCTGGAGACGCTGATGCCGTAATAATAATAGATGCCGCCCTTGCGCTCGCGCTGGAACTTCTCCAGCATCATCTTGCCAAAGGCTTTCTGCGAAACGGTCTTCTTGGAAGAGATGTTGACCTTGAACCACTCGCAGAAGGCGTCGTACAGCTCTGAGGCCGACGTGCGGATGTCGCTTTCCCCCGGCTGCTGCAGGATGCAGCATTCCTCGATGAAGTCGGCCAGCATGTCCTCGTCCTTGCGATACTCGGCCGTGGCCTCCCGCACCTTGGCCGGCGGATCCAGCCCCGCGCGCTGCCATTCCAGGCAGCCCCGCACCAGCCAGGCCGCGATGCCCGGCAGCTCCTGGAGCAGGCGATCCTTCAGGCCCTTGTCCATGGGGCGCTCGTTCTCATTCTGCGGTTTGCGATCCACAAAGGAGAGGGGGAAGTCCACCAGCAGCAGGCGTTCCCAGAAGGCAAAGTCGCTGGCCGGGGCATGCGGCTTGTGGTTGGTCAGCAGGCAGAGCAGGTGTGACGGCTCGAAGCTGACATTACGCTTGTCGTGCGGATAACGTCCGGTGAGGGTCTCGCCGCCGCTGAACCACTTCACGCGGGCCGGGCTGAAGCGCTGGCCCTCGTCGGTCTCGGAGGCAAAGGCGATGCGCAGGCCGCGCAGGGACATGATGTCCGGGCTGGGGCCGGCGGCGCTGCGGTTCTTGCCCTGGTCCAGCAGCATCTCGGACTGCACCGGCCCAGCCAGACTGGCTGTGGCATTCTGCCCGCCCAACACGGTCTGGATGACCTCGGTCATGATGCCCTTGCCGTTGCGGCCGCGTCCGAAAAGCACGAGGAAGATGTGTTCACGGGCCAGCCCCGTGCAGCCGTAGCCGAATACGCGCTGCAGAAAGGCCGCCATCTCGGGATCGTCTCCCATGATCTCGGTGACGAAGCGTTCCCAGTGGGGACAGGGCGCATCGATGCCCTGCCACTCCACCGGGCTGGACTTCACCAGCCAGTCCACAGGGCGGCCGGGATGCAGTTCGCCGGTGCGCAGATCGACAACACCATTGGCCATGGGCAACGCCCACGGATCGCGGTCGATCTCATGGCCGGCAATGGCCAGCGGCGACTCCAGATTGGTCTTGGCAAACTCAAGGCAGCGCTTGCGGCCCGGATCCGTCCGCAGTTTGGCCACTCGAACCTTCATCTTGTCGGCCTTGGCCTTGAGACGTGTCGCCGATTCCCTGTCGCCGTCATGCTCGGCGCTCTTGGCCAGCGCGTCGAAATGCCGGGCGGTCTCCTGATAGGCCAGCGCCACGTGCTCCACATCCGCCCGGGCATGATGCCCCTTTTCGATGAGGTCCACGGACCAGTGATGGCCGGCCCAGTATATCCACTCGTCCGCCTGCCCCACATAGGCATGGCGGCCACGGAAGAGATAGGCGAACAGCAGCCCGTCGCCCAGCTCATTGGCGTAGAGGCAGCGCTCCACGAAGTCATGGGTCGGGACGGGCAGGGCGTTCCGATCCGCCTGCCGCTCACCGCTCGGGGACTGCTCCTGCTGTTCTTCGGCAATGCGATCCTGCACCTGCCGCAAGAGTTCTCTGTCTGTCATCGGAGGACCTCATTGGCAGTGCCGGTATGCGGACGCGGAGTGAGGTAAGGCCCTGGCAGCACGGCAGCGCCGGAGAGCCTTCCCGAATTCCCACGAAAAATTCCCCAAAAAATCCCGCGATTCTTGGGGTCGCAAAGCCCCGCGAGGAAGGGGAGGGGGGAAAGGACCCGGCATGGCAGACGACGGCGCAGGACCATGCTGGTCTGCTTTTGCGGCAAGGGGGTGAGGGGGAGGCCGGACGGGCGCCTTCCTGAGCGGGCTTGCGCCCGCAGAAGGTCGCGCCCGCATGCTCCTGCGGATACGAATCTTACGGAAGGCGCAGAGGCTGTCTGCGTATGAAGAGATGCGGGCGCCCAGCCATATGCCGTCCAGGGGAAGACGCCGCCCCTGGGTGACAGATGGGTGACAGAATTGAAAAAAAGCGGCGCAAAGGAAAAGACGGTCACGTACGAATAGCACGTAACCGTCTGATTTTCTTCTGGCGCGCCCGGGAGGATTCGAACCCCCGACCAAGAGCTTAGAAGGCTCCTGCTCTATCCACCTGAGCTACGAGCGCATTTCAACGGTAGGAGGATAGACGGCAAGCACGCGAATGTCAAGGATAATGCCCGCTGGCGAACGTCGGGGCCGCCTTTCGGCCGCCGTTCATTCCCGTCCGCGCTCCATCTGTCTTTTGGTTCGGCTTGCCGGCGGCGCGCTGAGCGGGTCTTCCGGCCAGGGGTGGCGGGGGTAACGGCCGCGCATTTCCGCGCGCACCTGCCGGTAGCCATTGGCCCAGAAGGCGGCAAGGTCGCGCGTGACCTGCAGGGGACGCCCGGCGGGCGAGTTGAGGTGCAGGGTCAGGGGCAGCCGACCGTCCACGATGGCCGGCGTTTGGGTGCAGCCGAAAAATTCCTGCAATTTGGCGTCAATGTACGGCCCCCCTTCCTCGCCGTAGACAATGGGCCGGGAGTTGCCGGCCGGGGTTGTCCAGTGAGTGGGAGCCAGCTCGTCCAGACGGCGCGGCAGGGGGTAGGGCAGCAGGCCGCGCAGGGCATTGGCCAGCTGGGAGGGCGACCAGCGTTGCAAGTCCGTGCAATTGTCCAGATGCGGAGCCAGCCAATATTCCAGATCGGCCAGCAGGGCGGCGTCGGAGACGTCGGGCCAGGGGCTGCCCTCCATGTCGTGCAGCAGGGCCACCCGCGCCCGCCACTGGCGGATGGCGTCGTTCCACGGCAGGCAGGCAAGGCCCTTGCGCCGCACATGTTCGCACAGGGCGCGGGCGCAGGCCTCACCGTCCGGGCGGGGCAGAGGCAGATCCTCCAGCAGCAGGGCGTCCAGCCGCCGCCGCTGACGGGCCATGACCCGGCCCTCCTCCGTGACTTCCACCAGATTTTCCCGCTGCAGGGCGGCAGAGAACAGGCTTTCCACCTCGGCTGCCTGCAGGGGAGCGGCCAGCCGGATCAGGCCGCGACCGACGCCCTTCACATGCTGGCGGTGGCCGCCATCCAGCACGGCAATGGCCAGAAAGGGCTGGCGGGACAGGGGATCCGTGAGCGGCAGGCAGGCGCGGCTGCCGCAGCGCAGCACATAGTGGGCCTGCCCGTCGGCTTCGCCGGTGCGCTGGGCCACCCGTTCGGGAAAGGTCAGCGCGGTCAGAAAACCCGTGGAAATGCTTTGCCGCTGGGCTTCCTCGAACAGGCGTTGCGGCGGGTAGAGCAAAAGGCGCGTCAGCATCTGTGCCCAGTGGCGCAGACGGGCGGGCGGACTGTCCGGCGCATCCGCGCCGCTGCGGCAGAGCCAGTCCAGACGGCGCAGCAGCGAGGTGTCGCCCGCCTGCGGCAGGGGATCGCGATCCTCCAGCAGGACGGCAAGACAGCAGGCCAGCGCCGCATTGTGATGCTGTTCTCCCAGCAGCAGGAGGCGGGCCAGACGCGGCGGCAGGGGCAGGGCGGCCATATCCTCGCCCAGAGGGGTGGGGCGGTTGTCCGGCGCGGCGGGATCAAGGGCTTCCAGACGCAGCAGATCCTCGCGCGCCACGGCCAGATGGGCGGCCGGAGGCTGATCCGGCCAGGGCAGTTCCTCGGGTCTGGGCACGCCCCAGACGGCCAGCTGCAGGACGATCTGGCTCAATTCGGCGTCGAGGATTTCCGGGCGGATGTGGGGACGCATGCCGTTTTCCTCCTCCCGATGCCAAAGACGCACGCAGATGCCGGGTTCCAGACGACCGGCGCGGCCCGCGCGCTGGGCAGCCGAGGCCAGCGATATGCGGCGGGTCACCAGACGGGTCAGCCCGTCGGCGGGATGGAAGCGCGGCTCTCGCGCCAGACCCGCGTCCACCACCAGCCGGATGCCGTCAATGGTCAGGGAGGTTTCGGCCACATTGGTGGCCAGCACGATTTTGCGGCGTCCCGCCGGCGAGGGAGCAATGGCCGCATCCTGGCGTTCCGGCGGCAGCATGCCGTAGAGGGGCAAAATGTCCGCCCCGGCAGGCACGTTGCCCTGCAACAGCTCCTCAAGTCGCCGGATTTCCCCCACGCCGGGCAGAAAGGCCAGCAGGCTGCCGCTTTCCTCGCGCATCAGGCGGCAAATGACGCCCGCCATGTGCCTGAGCAGGGCCGTCATGTCCCGCGCCTCGATGCCCGGCGGGGGCGGCAGGTAACGCACCTCCACCGGATGGGGACGCCCCTCGCAGCGCAGCAGCGGCGCATCGGGCAGCAGGTCGGAAAGCGCGCCTTCCTCCAGGGTGGCGGACATGATCAGCAGGCGCAGGTCAGGCCGCAAGATGCCGCGGCTCGCCAGACAGAGCGCCAGACCGGTGTCGGCATGCAGGCTGCGTTCGTGAAATTCGTCGAAGATGACGCAACCCACATCGCTCAGCGCGGCATCCTGCATGATCATGCGGGTCAGCACGCCCTCGGTGATGACTTCCAGCCGGGTTGCCGGGCCGCAGATGGTTTCCTGCCGCATGCGCAGGCCGATGCTCTCGCCCACCTTTTCCCGGCGACCGGCGGCCATGTAGCGGGCAAGGGCACGCGCGGCCACCCGGCGCGGCTCCAGCAGGAGTATCTTTTTGCCTTCCAGAAAGGGGGCCTCCAGCAGCCAGAGCGGAACGCGGCTGCTCTTGCCCGCCCCGGGGGGAGCGCTCAGCAGGGCCGCGCCGGTCTGCACGGCCTGCAGGAGTGATTCGCGCAGCGCTTCCAGCCCGGAAGCGGGGGAAGCGCAGGCCAAGGGGGTATTTTTTGCGATTTCGTTCATTCCAACAGGTCACTTCCAGCCGACTCCCCCTTTTTTTGCTGGAAATTTTTTGCGTGTCAGGGTATTGACACCTTAATGATTGCGCGGGAGAGCCTCATGGAGCTGAATACAAGCGGCATCATAGGTCAGAGCACCAGCCTTGCGGAAGTCTTCAGGATTCTGAACAAGGTGGCGCCGACAGACAGCACGGTTCTTGTAACTGGAGAATCGGGAACAGGCAAGGAGTTGCTGGTGCGTGCCCTGCACGCCAACAGCCGCCGCGCCGACTGTCCCTTTGTGCCCATCAATTGCGGCGCCATTCCCCGCGAGCTGCTGGAAAGCGAGCTTTTCGGCCACGAAAAGGGCGCGTTCACCCATGCCATTCGTTCCCGTCCGGGCCGCTTCGAGCTGGCCGACGGCGGCACCATCTTTCTCGACGAAATCGGTGAGATGGATTTGAGCCTGCAGGTCAAGATCCTGCGCGTGCTGCAGGAAAAGGAAATCGAGCGCGTGGGCGGCAGCGGCTGCAAGAAGGTGGATGTGCGCATCGTGGCCGCCACCAACAGGGATCTGGAAAGCGAGGTCACGGCCGGCCGCTTTCGTGAGGACTTGTACTACCGCCTCAATGTCATTCCCCTGCACTTGCCCCCCTTGCGCGAACGCGGTCTGGATGTGCTGATTCTGGCCCGTTTTTTTCTGGATCGCTTCTGTCGCAAGAAAGGGCGGACATGCCTGCAATTGAGCGAGGATGCCGCCCGCGTGCTGCTGGCCTATGGCTGGCCGGGCAATGTGCGCGAGCTGGAAAATTTCATGGAGCGGCTGAGCATTCTGGTGGACGGCGACCGGGTGAATGTGGAAGACCTGCCCGCCAAGATCCGGGATGCCGTGGGATCGCCGGATGCCCTCCCCCCCCTGCCGCATGGAGCGCTCACGGGCGAGCACGCGGAACTGTCGTCCGTGCCGGCGGGCCATCCCCTGCCGGACGCCGGGGCTGCCTCGCAGGCGACGGCCCCGACCGGCGCAGAGGCCGCGCCGGCAGCATCCGCGGCGGCGGGAGGCTTTGTCTGGCCGGATCTGTCCGTGCTGGCGGAACAGGGAGGCAATTTGAAGGATTTTCTGGAAGCTGTGGAATTTCGCTTGATTGAAGAGGCCTTGCAGCGTGCTGACGGGGTCAAGAATCAGGCTGCCGAGCTGCTGGGCATCAAACGAACTACCCTTATCGAAAAGTTGAAAAAAAGGGGCGGCTAGGAAGTTCTTGCTTACATGTTTCTTGCATAATATAAACATGGGCAACATCAACGGTGAAGTGACGTGCGCGTGAACAAGGCATCTTTTTCCGGAACAAACCGGGTTCCCGTGACTGGCAAAACGGCGGGCAAGGCGGCTGACGTGTGTTCTGTCGGCGGTCGCTGTTGCCGTCGTTTTCTTGTGGGTGCGGCCATTTGCGCGTTGTGCGGCACCCTCGGACTGGAATTTTTTTCCCCTTCCGTTTCGCTGGCGGCTTCGGCTGCCCAGGGGATAACCGCGCGCATCAATCCCGGCGGCCCCGAAAACTGGCCCCCGGAGCAGGGACTGTCCACTCAGCTTCCCGGCGCACAGGCCGCGCCTGACGTGCAGCCCGCGCCGCCTGTGCGGGAACTGCCGCCGCTGGGGACGCAGGGACAAATGCCGGGCACGCCGCCCGCGCCTGCCGCCCAGCCTGCCACCCAGCCCGCCGGACAGCCCGCTACCCAGCCCGGCGTACAGGCCGGTGCGCAGGCCGCGCCTGACGTGCAGCCCGCGCCGCCCGTGCGGGAATTGCCGCCGCTGGGGACGCAGGGGCAAATGCCGGGCACGCCGCCCGCGCCTGCCGCCCAGCCCGCCGGACAGCCCGCTACCCAGCCCGCCGGACAGGCCGGCTCGCAGGCCGCGCCTGACGTGCAGCCCGCGCCGCCTGTGCGGGAACTGCCGTCCGCCGGAACAGGGACGGAAAGTCCGGCCGGGGACAAGGCCTCGCCCGCTGCGGCCAAGCGGGAAGTCATTTATGTGGATGAGCAGGGCAATCGCGTCGAAAAGCCCGTTGACCCCGAAGCGGTTTGGCAGGAGGTGCAATCCTGCCTTGAAAAGCGACAGTTTTCCGACGCGCTGGACAAGCTGCGCATCCTGTATGATCTGCCGCAGTTGACACGGGACAGGCGGCTGGAAGTGCTTTACGGCATCAGCGACTGCCTGTGGGAAATGTACAAGGACAAGCCGCAGGCCGGATACGACGCCATTGTCGCCTCCACCAGCGAGGCGCTCAATGCCGACCTGCGCCACGACCGCGCGCCCGAAGCCTATGCCCGCCTTGGCAAGATCAACTTGCGGGTCGGCAACATGGATGAGGCGCGGGCCAATATCATGGCCCTCTTGCGTCAGTATCCGCTGTCGCCGCTGGTGGCGGAATCCCTGACCGAACTGGGCGAGGAACAGCTGAAGCGCAAGATGGATGAAAGCGCCGCGGTGTCCTTCCAGACGGTGCTGGAAAATTATCCCGAAAGCGCCTCCATGGAAGATGCGGCCATGGGCATGGGCAAGGCTCTGGTGCGCCTTGGCCGCCATGATGCCGCCAGCGTGATCATGGACTTCGTCAACAAGCGCTGGCCGCGCTGCTATCTGGAGGATACGGATTTCCTGTTGGTGCAGGCGGAAAATCTGCAGGCGCTCAAGCGCGACGACGCGGCCATGGATGTCTATTGGCTGTTCGTCAATTTGCAGCCGCGCCGGGAGGGCAACAACGAGCTGCTGCTCAAGATGGCCGATACCTACACCCGGGGCAACCAGTGGGGAGCGGCGGCGTTGATGTACCAGCGGATCATGGATCTCTGGCCGGGCGTCAGCAGCAGCCGGGTCAGCCGCCTTCGCCTTGCGGAAAAGGGCATTTATGACGGCCCGCTGCATTATGATCAGATGAGCGCGCTCTTTGCCCGTCCCACCGAGGATATTCCGCTCGAACGGGTGTATCGCGAAGTGATGGAGGCTTCGGATACGTCGCCGGAATGCGTGCTGTCGCGGCTCAAGTACGCCATGTGGCTGCTCTGGGACAAGCAGTTCACCCAGGCCATGGGCAGCGCGGCGGACTTCATCGACAACTACCCCGAACACCCCGGCGTGCCGCAGGCCCGCGACATTATCTGGACAGCCTTCCAGAGCGAGCTGACCAATGCCCTGGCCGAACAGAACTATCGCCGCATTCTGCTCCTGTGGAACGGTTTTCCGCTGGTGCGCGAGCGCTATGGCGAGCTGGATCCCAAGATGCGCTATGCGCTGGCCCAGGGCTACATGGAACGGGGCGATGATGCCAAGGGGCTGGAGCTGCTGGGCGCATTTCTGACCGCGAAAATGGATCCCGATTACGGCGAACTGGCGCTGACGGAGTATTTCAACCGCTATCTCAAGGCCGGAGCCTGGGACAGGATTCTGGATTTGTCCCGCATTGTGGCCGCCTGGCCCTTGCGTCCGCAACTGCGTTCGCAGCTGGAGTACGCCACGGCCCTCTCCGCCCAGAATCTCGGCCTGTGGGGGGCGGCCCTGCCCCGCTGGCGGCAGCTGGCCATGCGGAATGACATCCCCCTCTACCAGCGTGCCTATGCCACCTATTTTCTGGCCCGGGATGCCGAGATGCGCAAGGACGTGGGGGATGCCTATGTGTACAACAGGCAGGTCATCGAGCTGTTCCGCCAGCTGGCCGACGAGCGTTCCGACAAGGCGGATCCCGAACGCATCAAGGAATCCATGGCCGCGCTCATGGACATATGCGAAGTGGCCAACCGGATTCCCGAGGCGCTGGACTGGGTGAAGCAGTATGCCGAGTTCGTGCCGGACGCCGCCTCGCCGGAATATCCCGGCCTGCGCTATCGCGAAGCGCGCCTGTACAGGAAGCTCGGCGACGCGGTGCGCGCCCAGTTCCTGCTGGAAGATGTGGTCAAGCGTTTCCCCGGCACCCCCTTCGGCAAGGCGGCGGCCAGCGAGCTGCGCACCTTCGAGGTATCCCGCGATCTCAAGGATTTCATGCCGGGTGGAGCGGCGGCCGGGCCGGGGGCTTCGCCTGCGCAAAACGGTGCCGATTCCGCCGGGAGCCCCCCGGCCAACCCATAAGATTCCGTCCAGGCGGGATGCTCTGCGGCCTGGAATGGAGGATACGATGAAACTGTTGACATCTTGCCTTGCGCTTGTGCTCTTTGTTCTGGCAGGTTGTACGGGGGCGCAGCAGCGCGGCATGCTGGGGGATACCTATGTTTCCTCCTCCCGTCCCGCCTTTTCGGCCAAGGCCAGGGAGCTGCCGCTGCTCGCCGCCGGTTTTGGTCAGGCCTCGCTCATGGAGGCCGGCGTCATCGGCGGATTGGATGTGGATGCCTGGATTGCCGTCTACGGCAAGGGCGACGGCAAGGGGCCGCTGGCCATTGTGGCCCAGGGCGAACTGGATCCGCCGTGGTTCTGGAACAGCGCGCTCGCCCATCCCTTTGCCATTCATGAGGGCGCGGACGTGATCAACGGTCTGGGCGTGGAGACCTGCACCTATATGGTCAGCGAAAAGCGCGATGCCTTCCTGCCGCTCATGGATCCGCAGGCGGCGGCGGTGGCCGACAAGGGGGAAAAGCCCGTGCGGCGCTGGATCTCCCGCGTGTTTGCCTGTCGCACGAATTTCAATCAGGGAAAGATCATTCTTGAATATCGTGAACCCTTGCCGGAAGCCATGCAATCCTTGACCAGCATTCCCTATGGTCTGTCCGATGTCATTCCGGCCTTTGAAGAACGCGCCCGGAATGCCTTTGAGATCAGCCTTTCCGCAAAGCCGGGCGAAGTTCGCCTTGACTATCTGAACAGCATCAATTGGCAGTATCTGGATGAGACATTCTGGGGAACCGTTTTCCTCAATGACTATAATACTCGTCCGTGACATTCACGGGAGGACTTGCTGTCCGAGTACATTCCTCATGTGGGGGGGAGGGGAAAGAAGTTGACGCCTGAATTTGAGTATGTAAGGATTATCCTTCAGGCTTGACCTGACGACGCTTTCCCGAAGCGGGCAGTCTATTACGCGACGAGGTTCAGAATGGATGATTATTTGAAAGAAGCATTGGAAATTGCACGGGCACAGGCGAGTGTGCGCGTCATGAGCGAGGATGAAATCACATCCTTTATTCAGAAACTGGCTCAGGGCATACGCAATGTTGCCGAAGGGGACAACGTGACGGACATTGACGGCGGCGACGTGGTGATGGAAGCCCGCAAGTCGGTGAAGGAAAAGTCCGTAACCTGCCTGGAATGCGGCAAGACGTTCAAGATTCTGACTCGTCGGCATCTGGCATCCCACGGCATGGATGCCGCTGCCTATCGTGAAAAGTGGGGCTTCAAGAAGGACACCCCGCTGGTCTGCAAGGCCCTGCAGCGGGAACGCCGCCGCAAGATGAAGGACATGAAGCTGTGGGAAAAGCGCCGCAAGGCTGACTAGCTTGTGCCGCGTGAAGAGAGAAAAGAGAGGACACCGCCGGGCGTCCTCTTTTTTTTTGAGAGCGCGCCGCATGGCCGCGTGGGCTGCCCAGTCGTGAAGCCCCCGTGCCCGTACTGGCAAAAAAAGGGGGACGGCCCCGCCGGGGCGGGCAGCACACGGCATGCCGCTCCCTTCCTCCGCCGACGCCGCATGGTCAGGCTGTGCGGCATGGCCCACAGCCCGCCGTGGTGCGGCATGGCCCGCAGCTGTCGCTGTTTCACTGTTGT
Organism: Candidatus Desulfovibrio intestinavium; assembly: GCA_019118345.1. Lineage (GTDB taxonomy): Bacteria > Desulfobacterota > Desulfovibrionia > Desulfovibrionales > Desulfovibrionaceae > Desulfovibrio > Desulfovibrio intestinavium. Next base: position 11,654 of record DWZD01000005.1, on the reverse strand, counting down.
CCCCGCGCGCATGGCGTCCTGGCAAACTGCAGCAGGCTGATTTTGCGGCAATCCTTGCAGATCACGAAGTGGAGGCCGCGGGCAGGGGGCTGAGCCGACAGGCGGTGCAGCACGGCGAACAGTTTTTTCCACGGGCTGATGTGGGGAGAATCGCTGAGGATCGTTCGCCGGGAACCGCAATATGCGCAGTGGGGAGCCAGCAGCATGCGGATCTCTCCTTGTCATGGGGTTTCGGACGCCACGCCGCGCGCGTTGCGTATTGCTGACGGCAGCCCGTCGGAGAAAGACAGTATGCCTGTGCATCGTTCCATTTTTCGGAATGCAAGCCGGGCGTAACATGCCCGCCGCCATGCGCGCGTCCTGAACAGGCGGCGGGCGAGCGCATGTGTCGTTGCGCCCGCCCGCGCACATGGGGGATCAGGACGCCGCCGCCTCGTCCGCTTCGTCGCTCGACGAGGCGTCAATGGCGGACGAATGGCTGTCGGTCCAGACGGACGCCACCTCGTCCACCAGTTCGGAAATGGTTTCCCGCGCCAGATAGCCAATGGCAATACCGCCTGCCAGACAGATAATCTTGCCAAACATGGATGTGCTCCTTTGTTGGTGGTGAATTGCCGACAAAGGCAGGATGCACCGGCTGTCATCCAGATTCTGGAATCGCCAATTTTTTTTGGGGGGGAGGGGGCGGGAGGCGTTGCGCGTCGCGCAGCGGCGGCAGCGGCAGCGGGGAGGCGGGGCGGGAGGGCGGCAGGGCCGCGCGTCATGTGGTTTTGATGATGGTCAGGAGCTGCTTGAACAGCTCTGTCAGGTAGGGAATGTTCATGCTGATGATGGACTGTATTGTCCAGACGATCAGGCCGATGATGACCGTACCGCCAATGAAGAAGCCCAGCCCCCGTGCCATGCCGATGCAGAAGTTTCTGGCAATGATCTGCAAGGTCGAAAGCGGCGGGATGATGACCGCCGTGACCGTCCCCTGCTTTTCAAAGGGTTCCAGCGTGCTGTCCAGCTCCCTGTCCGCGCCTTTTTCATAGGTAACGGTCACCATAACTTTGTTCGGCATGGCTCATCCCTTGATGAAGTGCAGGAGTTCCTTGAGTTCCCTGATGAAAAACGTACTGTCCGGCAGGCTGGAAAGAAATCTCTCCGTGGCGGGCAGGATGATGCTCAGCAGGACGGCGGTGATGACAAAGGCCGTGGCGGAATAATACAGCAATTCCTTGCAGAAAACCTTGAAGGGATGCTGCACGGGCCGTTCAAGCGTGGTGAAAATGCCCAGACTCTGCAATTGCTGTTGCATGCTCAGGCCATTGGGGACAGTCTTTTCGCTGTCATTGAAAACCATGTCTCGCAAAAAACGCAGCGGCATGAAAGCTCCCTTGGGGGATGCGGCATGACCCGTCTGGCGCGCGCGTGCCCCGCCGTGGCGGGTTTCAGGCGCGCAGCCGTTCCTGCGCCGTGAGGGGACAAATTTGCCCCGCATGCGGCCACCTTCAGCCGCCACGGCCTGCGGGCAGGGGCGGGCAGGCCCCGGGGCATGCCGCCATGCCCGGCGCGCGCCGGATGCGCGGCACACGGCGGCGGCACGCGGCCCGCAGCATGGTGATAGTATGATTTTCCGCGATAGGCAAGAAAGCCCGACGGGCCGGACGGCATCAGGCCGGATGCCGGACGGGGCGGCAGCGCCCGCCGCTGCACCGGCGCGCAGGACGGCTGCGCCTCAGCCCAGCTCGCCCCGGAAGGCGCGGGCCAGAATGGCCTTTTTCATCAGATCGATCCGTTCTCGCACCTGCTCGGCGGCCTCGCGGATTTGCCGTTCCCGTTCAAGGAGGCTGTCGAGCAGGCGGACGATTTCTTCCTGTTCGGGAAGGGTGGGGATCCGAATGTTGATACGCGATAGTTCTTTTTGATTAATTTTAGGTAGTACCGAGCGCGAACCGGCTGTGGAAGCCTGTTCAAGGAAGTCTTCTGAAAGCATATAATACCAAAGATATTTGGTGTTTTCTTTGGCTTCTATGGGGTACATATCGGCACTGCATAGCCCATCAAAATCAGTAATGACAACTTTTGAAAGATACGGTCGTATCTTGGAGTAGAGAATTTGCCCGGGATAAAAGCGATGTTTTCCGCTCGTAACCATATCTTTGGCAATAGTATTGTATTGAAATAGTCTGCCAGTTTTCTTTTCAATATTATCTGGTGCAATGTGTGGAAAGTCTTGGAAATCTGCTGGATCAACAAGATTGCTTTTAACTTCAGCAACATGGATGAATAATACATTTCTCCAGTCAGCGGAGACCCCCTTTTCCTCCCGCCACTTCGCCGTCAGTTCCCCGCTGAAGGCCTTGTGCAAGAGGGCGGCCTTGCGCGTTTCGTAGCTTTCCGCCACGGCATCAACCTTTTCTCGGGCTTCATCCAGCCGGGCAAAGAGGGATTCTATGCGCGCCACGATGCGTTCCTGCTCCTCGCGCGGGGGGAGGGGGAAAGCAATTTTTTTTAGATCACTTTTTCGTATTGCGGGGACAGTAGTAGCATTTGTATACTTGTATAAATCAATAGACTGTGACCAATGATAGGCAAAGCGAAAAAATACCGTCTCAGGAATAAATGCAATCAAATTATTGTCTATACAACACTTTGTTTTGTTTATGCCTCTCCTATTCAATCGGATTGCTTCGCCTATTTTTGCAAAAATAATGGAATGTTCAGGAATGATAGTTGATTTTATGCGCTCTTGGGTCTCTTTGCCTATACTATTTTCCGTGTCATAAAGATAGCCTTCATTGTCTGAATATTTTAAGCTGGCAACTTTATAAAATGGATAAAGTAAATTCTTTTTACCCTGTAAGGTTGGTTTAAAAGCATTGCCTGCAATGAAATTACCGCAGTTTCCCCAGTAAATCCACTTCCAGCCCGTGGGCAGGGGGTAGGGCTGTTCGGCCACGGGGATTTCCGGCAGGGGGGCGGCATCCGGCAACAGCAGGGAGGGTTGCGCCCCGGCGGGCTGTTTGCGCGGGCGGGCCATTATTCCGCCTCCTTGCGGTCGAGGCCGCGCAGTTCCCGCGCCACGCCCCGCAGCAGATCCGCCGCCTCTTCCAGCAGGGCAAGGCATTCCTCGGCGCTGTCGGCGGGATCGGGCAGGTCGTCATAGGCTGTCAGCGCGTCGTCGCGGATGAGGCCGAGATCCAGACTGTCCCCGCGCGCGGCAATGTCCTCGCGGCTGAACGCGCGCCAGCGTTCGTCCGTGACGGCGCGGCGGTCGGCGGCGGCATAGGCCGCCTCAAAGGCCGCGAAATGTTCCGGCCTCAGGGGATTCGTCTTGCCGAAGGAGGGCATGTTGGTGCGCAGATCGTAGAACCAGACCTCCCGCGTGTTGCCCCTGTCGCCCTGCCCGCGCGCGAAAAACAGCACGTTGGTTTTGACGCCCTGCGCGTAGAAGATGCCGGTGGGCAGGCGCAGGATGGTGTGCAGCGTGCATTTGTCCATGAGGTCGGCGCGGATGCGCGCGCCGTCGCCGTCGGCAAAGAGCACGTTATCCGGCAGGACGACGGCGGCCCGACCGCCGGGCTTCAGGCTGCGGTAAATATGCTGCAGGAAGTTCAGCTGCTTGTTGCCGGTGGGAAAGGCAAAGTCGTCGCGGCTGGCGCGCTCGCCGCCCTTTTTCGTGCCGAAGGGGGGATTGGTCAGCACGAGATCGTAGCCCTTGAGCGCCTTGCCCGCCGTGGAGAGGGTGTCCGCCAGCAGGATATGCCCCTCTATGCCGTGCAGCATGGCATTCATCAGGGCAAGGCGGTGGGTGTCGTGCACCAGCTCGCAGCCGCTGAAGGCCTCTTGCTTCTGGAAGGCCCGCTGATCCTCGCTGAGATCGAAATATTCATCGGTCTGATCCTTCAGGTAGCGGTCGGCGGCGATCATGAAGCCGAAGGTGCCGCAGGCGGGATCGTTGCAGCGTTCGCCGATGCGCGGATCCATGAGGCGCACCATCACGTCGATGAGCACGCGCGGCGTGAAATACTGGCCCGCGCCGGACTTCTTCTCGCCGGCGTTCTTTTCCAGCAGGCCTTCATAGAGGTTGCCCAGCCCCTCTTCCCGCGCGGAATACCAGTCCAGCGCATTGATGCTGCTGATGATCTTTTCCAGATTCTTGGGCTCGTCGATGCTGGACACGGCCCCCTGATAGATTTCCCGCACATGGCCCGTGCCCGTTTCGCCCAGTTCGGCAAGTATGCGCTTGTAGCGATGCTTCAGGGTGATGCCGCTTTCGGCGGTCAGCGCATCCCAGCGGCAGGCGGCGGGGATGCCCTGTTCCGTGCCGGTTTCCTTGGCCATTTTCAGAAAGAGGATATAGGTCAGCTCCGTGACGTACTGATGATAGGTGATGCCGTCATCCCGCAGCACATGGCAGAGGTTCCAGAGTTTGGCGACAATTTCGCGGGTGCTCATGCGGCAAGGCCTCCATCGTCATAGAGATAGCCGTTCAGTTCATGGACAAGGCTTTCCAGCCGGTGCTGAAAGAGCCTGTCCAGCGCGGCAAAGCCGCCCCGTTCCCGGAAGGCCGGGCTTTCGTCAAAGGTGCGCACCGACAGCACGGACTCGTTGAGCAGGTACTTTTCCATGCGGTCGATCCACTTTTCCTCGGCCCGGGAAAAGGTGTGGGCCTGCTTCAGCCGGGCCACGGCGCGGCGAATGCGCTCCTCGTGATCGAGCAGCTCGGCGTGAACGGCATAGCAGCGGACAAGGCTGATGATGTCCGCCGCGATCTCGCGGTTGCTCAGCTGCGAGAGCGCGGAATTGAGCTGCCGTTCGGTAAATCCCTCCCGCTCGAGGGCAAGGCGCAGGCTCTTGAGGCTGTCCCGGCCCAGATCCGACGGGCGGGTGCAGATGATGTCGAGGGCCGCGATCTCGTTGCGCCGTTCCCGCACAAAGCGGGCAAAGGATTCCAGATAGTCGTCGGGCCGCAGGTTGTCCCTGCCGTAGCCCCGGGTGTGGGCGGTGAGCGCGTCCGGCGTGTCGGAAAGGACAATGGGCCGGGGGCCGCCCGCGCCCGCCTCCTCCAGAAGGGCGATGCCCTCCCGCCGGGACAGCAGCAGCTCCTTCGCCGCGCGCGGAGGCAAATCCCGCACCTGCTCGGCGAAGTCCTCGGGGCTGTGGCCGGTCAGATCGGCAAAATGGCGGCGCGCCTCCGCGTCCATGCCGTGCCGACGGCGTTGCAGCCGGGCAAGGATTTGATTGATCTGATCGAGAATGTGGGCGGGATCCTCCATGACCCGCAGGCCGTCCAGCAACTGGTCAAGGGTTGTCGCCGGATTGCTGACCACGGGCCGCATGCTGGTGACCGGTTCCAGCACGTCATAGATGCCCACGGCGTCATAGATTTCAAAATGGCTCTTGGCGATGGCCGGGCAGAGGCGGGTGGCGCGGCCAAGCATCTGCTCGAAAAGGATGCGGGATTTCACCCGGCGCAGGAAGACAAGGCGGGTGATCTCCGGCACGTCGATGCCGGTGGTCAGCAAATCCACGGTGACCACGATGGAGGGCAGGCGCTCGTGCTTGAAGCGGCGAATGGCCTCGTCGATATTGCGGCGGTTGCCGATGCTGCCGGTGATCTTCATGACGGCATCGGTGTCCATCAGCTCGTCGGCGTAGATTTCCTTGAGGATGCGCACGATCATGTCGGCATGGCGATCGTCCACGGCATAGATGAGGGTCTTGCCGGAGGCGGCATCCTCGGGGTCGATGTCCCGCGCGATTTCGCGCAGGATTTCGCGGTTGAAGTTCTCGTTGATGACGGACTTGTTGAAATCGTCCACCTCGAAGTCGAGTTCGTCTTCCAGCAGGGCGCTGTCGGCGACCTCGCCGCTCCGCGGATCAAGGATGGTCACCGTATCGCCGGGCTTGTAGTGAATGCCCTGCTCGCTGAGCGTGGTGCGCAGCTGGTGCGGGGCGTCATGATCCGCCAGAAAGCCGTCGATGACCGCCTCCCGGTAGGAATAGCTGAAGACCGGCGGGCCGAAAATCCGCGTGGTCTGCAGGGCCGGTGTGGCCGTCAGCCCGATCTTGACCGCCTGAAAGTAGTCGATGACTTCACGGTATTTGCTCTGATAGTCGCGCTGATCGCGGTAGAGCTGTTCCTCGTCGCTCATTTCCCGGTCAAGGATGTAGCCCCGGTGGGCCTCGTCCACGATAATCAGATCATAGTCGCTGACGGCGGGCATCCGGTCGCTGCCCTCGCTGTAGAGGATGCGTTTGACCATACCCTGCACCGTGGCGACGTGGACGCGCGTTTCCCGTTCAATGGCCCTGTCCGTCAGGCCGCTGATGCTGTAGATCTCGCTCAGGGGGTGCAGCTCCTCGAGCCTGACATCCCTGAACACCTCCAGCGCCTGCGTGCCGAGGGCATGGCGATCCACGAGAAAGAGCATGCGCCGGAAACGCCCGCTCTTGAGAAAGCGATACATCAGGCCCAGCACGGTGCGGGTTTTGCCCGTGCCCGTGGCCATGGCCAGCAGCGCCCTCTGCGCGCCCTCCCGCACGGCCCGCTCGGCGGCCTCGATGGCGCGCAGCTGGTAGTCCCGCAGGTTGAGGCCGTCGGGGTCGGTCAGGAAGTCGCGGGGCAGGGCGGCAAGGCGGCGGTTGTCCTGATCCGTGTCGCGCTCAAGCAGCTCCTCCAGACCGGCAGGGCTCATCCAGCCGTGCAGGGCCTGCGGCGCATGGGCGGGCGAGCGCACGTCCTGAAACCAGATGCCCGAGCTCTCCTCATGCTGGCGAAGGTAGGGGCGGCCATTGGCCGCAAAGAGAAAGGGCACGCGAAAGCCGCGCCACTCGCCCACGACGTGGGGCAGGTGCTCCGCGCGGATGTGGCGGGCGTAGTCCTTGCACTGATGATCGAGGACGGCGGGAATGTCCTTGTGGGCGGCCTTGGCCTCGATGAGGCCCAGCAGGCGCGTGCCCGCAAAAAGGGCATAGTCGGCATAGCCCCGGCTGCCCGTGGCGGCATCCGTGGGCCATTCGGCAATGGCCAGATTGCGCCCGGCCTGCGGCCGTACGCCGCGGGCATGACGCAGGTTTTCGGAATCGGCCTCCCAGCCCACCTTCCTGAGCTGCTCATCAATGAGATAGCGCGTCTCGGCTTCGGAGACGCGGCGCGCGCCCGCCGCCTCGGCTGCGCGGCGGCGACGCTCCTCCCCGGGCAGGGCGGCGGCCTGTCCGGCGCGCGCAACCGCCTGATCGGCAAGGGCCTCGTCCCGCCCGGCGTCCGTGGGCCGCGCGGGGGGCGCACCCGCCGCCTCGGGCGGCACAAAGGCCTGCGGGCGGTAGGCCGCGTCGCCATAGGTCTGGAAGAACCAGCCGCACAGGCTGTGCGTGATCTGCAGGAGAATGCGCGTCTTGCCTTCCGGCGGCGCCGTACCCTCATGGGCGGCCCTGTTGCGGGCCTTGCGCAGGAGGTGAAAGGCGGAGGTCACATCCGGGGGCAGCACATCGCGCCGCTGCAGGATGTTGATGCGCTCCACGGCGTCGCAGCGTTCGGGCAGGGGAATGCCGTCCTGCGCGAGCATGACCCGGATCATGCCTTCGCAGAGCAGACCCGCCTTCATCAGGCAGGATGGGGGATCGGCATGCAGATAGCGTTCGGCCAGCAGGCCGAGTTCGGCCAGCTCCGGGAATTTCTCGTGCAGAAAGGCAAAGTTGGACGCCATGCGCGCTCCTTGCGGCTTGGTGACGGCCCGCGGCGACCCGGCCCTGTGCGGGCGGGACGACGGAGAACCGGGAGAGCCAGTCTACCGCCTTTGCGCCGGAAAGGCAAAACGGGCTTCCGGCCACGCGGGACGGCGGCGACCTAATAGAGGACGCGGTTTTCCAGCCGGTTCCATTCCGCATAGAGGGCTTCGCCCTCGGGCAGGGCCAAACGGCGAATGGCCAGCTGCGGCAGGTCGATGTCTCCTGCCGGGCCGGGCGTGCACTGAAAGACGCGCCCCACATCGCGCAGGAAGGCGCCGTCGTCGAAACCGGCTGCGGCGGCCATGCCGTAGTCGTTGCAGTAGTAGAGCGTGGAAAGGCGCGACCAGAGAATGGCGCCAAGGCACATGATGCAGGGAAAACCGGTGGCATAGAGCGTATGGCCCTGCAGGTTCAGGCGACCGGCCTTGCGCAGGGCGGCGATCTCCGCGTGCATGGTGCAATCGTTCGTTGCCAGCACCGCATTGTGGCTGACCGCCACAACTTCGCCCGCCGGATTGGCAATCAGCGCGCCGAACGGCCCTCCCTGCCCGGCCAGCATGCCCACGCGCGCCTCGGCAATGGCGCGGCGCATGAGCGACTCATGCATTTCCCGTTCTTTCGTCGTCATGGCATCCCCCTGTATGGCATCCGTTCATGGTTCCGAAGAACGACCGGTCTGTCAATGCGCCCGTCGGCTTCCGAACCGCCGCGTCCCGCCTTCGTGCGCCGTGCGTCCGGCAGGGCGGCGGCAAAAACGCCTTGCCTCCGGGGAGTTTCCTGCCGTATCCTGTTTGCGGCTTGCGTGTCCTGCCGTCCCCTTTCCCTCTTTTCGCCACGGTGCCGCCATGCTGGAACAGGAAATAGAACGCCACCTCATCCGCATCCTTGCGGAAGATCTCAAATATGACTATCGCCCGGACATCCGCGACCGCGCCGCGCTGGAAAGCAACTTCCGTACCCGTTTCGAGGAACTGAACGGCGTCCATCTTTCCGATGCCGAATTCGACCGCCTGCTGGATATGATCATCAGCGGCGACGTTTACGCGGCGGCCCGTACCCTGCGCGAACACCATACGATGGAGCGCGACGACGGCACCACGCTGACCTTCACCCTGGTGGATACGCGCGACTGGTGCAAAAATGCCTTTGAGGTGGTCAATCAGCTCCGCATCAATACCGCAAGCAGTTTCCACCGCTATGATGTTCTTCTGTTGCTCAACGGCATCCCCGTCGTCCAGATGGAACTGAAAAATCTGGCCGTCAGCCCGCGCCGGGCCATGAAGCAGATCGTGGACTACAAGCGCGACCCCGGCAATGGCTACAGCCGGACGCTCTTGTGCTTCATCCAGCTGTTCATTGTCAGCAACTGCAGCGACACATGGTATTTTGCCAACAACAATGATTGCCACTTCGCCTTTGATGCGGACGAGCGCTTTCTGCCTGTCTACCAGTTTGCCGACCGCGACAACAAAAAGATTGCCGGGCTGGACGCCTTTGCCGAAGCCTTCCTCGCCAAATGCGTTCTGAGCGAGATGATCAGCCGCTATATGGTGCTGGTGGCCTGCGAGCAAAAGCTGCTCATGATGCGGCCCTATCAGATCTATGCCGTTCAGGCCATCATGGACTGCATCCGGCGCAATGACGGCAACGGCTACATCTGGCATACCACGGGCAGCGGCAAAACGCTGACCTCCTTCAAGGCCGCAACCCTGCTCAAGGATGATCCCCATATCGCCAAATGCCTTTTTGTGGTGGATCGCAAGGATCTCGACCGCCAGACCCGGCAGGAGTTCAACCGCTTTCAGGAAGGCTGCGTGGAGGAAAACACCAATACCGCCAAGCTGGTGGAACGCCTGCTCTCCACCAACCACGCCGACAAGGTCATCGTCACCACCATCCAGAAACTCGCGCTGGCCCTTGACGGCAACCAACGCACCGGCTGGCGCGACCGGCTGGAAGTCCTGCGCGACCAGCGCATGGTCTTCATCTTTGACGAGTGCCACCGCTCCCAGTTCGGCGAAAACAACCGCGCCATCCGCGAATTTTTCCCCAAGGCCCAGCTCTTCGGCTTTACCGGCACCCCCATCTTTCCGGAAAATTCCGCCTTCCGCATGGCTGACGGCGTGGAAGGGCGCTTCCGCACCACGGAGGACATCTTTCATCGCCTCCTCCATGCCTATACCATCACCCACGCCATCGAGGATCATAACGTCCTGCGCTTTCATGTGGACTACTTCCGCGCCGAGGGCGACAACATCCCCCCCGCCGGTACGGATGCCGCCCGCCGCGCCATTGTGGACGCCATCCTTGCCAAGCATGACGAGGCCACCGCACAGCGCAAGTTCAATGCCCTGCTGGCCACCGCATCCATCAACGAGGCCATCGCCTACCACCGCCTGTTCCGGGAACGGCAGGCCGCCCGGCTGGCGGCGGATCCCGACTTCCGGCCCCTCAACATCGCCTGCGTCTTCTCCCCGCCTGCCGACGGCAACCGGGACGTGCAGCAGATTCAGGAGGATTTGCCGCAAGAACGGGCCGACAACTCGGTCGATCCCGAAGGCAAGAAGGCCGCCCTGCGCGCCATTATCGAGGATTACAATGCCCGCTTCGGCACCAATCACGCCATCGCCGACTTTGACCAGTATTATCAGGATGTCCAAACGCGCATCAAATCCCAGAAATTCCCCCTTGCCGACGTGCCCCACGATCAGAAGCTCGATATCGTCATCGTGGTGGATATGCTCCTCACCGGCTTTGATTCCCCGTACCTGAATACGCTCTATGTGGACAAGAATCTGCGCCATCATTCGCTGATTCAGGCCTTCTCCCGCACCAACCGCGTCCTCAACGACACCAAGCCTTACGGCAACATCCTTGACTTTCGCCGCCAAAAGGAAGCCGTGGATGAGGCCATCCGCATGTTTTCCGGCGAACAGGACGACGAGGCCGCCCGCCGCATCTGGCTGGTGGATCCCCTGCCCAGCGTCATCCGCCAGTACGGCGAGGCCGTGGAACGCCTGCGGGCCTTCATGCAGGCCCACGACCTGCCCTGCACCCCCGACGCCGTGCCCAACCTCAGGGGCGACGAGGCGCGCGGCGCCTTTATCGATCTCTTCAAGGCCGTCCAGCGCCTCAGAACCCGGCTCGACCAGTACACCGACCGCACCCCGGACGATGACGACGCCATCGAAACCATCCTGCCCGCCGACGATTTGCAGGGCTTTCGCGGCGTCTACCTCGAAACCGCGCTCCGCCTGCGCGAAAAGCAGGACAAGCCCGGGCAGGAACCCGACCCGCAGGTGCAGGCCCTTGACTTTGAACTGGTGCTCTTTGCCTCCAACCTCATCGATTACGACTACATCATGGCCCTGCTGGCCAAATTCTCGCATCAGTCCCCCGAAGAGGTGACCATGACCCGCCGGCAGCTTGTGGCCCTCATTGCCGCCGATGCCAAGTTCATGGACGAACGCGATACCATCACCGCCTACATCCGTACCCTGACCACCGACCAGCCGCTGGACGAAACAAGCCTCCGACAGGGCTACCTCGCCTTCCGCGATCAGGCCCGCAGCCGACGCATCGACGATCTCGCCGCCCGCCACGGCCTCGACCCCGCCGCCCTCCATGCCCTTACCCAAACCGTCCTCCAGCGCGGTCGCTTCGACAGCGATGACCTCGCCCCCCTGCTGGCCCCCCTCAACCTCGGCTGGAAAGCCCGCAGCCACAAGGAAATCGACATCATGACCGACCTCGCCCCCCTGCTGCGCACCCTCGCCGACGGGCAGGAGATCCACGGGCTGGCAGGCTATGCGGAATGACGAAATAACGGAATAATGGAATAATGGAATAACAGGAATGGTATGCGAGGGGGAGGGAACCCCTTTTCACTGGCGCGAAAAAAGGGGTTCCCTCCCCCCTCGCGCTCCCCCCTCCCT